>NZ_JBANDL010000002.1:2425714-3032142 GCF_037027445.1 Lysobacter firmicutimachus
CGGCAGCGGGCCGTTGGGGCCGAACAGGCCGAAGCTGAAGACCGATAGCCTGGGGACCGAACCGACGCCCCGTTCGACTCCGGCCAGGGTCGAGGGCGCGAAGGCCAGGCTGGGCTCCTGGCCCAGACGCAGCGGTTCTTCGGCCGGGCGTGCCGCGCGGCCCAGCGGTGTGCGGTGCTCCATGCGCGCATCCAACCAGCGCAGCAGGTGATACAGGTCGTATTCGTGCGGCGCTTGCGCGAGGCGTTGCCAGACGTCGGCTGAGCACGCACCGGCATTGCGGTCGATGACCGGCGCGGGATCGAGCGGAGCCCATTCGGTCGCGGCGTTCATGCCACCGGCCTCCGTCCCAGCCGCGGCGGCCACTGGTGCACCGGACCGCGCTGCAAGCTGTGCAAGGCCAGCTCGACGAAACTGTTCAAGGCCACATGGCGGGCCAGGAATTGCTCCAGAACCGAGCCGAACAGGTAGGGGCTGGTGCCGCTGAACGCGGTTTCGTCCAGGCTCAGCTCGATGCGCACGCCGCGCGCCAGCACGATCGGCCCGAGCGCGGGCATCGGCCGATGCACCGGTTCCAGGCGCACGGACCGCAGTCCTTGGATCTGCCGATCCAGCGCCGATCCGGGCCGGCCGGCATAGAGTCCCAGCAGTTCGCGCAAGGCTTGCGCGCCCTGAACCTCGTCCAGGTCGGTCAAAGTCAGATGATTCAGGCCGAGATGGCTGATCAGGCGCCACGCCGCTTCGCCTTCGGCCAACGCCGGTCGCGGCGGGGTCGGGCCGTGCAGAAGTCGGATCGATGCCACCGGGGCCGACACGCGCAAGCTCAAGCCGTGTTCGGCCGGTCGCAGGCGCATCGGCAGGTCGCGATTGCTGCACCACATCTCCACCGACAACTGACGCAAATCGTCGGCGTGCGGGGCTTCCTGCGCATCGACCAGGCTCAGGAACACCTCGCTGCCGGCATAGCCGGAGCGGTGCTGCGTCGCCTGCGTGGGCGCACCGGCGATGCGCGGCTCGCGACGCAGGGAGAAGAACCGGCCCTGCTCGCTGCCGTCGCGCAGGCAACTGTAGAAGGGGTGGAACGCCCACTTCTCGCCGCTTCGGGCGCCGTGGCCGACCACCTTGTCGACGCTGTAGACCTCGTAGTCGAGCGGCTTGGTCCGGTCCGGGACCAAGTGGTGTTCGTAGCGCTGAGTCGATACCGGAATACGGTCGCTGGTCCTGCGCTGCAGGTTTATGACCGGGGTGCAATGCAGGGCCAGGCTATGCGTGCCGATGCTCGCCTCTAACTCGGCGTCGGCGGCGTCGAACAGCACGCTGATCTCCATCGCCTGGCCCTGCGCGCGTTGGATGGCGGCGTCGAGCCCATGCAGGCTGCAGAACAGGCCACGCGCCGGCATGGCGAAGTACTCCTGCAGAATCCGATAGCCCTGGAAGCCGCGAGGCCCGGTCGGCAGCAACGCTTCGTCGGCGTCGAAGCCATCGTGGCGCAGCGTGTCGGCGGCCAGGGCCTGGTGCCAGCGCAGCGGGCGCTCCGGATCGTGGCAGACCACCGCTACGGTGCGGCACAGCAGCCATTCCAGCAGGCGCGAGGCCTCGCGGTCCGGGCCGCTGAGATGCAGTGCCAGGCGTTCCAGCGACAGCTCGCGCAAAGGCATCGAGCCCTGGGTCTCCAGACGCAGGCGCAGGCAACCGCGCACCCGTCGCGCCAGCCCAAGCGCCGCCAGCGGCAGGTCGCCCGGCTCGCCCGAGAACGAGACCGCGCTCAGCCGCAGTGGCCACATGGTGACGGCATGAGCGGTCCGGAACTCACAGGCGGTCTGGCGTTCGTTGTCGGGCTTGGCCTGCACGGCGGTGCCGGCGGGCAGGGTGAAGCCGGCGCGCAGATTGCCTTCGCGCACATTCGGTTCGAATGCGACGATGGCCATCGACGGCGTCGGCGCCAGATAGCCGGGGTAAACCACGTCGAGCAGGCGCTGCGAGAAGCGCGGGAACTCCGCATCCATCTTCAGCTGGATGCGTGCGGTCAGGAAGCAGAAGCCCTCCAGCAGGCGTTCGACGTAAGGGTCGGCGCTTTCGCCCTCGCCCAGGCCGAGCCGTCCGGCGACCTTGGGGTGGAGCTGCGCGAACTCGGCGCCGAGTTCGCGCAGATAGCCCAGCTCGCGGTTGTAGTAGTGCAACAGGCGCGCGTCCATGTCACTCGGCCCGTTGTGCGCGCAGGGAAATATGACCGCTTTCCAGGTCGATCTCGGAGCGGAACGAGAAGGCGGTGGCGCGGTCGGGCGATATCACGTCGCCCTGGATCAGCAAGCTCAGTACGTTTCCGGTCGCGCGCGGGCCGGTTTCCGACAGGCAGCGCACCTGCAACGAGCGGGCGCAGATGCGTGGTTCGAAGCCGACGATGGCCGCGCGCAAGGTGCGTTCGATGTCTTCCCACTCGACTTCGGACATGCGCCTGCCGGCCAGGGCGCTGATGCCGAAGTTGACCACCGAACGGCGCGCATGCGGATACGCGGCGAAGTCGACGTCCGCTTCCAGATTGCTGGTGTTGAGCAGCCAGCTCAGGTCGCGCAGCAGCGCATCGCGCAGCCGCGACGGCGCCGACGGGTCGATGTCGGGCGCGCCCTGGCGCTCGACCGAGCGATCGGTCAAGCGGTCGAGCAGACTGGCCTCGCCGCCGGCCTTGCGGGCCGGAACGGTCGGGGTCGGTGCTGGCGCCAAAGGGTTCATGCGATCGACTCGGATCAGGGCGGGACGGATGGGGGAGGGCGATGGAGCGACGGGGAGGGAGCGAAACAGGATCCGGAACGGTGCCGACGGCAGCCTCCGGCGACGCCGGATCGGGTCCGGCGGTCGGCGACCGTCTTTTCGGGGCGGCCGCAAGATGCGGCCCGGCGACACCGTCCCGGAGTCCCGGAACGCACTGGACCCGACCCGGTCCAGCCTTCGATGCATGTGCGGCAGCGGGGGCCGATGCCGTGCGGGTCGGAAACAGCGGTACTTACATTTCGCGGTTCTGCTTGATGTCCCAAGTCAGCACGCTTTCGCCGCCGCGAGTGCCCTGGTCGGTCTGCTCCCAGTACTGCTTGGTGACCTTGGCGGCCTGGAAGGTGTAGTCCATCAGGATCGCGTCGCTGTCGTGATCGGCGTTGTGCTCGACCGCGGTCACCAGCACTTCGTTGAGGGTAATGCGCAGGTACTCGACCTGGGTGCCACCGGCCTTGCATACCGAGATCTCGACCGACGGCAGATGGCGGCCGTTGGCGCAGTACTTGAGGATCGCCGGCGAGGCCTTGTCGATCACCGCGGTGACCTTGAGGTCGTTGAAGCTGGCCTTGCCGGTGCCGCCGCCGGAGCCGGTGGCCATGCTGCCGGGCTGCTTGGCGCCCCAGGCATAGGAGCGCACGTTGCTCCAGCCGCGGTGGTTGGCGTCTTTGGCTTCGCCGACGACGCCGTCGACGCGCAGATACATGTCGATTGCCATTTCGTTTCCTCTTCAGTGAGTGATTGCTTGCAATGGCGTCTCAGGCGACGCCTTCCTTCAGCGAGGGGAGCTTGGACACCAACCGCAACGAAACCGTCAGGCCTTCCAGCTGGTAATGCGGGCGCAGGAAGAACTTCGCGTTGTAGTAGCCAGGGTTGTCTTCGACTTCCTCCACGATGACTTCGGCCGAGGCCAGCGGCTTGCGGGCCTTGGTGTCCTGGGACGAATTCGCCGGGTCTCCATCGACGTAGCCCATGATCCAGTCGTTGAGCCAGGTCTCCATCTCGGTGCGCTCGCGGAATGCGCCGACCTTGTCGCGGACGATGCACTTCAGGTAGTGGGCGAATCGGCAGCAGGCGAACAGGTAGGGCAGGCGCGCGGACAGCTTGGCGTTGTCGGTCGCCTCCGCATCCGTGTATTCGAACGGACGCTGCAGCGACTGGGCGCCGATGAAGGCGGCGAAATCGGAGTTCTTGCGGTAGACGAAGGGCATGAAGCCGTTCTTCGCCAGTTCGGCCTCGCGCCGGTCGCTGATCGCGATCTCGGTGGGGCATTTGATGTCCACGCCGCCGTCGTCGGTCGGGAACGTATGGGTCGGCAGGTTCTCGACCGCGCCGCCGGATTCGACGCCGCGGATCGAGGTGCACCAGCCGTAGGACTTGAACGAGCGGTTGATGTTGGTCGCCATCGCGTAGGCCGAGTTGATCCAGGCGTAGCGGCCGTGGCTGGCGCCTTCGGTGTCCTCTTCGAAATCGAAGTCGTCGACCGGACTGGTGCGGATGCCGTAGGGCAGGCGGGCCAGGAAGCGCGGCATGGCCAGGCCGATGTAGCGCGAGTCCTCGGATTCGCGCAGGCTGCGCCAGGAGGCGTACTCGGTGTTCTGGAAGATCTTGGTCAGATCGCGCGGATTGGCCAGTTCCTGCCAGGAGTCCATCTGCATCACCGCCGGCGACGCACCGGCGATGAAGGGACAGTGCGCGGCCGCGGCGATCTTGGCCATCTCGCCCAGGGTCTCCACGTCCTGCGGACTGTGGTCGAAGTAGAAATCGCCCACCAGGCAGCCGAACGGCTCGCCGCCGAACTGGCCGTACTCTTCTTCGTAGATCTTCTTGAAGATCGCGCTCTGGTCCCAGCCGATGCCCTTGTAGCGCTTGAGCACGCGGCTGAGTTCCTTCTTGCTGATCGGCATGCAGCGGATCTTCAGGGTCTCGCTGGTCTCGGTGTTGTTGACCAGGTAGTGCAGGCCGCGCCAGGCCGATTCCAGTTGCTGGAACTCCGGGTGGTGGAGGATGGCGTTGATCTGTTCGGACAGCTTGCGATCGATCTCGGCGATGATCGCCTGCACGGTCTGGTAGGTGTCGGAGGACACGGTGACGGTGTTCTCCAGCGCCTGCTGCGCGAGCGTGCGCACAGCGCTTTCCACGGCCTGCTTGGCCTGATCGGTCTTGGGTCGCAGTTCGCGGTACAGCAGGCTGGAGAAGTCGTCCGCCTGCAGGGCGTCGGCGGCGTGCGCCGCCTGGGCGACGGCGTTCTTCTCGATCGATTGGGTCTGGGTCTTCATCGGCGGTGTCCTGGCTCGGCGGCGGTGGCGCAGCGGTGCGTGGTTCAGTCGGCGCTGTCGTCGCCGGCGGGCGCGGAGGCATCGACAGCGGCCGCGGGCTTGGGGGCATTGGCCAGGGCCGCCAGCAGCGCCGGTTCGCGCAGCGCGCGCGCGATCAGTTCTTCGGCGGCGTTTTTGCCGTCCATGTAGGACAACAGATTGGCCAGCTGCACACGGGCTTCGAGCAGGCGGCTCAGCGGCTCGACCTTGCGCGCGACCTGGGCGGGCGAGAAGTCGTCCATGCTTTCGAAGGTGACGTCGACCAGGAGGTCGTCGCCTTCGGTGAGCTTGTTCGGCACCTGAAACGCCACGCGCGGCGCCACCGACTTGAGCCGCTCGTCGAAATTGTCGACGTCCACTTCCAGGAACTGGCGTTGCTCCAAATTCTTCGGCGGCGTTTTGGACTTGCCGGCCAGATCGGCCATCACGCCCATCACGAAGGGGATCTCGACCTTGCGCTCGCTGCCGTACAGTTCGACGTCGTACTCGATCTGGACGCGCGGCGCGCGATTGCGGCCGATGAATTTCTGGCCGCCGGACTTTTGCTTGAGTCCCTTCTTGACGTTGGTGTTGACCACGGCGATTCCTCTGGTTCGGCTTGAAAGGGCGGGGTGGAGCGGTACGAGCGCCGGTCAGTCGGCGGGCGCGGGTGCGATGCCGGCGACGGTTTCGACCTGGGCCAGCGAGGCCGGGGCGAGTTCGCGCACGATGTCGTAGAAGCTCATGTCCATCAGCCGCAGCGCGCGGCGGATCAGCAGCGGAGCGGGGTGGCTGGGTTCGTGGCGTTCGAGGTAGGCGCTCGCCATCTCGAGCACCGTGGCGACGTCGCGACGCGAGCGCAGCTGCAAGAGCGCGGCGTTGGACGGCGCCGCGGCGGCGTCGGCGGCGATTTCGCTCTCGCAGTTCGCGACGGCGTCGGCGGCGATCGAAGCCGGCGATTCGTCGGCAACGGCGCAAGCGGTTTCGATCGCATGCAGCGGTTGCTCGATCGCGCCGAAATCCGGAATGAAGCCGGTGCCGAGTTCGAGCGCGAAGCGGGCCTTTATCCGCGCCAGCGACGCCAGTACGGCCGGAATGCCGGCGATGTCGGCTTGGCCGTCGGCGTGGGCGCGGCGCAGTTGCCCGATCAGCATGCCCTGTTCGGTAGTGGCCACGGCGGTCGAGTTGACCAGCGCGATGGCGGCTGCAGCGTCGCGGACGCTGACCGTAGCGCCGCGCCGGTCGCGCAACAGCGTTGCATTGCGCAGCGAACGCACCATCCCTTCGGGCGCGTTCAAGGCGGCGACGGCGTTGAGGCGCGGCAGAGGATCGTGCTCGTCGAGCGCGTCCAGGCGCGGATGCAGTTCGGTCCAGTAGCGGTCCAGCCAGGCGGCGGTCAGTTCCAAGCCTTGGGCCAGCCCCGGCACCCCCTCGCATTCCAGCTTGGCCCGTGCGATCAGCAGGGCGATGCGCAGATCTTTGGTGCGCGCGCTGAGCTGCAGTGCGCGCCGTTCGACCTCGTTCCAGTCCGGCGGCTCGGCCGGAATGACCGCCGTGCCGGATTGGCGCTCCTCGCGGCCGGCGGCGAGGCGGAGAATATGCAGATATTCCTCGTCATATTCCAAGTCGTCCCCGCACGGGGAGTCCGAGCGGGAATGTTCGTTGATCAGCGTATTCCACTCGCTGCCGTCGTGAAGCGACATCTCCTTTCCCCTGTCCGCGCCGTGATCGAGCAATCGGTCGTCTGTTGGTATGGATAACAATCGCGGTGTCGGCTCGGCAATGAGTGCGACGGGGTGGACGAATGCGACGCAAATCACCCTTCATGAGGCTGAATGTATATTGTTAGCTAGTGATGAACTTGGTTGATCTATTGCTTATGGTTGAAGAAATGCGCACTTTAATTTGAAATTAATGGCATTTATTAGATCGACATTGCTCGTTGAAGAGGCTGGGTCAGGGCGCACGCCGATCTTGTCAAATTAGGTCATATGAATTTCTACTGAATAGTCATTGATGTCTATTATTTCCCTGCGCCAGCGCACGGTGTCGTATTTGTGATCGAGTAAGTAATTAATTATTCGGCACATATTGATTGGGCTCCAGCGCTATTTTCTTTTCGATTAACTGAGACGCTCGGCCGTCGTCGGGGCTATCGCTTTGGCCGACAAGCCGATCGGCGAGCTGCATGCCGCGTTGCGGGCGATGGGGCCCCAGGTCTTGCAGGAGGTCGCGACCACCGGCATGCCGTTGCGCGATCGAGACCCCGCGGCCGAATGTGGTGGTCGTCGAGTCGGCTCGCCCTCGCGCGATGCGCTGCAGCCGTCGGCGATGCATGCGAATGCGCATGCGCCCATGCCGCAGCTGGCGGTGACGTCCTCCGCCGACGGCGGCGAGGGTTTGATCCATCGTTCGACATAGAACCGGTACAGGCAGGAATCGATCCAGCCGCCGTCGCCGAATCGCAGGACGATGCCGTCTTTCAGCGAATCCGCTGTTCGTCGATGCAGCCTTCGTCGATACACAGGCCGGCCGGGCGCAACGGCGGCCGCGCAGGTCGCGGACGGCGTGGTTGCCGACAGGGCGCCAAGCATGCGAGTGCTGCGCCCGATCGTCGGCAGCGTCGTCGAGTCGATGCATAACGGCGTCGAAAATCGTCGAACTCGGCCCCGCGGGACGCGCCGGCTCGCGCATCGGCGCTGGCGCGAACGGCGCCGGCGCCGATGGCGGTGCGCTTGCGCCGCGGTGCGGCGGCGGCTAGCGTGGCGGCGGCCCGCGCTATGCGCATTCGCTCGCTGATCCTCATGACGTCACGCCGCCGTTTCCTGCAACAGTCCTTGCTCGCCGCGTCGGCCGCCGCTTTGCCGGCCGCGCTGCCGGCGTCCGGCGGCGCGAGCGCCACGCTGCGCGACGGTGCCCGCGTGGTCTCGACCTGGGATTTCGGCATCGGCGCCAACCAGGCGGCCTGGCCGGTACTGGAAGCAGGCGGTTCCGCGCTCGATGCGGTCGAGACCGGTGCGCGTTGGGCCGAGGCCGACCTGTGCAACAGCACGGTCGGCCGCTGCGGCAATCCCGATCGCGACGGCGTGCTGACCCTGGACGCCAGCATCATGGACGGCGATGGCCGCTGCGGCGCGGTCGCCGCGCTGGAGGACATCGCCCATCCGGTCAGCGTGGCGCGGCGGGTGATGGAACGTACCCCGCACGTGTTGCTGGTCGGCGCCGGCGCGCAGCAGTTCGCGATCGAACAGGGGTTTCCCAAGCAAGCCTTGCTGACCGACAAGGCGCGCGCGGCTTGGAACGAGTGGCGCAAGACGTCCAAGTATCAGCCGGTGATCAACGCCGAGCGCCTGGACAACGCCAAGCCCGGCGACAAGAGCAACCACGACACCCTGGGCATCCTGGCCATCGACCGCCAAGGCAAGCTGGCCGGCGCCTGCACCACCAGCGGCATGGCCTGGAAGCTGCGCGGCCGGGTCGGCGACAGCCCGATCGTCGGCGCCGGGCTGTACGTCGACAACGAGGTCGGCGCGGCCACGGCATCCGGCGTGGGCGAAGAAATGCTGCGCAACGCCGCCAGTTTCCTGGTGGTCGAACTGATGCGCCAGGGCCGCAGCCCGGACGAGGCCTGCCGCGAGGCGATCGAGCGGGTGGTGCGCAAGCGGCCGCAGGCCAGCAAGACCTTGCAGGTCTGTTTCCTAGCGATCAACAAGCACGGCGAGGTCGGCGCGCACGCTCTGCACCGCGGTTTCGTCTATGCGGTCTGCGACGCGGGCAAGCGCGACGCGCTGCTGGACGCGCGCTCGGTCTACACGACCGAGCAGGCCTGAGGCCGGCATGGGCGCCAAGCTGCTGGAAATTTCGGCCAATTCGCTGGCCTCCGCGCTGGCCGCGCAGGCCGGCGGCGCCGACCGGGTCGAGCTGTGCGAGAACCTGGGCGAGGGCGGCACTACCCCGTCCTACGGCGCGATCGCGATCGCGCGCGATCGCCTGCGGATTCCGCTGTACGTGCTGATCCGCCCGCGCGGCGGCGATTTTCTCTACTCCGCCGATGAGCGCGCGGCGATGCGCGCCGACGTGGAAGCCTGCGTACGGCTGGGGTGCGACGGAGTGGTGATCGGCGCGCTCGACGCCGACGGCGAAGTGGATACCGCGGTGTGCGCCGAGTTGATCGCCGCCGCCGGCCCGCTGGGCGTCACCTTCCACCGCGCCTTCGATGCGGCGGCCGATCAGGGCCGCGCATTGGACGCGGCGGTCGCGCTGGGTTGCGAACGCATCCTGACCTCGGGCGGCGCGGCCGACGCGGTCGCCGGCGCGCCGCGCATCGCCGCGCTGGTCGCTCAGGCGGCCGGACGCATCGCGCTGATGGCCGGGGCCGGCCTCACCGCCGACAACATCGTCGCCACGGCGCAGCGTTGCGGCGTCGAACAAGTGCACGCCTCGGCCAAGGCGCCGCGACGCTCGGCGATGCGCCATCGCAACGACGATCTGCCCGGCCTGTCGGCGGATTGGGTGCAGAGCGACGAAGCCCGGGTACGGGCGCTGGTGCGGGCGCTGCGCGGATAAGAGGCCGGAGCGTCGGACGATGGGTTACGAATACAAGGCGATGCCCGACGATCCCGCCGACTACCGGCGGCGGCGCGAGGCCCTGTTGCTGCAGGTCGCGTCCCTGCCGACCTTCGCCGGCCGCGGCGGACCCAATCAGGTCGGGCTGGACGACGCTCCGCAGCCGCTGCGCAACCGGCGCTGGGGCGATCCGGTGCAACTGTGGTTCGAGCCCGATCACGTGCACGTGCTCTGTGCCGGCGCCTTGAGCGAGGCCTTGCGCGTCGATTTGCGCGAGCTGTTGCGGATGATCGGCGGGCGTTACTTGGACGACGACGGCGAGCCTGCGGCGTTCTGAGTCCGACCCGAGGCAGGGGGCGAGGACCGTCGCGGCTGCCAACGGTTCAGGCCGGCGTCGCGAACGGATCCGCCGCGCCCTCCCAGGTGCACAGGATCAACCAAGCGCCTTCGTCGCCGGCATCGGCGACGAAGGCGTCCCAGACCGCGCCCAGCGCTGGACGCAGCGGCGCGTGGATATCGCGCGACAGACGCCGCCAGCGCGGCGCTGCGCCGGCCAGCGCATCCAGGCGAGCGACGAACTCGTCGAACAGCGCGCCGTTGAGCCAGGACTGGGTCGCCGCGCCGCGCATCGGCTTGAGCAGCCAGCGGCGCAGATCGTCCGGCGCCTGCGGCTGCGCCGGGGCCAGCGCGCAGTCGCGCGGGCTCAACCGCAACAGGGCGCAGACTTCGCCCAGCCGGTCGGGCGCCCGGGGGCGCAGATCCAGGCAGTGGAAACGGCTGCCGTCGTCCTTGCGCGCTGCGATCGCGTCCAGCAGCCGGCCGAGCCGGTCGGCCGGAGTAGGGCTCAGTGCGCTCATCGTCGTGCCGGAGGCGAGGGCGGGATTTCATTGTCGACGATGCGGCCCGGTACGGACAGCGGCGGCGAGATTTCGCGCGAGTAAACGGTTACCTGCGCGGGGGCGAGTGCGCGCCCGTGCAAGGGCGTGGGCGCGAGTGCCTGCGGCCAAGCTCGGCAAAACAAGGGCTTGGCGGCGATCGCAGCTCGGGACCGAGACCTAGCACAGCTGTATTGCTGCGCCGCGTCATGCAAGGCCCAAGTCGGTTGTGGTTAATTTAGATCGATCCAATTTGGGGGTTGGGTATGCCGCTTCGGCTTGTCGTACTGACGAAGGTCGGCATTTAGATCGATAGAAATTCAGTCCGGGGCCAGGGACGGTCGCCTTTGCAGTCCACTTTCTCTCTTGGGGAGCACCGCGTATGAGCCATTCCACCTTGCGACGCAGCGCGCTGACCGGCGCCTTGCTGTCGATCCTGTTTGCGCCCGTCGTCGCCCAAGCCCAGACGGGCGAGGCGGCCGCGACCGGCGCCGAGGCCGGCGCGCAAGCCGGCAAGCCTACCGAAATCGACAAGGTCACCGTGACCGGCTCGCGCATCAAGCGCGCCGAGATCGAAGGTCCGGCGCCGGTGTTCACCATCACCGCCGCGCAGATCGAGAAGGAAGGCTTCACCACCGTCTACGACGCGCTGACCACGCTGACCGAAGCGATGGGCACGGTCGAATCCGACATCGCCTGGGGCCAGCACACCGTCAACGCCAGCCCGCTCAACCTGCGCAACATGGGCCCGGGCCGCAGTTTGCTGCTGATCAACGGCCGCCGCGTGGTCGACTACCCGCTGCCGTACCAGGGCAAGAGCAACTTCGCCAACTACAACAACATCCCGACCGCGATCGTCGAGCGGATCGAAGTGCTGGCCAGCGGCGCTTCGGCCATCTACGGCTCCGACGCGGTCGCGGGCGTGATCAACGTGATCCTCAAGAAGGAATTCCAGGGCGACCAGGTCAAGTTGCGCGGCGGCACCTCGACCCGCGGCGGCCGCGATCAGATGGACCTGTCCTGGGCCGGCGGCCGCAGCGGCGACAACTGGAACGTGACCTACGCGCTGCAGTGGTTCCATCGCGAGGCGCTGCCGGCCGGCGAACGTCCGTTCATGGATTCGGATTTCGACGCACCGCCGCAGTCGCTGAACCCACAGGACCGCAAGGTCGGCATCCTGCCCTCGGTCGGCATCCGCATGTTCAACGCCGGCACCGGCCTGCGCATGATGCCGCCGCCGGGCGCCTGCGATCAGTACGGCAACGAGTTCTTCCTGCAGAACCGCCGAACCTACAACCGCAACACCAACCGCATCAGCGACACCGGCTGGCAGTGCGGCCAGCTCGCGGCCTACCAGCACTGGACCCTGCGCAACGGCAGCGACGACAAGTCCGGCTACGTCTACGGCAACTACGACTTCGAAAACGGCATGCAGGGCTGGGCCAGCCTCGGCGTGTGGAGCTCGCGCGGCGAGAACATGACCTTCATGCCGGCGTGGAGCTCCAACGGCACCTACCGCGATGTCGGCCTCAACGCCAACCTCGATCTGGTCAAGCGCTTCACCCCGCAGGAAATCGGCGGCGCCGAAGGCGGCTACACCCATTCCGACGAATTGTCCTGGGACGTGTCGGCCGGCCTGCGCGGCCAGTTCGGCGACCGCTTCGACTGGGATTTCAGCATCGGCCGCGCCGAGTACCGGGTCGACGAGAAATTCCCGGCGATCGTCTACGCCGACGCCGACCGCTACTTCCTCGGACCGAACCGCGACCGCCTGGATCAGGGCCGGTTCTGGAATCCGATCTCGCCGCAGGACTACGCCTCGATCTCGACCCGCGGAAAGAACCGCGCCGAATCCTGGCTGACCTCGGCCAACTTCATCGTCAGCGGCGACCTGTTCGAAGGCTGGGCCGGCCCGATCGGCTTCGCCGCGCAGTTGGAAGCGGCCAAGCAGGGCTACCGCCTGGCGCCCGATCCGAACACTCTCGGCGCCAACCCGAAGTACGACCAGACCGCCAACATCGACCTGGGCTCGGGCTCGCGCAACCACTATGCCGCCGGCGTCGAGTTCAAGATCCCGCTGCTGGAGTCGCTGACCGCCTCGCTGGCCGCGCGCTACGACAAGTACGACGCGGTCTCCGGCGACGCCGCCACGACCTACAACGCCGGCCTGGAATGGCGTCCGTTCAGCAACCTGCTGGTGCGCGGCACCTACGCCACCAGCTTCCGCGCGCCGGACATGCATTTCGTCTACGCGACCCCGAGCACCTCGGTGTCCGACCAGACCGACTACCTGAACTGCCTGCGCGCGGGCCAGCAGGGCAACTGCACCTGGGACGCCGGCTTCAAGGTCGAAGACGCCGACATCTCGCGTCAGGGCACGCCCGACCTGAAGTACGAAACCGGCAACTCGTGGACCGCCGGCTTCGTCTGGGACATCGCCGAAGGCCTGTCGGTGTCGACCGACTATTGGCGGATCGAGCTGGAAGACGAAATCGACGACGTCGGAGCCAACGACGTGCTGCTCGACGAGGCCTACTGCCTGACCGGCAAGACGCCGACCGGCGAACCGCGCATCGGCGCGCCCAGCGCCGACCGCTGCAAGCTGCAGATCGGCCGCGTGACCCGCGCCGCCGATCCGGACGGTGCCGGCCCGCTGCTCGGCCAGGTCACCGAGATCCGCACCGGACCGGTCAACCGCGCCGCGCGCAACGTCGAAGGCGTCGACGCTTCGTTGAAGTATCGCCTGCCGACCCAGCGCTGGGGCGATTTCACCTTCGGCCTGAACTACACCAACCTGCTCAAGCTCGAGACCCGGGCCGACGCCAGCGAGGAAATGCAGGACAAGCGCAACGACGAGCCGCGCAGCAAGTTCCGCGGCAGCGTCAACTGGCAGCGCGACAAGTGGAACGCGACCGTCTACGCCGACCGCGTGGGCAGCGTGCCGAGCGTGCGCTTCAACGGCTGCCTGCCGTTCGCCGACGGCTACGTGCCCAGCTCGGACAACTGCCTGGACAACGACGCCGGCAGCCCGACCTTCGGTCAGAGCACCAAGAAGTACTACGGCCGCGTCGGACCGGCGATCACCTGGAACGTCAGCGCGGGCTACCAGCTGACCGAAAAGGCGCGCGTCAACGTCTACGTCAGCAATCTGTTCGACCGGGTCAACGAAGACAAGGACCCGTACAAGAAGGACTTCGCCTTCATCGCCGACCGCATCTTCAGCCCGGTCGGCCGCGAGTTCGCGATCGAGTACGTGCTGGACTTCAACTGATGCGCTAATGCCCGTCGCGGTGGCCCTGCGGGGCCGTCGCGGCGGATTCCTCCTATTTTCCAACCGATGTTTCCAAGCGACGGCAGGGCGCAACCACGATGACTCGTACTCCGGTGAGGCAAGGGCAGGCTTCGATCTTCGGCAACGGCGCGGCGACGCGGCGCAGCGGCGGAAACGGCAAGGCCTGGCTGACCGGAGCGACCGCCTTGTCCCTGGCCCTGGTCAGCGCGCTGGCCGTTGCGGCCGCGCCGGCGACCGAGCGAGCGGCCGACCCGGCGGCGGAGGTCAACACCTTCATCGGCAGCAAGGACGACGGCAACACCTTCCCCGGCGCGTCGGCGCCGTTCGGCCTGATCCAGGTCAGCCCGATCGGCGATCACTACAGCGGCTGGCGCTATGACGATCCCAAGATCCGCGGCTTCGGCCATTCCTTCCTGTCCGGCGCCGGTTGCTGGGAGCAGGGCGGCCAGTTGTCGGTGCTGCCGACCACCGGCGCGATCGGCCCGGGCCAGCGTTTCGACACCAAGAATCCCAAGGCCTTCGATCACAAGGCCTATGCCTCGACCTACACCCACGATGGCGAAGTCGGCCAGGCCGGCTATTACAAGGTGCGCCTGACCGGCGAAGCGGCCGGCCCGATCGACGCCGAAGCCACCGCACTGACCCGCGCCGCGGCCGAGCGCTACACCTTCCCGGCCGGCGCCGCGCAGGGCACGATCCTGGTCAACACCGGCCAGGCCAACGAACGCCATCTGGTGGTCGGCAGCAATATCGAGGTGGTCGGCGACCGCGCCGTGGAAGGCAAGATCGTCACCAAGAGCTTCTGCGGCGGGCAGCAGTACACGACCTGGTTCCGGATGGAATTCGACCGGGCCTTCGCCAGCCATGGCGTGTGGGACGAAACCGGCGGCCATCCCGGCGGGCGGGCGAGCATGCAGGGCGACACCCGCCCGCACGGCGCCTGGTTCACCTTCGACACCGCCAAGGGCAAGTCGGTGACCGCGCTGAGCGCGATCTCGCACGTCGACATCGAAGGCGCGCGCCGCAATCTGCGCGACGAGGCCAGCCGCGACGGCAAGCCGTTGAGCTTCGAGGCGATGCGCAAGCAGTCCCAGGACGCCTGGCGCCAGGAGCTGAACTCGGTGCGCGTCAAGGGCGGCAGCGGCGACGACCGCACCGTGTTCTACACCGCGTTGTATCACTCGCTGCTGCAGCCGCTGACCGGCAGCGACAGCGACGGCCGCTATCGCGGATACGACACCGAAATCCACAAGGCCGAGGGCTGGACGTACTACGAGTACTTCTCGTTGTGGGACACCTACCGCTCGCAGAATCAGTTGCTGGCGATGCTGCGGCCGCAGCGGGCGCGCGACATCGCCCAGTCGGTGCTGAAGATCCACGAGCAGAACGGCTGGCTGCCGCGCTGGGGCTACGCCAACTACGACAGCAACGTCATGACCGGCGATCCGGCGACCCCGTTCCTGGTCGATCTGTGGCGTTTCGGCGCGCTCGAAGGCCGCGAGCAGCAGGCCTACGCGGCGCTGCGCGAGAACGCCTACGGCCTGCCGCCGGCGCTGGTGCGCAGCCAGGGCCGCGCCGGCAACCCGAGTTACCTGAGCCGCGGCTTCGTCCAGTACGACCGCGCTTTCCCGGCCAAGAGCATGGACGTGGACCCGCATCACGGCGGCTCCTCGACCCTGGAATACGCGCTGGCCGATTGCTCGCTGGCGCAGATGGCGCAGGCGCTGGGCAAAGACCAGGATGCGGCGACGTTGCGCGAGCGCGGCCGCAACTGGCGCAAGGTCTGGGACGCCGACGCCGCCGATCCGGAGCTGGGTTTCCGCGGCTTCCCGCGTCCGCGCCTGGACGACGGCCGGTTCTATGTCGAGGCCGACGGCGGTTACAGCCCGCGTTCGCACCACGGCTTCCATGAAGGCACCGCCTGGCAGTACCAGTGGCTGGTGCAGCAGGACGTCAGCGGCCTGGTCGAGGCCATGGGCGGCGCCGAGCAGACCGGCAAGCGCCTGGATGCGTTCTTCGCCTACGACCAGCTGTTGGCCGACCCGCTCAACGCGGCGCGCAAGCAGTGGGTGGTCGGGCCGTACAGCTACTACAACCAGTACCGCTACAACCCGAACAACGAACCCGATCTGCACAGCCCGTGGATGTACACGCTGATCGGCCAGCCGTGGAAGACCGCGACCGTGCTGCGTTCGGCCCAGGCGCTGTTCACCAACGCACCCAACGGCGTCACCGGCAACGACGACCTCGGCACCATGTCGGCCTGGTATCTGTTCAGCGCGATCGGCCTGTACCCGGCGGTGCCGGGCACCGGCGAGTTGCTGCTGCACACGCCGCGCTTCGAACAGGTCGAACTCGACCTGGGCAACGGCAAGACCCTGCGCATCGAAGCGCCCGGCGCCGACGGCCGCCGCGTGCAGTACGTGCAAGGCGCCGAGTTCGAGGGCAAGGCCCAGGACAAGGTGTGGCTGGACTGGAGCGCGCTGCGCAACGGCGGCACCCTGCGTTTCGATCTCGGCACCCAGCCCGCGCCGGCCTGGGGCACCCAGGCCGCGGCGCTGCCGGCCTCAGCCTGCGCGGCATCGAACTGAGGCGATGAACGCGATGACCTCCCGGGCTGCCGCCGCCGTGTCGCGCCTTTCCTCTGCGCGAGACAGGCGCAGGCGCGCATCCCGACGCCGGGGCGATCGCAATGACGCGCTGAACCTTCAGGGACCCCGCTTGGGCGGGGGGGAGGCCTGGGAGGATGGTGCAGATCTGTCCGCGGGCGGTCATTTCCGCGAGCGAGGGAATCCGGGGTTTCAACGCGGCTTTGCTGCATTCCGCGGCATGCCCGCATGGCTCGAGGCCCGCTCATGAAACGAACCTTGGCGAAACTGTCCCGTGCGCGCTTGCCTTGGTTGCTGTTCGGCTTGATCGGCACGGCGCTCGCTCCGGTTGCGAGCGCCGCCGACGGCGCCGCGCCGCATGCGCAGGCGTTGGAATTGGGGCCGGAATTGGTGCCGCGGCCGGCGCAGGTGCAGGCGGGCGAGGGCACGTTCACGCTCGATGCGGACACCACGATTTACGCCAACAATGCCGAAGCCCGCGCCGTCGCGCGCTTGTTGCGCGACGAACTCGCATCGCGCCAAGGCCTGAACCTGGCGGTGCGCGACGGCGCGCCCAAGCCGCGCAGGGGCGAGGACGAAGCTTCGGCCTATGTGCAGTTGGTCGCCGAGCCCGCGACCGGCGGCCGCGACGCGCGAGCCGACGAACGCTATCGGCTCGAGGTCACCGATCGCGGCATCCGCCTCGCCGGTCCGCCGGCGGGGCTGTTCTACGGCTATCAGACCCTGCGCCAGTTGTTGCCGGCCGCACGCCAGGCGGCGCCGCTGCGCCTGCGCTCGCTGAGCATCGACGATGCGCCGCGTTTCGCCTATCGCGGCATGCACCTGGACGTCGGCCGGCACCTGTACCCGGTCGCCTTCGTCAAGCGCTACATCGACCTGATGGCGCAGTACAAACTCAACACCTTCCACTGGCACCTGACCGAGGACCAGGGCTGGCGGATCGAGATCAAGCGCTATCCGCGCCTGACCGGCGTCGGCGCGCAGCGCAAGGAGACCGTGCTCGGCCGCAACATCGATCCCTATGTCGGCGACGGCAAGCCCTACGGCGGCTTCTACACCCAGGACGAAGTGCGCGAGATCGTGGCCTACGCCCGCGAACGCCACATCGCGGTGATCCCGGAAATCGAGATGCCAGGGCATTCGCTGGCCGCCCTGGCGGCGTACCCCGAGCTGGCCTGCACGCCGGGGCCGTTCGAGGTCGGCACCAACTGGGGCGTGTACGACGACATCTACTGTCCCAAGGAAGAGACCTTCCAGTTCCTGGAGAACGTGCTCGACGAAGTGGTCGCGCTGTTCCCGGCGCCGTATCTGCACATCGGCGGCGACGAAGCGCCGAAGACGCGCTGGAAGAGCAGCGAAGTCGCGCAGGCGGTGATGCGCCGCGAAGGCCTCAAGGACGAGCACGAACTGCAGAGCTATTTCATCCGCCGGATGGAGAAGTTCCTGCGCACCCGCGGCAAGCGCATCATCGGTTGGGACGAGATCCTCGAAGGCGGCTTGGCGCCCGACGCGACGGTCATGTCCTGGCGCGGCGAGGCCGGCGGGATAGCGGCGGCGCAGCAGGGCCACGACGTGATCATGACCCCGACCCAGTGCTGCTACTTCGATTACGGCCAGGGGCCGTCGAAGTACGAGCAATGGAACCTCGGCGGCGAACTGACCCTGTCCCGGGTCTACGGCTACGACCCGGTACCGGCGGCGCTGAACCCCGAGCAGGCGCGGCATGTGCTCGGCGTGCAGGGCAATGTCTGGACCGAGCACCTCAAGACCGAGGCGATGGTCGAGTACATGGTGTTTCCGCGCCTGCCGGCCTTGGCCGAGGTCGGCTGGACGCCGCAGGCCGAGCGCGACTACGCCGATTTCGAGCGGCGCCTGCGCGGGCAGTTTCCGCACCTGGACCGGCAGGGCGTCGGCTATCGCATTCCGGCGCCGCATGGCCTGGCCGACGTGATGCGGGTGCAGGAAGCGGGCGAGGGCGACGAATACCGGCACCGTTTCGCGCTGGTTCCGGCGGTGCCGGGCGCGAAGATCCGCTACACCCTCGACGGCAGCGAGCCGGACGCGCGATCGGCGCTCATCGACGGACCGCTCGAGGTCGTCGTCGCGCTCGGCCAGAGCCGTACTTTGCGCACCGTCACCGAACTCGCCGACGGCCGCCGCAGTGGGGTGCATGAGGCGGTGCTGCGTTATCGAGGGTATCTGCCGGCGTCCGTGCCGCCGCGGCCCTCCCGCGTGGGCCTGGGCTATCGCTTGTACGAAGGCAGTTACGCTTCGCTGGACGAGTTCGCCCGTGCCGGCGAGCCGTCGAAGCAGGGCGCCGCGACTTCGCTGGACGTCGAAGGCTACGGCTTGCTGCGTCGCTACGGCCTGCGCTTCGACGGCTATGTCGAAGCGCAGGCGGACGGGGTGTACCGCTTCGCCTTGCAAGGCGACGACCGTTCGGCCTTGTACGTGGACGGAGAACCGGTGATCCGCAACGACAGCTACGACCAGACCTTGCACGCGCAGGTGCCGCTCAAACGCGGCTGGCATCGCCTGCGCCTGGATTGGTACCAGCGCGACGGCGGGCGCGGTCTGCGCCTGCAGTGGGCTGCGCCGGGCGCGCCGTTGCGCGATCTGGATGCGCAGGCCGCGCGCCACTGAAGTTTTTTTTCGACAGAAAGTTTAGATCGATCCAAAGATGCCGGCGACAGAACCGGCACCGACACGCCACGAACCGCCGCTGCAGACCGCAACAGACCACACGAACGCAACCTTGGCCGAAGCCCGGCCGCGATTTGGGAGGGGTAAGCAGGTGAACCAGAGCAAGCAGTCCAA
Source organism: Lysobacter firmicutimachus (assembly GCF_037027445.1). Taxonomy (NCBI): domain Bacteria; kingdom Pseudomonadati; phylum Pseudomonadota; class Gammaproteobacteria; order Lysobacterales; family Lysobacteraceae; genus Lysobacter; species Lysobacter firmicutimachus. The sequence goes on from NZ_JBANDL010000002.1 coordinate 2,444,937, forward strand.
CTTCGAGCAGCTGGCTTTTGCGCAGCGCGCCGACGCCGTCCGATCGCGCCGCGCGCGCCGCAACGCCTTGACCGCGGCGATGCTGGCCGCGTTGTACCTGCCCGGCCTCGCCGCCGCGCAGGACGCGGCCGCGCCGGGCGAGGAGGTCAAGTCGATCGACAAGATCACCGTGACCGGTTCGCGCATCAAGCGCGCCGAGATCGAAGGCCCGGCGCCGGTGACCGTGATCAGTTCCGACCAGATCAAGCGCGAGGGCTTCGCCACCGTGTACGAGGCGTTGAGCACGCTGACCGAGGTCACCGGTTCGGTGCAGGCCGACGTCAACAAGGGCCCGACGCCCAATGCCAGCCCGCTCAACCTGCGCAACCTCGGTCCCGGCCGCACCCTGCTGCTGATCGACGGCCGCCGTGTCGCCGATTACCCGCTGCCCTACGAGGGCCGCGGCAACTTCGCCAACTTCAACAACATCCCGATGTCCGCGGTGGAGCGGATCGAGGTGTTGGCCAGCGGCGGCTCGGCGATCTACGGTTCCGACGCGATGGCCGGCGTGATCAACATCATCATGAAGAAGAACTTCAACGGCGATGAGGTCCGCATCAAGGGCGGCACCACCAGCCGCGGCGGCGGCGACTCGTTCGATCTGTCCTGGACCGGCGGCCGCACCGGCGAGAAGTGGAGCGCGACTTACGGCGTGCAGTGGAGCGGGCGCGAAACCATCTTCGCCGGCCAGCGCGGCTTCCTGGCGTCCGACCTGGAGCCGGCGGCCACGGTCAAGCCGCTGGTCAACGACCCCTGGCCCTGGGTGTGGGGCGTGGAGCTGATCGACAGCGCCGCCAAGCGCCGCGTCACTCCGCCGGCCGGCGCCTGCGACCGCTTCGAAGACCTGCCGCTGCACAACTTCCTCGGCAACGAGGGCAATCCGCCCGAGTTCCCCGGCTACAGCTGCACCCAGGCGCGCGGCAACGCGCTGTGGAGCCTGCGCAACGGTTCCAACAACCTGTCGGCGTTCGGCAATTTCAGCTACGACTTCGATAACGGCATGCAGGCCTGGGTGAGCGCGTCGGTGTGGGACAGCGAAGGCGAATCGCGCCAGGACGAGGCGCTGCGCTTCGAACTCAACCGCGGCGGCGCGTTCTACGACCAGAACACCGGCCGCAGTTACCAGGCCCGGCGCGCGTTCACCGTGCCCGAGGCCGGCGGCCGCGATCCGTTCCTGTTCTATACCAACGAGCGCTCCTGGGATCTGGCCGCCGGCCTGCGCGGCCGCTTCGGCGAGCGCTTCAACTGGGATGCCACCGTCGGCCGCACCGAGTACGAAGTCGACTTCAGCTTCCCGGCGGTGGTGCAAAGCGCGGTGGACGAGTACTTCCTCGGCCCGCAAATGGGCACCAATGGCGGCCTGCCGGCCTACCGGCTGGACATGAACCGGTTCTGGAACCCGATGGACATCGCCACCTTCCAGAAGCTGACCACCCACGGCCACAGCAGCGCCAAGTCGTGGATGAACCAGGCCCAGTTCGCGGTCAGCGGCGACCTGTTCGACCTGCCGGCCGGTCCGGTCGGCTTCGCCGCGGTGCTGGAAGCCGGTTCGCAGGGGTACCGGCTCAGTCCCGACCCGCTGACGTACGGCCCGAACAAGCAGTACGACCAGCCCGGCGGCACCAACCTCGGCGGCGGCGACCGCAAGCGCTACGCCGCTGGCGTCGAGTTCAAGCTGCCGCTGTTCAAGACCCTGGACCTGACCACCGCCGGCCGCTTCGACCGCTACGACGACGACAGCCGCAAGGAAAGCAATTTCACCTGGAACGCCGGCCTGGAGTGGCGGCCGATCGACAGCCTGCTGCTGCGCGGCGCCTACAACACCACGTTCCGCGCGCCGGACATGCACTACCTGTTCGCCACCAGCGGTACCGGCACCCAGGAAGACGCGGACGTGGCCACCTGCATCGCCCGCGGCCTCGGTCCGAACTGCGGTTCGCAGGCGCTGTACTACCGCCACAACATCAGCCGCACCGGCAATCTCAAGCTCGACAGCGAGACGGGCAAGTCGTGGAGCGCCGGCCTGGTGTGGGACGCGACCGACAATCTGTCGTTCAGCGCCGACTACTGGCGCATGACCATCGACAACCAGGTGCGCGACTTCAACATCGCCGACATCCTGGAACTGGAAAGCCAGTGCATCAACGGCAAGCCGCGCCGGCCGGAAGACCGCATGCAGGTCGCGCCGGGCTCGTCGACCTGCGCCAGCATCCAGTCGCGAGTGACCCGCAGCGCACCGGGCACCAACGCCGCCGGGGTCGCCGATCCGAACTATCCGCTCGGCCAGGTGCTGTCGGTCAGCAGCGGCCCGATCAACATCGCCTACCGCGAGGTGGCCGGCGTCGACGTGTCCGCGCGCTACAAGCTGCCGGCCACGCGATGGGGCGATTTCAGCTTCCAGCTCAACTACACCAACCAGCTCAAGAACAACGAACAGCGCGACCCGGGCGCGCCGATGCAGGAGAACCGCGACAACGACGTGCGCACCTTCGCCCGCGCCAGCGCCAGCTGGAGCCGCGGTCCCTGGAACGCGACCTTGTTCGCCAACCGCGTCGGCCACGTCAACGGCGACAACTACAACCGTTGCGCGCCGATCCTGCCGGGCCAGACCGACACCTCCTGCCGCATGGTCGGCAAGCTCAAGGCGCCGGTGTTCTTCAACCTGACCGCCGGCTACCAGCTGACCGAGCAGGCGCGGGTCAACCTGTACATCGACAACCTGTTCGACGAGGCCGATTACAAGGACCCGTACAAGATGTTCTTCGCTTACGCCAACGAGCGGGTGTTCCCGCGCGTGGGTCGTGAAATCTCGGCCGAATTCGTTTACAAGTTCGACTGATCGCGATGCGGTTCAAGAATCGGATGCAGGGGCCGCCCGGGCCCCTGCGTTCGGCGGCAACCCCGCCGCCGGGCCGTCGCGCCACCCACCGGTGGCGTTACGGCACGGCGGCGGACCTCCCGGGCAAGGCGGTGTACCCCCTCGCGGCCACCCTCGGAAAGCGTGCCGCGAGGTCTTGTCCGGACCTCGGAACGGGAGCGCGGGAATGCGCGCTCCCGTTTTTTTCGGCGGGCCTCCCGCCCGATCGTTTTCGCCGCCGTCACGGCCGCCCCCGCCGCGCGGGTGCGGCCCAGGATTCGCGCACGGCCCGGCGCCGGCCGGCCTGCCGCCCCCTTTTCGACAGGTGACTCCATGCCCCAGACCGCAAGGCCCTCGTCCCCCTGGCGCTCGCTCGCCGCCCTCGTCCTGATGCTGCTGGCGATCGCTGCCGTGTGGTCGGCCCAGGCCGCACCGCTGGCCAGCCGCGAGCTGCACGCGGGCTGGCAGTTCCGCCTGCTGCCCGACGATCCCGAGGCGGCCGCGCATCGCGATGCGACCCAATGGCGCAGCGCACGCGTGCCGGGCCACGTCCACACCGACCTGCTTGCCGCCGGGCTGATCGTCGACCCTTACGTCGGCGCGCCGGAGGCGCAGCTGCAATGGATCGGCCTGGCCGGTTGGGAGTACCGCACCGGCTTCGACCTGGACCGCGCCACGCTCGCCCGCGCGCGCAACGAACTGGTGTTCGATGGCCTGGACACGTTCGCCACCGTCTATCTCAACGGCCGCGAACTGCTGCGCGCCGACAACAGCTTCCGCACCTGGCGCGTGCCGGTCGACGGCCGCCTGCGCGAACGCGGCAACGAGTTGCGGGTGGTGTTCGCCTCGCCGATCCGCAAGCTGCTGCCGCAGGTGCAGGCGATGCCGAACAAGATCGCCGGCAACTATCCGTCGCCCTACGGCGACGAGCCCAAGGACGCGATGACCGGCAACTTCGCGCGCAAGCCGGGCTACCACTACGGGTGGGACTGGGGCCCGCGCTACGTCGGCGCCGGGATCTGGCGCGGCGTGCGCCTGGAGAGCTGGGACCGCCTGCGCCTGGCCGATCTGCACCTGCAACCGCGGCGTATCGGGCGCGACGCGGCCGAGCTGTCGGCCGAGCTGGAGATCGTCGGCGCCCAAGCCGGCGAGGCCTCGGTCGAGCTCGAATACACCGCGCCCGACGGCGCCCGCCGAGTGCTGCGCCAGCAAGCTCGGCTGAGCGCGGGCCTCAACCGGGTGTCGATCCCGCTGCGCATCGAACGGCCGCAGTTGTGGTACCCGGTCGGCTACGGCGCGCAACCCCTGTACGCGTTCCGTGCCACGGTCCGCGACGGCGACGCGGTGCTGGCGCAGGCCAGCCGACGTACCGGTCTGCGCACGGTCGAGATCAAGCGGGAGAAGGATGCGCACGGCCAAGGCTTCGCCTTCGTCGTCAACGGCGTGGAGGTGTTCGCCAAGGGCGCCAACGCGATTCCGTTCGACGCGTTTCCGGCGCGGGTGAGCCGCGAGCGCCTGCGTCGCGACCTGCAGTCGGCGCGCGACGCCAACATGAACATGATCCGCAACTGGGGCGGCGGCTATTACGAGTCGGACGACTTTTTCGATATCGCCGACGAACTGGGGCTGATGGTCTGGCAGGACTTCATGTTCGGCGGCGGCATGCCGCCGGCGTACGACGCGGCGTTCCGCGCCAACGTGGTCGCCGAGGCGCGCGACAACGTGCGCCGGCTGCGCAATCACCCCAGCATCGTGCTGTGGTGCGGCAACAACGAAGAGGAGACCGCCTGGAAGGACTGGGGCCACGGCAAGAAACTCAAGGAAGCCGATCCGGCCTTCGCCCAGACCGTGTGGGACGGTTACGTCGCGCTGTTCGGCAAGGACCTGCGCCAGGTCGTGGCCGAGGAGGGCGCAGGCGTGCCGTACTGGTCGAGCTCGCCGAGCAACGATCTGGCCGAGAAGGCCAACGACTCCAACCACGGCGACAAGCATTACTGGGACGTGTGGGGCGGTCCGGCGCTGCCGGCCACGGCTTATCTGGACGAGACTCCGCGCTTCATGTCCGAGTACGGGCTGCAGGGCTGGCCCTCGTTGCGCACCATCGGCGCATTCGCCAAGCCGGAAGAGCAGGGCATCGACACGCCGGTGATCCGCGCCCACCAGAAGTTCCTCGCCGGCGACGGCAATACCCGCCTGCTCAAGTACATCCGCGGCGAGTACGGCGAGCCGCGCGACTTCGCCGATTTCGTCTACCTCAGCCAGCAGGTCCAGGCCGAGGGCATCGAACTGGCGGCGTTGCATCACCGCGCCTCGCGGCCGCGCACCATGGGCTCGCTGTATTGGCAGTTGAACGACGTCTGGCCGGGCGCGTCCTGGGCCAGCCTGGACTACTTCGGACGCTGGAAGCCGTTGCATTTCCACGCCAAGCGCTTCTTCGCCGAACTGGCCGTCGCGCCGCTGCGGCGGCCGGTGGCGGCGCGCACCGAGTTGAATCTGATCTCCGACCGGCAGGACGCCGTACCGGCGCAGTGGCGCCTGCGGGTGGTGGACTTCGCCGGCAAGGTGCACCGCGACGAACGCCATCCGGCGACCCTGGCCGCGGCCGCGTCCACCGCGGCCGGCGCCTGGAGCGACCAGGACTTGTTGCGCGGCGCCGACCCCCAGCGCACCGCGGCGGTGTTCGACCTGATCGTCGACGGCCGCAGCGTGTCGCGGCGCGCGGTCTATTTCGGCGAAGCCAAGACCCTGGCCTGGCCGGACCCGAAGCTGCGCGCCGAACTGCGCCGGGAGGGCGCCGGGTACGTGCTGAGCCTGCATGCCGGCGCCTTCGCACGCGCTGTGTGGATCGACTTCGGCGAACACGATGCGACCCTGTCCGACAACGCATTGACCTTGTTGCCGGGCGAGAGCATCGAGATCGCGCTGACCTCGACCGCCGGGCTGGACGAACTGCGTCAAGCCTTGCAGTTGCGCTCCCTGCATCGCCCCTGAGCCATCGCCCCGGGGAGGGGCGGCGCAGGCCGCGAGCGCGCGCTCGCAGGCGGCGGCGCGGGCGGGAGCAAGAGCAAATTCCCAGCCCCCCCTTTTCAACGAGGGGGCGCAACAGCGGACTCGCAATCGGGAACGGCGCCGACGCCCGGGGCAATACCGGCGTCGCGCGCTCCCCGTACCCGCGGCGCAAGTGGTGGCCCCAGCCACCGCACCGGCCCGGGCAGTGGCGGCGCAAGCCGCGACCGGCGACTGCGTGGGGCCGCGCGCGTCGTGGCGCTTGCCGCGCCCGTCGGTATCGTCGAAGCTGGCGCAGCCGCGGCGTCGCCGTCGGCATGGAAGCCTCACCCCTTTCGCGCAGTTCGCGCGTTGAGGGATTCGACCCCGCCACAAGGAAGCGCCTCCGGTGAAACTCCCCTTTGCGCCCGCCGTGCTCGTCGGCCTGCTGCTGAGCCTGCCCCTGGGACTGGCCGGACTGGCCGGCGCGCAGACGCCCGGGCACTTGACCGCCCCGCCGTTGCCGCCGCTGCTGCGGGTCGCCGGTGCGGAAACCCCAATCGAACTGGAATCGGCGCGGGTCGACGGCGAAATCGTCGGCGGCCTGGCGCGGACCTCGATCGAACTGGTGTTCCGCAATCCGAACGCGCGGGTGCTGGAGGGCGAACTGCAGTTCCCCCTGCAGCCCGACCAGCAAGTCGCCGGCTTCGCCCTCGATATCGGCGGCGCGATGCGCGATGCGGTGCCGGTGCCGAAGGCGCAGGGGCGGCAGGTGTTCGAGGCGATCGAGCGGCGCGGCATCGACCCAGGCCTGCTCGAGCAGACCGCCGGCAATCAGTTCAAGCTGCGGGTCTATCCGATCCCGGCCGGCGGCACCCGGCGGGTGCGGCTGGACCTGGTCGAATCGCTGCGCCGCGACGGCGAGGCCTGGCAGTACCAACTGCCGCTGCGTTTCGCCGACGGCGCCGGCCGTTTCGAAGGCGAATTGCGCACGGCGCAGAAGCCCGAACCGCTGGGGCTGGCGCGCGCGCTCAAAGCCGAGCGGCACGGCCGCGGTTACCGCCTGGCATTGAGCGCGCGTCCGCCGGGCGAGGTGTTGAGCCTGCGTCTGCCGCGCGCCGAACGGGCCGAGAGTTATGTCCAGGATTTCGCCGGCGAGCGCTATTTCCTCGCCGAAGTGCCGCTGAGCGGCGCCTCGGCGCCGCGCCGGCTGCCGCAGACGGTGGGGTTGCTGTGGGACAGTTCGGCTTCGCGCCGCAAACGCGATCACCCAGGCGAACTCAATCTGCTCGATCGCTATTTTCGCGCTGCCGGCACGGTGCAGGTGCGTCTGATCCGTTTGCGCGACCGCACCGAGCCCGCGCAGACCTTCCAGGTGCGCGGCGGCGACTGGTCGGCGCTGCGCCGCGAGCTGGACGACACGGTCTACGACGGTGCCACCGATCCGGGCGGCTGGAACGCCGAGGCCGAGATCGGCGAGTACCTGCTCGTCAGCGACGGCCTGTTCAACTACGGCGATCAGCGCTTGCCCGAACTGGGGCCGCAGCAACGCCTGTACGCGCTCAATTCGGCCGGCGCCAACGGCGACAACGACCGTCTGCGCGCGCTGGCCCAGGCTCACGGTGGCCGCCTGGTCGCCTGGAGCCGCGCCGGCGAACTCGAGCGCGCCGCGCGCGAGTTGCTCGAACAAGCTCCGCAATTGCTTTCGGCGAGCGGCGCCGGAATCGCCGATGCGGCGGCCGAGTTGGCCTTCGCCGACGGCGGCTTGCTGCGCATCGCCGGGCGCTTGCGCGATGCGCCGGCGACGCTGCGCCTGCGGGTGCGCGACGCCGACGGCGAGCGCGAACTGAGCCTGCCGATCGCCGCCGATGCGCCGGCCAGCGCATTTCCCGCGACGTTGTGGGCGCAGTACTCGATCCGTGCACTGCAGGCCGATCCGGAGCGCCATCGGGCCGAGATCGCCCGGCTCGGCCGGAGCCACGGCCTGGTCACCGCCGAGACCTCGCTGATCGTGCTGGAAGAAGCGGCCGACTATGCACGCTATCGGATCGAACCTCCGGCGCCCTTGCGCGAGGAATACCGTCGCCTGCTGTCGGCGCAGGAAGAGGCCGTCGCCGGCGAGCGCCGCATCCATCTCGACCTGGTCGCGGGCAGCTACCAGCAGCGCATCGACTGGTGGCAACGCGATTTCCCCAAGGGCAAGCCGCCGGCGGCGCTGGGCGGAAACGAACGCTATCGGCTGGCCGAGGCGGCGCCGGCGGCGGCCGCGGGGATCGCGCCCATGCCCGCGCTGCCGGCACCGTCGGACTCCGCCCGGGAGCCCACCACCCTGGACAGCGTGGAGATGCCGGCGGAGGCTGCGGCGGCCGACGCGGGCATGGATCGAATCGTAGTCACCGCCAGCCGGATCGCGCACGACGATCAGGCCGGCCCGTCCGGCCCCGTCCAACGCCCCGCTCGCATCGCCCTGCAGGCCTGGGAGCCCGACTCGCCCTATGCCCGCCGCTTGCGCAAGGCCGACGCCGGCAGCGCCTACGCGATCTACCTGGACGAACGCGATTCCTATGCCGGCAGCACCGCGTTCTACCTCGACGTCGCCGATGTGCTGTTCGAAAAGGGCCGCCCGGAGCTGGCCCTGCGGGTGCTGTCCAATCTGGCCGAACTCGACTTGGAAAACCGCCATGTCCTGCGCGTGCTCGGCTACCGGCTGATGCAGGCCGGGCAACCGGCGCTGGCGGCACAGGTGTTGGAGCGGGTGCTGGCGATGGCCGAGGAGGAGCCGCAGAGCTTCCGCGACCTGGGCCTGGCCTACGCCGCCGCCGGCCGTCCGCAAGAGGCGGTCGACCGTCTGTACGAGGTCGCGCTGCGCGCTTGGGACGGTCGCTTCGACGGCATCGAAGAGATCGCCCTGGCCGAGCTCAACGCGATCGCCGCCGCGCATCCGGACCGGGTCGACCTGAGCCGGGTCGACCCGCGCCTGCGCCGCAACCTGCCGCTGGCCCTGCGCGCGGTGCTGAGCTGGGACAGCGACAACAGCGACATGGACCTGTGGGTCACCGACCCGAACGGGGAGAAGTGCTACTACGGCAATCCGCTGACCTACCAGGGCGGGCGCATCACCGACGATTTCACCGGCGGCTACGGACCGGAGGAGTTCGCCCTGCGCCGGGCCAAGCCGGGCAAGTACAAGGTCGAGGCGCAGTTCTTCGGCGACCGCCAGCAACTGGTGACCGGCGCGACCACCCTGAATCTGCGCCTGAGCACCGGCTTCGGCGGCCCCGGCCAGCAGGACCGGCAGGTGACCCTGCGGCTGAAGGACGCCAAGGAGCAGATCCTGGTCGGCGAGTTCGAGGTGCGCTGAACGGCCGCGGCCGGCGGGCGCCGCGGCGCCCGTGCAGGCCGGAACGGTGCCGGCCGGGGCGGCGGAGCCCGCGGCCGGGCAGGGCGGGGCGGCCGCCGGGCTGCTAGAATCGCCGGTTCATCCGCATCAAGACCACTCGGACATGATCGAACTCAATCCCGTCCGCCAGCGCATCGCCGACCTCAAGGGTCGGCTGGATGCGCTGAGGGGGTATCTTTGACTACGACAGCAAAGTCGAACGTCTGGAAGAAGTAAACCGCGAGCTGGAAAGCCCCGACGTCTGGAACGACGCCGAGCGCGCCCAGGGCCTGGGCCGGGAGCGCGCCTCGCTGGACAAGGTGGTGACCGGCATCCGCAGCCTCACCGACGGCCTGATCGGCGGACTGGAATTGCTGGAACTGGCCGAGATGGAGGACGACGAGTCCACCGCGCTGGCCGTGGTCGACGACGTCGAGCGCTACAGCAAGGACGTGGAGAAGCTGGAGTTCCAGCGCATGTTCTCCGGGCAGATGGACGGCGCTTCGGCGTTCGTCGACATCCAGGCCGGCGCCGGCGGCACCGAAGCCCAGGACTGGGCGGAAATGCTGCTGCGCATGTACCTGCGCTGGGCCGAATCGCGCGGCTGGAAGACCGAGTTGCTGGAAGTCTCCGGCGGCGAAGTCGCGGGCATCAAGTCGGCGACCTTCCGCGTCGAGGGCGATTTCGCCTACGGCTGGCTCAAGACCGAAACCGGCGTGCATCGGCTGGTGCGCAAGTCGCCGTTCGACTCCGACAACCGCCGCCACACCAGTTTCACCTCGGTGTTCGTGTCGCCGGAAGTCGACGACAAGATCGACATCGAGATCAACCCCGCCGACCTCAAGACCGACGTGTACCGGTCTTCGGGCGCGGGCGGCCAGCACGTCAACAAGACCGAATCGGCGGTGCGCATCACTCACGTGCCCAGCGGCATTGTGGTGGCCTGCCAGACCGAACGCAGCCAGCACGCCAACCGCGACCGCGCCATGAAGATGCTCGCGGCGAAGTTGTACGAGCTGGAAATGCAGAAGCGCAACGCCGAGCGCGACGCGGTCGAGGCGACCAAGTCCGACATCGGCTGGGGCAGCCAGATCCGCAACTACGTGCTGGACCAGAGCCGGATCAAGGACCTGCGCACAGGCATCGAGCGCAGCGACACCCAGAAAGTGCTCGACGGCGATCTCGACGAGTTCGTCGAAGCCAGCCTGAAGTCCGGTCTGGAAGTCGGCTCCAAACGTTCTGACGCCGTCTGAGGCGGCTGCGCCGCCTCGGGGATTCGGGATGGGGGATTCGGGATTGGCCAAAGCCGGTCCCGCCCGCTCCCGGAATCCCTGCTCCAGGGGATTCGGGATCGGGGATTGGGGATTGGCCAACGCCGACCCCGCCCGCTCCCGGAATCCCTGCTTCGAATCCCCAATCCCGAATCCCGAATCCCAAAACCGCAATGACCGACAACGACCTGCCGCCCATCGACGAGAACCACCTGATCGCCGAGCGCCGCGGCAAACTCAAGGCGCTGCGCGAGGAGGGGATCGCGTTCCCGAACGACTTCCGCCGCGCCGATTACGTCGGCGACCTGCAGGCGCAGTACGCCGACGCCGAGGCCTGGACCCAGGAGGCGCTCGACGCCCGCGGCCAGCGCGTCGCGGTGGCCGGCCGCATCCTGCTCAAGCGGGTCATGGGCAAGGCCAGCTTCGTCCAGATCCAGGACGAGTCCGGCCGCATCCAGCTGTTCCTGCAGGCCAACGCGCTCGGCGAGAGCTACGACAAGTTCAAAGGCTGGGACGTCGGCGACATCGTCGCCGCCGAAGGTCCGCTGACCCGGACCAAGACCGGCGAGCTGTCGATCAAGGCCGAGTCGTTGCGCCTGCTGACCAAGGCGCTGCGTCCGCTGCCGGACAAGTTCCACGGTCTCAGCGACGTCGAGCAGCGCTACCGCCAGCGCTACGTCGACCTGATCGTGTCGCCGGACGCGCGCGAGGTGTTCGTCAAGCGCTCCAAGATCATCCGCGCCATGCGCGCCTGGCTCGACGCGCGGCGCTTCCTGGAAGTGGAAACGCCGATGATGCATTACATCCCCGGCGGCGCCGCGGCCAAGCCTTTCGTCACCCATCACAATGCGCTCGACCTGCAGTTGTACCTGCGTGTGGCGCCGGAGCTGTACCTCAAGCGCCTGGTGGTCGGCGGCCTGGAGCGGGTCTACGAGATCAACCGCAACTTCCGCAACGAAGGCGTGTCGACCCGGCACAACCCCGAGTTCACCATGCTCGAGTTGTACGAGGCCTACGCCACCTACACCGAGATCATGGACCTGACCGAAGCGGTGATCCGCCATGCCGCGCAGGACGTGCTCGGCACGACTCGGGTCGAATGGGACGGCAGCGTCATCGACCTGGGACCGGGCTTCCGCCGCTGGTCGATGACCGACGCGGTGCTGGAGCACAACCCGGAGATCAAGCGTGAGGAACTGCGCGACCTCGCCGCCATGCGCGCTCACTGCGCGCGGCTGAAGATCCCGGTCAAGCCGGCGTACGGCTGGGGCAAGCTGCTGCTGGAGATCTTCGAGAAGACCGTCGAGCACACGCTGATCCAGCCGACCTTCATCACCGACCACCCGGTCGAAGTCAGTCCGCTGGCGCGCGCCAACGACATCGACCCGGAACTGACCGACCGTTTCGAACTGTTCATCGGCGGCAAGGAACTGGCCAACGGCTTTTCCGAGCTCAACGATCCGGAAGACCAGGCCGCGCGCTTCCAGGCCCAGGTCGACCAGAAGGAAGGCGGCGACGACGAGGCCATGCACTACGACGCCGACTACATCCGCGCGCTCGAGGTCGGCTTGCCGCCGACCGGCGGCCTCGGCATCGGCATCGACCGCCTGGTGATGATGCTGACCGGCAGCTCCTCGATCCGCGACGTGTTGCTGTTCCCCTACATGCGTCCGGAAGCCGGCGGCTGAGTCTCGCCCGGGTTCGCGAACGGGCGCCCGCCGCCCAACGCGACCGGCGCCCGCGAACGGCCAGCATCCGCTGGCCGTTTTCGTTATGGGGCTGCGTAGAAACCGTGATGAACCGCGCGCATTGCTGCGGCGGACGGCGGTCCGCAGATTTGCGACGGGCTATGTGTGGAAGTGTTCTAGGTTTGCCACTTGGGACCTTAGACGGCTGTCACGGGCATCGCGGCGGGGTATGCTCGCGGATCGGCCGCCACAGGGGGCGGCCTTACTACGGATACCGGTGTGAACGTCGTTATCGTCGATGACCAAACGTCCGCGCGGACCATGCTGCGCCACATCATCGAGGACATAGCGCCCGAGCTGTCGGTGCACGATTTCGGCGAACCCGAGGCCGCGCTCGCCTGGTGCGAAACGCATCAGCCCGACCTGTTGCTGCTCGATTACCGCATGCCGGGCATCGACGGCCTGGAGTTCGCGCGCCGCTTCCGCCGCCTGCCGATGCATCGCGACATTCCGATCATCCTGGTCACCGTGGTCGGCGACGAACCGGTGCGCCAGGCCGCGCTGGAAGCCGGCGTGATCGACTTCCTGGTCAAGCCGGTGCGTCCGCGCGAACTGCGCGCACGTTGCCGCAACCTGCTGCAGCTGCGCCAGCAGTCGGAGAACGTCAAGCAGCGTGCGCTGTCGCTGGAACAGCGCCTGCTGTCGAGCATGCACGAGGTCGAAGAGCGCGAGCGCGAAACCTTGTCGCGGCTGGCGCGCGCGATCGAGTACCGCGACGCCGGCACCAGCGCCTACCTGGAGCGCATGTCGCACATCGCCGGACTGATCGCCGAACAGCTGGGCATGTTCGAAGACGAGATCCGGGTGATCGAGATGGCCGCGCCGCTGCACGACATCGGCAAGATCGCCATTCCCGACTCGGTGCTGATGAAGCCCGGCCCGCTGACCGAGGAGGAGACGGCGGTCATGCGCCGCCACCCCAAGATCGGCTACGAACTGCTCAGCGGCAGCCAGAACCGCTTCATCCAGGCCGGGGCCCTGATCGCCCTGCGCCATCACGAGCGCTACGATGGCAGCGGCTATCCCGACGGCCTGGTCGGGGAGCAGATCCCGCTGGAGGCGCGGATCGTGGCGGTCGCCGACGTGTTCGACGCCCTGATTTCGCCCCGCCCCTATAAGAAAGCCTGGGACGTGGAAGAGGCTTTGGAGTATATGTACGCCCAGCGGGGCCGCCTGTTCGACCCGCGGTGCGTGGACGCGCTGATCCGCAGCCGCGCCCGTCTCGACGAAATTTGCGACAGATACTCCGCCAGTTTTCCTCGTCCCGGCTTGGAGTAGCCGATGGCTTCCATCCTGCGCTTGCTGAAAGAGCGCCTATCCAACCGCCCGGACAGCGAGCACGGGCAGGCCCTGGTGCGTCTGATCATCGCCTGCCTGATCGTGGCCTATCTGCTCGGGCTGCAGGCCTTCGAGCAGGACAGCCGGGCGACCCAGACCATGCTCTGGGTGATGTCCGCCGAATCGCTGGTGGGGCTGGGGCTGTTGGCCGGGATCGTGCGCTGGCCCGGGGTCTCGCACCTGCGGCGCTGGATCGGCATGATCGCCGACTACTCGACCCTGGCGGCGCTGATGTCGCTGGACGCGCCCTCGCTGGCGCCGCTGTACGTGATCGTCCTGTGGGTCACCATCGGCAACGGCCTGCGCTACGGCACCCGTTATCTGTACACCTCCGCCTCGCTGGCAGGCGCTTCGTTCCTGGCGGTGATCCTGGCCAATCCGTACTGGCGCGACCAGCCCTATTTGAGCGCCGGCCTGTGGCTGGGTTTGGTGGCGATTCCGGCCTATCTGTCCTCGCTGCTGCGCAGCCTGCAGAAGGCCACCGAGGACGCGCGCCGGGCCAACGAGGCCAAGAGCCGCTTCCTGGCCAACATGAGCCACGAACTTCGCACGCCGCTGAACGGCATCATCGGCATGGCCGAGCTCATGCACGGCACCCGCCTGGCGCCGGAGCAGCGCGAGTACGCCGACGTCATCCATACCTCGGCGCAATCGCTGTTGCTGCTGGTCAACGACGTGCTCGACATCTCGGCGATCGAGGCCGGCAAGCTGCAGCGCCGCGACGTCGACTTCAACCTGCAGGAGGTGATGAAGCGCCTGCAGAAGATGCTGCAGCCGCTGGCCGCGGCCAAGGGCCTGACCCTCAAGATCGACGTCGAGCAGGACGTGCCGCTGCGCTTGAACGGCGACAGCGCGCTATTGACTCAGGTGCTGCTGAACCTGCTGCACAACGCAGTCAAGTTCACCGAGAAGGGCGGCGTGTCGCTGGTGACCCGGATCGCCGACGGCGGCGCGCCGGCGCCGCTGCCCGGCGGCGGTCGCCAGGCGCGCTTGCGCTTCTCGGTCCGCGACACCGGCATCGGCATTCCCAGCGCGGACCAGGAGCGGATCTTCCAGGCCTTCGAGCAGGTCGACAACGGCCCGACCCGGCGCTTCGGCGGCACCGGTCTGGGCACCACCATCGCCAAGACCCTGACCCAGTTGCTCGGCGGCCAGATCGGCCTGGAAGGCAATCCGGGCGGCGGCAGCCACTTCTGGATCGAACTGCCGCTGCGGCTGGAGGAGGCCGCGCCGCAGACCCACGAGGCCGAGCCGCAGGAAAGCGGCAAGGTGGTCTCGTTCGAAGACCCGTTCATCCGCCACAAGACCCGGGTGCGCGGCCTCAAGGTGCTGATCGCCGACGACCAGTCGGCCAACCGCACCGTGCTGACCCGCATCCTCGAACGCGCCGGCCACCGCGTGCAGGCGGTCAACGACGGCGAGGAGGCGCTGGACCAGCTCGAGACCGGCCAGTTCGAACTGGCCATCCTGGACATGCACATGCCCGGCCTGAGCGGCCTGGACGTGATCCGCCAGCTGCGCTTCATGCAGGCCGGCAACAGCCGCCGCACCCCGACCATCATCCTCAGCGCCGACGCCACCTTGCAGGCTTCGGAAGCGGCCAGCGAAGCCGGCGCCATGGCCTTCCTGACCAAGCCGATCGTGGTCGGGCGCCTGCTGGAAACCATCGCCGACGTGGTCGACACCCAGCGTCTGCCGGCGGTGCGCGCGATCAGTGACGTCAGCCGTCCGCTGACCAATCCGGCGGTGCTCGCCGAGCTGGCGGAAATGGGATTGGGCGATCAGTTCCTGCGCGACTTCGTCGAGCAATGCCTCAAGGACGCCGCGGCCTGTCAGACCAATCTCGCTGCGGCCGGCCTGGCCCAGCAGTGGGACGAATTCCGCGAGGTCGCGCATGCCTACAAGGGCGTGTGCGAAAACCTGGGTGCGCACTCCATCGCCGAACGCTGCTCGCAGATCATGCGGGCCGGCGACGATGCGCTGGCGCGCGAACACGGCAAACTCGTCAGCGAACTCGCCGGTCAGCTGGCGGCGGTCGCCGACCTCAGCCGTCAGGAAGTCGCGCGCCTCAGCCGGGGCGGCGGGCGCAGCAAGGACGTCCCCGACGTATCGTGACGTTGCATCCTGCCACGCAGGACGCGTGGCAGGCTCCCCCCTGCAAGACGATCATGCCAGCGCCAGATTCAGCGCGGCCGAGCCGGCCCGGCGCTGCTGCGCGCGCACCAGACGGTCCATGGTCTTGAGCCCGCGGTCGCTGAGGCGCATGGCGGCGTCGACCCATTCGGTGGTGACCGACAGCAGCTCCTCGAGGCTGACCGGACGGCAGGCCTGGCGCACGGTGTTCATCGCCCGCAGCGCGTTGCCCATGCGCTGATTGCGCTTGATCGTGTCGTGCGCCGCCTGCAGGCCGCAGCCGCGCGGCACCACCTGGTCGACCACGCCCATGCGCAGCAGCTCTTCGACCGGATAGACGCGGGCGTTGAGCATCATGTGCTCGGCCTGGGCCGGCGAAACGCGCCGGGTCAGGAAGGTGTAGGCGCCCATGCCCGGGAACAGGTCGAACAGCACCTCCGGGAAGCCCATGCCGGTGCCGGCCTCGGCGATGATGGTGTGGCAGCACAGCGCCGCCTCGAAACCGCCGCCGAGCGCGTCGCCCTGGATCACCGCGATGCTGTGCACGCGGTCTTCGTGCAGCTGATAGAGATTGAACGCGACTTCGATGCACAGGCGCGCGTAATCGAGCAGGCGCTCGCGATCGTTTTCGCGGATCAGGCGCGAGAACAGGGCCAGGTCGCCGCCGAGATTGAACACATCGGCTTCCGAGCCGAGGACGAAATGGCGGATGCCGGCGCGCGGATCGGTGTCGGCGGCCAGTTCGCGGCGGATGCGTTCCTGCACCCGCTTCATGTCGTCGAGCAGGCGGATCGAGAAGCAGGGCGAATAGACCGCGTCCGCTCCATGGACGAGCTCGGGCTGGGCGTGCATGTAGCCCCAATCGACGCTGCCCGCGGCATCGGCCACATGACGGAACAGGCTGGCTTCGGCGGCCGGGAAACGGACGGAAGCGGCTTCGGCGATGGGGAAACGAGCGGAGATGGACATGGCGGACTCCTGGAGGTCGGTGGCGGGAAAAAAGTCCCGCAATTCGATGCTACACCTCGTTCCTAGTGTGTTCAGACAAGCCCGAGTTCGCGTTTTGCCTGCGTTGGCGCGCACAAAAAAGCCCCTGCCGGGCAGGGGCTCCTGAATGCGGCAATGGCCGGTCGTAGCGCGCGGCGCTGCGACCGGCTCACCCAAACTCACGTCTTGGCGTTGTCGCGCAACTCGCGGCGCAGGATCTTGCCGACGTTGGTCTTGGGCAGTTCGGTGCGGAACTCGACGTAGCGGGGGTGCTTGTAGCCGGTGAGGTTGGCGCGCGCGTGGGCCTTGACCTCGTCGGCGGTCAGCGCGGGGTCCTTCTTCACGATCACCACCTTCACCGCTTCGCCGGACTTCTCGTCCGGCACGCCGACGGCGGCCACTTCCAGCACTCCCGGCATCATCGCGATCACGTCCTCGACTTCGTTCGGATACACGTTGAAGCCGGACACCAGGATCATGTCCTTCTTGCGGTCGACGATGTAGAAGAAGCCTTGCTCGTCCATGCGCGCCATGTCGCCGGTGTGCAGCCAGCCGTCGGCGTCGATGACTTGTGCGGTCTCTTCGGGCCGCTGCCAATAGCCCTTCATCACCTGCGGGCCCTTGATGCACAGTTCGCCGACTTCGCCGATCGGCAGCATGCGGCCTTCCTCGTCCTTGACGCAGGCGTCGGTGGAGGAGATCGGCAGGCCGATCGCGCCGTTGTACTCGGGCAGGTCCATCGGATTGATGCAGGCCGCGGGCGAGGTCTCGGTCAGACCGTAGGCCTCGACCAGGGTCACGCCGGTGACCTGCTTCCAGCGTTCGGCGACCGAGCGCTGCACCGCCATGCCGCCGCCCAGGGTCAGGTGCAGGCGCGAGAAATCCACCTGATCGAAACCGGGCGTGTTGAGCAGGCCGTTGAACAGCGTGTTGACCCCGGTGATCGCGGTGAACGGCGTGTTCTTGAGTTCCTTGACGAAGCCCGCCATGTCGCGCGGGTTGGTGATCATGTGGTTGAGTCCGCCGAACTTCATGAACACCAGGCCGTTCGCGGTCAAGGCGAAGATGTGGTACAGCGGCAGCGCGGTGATGATGACTTCCTGGCCGTACTTGACGTTGGCCCCGACCCAAGCCGCGGCTTGCTGCATGTTGGCGGCCAGGTTGCGGTGGGTCAGCATCGCCCCCTTGGCCAGGCCGGTGGTGCCGCCGGTGTACTGCAGGAAGGCGATGTCGTCGGGCGAGATCTCCACCTCGGGCAGCTTGTGCATCTGGCCCAGGGTGAGGGTGTCGCGGAAGCGCACGGCGCCGGGGATGTCGTAGTCCGGCACCATCTTCTTCACGTACTTCAGCACGAAGTTCATGATCGGGCCCTTGAGCCCGCCGATCATGTCGCCCAAGCCGGTGGTGATGACCTGCTTGACCTGGGTGTCGGCGACGACTTCGGCCACGGTCTTGCCGAAGTTGTCGAGCACCAAGATCACCGACGCGCCGGAATCCACGAGCTGGTGCTTGAGCTCGCGCGGGGTGTACATCGGATTGGTGTTGACCACGCTCAGGCCGGCGCGCAGCACGCCGAAGGTGGCGATCGGATACTGCAGGCAATTGGGCATCATGATCGCAACGCGATCGCCCTTCTTGAGCTTGAGCTCGCCGAGCAGGTAAGCGGCGAACTGGGCGCTGAGCCGGTCGATGTCGCCGTAGGTGAGGACCTTGCCGAAATTCGAGAAGGCCGGGCGATCGCGGTATTTGTCGATCGCGTTCTGCAGCACCGAGACCACCGACGGGAATTCGTCGACGTCGATCTGTGCGGGCACGCCTTGCGGATACTGGGCAAGCCAAGGACGTTCCAAACTCATCGCGATCCCCTCTTTAATCGCTTAGATATCGGCGCAGGCGGCTGTGTGCGCCGCCGTACGGTGTTTGATCGATTGGAGCATAGGCTCTACCCACTGGCAAGGAGGCGGCGCAGCGTTCGCGCAGGCGTTGTCGGCAGCGGCGCGGACCTGTCAGGATCGCAGTCGGACACGGCCAATTGAACGGTCGTGCGATTTTCCGCCACCGGTGTTTTTCCGCCATGCGCAGCGTGCTAGCGACCTTCCCGATCCCGACGGTCCGGACCGCTCCCGGCCCCGATTCGCCGCGCCCGGCGCGCGGCGGCCGCGGCTGGGCATGGGGCGCGCTGCTTGCGCTGGGCTTGGCCGGCTGCGCCGAACGGCCGGCACCGGAACAACGCCTGCGCGCTTCGATGGAGCAGTTGCAGGCGGCGATCGATGCCCGCGATGCGGCCGCGATCGAGGCCCAACTGGCCGAGGATTTCATCGGTCCGGAAGGCATGGACCGGGCCGGCGCGCGGCGCCTGGCGGTGGCCAGTTTCCTGCGTTATCGCTCGGTCTGGGTCAAGCTCGGCAAGGTCGACATCGCGCTGCAGGATGGCCACGCACGCGTGCGTTTCGAGGCCGCGCTCGGCGGCGGGGCGGGGCAGCCCTTGCCCGAAGCGGCGCAGTGGTATTCGGTGCAGACCGGTTGGCGCGACCAAGACGGCCAGTGGCGCATGACCTCGGCGCAATGGCAGCCGCGGCTGTGACCGCGATCGGGGGCGGCGGCGCGCCCTGGGCGTGTGAGATCGCCTTCGGCGGTTCTGCGCGTATGCAAAAGACGATCGCCTGTCGGAGGGCTTCGGACGCGGCCGGGCGGGGCCGCATCTGGGTGCGCGGGTCCGTCCCAGGCGGGGCCAAACCGGCGTGGGTGGGTCGCGACTTGCGGCGCTTCTGCCTCGGGGGCGGTTTCGAGCGGCGCCGCCGCTGCATCCCGCTTGCGGGAGAAGGTGCTCCGAAGGGGCGGATGAGGGCACGCGGGCCGTCGAGGCCCTCACCCTAGCCCCTCTCTCACAAGCGGGAGAAGGGAACGCGACTCACCCGCCCCGTCCGGAGCCTGTCAGGCGGTCTTTTTCGCCGCCAACTGGCGCAGCACGTAATGCAGGATGCCGCCGTGGCGGGGGCTTCCGCTCCGTCCGGAGCCTGTCAGGCGGCCTTTTTCGCCGCCAACTGGCGCAGCACGTAATGCAGGATGCCGCCGTGGCGGGTGAGGGCGGGCCGTTTGCGCGGCATTGCCGCGCGGCCCGAGCGAACGCCCGCCGCGTTGCGGCGGGCGGGGGCTTCCGCTCCGTCCGGAGCCTGTCAGGCGGCCTTTTTCGCCGCCAACTGGCGCAGCACGTAATGCAGGATGCCGCCGTGGCGGGTGAGGGCGGGCCGTTTGCGCGGCATTGCCGCGCGGCCCGAGCGAACGCCCGCCGCGTTGCGGCGGGCGGGGCTTCCGCTCCGTCCGGAGCCTGTCAGGCGGCCTTTTTCGCCGCCAACTGGCGCAGCACGTAATGCAGGATGCCGCCGTGGCGGAAGTACTCGACTTCCTTCGGCGTCAGCAGCAGCACCTTGACCTCGAAGCGCTTCTCGCTGCCGTCGGCCTTCTTCGCCGTCACCGTCGCAGTCTTGGCCTTGCCGTCGTCCAGACCGGTCACGCTGATCGTTTCCGAACCGTCCAAGCCGTGGCTCTGGGCGTTCTCGCCGTCCTTGAACTGCAGCGGCAGCACGCCCATGCCGACCAGGTTGGAGCGGTGGATGCGCTCGAAGCTCTCGGCGATCACCGCCTTGACCCCGAGCAGGTTGGTGCCTTTGGCGGCCCAGTCGCGCGAGGAGCCGGTGCCGTATTCCTTGCCGGCGAACACCACCAGCGGCACGCCGTCGGCCTTGTACTTCATCGCGGCGTCGTAAATGGCCAGCTTCTCCGGCGCGGCGCCGTTGCCGCCGTAGTACAGGGTGTTGCCGCCTTCCTCGCCGCCGAACATCAGGTTCTTGATGCGGATGTTGGCGAAGGTGCCGCGCACCATCACGTCGTCGTTGCCGCGGCGGCTGCCGTAGCTGTTGAAGTCGACCGGCTGCACGCCGCGCCCGATCAGGTAGCGGCCGGCCGGCGAATCCTTCTTGATGTTGCCGGCCGGCGAGATGTGGTCGGTGGTGATCGAATCGCCGAACAGGCCCATGATCCGGGCGCCATGGACGTCGTCGATGCTGCCGACCTGCATGGTCATGCCGTCGAAGTAGGGCGGGTTCTTGATGTAGGTCGAGGCTTCGTCCCAGGCGAAAGACTCGCCGTCCGGCGAAGCGATCTGGTTCCAGCGCGTATCGCCCTTGAACACGTCGGCGTAGTTCTGCGCGAACAGCTCCGGGCCGACCGTCGCGGCGATGACGTCGCCGATTTCCTTGTTGCTCGGCCAGATGTCGCGCAGGTACACGTCTTGGCCGTCGCTGCCCTTGCCGATCGGCTGCTGGGTCAGGTCGATGTTGACCGTGCCGGCGATCGCGTAGGCGACCACCAGCGGCGGCGAGGCCAGGTAGTTGGCCTTCACTTCCGGATGCACGCGGCCTTCGAAGTTGCGGTTGCCCGACAGCACCGAGGCCACCACCAGCTCGTTTTCCGCGATGCCCTTGGAGACTTCGTCCGGCAGCGGGCCGGAGTTGCCGATGCAGGTGGTGCAACCGTAGCCGACCACGTAGAAGCCGAGCTTCTCCAGGTCGTCGAGCACGCCGGCCTTCTTCAGGTAGTCGGTGACCACCAGCGAGCCCGGGCCGAGCGAGGTCTTGACCCAGGGCTTGGATTTCAGGCCCAGCCGGGCGGCGTTGCGCGCCAACAGGCCGGCGCCGAGCATCACCGCCGGGTTGGAGGTGTTGGTGCAGGAAGTGATCGCGGCGATCACCACCGAGCCGTCGGACAGTTCGGCGTCCTGTTCCTGGATGCGGATCTTCGACACCGGCTTGGCCGCCAGGTGTTCGGCCTGCGGCTGGGCGCCGCCTTCGCCGTTGAGTTCCTCGATCGCGCAACCCACGCCCTTGGGCTTACGGTTGGCGATCAACGGGCCGAGGTTGTCGTTGAAGTTGCTGTGCACGTTTTCCAGCAGCACCCGGTCCTGCGGACGCTTGGGGCCGGCCAGCGAGGGCCTGACGTCGCGCAGGTCGAGCTCGAGCGTGGTCGAGTAGGTCGCGTGCGGCTGGCCCGGCTCGTGCCACAGGCCCTGGGCCTTGGCGTAGGCCTCGACCAGGGCGATTTGCTCTTCCGAGCGGCCGGACAGGCGCAGGTAGTTCACCGCCTCGGCGTCGATCGGGAAGATGCCGCAGGTGGCGCCGTACTCCGGGGCCATGTTGGCGATGGTGGCGCGGTCGGCCAGCGGCAGGTGCTGCAGGCCGTCGCCGTAGAACTCGACGAACTTGCCGACCACGCCGAGCTTGCGCAGCATCTGGGTCACGGTCAGCACCAGGTCGGTGGCGGTGGTGCCTTCCGGCAGCTGGCCGCTGAGCTTGAAGCCGACCACCTGCGGGATCAGCATCGACGAGGGCTGGCCGAGCATGGCCGCCTCGGCCTCGATGCCGCCCACGCCCCAGCCGAGCACGCCGATGCCGTTGATCATCGTGGTGTGGCTGTCGGTGCCGAACACGGTGTCGGGGAAGGCCAGCAGGGCGCCGTCGACCTCGCGGCCGACCACCACCCGGGCCAGGTTTTCCAGATTGACCTGGTGGACGATGCCGGTGTTCGGCGGCACCACCTTGAAGTTCTCGAACGACTTCTGGCCCCAGCGCAGGAAGCTGTAGCGCTCCTTGTTGCGGTCGAACTCGATCTTGCCGTTCAGGTCCAGCGCGTCCGGGCGGCCGAACACGTCGACCTGGACCGAATGGTCGATGACCAGTTCGGAGGGGATCAGCGGGTTGATCTGCTTCGGGTTGCCGCCGAGCTTGCCGACCGCGTCGCGCATCGCCGCCAGGTCGACCACGCAGGGCACGCCGGTGAAGTCCTGCAGCACCACCCGCGCCGGCATGAAGGCGATCTCGGTATCGGGTTCCTTGGCCGCGTCCCATTGCGCCACCGCCTCGATGTGCTCCTTGCCGACCGTGGCGCCGCCGTCCTCGTGGCGCAGCAGGTTCTCCAGCAGGATCTTCATCGAATAGGGCAGGCGGGCGATATCGAAGCGCTCGCCCAGGGCCGGCAGGCTGAAGTAGGTGTAGTCGCGGCCGTTGACGGTCAGTTTGCGACGGGTGGCGTAGGAGTCGGGCATGTCGTTGGAGCTCCTTGATGCGGCTGGCGTGCGTGAGGCACGGCACGGTGGCTGGCTTAGCGCCGATCGACCGTGCGGTCGGGCGTGGCGCCGATTATCGCTTTATCGGGTTCAGGTAGCGTGCAGACAATGGTCTAAGCGGGCTACAGCGTTCCGCCGCAAGCGTATGGACGGATCGCGCAAAGCCTTGCCCGGCGGGGCCGGGCGCCGCCCTCGCCGCGTTGCCCGAAGGCGCCTTTGAAGGCAAAATACGCGGTCGAGGCCGAGCCCCTGGCGGGCGCCTGAGGCCTCGCCCCCAAGCCGCCACGCAATCCGCCCGGTCCGCCGAGCGGACCACGCAACGGTACGGCGTCTTTCCGCTCCACTCCGACGGGACTCTCCATGCTCTCCAGCTATCGCCAACACGTTGCCGAGCGCGCCGCGCTGGGCATTCCGCCGCTGCCGCTGACCGCCCAGCAGACCGCCGAGGTCATCGAGCTGCTGAAGAACCCGCCGGCGGGCGAGGAAGAGTTCCTGCTCGACCTGATCACCCACCGCGTCCCGGCCGGCGTCGACGACGCCGCCAAGGTCAAGGCTTCCTATCTGGCCGCGGTCGCCTTCGGCAGCGAGAAGAACGCGCTGATCTCGCGCGCCCGCGCCACCGAACTGCTGGGCACCATGCTCGGCGGCTACAACATCCATCCGCTGATCGAACTGCTCGACGACGCCGAAGTCGGCGCGGTCGCCGCCGACGCGCTCAAGCACACCCTGCTGATGTTCGACGCCTTCCACGACGTGCAGGAGAAGGCCGAGAAGGGCAACGCCAACGCCAAGGCCGTGCTGCAGAGCTGGGCCGACGCCGAGTGGTTCACCAGCAAGCCGGAAGTGCCGCAGTCGATGACCGTCACCGTGTTCAAGGTGACCGGCGAGACCAACACCGACGACCTGTCGCCGGCCCCGGACGCGACCACCCGCCCGGACATCCCGCTGCACGCGCTGGCGATGCTCAAGAACAAGCGCGACGGCATCGAGCCGGAAGAGGACGGCAAGCGCGGCCCGGTCGCCTTCATCGAGTCGCTGAAGGACAAGGGCCACCTGGTCGCTTATGTCGGCGACGTGGTCGGTACCGGCTCCAGCCGCAAGTCGGCGACCAACTCGGTGCTGTGGTTCACCGGCGAGGACATCCCGTTCATTCCGAACAAGCGCTTCGGCGGCGTGTGCCTGGGCTCGAAGATCGCGCCGATCTTCTACAACACGATGGAAGACGCCGGCGCGCTGCCGATCGAACTCGACGTGTCGCAGATGAACATGGGCGACGTGGTCGAGCTGCGTCCGTACGAGGGCAAGGCGTTCAAGAACGGCGAGCTGATCGCCGAGTTCGCGCTCAAGTCCGACGTGCTGCTGGACGAAGTCCGCGCCGGCGGCCGCATCCCGCTGATCGTCGGCCGCGGCCTGACCGCCAAGGCCCGCGAAGCCCTGGGCCTGGCCCCGTCGACCCTGTTCCGCCTGCCGCAGAATCCGGCCGACACCGGCAAGGGCTACTCGCTGGCGCAGAAGATGGTCGGCCGCGCCTGCGGCCTGGCGGAAGGCCAGGGCATCCGCCCGGGCACCTACTGCGAGCCGAAGATGACCTCGGTGGGGTCGCAGGACACCACCGGCCCGATGACCCGCGACGAGCTCAAGGACCTGGCCTGCCTGGGCTTCTCGGCCGATCTGGTGATGCAGTCGTTCTGCCACACCGCGGCCTACCCGAAGCCGGTCGACGTCAAGACCCATCACGAACTGCCGGCCTTCATCAGCAACCGCGGCGGCATTGCGCTGCGTCCGGGCGACGGCGTGATCCACAGCTGGCTCAACCGCATGCTGATGCCTGACACCGTCGGCACCGGCGGCGACTCGCACACCCGTTTCCCGGTCGGCATCTCGTTCCCGGCCGGCTCGGGCCTGGTCGCGTTCGCCGCGGCCACCGGCGTCATGCCGCTGGACATGCCGGAGTCGGTGCTGGTGCGCTTCAAGGGCACCATGCAGCCCGGCGTGACCCTGCGCGACCTGGTCAACGCGATCCCGCTGGCCGCGATCAAGCAGGGCCTGCTGACCGTCGCCAAGCAGGGCAAGAAGAACATCTTCTCCGGCCGCATCCTCGAGATCGAAGGCCTGCCGCAGCTCAAGGTCGAACAGGCGTTCGAACTCTCCGACGCCTCGGCCGAGCGTTCGGCCGCCGGCTGCACGGTCAAGCTGGACAAGGAGCCGATCGTCGAGTACCTGACCAGCAACATCACCCTGCTGAAGTGGATGATCGCAGAAGGCTACGCCGACGCCCGCTCGCTGCAGCGCCGGATCAAGGCGATGGAAGGCTGGCTGGCCGACCCGCAGCTGCTGGAAGGCGACGCCGACGCCGAATACGCGGCGGTGATCGAGATCGATTTGGACCAGATCGTCGAGCCGATCGTGGCCTGCCCGAACGACCCGGACGATGTGAAGACCCTGTCCGACGTCGCCGGCGCGGTCATCGACGAAGTCTTCATCGGCTCGTGCATGACCAACATCGGCCACTTCCGCGCCGCCGCCAAGCTGCTGGAAGGCAAGCGCGACATCCCGACTCGCCTGTGGGTCGCGCCGCCGACCAAGATGGACGCCTCCGAGCTGACCAAGGAAGGCCACTACGGCACCTTCGGCACCGCCGGCGCGCGCATGGAAATGCCGGGCTGCTCGCTGTGCATGGGCAACCAGGCGCAGGCGCGCGAGGGCGCGACCGTGTTCTCGACCTCGACCCGCAACTTCCCCAACCGTCTGGGCCGCAACACCAACGTGTATCTGGGTTCGGCCGAGCTGGCCGCGATCTGCTCGCGTCTGGGCCGCATCCCGACCCGCGAGGAGTACATGGCGGACATCGGCGTGATCAACGCCAACGGCGACAAGATCTACCGCTACATGAACTTCGACCAGATCGAAGATTACAAGCAGGTCGCCGATACCGTCGCTGCCTGATTCGAGCGGCGACGCGTCACGAGAAACCCCGGCTCCGGCCGGGGTTTTTCTTTGTCTCGCGCCCCCTGGCGAGCGCTTTGGGGCGCTTTCCAGGCCCTGTCGGCGACGCGCCGGCGAACGCCCGCTTCGTCGCTGTATCGGGGCGCAGTCTTCCGCGGCGAGGTTGCGTGAGGCGCGGCAGCGCCGCTGTCTAGCGAGAGAGGGCGCGGCGATGGCCGCCCGCCGTCGCGCAGCGCGTGACGATCAATGAAGGGATCGCCGCGGCCGCGCCTTGCTGGCCGCGAAAGGATAGGGACATGAAAGCGACGCACAAACCGGCCCGCGCCGACCGGATAGAGCAGGCCATGCGCTGGACCCTGGCAGTGGCCCTGATCGTGGCCGTGGCGTGGGCCTGGGGGCATGGCGGGGCAGGCGGCCCGTTCGCAGGCTGACGGCCGCCGGGCGCATCCGCCCCAAAAGGGTCCCGGCGCCGCAGCAACGGTCCCGGCGCTGCAGCGCCCCCCTCGGTAGGAGCAGCGTAAGCCGCGACGGCCGCCGCGACGAGCGCGAGCGACCGCTTCGAAGACAGGAACGGCATGCAGATATCGATAATTAACCGATCCGCCGGGCTGCGGAGGCCGCGCTTGCGTCCACCTTTGCGATTGTCGCGGCTTACGCCGCTCCTACACAAAGCCGGCGCGCGGCTGCAAAGGGGTAGGAGCGGTGTAAGCCGCGACCGCCGCCGCGACGAGCGCGAACGAGCGTTCCGAAGACAGGAACGGCATGCAGATATCGATAATTAACCGATCCGCCGGGCTGCGGAGGCCGCGCTTGCGTCCACCTTTGCGATTGTCGCGGCCTACGCCGCTCCTACACAAAGCCGGCGCGCGGCTGCAAAGGGGGTGCGGCGCCAGCAGCGGGGCAAGCCGCGCCGCTCAGTCCAGCCGCGCCTCGATCGCGTCGAGCATCGCGCGGCGACGCAGCAGGAAGTCCCAGTAGCTGCCGCCGAGCTGGCGCCACAGCACTGCCGAGCGCACCGCGGCGAGCAGGGTCGCGCGCACTTCGGCGACCACGCCGGTCTGGCCGAGGTAATGCGGGTTGCCCTGCACCAGCACGCGCGGGCGCAGGTGGCTCAGGGTCTCGGCGTACAGGGCGCCGAGCGCGGCGATCACGTCGGGGTGACTGCTGCCGAGGCGGTAGGCGTCACCGGCCTGGGCGTGGATGCCGCGCAACACCTTGTCGGCGACGGCGCGGTCGCGGACGAAGCGGCGCTCCAGTTGCAGTACCGACAGAGCCAGCCGCGGCAGGTGCTCGTCGGCGGGGCGATTGACGAAATAGTCCTGCAGCAGCACCAGTCCCGGGCGCAGATTGGCCGCGCCGCCGTAGACCGCTGCCGGCGAGGACGCGTCGATGCGGAACACCGAGTCCAGCGCGGTCGACAGCACGGCGGCATTGGCCTGGCCGGTGTCGGCGATGCGCCGGACCTGGGCCAGGGCCTGGGCGAGGCCGGCGAGGGCGAGGACGCGTTCGGAGAGATCGGCCATTACGGGGTCTGATCCTGGTTCGAATGAGGGGAGGGCGGACCGCAGGCCGGTGCGTCGGTGGCGGCGATCACCGCGCCGCCGAGGCAGGCCTCGCCGTCGTACAGCACCAGCGACTGGCCCGGCGTCACCGCGCGCTGCGGCTCGGCAAAACGTACCCGCAGGCGGCCATCGTCGAGCACCTCCACTTCGCAGGCTTGGTCCGGCTGGCGATAGCGGGTCTGCGCGGTGCAGGCGAACCGGCGCGACGGCGGCGATCCGTCGATCCAATGCGCGGCTTCCGACCACAGGGTCTGCGAGCGCAGCCAGGGGCTGTCGCTGCCCTGGTCGACGTAGAGCACGTTGCCGGCGACGTCCTTGCCGACCACGTACCACGGTGCCGGTTCGAAGCCGCGCACGCCGCCGATGTTGAGCCCTTCGCGCTGGCCGAGGGTGAAATAGAACACCCCCGGATGGCGCCCGACCACACGCCCGTCCGGGCTGCGGATCTCGCCCTCGCGCGCGGGCAGGTAGCGCGACAGGAACTCGCGGAAGTCGCGTTCGCCGATGAAGCAGATGCCGGTGGAGTCCTTCTTGGCCGCGGTCGGCAGGCCGGCGGCGCGGGCCATCTCGCGCACGTCGCGCTTGAGCAGGTCGCCGAGCGGGAACCGGGTCGCGGCCAACTGGGCCTGGCCGAGCTGGTGCAGGAAGTAGCTCTGGTCCTTGCTGCGGTCGACCGCCCGCAGCAGGCGGTAGCGGCCGCCGTCGCCTTCGACCCGGGCGTAGTGGCCGGTGGCGATGAATTCCGCACCAAGGTCGCGCGCGGCGTCGAGGAAGTGCTTGAACTTGATCTCGCGGTTGCACAGCACGTCCGGATTGGGCGTGCGCCCGGCCGCGTACTCGGCCAGGAAGTGCTCGAACACCCCGGCCCAGTACTCGCCGGAGAAATCGCGGAAATGGATCGGCAGGCCGAGCCGGCCGGACACCGCCACCGCGTCGCGGCGGTCGTCTTCGGCGCGGCAGTCGCCGCTGCCGTCGTCGGCCCAGTTCTGCATGAACAACCCGGCCACCGCCTCGCCGGCGTCGCGCAGGCGCAATGCCGCGACCGAGGAGTCGACCCCGCCCGACATGCCTACGATGGTGCGTACCGACCCGCCCATGACGATCAGCCCGCTGCGTCGTCCGCGGCGGGCAAGGCCAGGTGCTGCAGCAGGTCGAGCGAGTGCCGGCGTCCGCCGAGGAAATCGGCCGCGACCCGCCAGACCAGCGGGCTGCGGTGTTGGTCCGCACGCGCCTGCAGCTCGGCCGGGCTCATCCACAGCGCCTGCACGATGCCCTCGTCGAGGGCGCGGCCGGGGTGATGGCGGACCGGTTCGGCGGCGAAGGCGAAACGCAGGTAATGGCGACCGCCGCTGCCGTCGGCCTGCAACGGTGCTTTCCACTGGTAGGCACCGACGAAGGCGGTCAGGCGCACGTCCCAGCCGGTTTCCTCCAGGATCTCGCGCAGGGCGGCGTCGAGCAGGCTTTCGTCGGGCTCCAGGTGGCCCGCCGGCTGGTTGAGCACCCGCCGGCCGCCGACCGATTCCTCGACCATCAGCAGCCGCCCGCCGTCGACCACGACCGTGGCGACGGTGACGTCGGGTTGCCAGAAGCGGCCTTGGCGGTAGCTCACGTCAGAATTCGTCCTGGCCGGGGGAGAGTTCGGCCTCCATCTCGTCGGCGGCGCGGACCACGTAGTCGATCGCGTCGTCGAGATCCTCGCCGCTGGCCGCGGCGTCGAGCTTGACCACGAACACGGCCACCGAGTCCTGCTTGACCCAGCCGCCCATCTTGCTGAGCTGGCTGTCCTCGAGCAGGCGGTTGGCGACGTCGGCCGGGAACTGCTTGGCCGACGTGCGATAGGCCGGCGACCAGACCTCGCGCACCTGCAGCTTGCCGTAGCGCTCCGTGCGCGACAGCACGTAGGCCATCTGGCTGCGGTCGCCCTCCAGGCCGAAGGTCAGCGCGTAGTCGCCGTCCTCGTCGACCTCGTACTTGTAGCCCAGCTTGTCGAGCTGCTCGCGGATGCGCGGGTCGGCCGCCGCGGGCGGGGCGGCGGTCCGAGCCGGTTCGGTCGCGGGCGCGGCCGGGGCCAGGGCCGGCAGCAGGGACAGCGTCAGGGCGGTAAGCAGGCAGCGGCCGTAGCGGGGCATGGGGGTCCTTGAGTCGCAACGCCGGCGCATAGCGACCGGCCTGCCGCCCGAGATGGCGGCATGACGGCATTTTGCAATGCGGCCGCGGATGCGTCCATGACGCAGCGCGGGCGCATGGCCCGGACGCGACAGCGGTCTATAATCGAACGATGGCTAAACAGACCGAACACGAACACAGTCATGGCGTGCTGGTGGAGCCGGGAAAACCCGAGCTGGCCCGCCCGCCGTTGTACTCCGTCCTGCTGCTCAACGACGACTACACGCCGATGGACTTCGTGGTCGAGGTCCTGATGCGGTTCTTCCCCATGAACGTCGAGAAGGCGACCCAGATCATGCTCCACGTCCATACCCGCGGACGGGGCGTTTGCGGGGTCTTCACGCGCGAGGTGGCGGAGTCCAAGGTTGCACAAGTGAACGAATTTTCAAGGATGCATCAGCACCCCTTGCTGTGCACGATGGAAAAGGCCTAAAAGGGGGCTGTAAGGGTCCCGTTGGGGCGGGGCATGGAAAAGCCGGCGAGCGCCCCCACGTAGCGTGCATACGTTCTGGAGGCTCCGCCCCATGTTCAGCAAGGATCTCGAATACAGCATCGGCCAGTGCTACAAGCGCGCCCGCGAGGCGCGCCATGAGTACATGACGGTCGAACACCTGCTGCTCGCACTGCTCGACAACCCCTCCGCCGAGGCCGTGCTCAAAGCCACCGGCGCCGACTTCGCCCGCCTGCGCACCGATCTGGAGCAGGCCATCGCGACCTCGGTCCAGGTGCTGCCGGACGACGTCGACCGCGACACCCAGCCGACCCTGGGTTTCCAGCGGGTGCTGCAGCGCGCGGTCTACCACGTCCAGTCCTCGGGCAAGAAGGAAGTGACCGGCGCCAACGTGCTGGTCGCGATCTTCGGCGAGAAGGACTCGCACGCGGTCTACTTCCTCAACCAGCAGGACGTGGCCCGGCTCGACGTGGTCAATTACCTGTCCCACGGCATCGTCAAGCACAGCGCCGAGGACAGCCACGGCCACCACGAGGAAAGCGAATCCAAGCCGGCCGAGGGCGGCGAGGGCGAGGGCAAGTCCGACGCCCTGGCCGAGTTCGCCAGCAACCTCAACCAACTCGCCCGCGAAGGTAAGATCGACCCGCTGGTCGGTCGCGCCGACGAGGTCGAGCGCACCATTCAGGTGCTGTGCCGGCGGCGCAAGAACAACCCGCTGTACGTGGGCGAGGCCGGCGTCGGCAAGACCGCCATCGCCGAAGGCCTGGCCAAGCGCATCGTCGACGGCGAAGTGCCGGACGTGCTGCGCAACGCCACCATCTTCGCCCTCGACCTGGGCGCGCTGGTCGCCGGCACCAAGTACCGCGGCGACTTCGAAAAGCGGCTGAAGGCGGTGCTGGCCCAGCTCAAGCGCCAGCCCGAGGCGATCCTGTTCGTCGACGAGATCCACACCATCATCGGCGCCGGCTCGGCCAGCGGCGGCACCATGGACGCCAGCAACCTGATCAAGCCGGCGCTGTCCTCCGGCGAGTTGCGCTGCATCGGTTCGACCACGTTCCAGGAATACCGCGGCATCTTCGAAAAGGACCGCGCTCTGGCGCGGCGCTTCCAGAAGATCGACATCGTCGAGCCGACCGTCGGCGAGACCTACCAGATCCTGCAGGGGCTCAAGCCCAAGTACGAGTCGCACCACGGCGTGACCTACGCCGATGAGGCGCTGCAGGCCGCGGTCGACCTGTCGGTCAAGCACATCGGCGACCGCCTGCTGCCGGACAAGGCCATCGACGTCATCGACGAGGCCGGCGCGCGCCAGCGGCTGCTGCCGGACGGCGTGCGCAAGCAGCTGATCGACATCGAAGAGATCGAGACCATCGTGGCCAAGATGGCGCGCATCCCGACCAAGCAGGTCTCGGCCAGCGACAAGGACGTGCTCAAGAACCTCGAGCGCAACCTCAAGATGGTGATCTTCGGCCAGGACCCGGCGATCGAGACCCTGGCCTCGGCGATCAAGCTGGCGCGTTCGGGCCTGGGCAATCCGGACAAGCCGATCGGCAACTTCCTGTTCGCCGGCCCGACCGGCGTCGGCAAGACCGAGGTCACCAAGCAGCTGGCGCTGCAGCTCGGCATCGAGCTGGTGCGCTTCGACATGTCCGAGTACATGGAGCCGCATTCGGTCAGCCGCCTGATCGGCGCGCCTCCGGGCTACGTCGGCTTCGACCAGGGCGGCCTGCTGACCGAGAAGATCGTCAAGACGCCGCACTGCGTGCTGCTGCTCGACGAAGTGGAAAAGGCGCATCCGGACATCTTCAACATCCTGCTGCAGGTCATGGACCGCGGCACGCTGACCGACACCAACGGCCGCGAAGCCAACTTCAAGAACGTGGTGCTGGTGATGACCACCAACGCCGGCGCGGCCCAGGCGGCGCGGCGTTCGATCGGCTTCACCAAGCAGGACCACTCCACCGACGCGATGGAGACCATCCGCAAGAGCTTCAGCCCCGAGTTTCGCAACCGCCTGGACGCGGTGGTGCAGTTCCAGGCGCTGGGCTTCGAGCACATCCTGCGCGTGGTCGACAAGTTCCTGATCGAGCTGGAAGCCCAGCTGCACGAGAAGAACGTCACCCTGACCGCGACCCCCACCGCGCGCGACTGGCTGGCCCAGCACGGCTTCGACCCGCTGATGGGCGCGCGGCCGATGGCGCGGGTGATCCAGGACAAGGTCAAGCGGCCGCTCGCCGACGAACTGCTGTTCGGCAAGCTGGTCGACGGCGGCCGGGTCACCATCGACGTGCAGGACGACGAACTGGTCGTGCGTACCCAGGCCGAGCCGGAGCGGCTGCTGCCGGTGTCGGTCTGATCCGCGCCGGCGGCCGTGCCGGATCGGACGGGCGCGCCCGGTCCGGAGCCGCGCCCGCTCCGCCTTCCCATGCCGTGCGGCCGCCCAGTGCGGCCGCACTCGTTTGCGCGCCGGGCGCCTGCCGGCCTGCGGCGACGGGCGCCGCCATTGCGTGAGCCAGGGCGCGGATCGGCGCCGGGCACCTGTCCAAATGCGCAGTAGGCCGTAAATCCGCCGGGTGGGCGGTGCTAGCGTCGCCGCTGGTCCGCAAGCACGCGGACCGACGGTCCACGGCGGATCGTCCACTGCGATCGGGAGTCGGTCCATGAGAGTGTCCATGCTGTCTCGGGCGGCGTTCGCCGCCTTCGTGTTCGCCTGCGGCGCGGCGACGGCGTTTTCCGCCGAGAACCCCTGCCAGACCTGCTATGCGACCTACGACCGCTGCCAACGGCTCGGTCTGGAGAACTGCGAAGCCAGGCTCGACCTGTGCCTGCGCCGCAATAACTGTCCATTGCAGTAAACGCCACCGTCGGTCCGCTCCGGCGCGCCCGCACGGGCGTTCCGCCGGCCGCGCCGCGCGCGGGACGACGCCATCGCAAGACTCACAAGGAAGGAGCCAACGCATGCCGTTTCGCAAGTTGTCGTTGACCGTCGCCGCCGCGTTCGCATTCGCCGCTTCGGCGGTCGCCGCGACCCGCATCCCGGTTTCGCCGTGCCAGGTCTGCCGGGCGGCCTATCAGCAATGCATGCTCGATCCCACTTTGGAATGCGAGTCGGAATTCAGCCGCTGCCTGATTCAGGCCGGTTGCCCGCTCGAATGAAGCGCGGCGCCGGCCGTCGCCCACCATCGCCACCGAGAGAGAAGGAATTCGCCATGAAGCTACGCCGTGTGACCCTGGCCGCCGTCGCGGCCTTCGTGTTCTCCAGCGCCGCGGCCCTGAGCGCGGTCGCCGCCGATCCCTGCGACACCTGCTGGCAGCGCTACAACCGCTGCATCGAGGTCGGTTCCGATCCGGGCTACTGCGAATACCGGGTGACCCAGTGCCTGGCCGCAGCCGGTTGCCCGGCGCCGCCGTTCTGAGGGGCGCAGATTCGGGATTGGGGATTCGGGATTCGCCGAGCGGTTGCGGTTGATCCCGGTTGGGCGGCGCGCTGCGCATCGAGCCCCGGACATGGAAAAGGCGGCCATTCGGCCGCCTTTTCCTCATGCGCTGCGATCAACCGATCGGCCGATCAGCGACGGCGGCGGTAACGGTCGTAGGTCTCCTGGTCGATCTTGTCGACCGCGCCGACCGCGCAGGTGTCGCGCTGGGTCTTGACCACGCTGCCGCTCGGGCACAGGCGGTTGACCTGCTGCTCGCTGGAGATCTCCATCTTGTTGGTGATGCTGAGGTCGGCGCAGGTGTTGCGGAAACCGACGCGGTAGTAATCCTCGGCATGCTTGACCACGACGAACTGGGCGCCGGCGCGCGCGACCTGCGATTCGCTGCCGAGATCGATGCAGGCATCGAGCTTCTGTTGCGCCGCATTGGCCGCGGTGGCGGACAGGCAGAGCAGGCTGGTCAGGGCGATCTTGCGGAACAGCGACATGGGGGCATCCTCGGTTGTGCCGGCTCGGTATTGAGCTTGCGGCGAAGTTTGATCGGACACGACGCGGGCGAAATCTGGAGAAAGTCGTTATGACCTTCGTCACTGCATGACCTTCGGCCTAAACGTTTCGCCTGCTTCGTGCATCCGGTTTCCATAGATGCGGCAACGGCGCGGCCGGTTGCAGCGATTGGCGTACCGGTTTAATCGGTTCGCAGCGGACGCGCTCGCCGTCGCGACGAAGCGCGGCGAATGAGTGACGAAACCCGCCTTCGCGCCGCCGGGCCAGCGCGGCGGCCGGCATCATGCGCGCGATGTATGGCGCGATGTTTACTGCGGCGCGGCGACATGCGATGAGTCGCTGTCGGCGTCGCATTGCGGTGTCGTCGATTGCGGTGCGCGATGGGCGTGCGGGCGTCGGGCGCGCAGTGTCGTTCCGCCGAATGCGCGGTGTAAGTTCGGCCGTGCATCGTCCGCGGCGTGCCGCTTGTTCGGGCGCGCCGCCGGCTTCATGGCGGTGCCGCGGCCGGGAGCGGCGTCCCGCGGGATGTCCTGCGGCGCCAGGCCGCGACCGCCGCAGCGATTAAGGCAAGGGATCGCTGCCGAAGGCTGCGTTCGACACGGTGCGCCGAGAGCGGTCGGGGCCGAGGCTGGTGGAGCGGGCTTCCAGGCGCTGCGCGCGCCGGCACCGCTGCGCCGCCCGCTGCCGCCCCGGCGCGGGTTGCTTCGGTCTGCGGCGTCGGTGCGGCCGCCGCTCGTTCCACGCCCGGCTTGCGCCGCTCCTGCCGGGGCGAAGCGCGCCGCGAGGGGCGCAAGTCGCGACCGCATGCGGCGGCGCCGATCAGCGGCCATTGCGCCGCTAGCCATCGGGCGGGCACGAAAAAGGCGGCCAACGGCCGCCTTTTTCAATAACTTACCGCAATTACTTCATGCGGTAGGTGATGCGACCCTTGGTCAGGTCGTAAGGGGTCATCTCGACCTTGACCTTGTCGCCGGTCAGGATGCGGATGTAGTTCTTGCGCATGCGACCCGAGATATGGGCGATGATCTCGTGCCCGTTTTCGAGACGCACGCGGAACATGGTGTTCGGAAGGGTTTCCGCCACCGTGCCCTCGAATTCGATCACGTCGTCTTTTGCCATGTGTTTCCCGAAAGGAATCGCTGCAGTCGCGAAGGGTGGGCGCCGAGCGCCCGCGAAGCCGCGCATTCTGCCACGCCGGAGCCGCGAGAGCAAAAATGCGTTAATCGCAGCGCCCGTCGCGACCGCGTCGGCGGGCGGAGGCCGCTGCGCTCAGGCCTCGGCGATGGGGCCGGCGGACGCTGGGTCGGCCAGGCGCGACGCCGGCCAATCGCCGAAGCGCTCGGCCCAGGAACCGGGCGGCTCGGCGATCGCGCACAACGCGGCGACCTGGGCCAGGAACCGCGGCCGCGGCATCGATTCGGCGCCCAGGCCGAGCAGATGCGGGTTCTCGACCTGGCCGTCGAGCAGCGGCCAGCCCCATTCGTGCAGGCGCCGGGCCAGGGCGGCGAGGGCGACTTTGGAGCCGCCGCTGCATGCGCTGAACATGCTTTCGCCGAAGAACATGCGCCCGATCGCGACCCCGTAGATGCCGCCGACCAGGGCGTCGCCGGCATAGACCTCGACCGAATGGGCGTGGCCGAGCCGGTGCAGGCGCAGATAGGCGGCCTCCATTTCGGGCGTGATCCAGGTCCCGCCCTGGCCGCGCCGCGGCGCCCGCGCGCAGGCCGCGATCACCTCGGCGAAGGCGGTGTCGGCGCGTACGATCCAGTCGCAGCGGCGCAGGCTGCGGCGGAACTTGCCGCCCAGGCGCACGCCGTCGGTGCGGAACACGGTGCGCGGGTCCGGGCACCACCACAGCAGCGGATAGCCCTCGCTGGGCCAGGGGAAGATGCCGTGGCGGTAGGCATTGAGCAGCCGTTCCGGGCTCAGGTCGCCGCCGACCGCGAGCAGGCCGTCGGGCTCGTCCAGGGCGCATTCGGCCGGAGGGAACGGCGCCAGTGGATCGGGCGAGAGCAGGGCCGGCAGGCGTTTCACGGCGCCGGCTCCACCGCGGCGGCCGACGCTTCGGCCTGCTTGAACGGCGAATGCGCGGCCAGGGTCGCGGCGTAGCGGCGCACCGAGGCGGCCTCGTCGCGGCACCACTCGCGCAGGGCGCGGCCGAAACCCGGATGGGCCAGCCAGTGCCGGCTGCGCACTTCGGCGGGCAGGAAGCCGCGGGCGATCTTGTGCTCGCCCTGGGCGCCGGGTTCGAACCGGCTCAGGCCTTCGCGCAGGCAGTAGTCGATGCCCTGGTAGTAGCAGGTCTCGAAATGCAGGCCGGGCAGGGCCAGGTCCGCGCCCCAGTAGCGCCCGTACAAAGTGTCGCCGCCGCGCAGGCACCAGGCGCCGGCGATCGTGGCGCCGTCGCGCCGGGCGAGGAACAGCACCAGCGCCTGCGGCATTTCGCGTGCCAGATGGCGCAGGAAATCCAGGCTCAACGCCGGATGGTTGCCGTACTCGGCGAAGGTATTGCGATAGAAACCGTGCATCGTCGCCAGATCGTCGTCGCTGGCGCTGTAGCCGTCGACGACCCGGTACGTCACCCCGGCGCGGGCGACCTTGGCCCGCTCCTGGCGGATGTTCTTGCGGTGCTTGTGGTCGAGCGCGGCGAGAAAACCGTCGAAGTCGCGCCAGCGCCGGCCTTGCGCGTCGGGTTCGTTGCGCCAGTGGTACTGCACGTCGATGCGCTGCAGCCAGTCGCCGTCGAAGCAGGCGTCCTCGTCGTCGCGATGGAAGTTGACGTGCACCGAGGACAGCCCCTGGCGTTCGCACAGCTGTGCCAGCGCCTGCAGCAGCAGGCGGCGGTCGCCGTCGTTGCGGGCCAGCAGGCGCGGACCGGTGACCGGCGAGTAGGGCACCGCCGCGAGCCACTTCGGGAAGTAGTCCAGCCCGTGTTGGGCGTAAGCCTGGGCCCAGGCGTGGTCGAACACGAACTCGCCGTGCGAGTTCTGTTTCAGGTAGGCGGGCGCCGCCGCGATCAATTCCTCGTCGCGCCACAAGGTCAGATGGTGCGGCGTCCAGCCCCAGTCCGGGCACAGGCAGCCGTGCCGTTCCAGGCCGTGCAGGAAGGCGTGGGCGAGGAAGGGGTTGCGGCCGTCGTGCAGGCCGTCCCATTGCGCCGGCGCGATCGTCGCCAGCGAGTCGAGCAACCGCGCCGTAACCGCGTCGCCGGCGCTCATCGCGGCGGCGTCGCGACGGACACGAGCAAGCGCGGGCCGGGCAAGGCGGGAGCGGCCGCGTCGCCGACGCCGTCGATCCCGCCCATCGCTCAGGCGTCCTTGTCGAGGAACTTCTCGGCGTCGAGCGCGGCCATGCAGCCGAAGCCGGCCGAGGTGATCGCCTGGCGATAGACCTGGTCGGCGACGTCGCCGGCGGCGAACACGCCTTCGACCGAGGTCTGGGTGGCGCTGCCGTCGAGGCCGGTCTTGATCACCAGGTAGCCGTTCTTCATGTCCAGCTGGCCGTCGAACAGCGAGGTGTTCGGGGTGTGGCCGATGGCGACGAACAGGCCGTGGACGGCCAGCTCGCGGGTCGAGCCGTCCTGCACCGACTTGACCCGCACCCCGGTCACGCCGGCGTCGTTGCCGAGCACTTCGTCGACGGTGTGGTGCCACACCGGCTCGATCTTGCCGGCCTGGATCTTGGCCTGCAGCTTGTCCTGCATGATCTTTTCCGCGCGCAGGGTGTCGCGGCGATGCACCAGATAGACCTTGCGCGCGATGTTCGACAGATACAGCGCTTCCTCGACCGCGGTGTTGCCGCCGCCGATCACCGCCACGTCCTGGTCCTTGTAGAAGAAGCCGTCGCAGGTGGCGCAGGCCGACACGCCGCGGCCCTTGTATTCCTCTTCCGACGGCAGGCCGAGGTACTTGGCGGTGGCGCCGGTGGCCAGGATCAGCGCGTCGGCGGTGTAGTCGCCGTTGTCGCCCTTGAGCCGGAACGGGCGCTTGGACAGGTCGGCGGTGTGGATGTGGTCGAACACGACTTCGGTGTCGAAGCGTTCGGCGTGCGCCTGCATGCGCGCCATGAGGTCCGGGCCCATCAGGCCGTGCGCGTCGCCGGGCCAGTTGTCGACCTCGGTGGTGGTCATCAGCTGACCGCCCATCTGCAGGCCCGTGATCACCAGCGGCTTCAGGTTCGCGCGAGCGGCGTACACGGCGGCGGTCCAGCCGGCCGGGCCGGAACCGAGGATGACGACGCGGGAGTGCTTCGAAGGGGTCATGTATATAATCGCGGGCAGTTGGGAGCGCGCTCTGCGCAAAAAGAATCTTCGCCCTCCGGCCATACGCCGGCGTGTTGAAGATTCCGGGGCAGGGCATAGCTTGGAGGCGCGGTCACTGCAAAACAAGGCGTGCCGCGCGGACGCATCGTTGCGATCCGCGCGAACCGCCCGATGCCGGATAACGCGCCGCCGGCAACCGGTGTATCCAGACGCCGCACGGACGCAGCATCGACGCACCGGACTGCCCGGGCCGCTCCCCGTGAGCTTTCGCGATCGGCCACCGCGATCGGCAATACCGTGTTTTAGCGCACCACCCACCACACATCGCTCGAACTAACTACAACAGGGCTTGGGGCGCCGCGCATGCGGCGTTTTTTCTGGGCCGCACTGGAGACTGCAATGCGTATCGGCGTACCGAAGGAAACCAAGACTCTCGAAGGGCGCGTGGCGCTCGTTCCCGCCGCGGCGGGCGACCTGGTCAAGCGTGGCCACGAGGTCTGGCTGGAAAAGGACGCGGGCATCAAAAGCGGCTTCAAGGACGAGGACTACACGCGCCTGGGCGTGAAGATCGCGCCGGACGCCGCCGCGCTGTACGAAAAGGGCGAGTTGATCGTCAAGGTCAAGGAGCCGATCGCCGGCGACCTGCAGCATCTGCGCCGCGACCACCTGCTGTTCTGCTACCTGCACCTGGCCGCCGAGCCGGTGCTGACGAAGCAGCTGCTGGACATCGGCCTGACCGGCGTCGCCTTCGAGACCGTCGAGCTGCCCAACGGCGACCTGCCGCTGCTGGCGCCGATGTCGATCATCGCCGGCAAGATCGGCGTGCAGGTCGGTACCCACCTGCTGCACCAGCCGATGGGCGGCAAGGGCAAGCTGCTCGGCGGCCTGCCGTCGACCGAGCGCGGCAAGGTGGTGGTGTTCGGCGCCGGCCAGGCCGGCGGCGCGTCGGCGGCGCTGGCCGCGGCCGGCGGCTCCAACGTCACTGTGTTCGAGATGCGCCAGGACCGCATGGACCAGATGATGCGCCTGGGCAACAACGTCACCGCGCTGTACCCCTACGTGGACGTGGTCGCGCGCGAAGTGGCTTCGGCCGACCTGGTGATCGGCGCGGTGCTGGTCACCGGCGCGCGCGCGCCTCACGTGCTGACCCGAGAAATGCTCAAGGGCATGGAAGACGGCAGCGTGGTGGTCGACATTTCGATCGACCAGGGCGGCTGCTTCGAGACCTCGCGCCCGACCACCTGGAAGGAGCCGACCTACGTCGAAGAGGGCGTGACCCACTTCTGCGTGACCAACATGCCCGGCGCGGTGCCGCAGACCTCCTCGCAAGCGATCTGCGCGGCGATCCTGCCGTGGGTCAACAAGCTGGCGGCCGGCAACGAGTGGCGCAACAACCTGGCCCTGGTGCGCGGCATCAACGTCGAGGGCGGCAAGCTGATCCATCCGGCGCTGCTCTGAGAGCCGGGATTGGGGATTCGGGCGTCGGGATTGGGTTGAAGCCGGCCCGACTCCTGTGATGCCGAAGCGGAGGGGCGGTGCGGGCGGAGCGGGGCTCCGTCACGTGGCCGCCCCTTTATCGTTGATGGGCGGGATTGGGGGCGGGATTAGGGGGGGGGCTTGGCCGGCCGATTCCAGGTAGCGCCGGAGGGGGCGGCGGAGGGTGTCTCGGTCCGTCGGATCCGCTCCCGGCGGCCCGCTTCAGGTGGTACCGTTCCCAGGCGGGGCCGGGGCGGTCGGGGTCGCTGCCACTCGCGCCTGGCCCGTGTTCACTCGTTTTCAGCTCTTTCCTGTATATTCAAAGACTAACGATAGCAACCTAAGGCAGCACATCACGGTGGCGTCCGCACCCACAGCCGCTCGCAAGAAGGCCAAGCCAACCGAAGAGGTCAAGAGCGCGCCGTCGCCGAAGCGGCAGCGCCTGATGCGCGACATCGCGCTGATCCTGATCGCGCCGCTGTTGCTGTATCTGCTGGCCAGCCTGCTGACGTTCTCGCCGCAGGACCCGGGTTGGTCGCATTCGGGTTCGATCACCGCGCCGCTGCACAACCTCGGCGGACGGGTCGGCGCCTGGATCGCCGACGTGCTGCTGTACCTGTGCGGCTACGTCGCGTTCCTGTTGCCGGTGATGCTCGGCGCGATCGCCTGGATCGCCCTGTTCGGCATGGACACCGACGGCGACGGCGAGGCCGAC
Source organism: Lysobacter firmicutimachus (assembly GCF_037027445.1). Classification (NCBI taxonomy): domain Bacteria; kingdom Pseudomonadati; phylum Pseudomonadota; class Gammaproteobacteria; order Lysobacterales; family Lysobacteraceae; genus Lysobacter; species Lysobacter firmicutimachus. Next base: position 2,485,316 of record NZ_JBANDL010000002.1, read on the forward strand.
CTCGGCCCGGCGCTACGCCTGATCGGCATCGTCGGTTTCCTGGTTTCGGCCACCGGCCTGCTGCAACTGCGCTTCGGCCCGGCCGAAGATTTTTCCGCCGGCAGCGGCGGCATCCTCGGCCAGTTGGTCGGGCGTTCGCTGTACTCCGGCTTCGGTCCGGTCGGCGGCAATCTGTTCCTGCTCGCCCTGTTGCTGATCTCGGTGACCCTGGCCACCGGCATTTCCTGGTTCGCGGTCATGGACAAGATCGGCCAGTGGGTGATGGCCGCCGGCCCGACCTTGAGCAAACTGTTCCGCCGCGGCAGCCAGCAGGCCACCGAATGGCGCCAGACCCAGGTCATGCGCGAAGAGCGCGAGGAAGCGCGCAAGGTCGACACCGAGCTGCGCGCCAAGCGCGAGAAGGTCAAGATCGAACCGCCGCCGGCGCCGGTGGTGGAAAAGAGCGAGCGCGCCAAGCGCGAAACCCAGATTCCGCTGTTCCATACCGGCGACGGCAGCGGCGTGCCGCCGCTGGCCCTGCTCGACGATCCCAAGCCGCAGCCCAAGGGCTACAGCGAAGAGACCTTGGAAACCCTGTCGCGGCAGATCGAGTTCAAGCTCAAGGACTTCCGCATCGACGCCCAGGTGGTCGGCGCCTACCCGGGCCCGGTCATCACCCGTTTCGAGGTGCAGCCGGCGCCGGGGGTCAAGGTCAGCCAGATCTCCTCGCTGGACAAGGACATCGCCCGCGGCCTGTCGGTGAAGTCGGTGCGCGTGGTCGACGTGATCCCGGGCAAGTCGGTGATCGGCCTGGAAACGCCGAACACTTCGCGCGAGATGATCTTCCTGTCCGAACTGCTGCGTTCGAAGGAGTACGACAAGTCCGGCAGCCTGCTGACCCTGGCCCTGGGCAAGGACATCGCCGGCCGGCCGACGGTGGCCGATCTGGCGCGCATGCCGCACCTGCTGGTCGCCGGCACCACCGGCTCGGGCAAGTCGGTCGCGGTCAACGCGATGGTGCTGAGCCTGCTGTACAAGGCCTCCGCGAAGGACCTGCGGATGCTGATGATCGACCCGAAGATGCTCGAACTCTCGGTCTACGAGGGCATTCCGCACCTGCTGGCGCCGGTCGTCACCGACATGAAGGAGGCCGCCAACGGCCTGCGCTGGTGCGTGGCCGAGATGGAGCGCCGCTACAAGCTCATGTCGGCGGTCGGCGTGCGCAACCTGGCCGGCTTCAACAAGAAGGTCAAGGACGCGCAGGACGCCGGCCAGCCGCTGATGGACCCGCTGTTCAAGCCCAACGCCGAACTCGGCGAGGCGCCGCGGCCGTTGGAGACGCTGCCGTTCATCGTCATCTTCATCGACGAATTCGCCGACATGATGATGATCGTCGGCAAGAAGGTTGAGGAGCTGATCGCGCGCCTGGCGCAGAAGGCGCGCGCCGCCGGCATTCATCTGATCCTGGCCACCCAGCGTCCCTCGGTCGACGTCATCACCGGCCTGATCAAGGCCAATATCCCGACCCGCATCGCCTTCCAGGTATCGAGCAAGATCGACTCGCGCACCATCCTCGACCAGTCCGGCGCCGAGACCTTGCTCGGCCACGGCGACATGCTCTATTTGCCGCCCGGCACGGCCATGCCCGAGCGCGTGCACGGCGCTTTCGTCTCCGACGAGGAAGTGCATCGGGTGGTCGAGCACCTCAAGCAGCTCGGCGGCGGCCCGGACTACATCGAGGGCGTGCTCGACGAAGTGCAGACCATGGGCGACGGCACGGTGGTCGGCGCGACCGGCCTGCCGGAAACCAGCAGCGGCGGCGGCGACGAGTCCGACCCGCTGTACGACGAGGCGGTACGCATCGTCACCGAGACCCGCCGCGCTTCGATCTCCGGCGTGCAGCGCCGGCTCAAGATCGGCTACAACCGCGCCGCCCGCCTGATCGAGGCGATGGAAGCGGCCGGGGTGGTGTCGCCTCCGGAGCACAACGGCGATCGCAGCGTGCTGGCGCCGCCGCCGCCGAAGTAAGCGCGCAGCGGGCGAGGGCCGCGGCGGTTTCGCGATCGCGCCGCTGGATTCCAAGCCGCTCGATGGCGGCCGGTCGGCTTCGACCTGCGGTTCCAGCCTTCGGTCGCAGCCGTTCCAGCGCCCCAAAGCAAAGCGCCTGCCGTCCGCGGACGGCAGGCGCAGGCGCCTAGGCTGGGCGCATCAGTCGATTACTGGCAGCGGCGGCGGGTGACTTCCAGTTCGCCGCTGAGGGTGCCCCAGGTCGTGCGACGGCCGTCGCAGCTCCAGTGGACGTAGCCGACCAACTGGCCGCTGGCGTTGTAGTACTCCTCGAACTGCTCCGAACCCAGCGGCGGCGCATTGGCGGCGCTGGTGCCGGCGACGAGGGTGCCGGCGAAAACGAGGACGGCGGCCAACAGGGCTTTCTTGCTCATGGAAACTCCTTGTGATGTTGGTTGGCCCCGACGGACGGGGGGCGGGTACCGGCTTCGTGCCGGCCAGTCGTCTCGATCGCGACGCACACGAACCGGGACGGGCGATGCGGCCCGTCGCGGAACCCGGGGGAGATCCGGCCGTTCGGCGCGAATGCTACGACTGTCACAGACTCTACCGGCTCGACGGCATGGCAAAATGTGTTCTGAACCGCGTTTTGCTCGTCACGAGCCCGTTCAGACATCGCCACGCACACTGCCGCCATACCGTTTTCAGGAGTCCGCCCGTGTCTGCTTTTTTCCGCCGCAACACCGTCGCGGCCACGCTGTCCACGCTCCTGCTGTCCACCGCGATGTTCGCCGGCGCGGCCGTGGCCGGCGGGCGCGAAGACCTGGGCGCTTTCACCCGCGGCCTCAAGGGGCTGGACGGCCAGTTCGCGCAGAAGGTGTACGGCCCCAACGGCAAGCTCAAGGAAAGTTCGACCGGTCAGGTGGCCTTGTCGGCGCCGCGGCTGTTCCGCTGGGAATACGCCAAGCCCTATCCGCAGCTGATCGTCGCCGACGGCAAGAAGGTATGGGTGTACGAGCCCGACCTGCAGCAGGTCACGGTGCGTCCGCAGGGCGTGGAAGAGCAGAACAGCCCGCTGGCGGCGTTGATCGATCCGGGCAAGCTCGACGCCATGTTCGTGGTCAAGGACGCCGGCAGCGTTGGCGGTCTGAATTGGCTGACGCTGCAGCCCAAGCAGCAGGAAGCCAGCTTCCGCAGCGCCAAGCTCGGCTTCAACGCCGGCAGCCTGGCCAAGATGGAAATCGTCGACGCGCTCGGCCAGAAGACCGAGATCAGTTTCAGCGGCTGGAAACGCAATCCCAGCTTCCCGGCCAGCACCTTCAAGTACGCGCCCGGCAAAGGCGTGGACGTGATCGGCGAGGGCTGAGCCCTCGCCGCGTGCGTCTCGCTCCGGCGCGCGCCCTCCTGGCGTCCTACAGGGCTTTCTCGTAGCGGATCGTGGTCAACCCGCTGTTCCATTCTTCGTCGGGATAGCGTGCGGTCTCGCGATACCCCAAGGCCAGGTACAAGGCCTGGCTGGCGCGGTTGAAGGTGTCGGTCTCCAGGCTCGCCCGGGGCCGGCCTTCGCCGCGCATCGCCGTTTCCAACGCCTGCATCAGCGCCCGCGCGACGCCGCGGCGGCGTGCGCGCGCGCTCACGTGCAGGGAGTCGACGAAGTCGCCGCTGCGGCCGGCGAAGCCGGCTACCGCGCCGTCGAGTTCGGCGACCAGCAATTGCGGCAGTTGCGCATCGACGTAGCGTTCGGCCACGCGTTTGCGTTGGTAGTCGGCGATCGCTTGCGCGGTGAGTTGCGGACGCCAGGTGTCGGCGAAGGTTTCCGCCAACAACGCCAGCACTGCGGCGCGGTCGTCGGGACGGGCGGGGCGGATCTGCGGCGCGGCGGACGTAGGGGTGGCGGACGTAGGGGTGGCGGACATCGGCGAAGGGCTGGCGAGAAGGGCGGGCGATGGACAGCGCGCATTGTCGGCGCCGCCTCGCGGCCCGGCAACGCACCGACCTTGGCCGGCCCGGCGCGGGCCCCGCCTTCGCTCGGGGCGGCGAAGCGCCGATGCCGCGAGCCGATGTTGCGAAGCGTGACGAGGATCGGGCCGCGCTGCGCGGTGGGACGGGCTTTGCGGGCAGCGTCGCAACGCCGTGGGGCGTGGGTCGCACGGTTTGCGGACTGCGCGCGCACTGGCTGCGGCGCAGCCTCCCGACGCAGGTACCCGCGCGGCGGAACGACGCGATCGGCGTGACATGATCGCCGCGCTTCGCCCGCTGCACGGGCGAAGCCGGCGCAGGCGCAACGCTGGCCGCAGGCGCGCGCTCCCCACGCCAGCGTCCGCATAGGAGCACCACCGCATGAAGCGCCTCATCCAGCGTCTCTCGCTGTCGATCGCCTTGTTGCTGCCGGCCGTCGCAGCCGCCCAGTTCTACGAGAAGGACAACGGCGTCATCCGCGTCCGGCTCAACGAAAAGGTTCCTCCCTTCATCGGCCACTCGCCGATGATCACCGGCCTGTGGATCGCCGGCCGCCAGGCGGTGCCGAACGACAACGTCGGCGCCGGCTTCCAGATGACCACCCGCAGCCACCAGGGCAACGAGTACAACCCGACCCAGGGCGGCGATTGCACCGGCCGGCCCTCGCTGCTGACCGGCGTGATCCCGGACTGGAACGGCGCCCAGCTCGGCACGCCGGCCAGTCGCGGCATCCTGCTCGGCATCGACCCGTTGCTCTACGACGAGCCGGGCCTGTCCGGCACCTGCAGTGGCGGCAAGCCGAATCCAGCGCCCTACGACATGGCCTTCGGCGTCACCCTCGGCGACGGCATCGCCATGCCGCGCGAAGCGATGATCGTGGACATGTCGATCCGCAAGGATCACCCGGGTGCGGACCATCTGTTCAAGGCGTTGTCCGAACTGCCGGTCGCTTACGTCGACGCCGATTTCCTGCGTTACGCCTACTACAGCGTTGACGGCCTGCATTTCCAGCGCTTGAACGTGGATTCCAGCCACGATCTCAAGCAATGGCCCTGGAACATCAACCACTACCGCAGCGGCCATGCCATCGCGCTGTGCGATCGCCCCGACCTGGTCGAGCAGCCCAGCCAGGGCACCTGCATGGCGTTCTATTCGCACGAACCGACGCTGCTCACCGCCAGCCGCCGCCAGGGCGCGCCGTACGAACTGGGGTTGATGACGACGCTGGGCGACGACGACTTCGGGACCCAGATCGTCGACACCCAGTGGCACACCGCGCGCCGGCTGGTCGCGGTGGGGCACCTGGCCAGCGTCGCGGCGGTGATCGCCTACGCCGAGCGGCATGTCCCGGCCTCGGCGTGGGGGCAGTGGTGACCGCGCGGTTCGGCTAAGCCGGAGTGCGCGGCGGAACGGGCGTGGCGATGCGGGCTTCGGCCCGCATCGCCCGTCGTCCGACACTCCGCGAGCATCGCCGAGCGCGCCCGGCGCGCTCAGCCCGGCGCCTGCGCCGGGAACCAGTGCGCCCGCGCCAGCCAACCGGCCAGAAAGCGCTGCAACACCGGATGGGCCTGGGCCAGTTGGCGGTAGTAAGCGATCCGCCCCGCGCGATAACGCGCATACAGCTCGGGCTGGTCGGCCTTGAGCACGGCCGCCAGCGTGTCCGGCCCGAAGCGGCCGTCGACGCACACCGGCGGGCCCAGCAGTTGCTGCAGCAGGACCACGGCATGGAAGCCGGCATTGACGTAGAAGTCGAACACGATGTCGGCCAGGTATTGCAGCGTGATCGCGTCGCCGTGCAGCGGGTCCCAGTACAGGGTCTTGTACAGGGTGCCGGCCTCGGCGGCGGTGAGCGCGCGCAGGTTGGTCAGGGTCGGCGCGATGCCGAGCAAGGTCTGGGAATGCGCCTCGAAGGTGCTCAGGGTGATGCCCATGTTGGTGGCGCCGCCCGGATCGTAGGGGTTGTCGACGTAGCCGCCTTCGAAGCGCAGCAGCTGCGGGAGGTAAGTCTGAAAATAGGCCATGACGAGCTGCCGGTTGCGCGGAAGGCGGTACCGATGACAACGCCGGAGTCGCGGGCTTGTGACCGCGCTCGCTCGGCGCGGCCGGCGGGGCACGGCGGTTTGCGAAATCGAGCCGGATCAAGCGCTTGCGCGCGAGGTGGGTCCGGTGCCGGCGCTAAATTGCTATCGTGTCGGCCGATACGACACCGGATCTTTCCTGGCCCGTGGCCCGCCGCACTCCCGCTTCCTCCGAGGAACAACGCGACCTGCTCAGCGTCGACCGCGACGGCCTGCGCCCGCTGGCCGAGCGCATGCGTCCGCAAAGCCTGGACGAGATGGTCGGCCAGCGCCGGCTGCTGGCGCCGGGCTCGGCGTTGCGCCGCGCGGTCGAGTCCGGCCGGGTCCACTCGATGATCCTGTGGGGCCCGCCGGGCTGCGGCAAGACCACCTTGGCGCTGCTGCTGGCGCGTTATGCCGATGCCGAGTTCCGGGCGATCTCGGCGGTGCTGTCGGGCCTGCCCGAGGTGCGCCAGGTGCTGGCCGAGGCCGCGCACCGGTTCGCCGAAGGCCGGCGCACGGTACTGTTCGTCGACGAGGTGCATCGCTTCAACAAGAGCCAGCAGGATGCGTTCCTGCCGCACATCGAGCGCGGCACGATCATCTTCGTCGGCGCGACCACCGAGAACCCTTCCTTCGAACTCAATTCGGCGCTGTTGTCGCGCTGCCGCGTGCACGTCATGGAGGCGGTGTCGCCGGAGGACGTGCGCGCGGCCTTGCGCCGTGCCCTGGACGATCCCGAGCGCGGCCTGGGCGCGCAGGCGATCCGGGTCGAGGACGAACTGCTGCTGCAGATCGCCACCGCCGCCGACGGCGACGTGCGCCGCGCGCTGACCCTGCTCGAGATCGCCGCCGAGCTGGCCCTGGACGAGGGCGGCACGGTGACCGCCGCGACCCTGGCCCAGGTGTTGGCCGACCGCACCCGCCGCTTCGACAAGGGCGGCGAGCAGTTCTACGACCAGATCTCGGCGCTGCACAAATCGGTGCGCAGCTCCAACCCCGATGCGGCGCTGTACTGGTTCGCGCGCATGATCGACGGCGGCTGCGATGCGCACTACCTGGCCCGGCGCCTGACCCGGATGGCGGTCGAAGACATCGGCCTGGCCGATCCGCGCGCGCTGCAGATGGCGGTCGACGCCTGGGACACGTACGACCGCTTGGGCAGCCCGGAAGGCGATCTGGCCCTGGCCCAGGTGGTGCTGTACCTGGCCAGCACCGCCAAGTCCAACGCCGCCTACGCCGCTTACAACCAGGCCCGGCGCGACGTCGCCGAGCACGGCACCCAGGACGTGCCGCTGCACCTGCGCAATGCGCCGACCCGGCTGATGAAGCAGTTGGGCTATGCGCAGGGCTATCAGTACGACCACGACGCCGAGGGCGGCATCGCCCTCGGCCAGACCGGTTTCCCGGACGCGATGGGCGAGCGGGTGTACTACCGGCCGGTGCCGCGCGGGCTGGAGATCAAGCTCGGCGAGAAGCTGGAGCGGCTGCGCCGGTTGCGCGCGCAGGCGCGCGGCGAGGCGCCGCCGGAGCAGGACGAGGGCGGAACGGACGCAGGCGCCTAGCGCTTATTCTGTTCGTTGTGCAGGGGCGGCCAGGCCGCGTTGACGTCGGCACGGCCGACCGGGAGGCGACGATCCATGTGGGCTTCGTTCGTGGCCATCGGCCTGGGGGCGGCGATCGGCGCCTGGGCACGTTGGGGCCTGAGCCTGTGGCTCAATGCGCTGCATGCGCAGTTGCCGCTGGGCACCCTGGCGGCGAACCTGGTCGGCGGCTACGGCATTGGCCTGGCCCTGGCCTGGTTCGGCCAGCACCCGGCGTTGGCGCCGGAATGGCGCTTGTTCGTGGTGACCGGCCTGCTGGGCGGCCTGACCACTTTCTCGACCTTTTCCGGCGAGGTGGTGCAGTTGCTGGAACGGCAGCAGGTGGGCTGGGCGCTGGGCACGGCCGCGTTGCATTTGTTCGGCTCGCTGGCGATGACCGTCGCCGGCCTGGCCAGCGTGCGCGCCTGAACGCATCCGGGCTGATCCCGGGACGGTGCGGGCCGGCATCGACGCCACCGGCCGCGGCCGCATTCATTCCGGCGGCGGCAGAACGGTCCGGCGCGACATGCGCAGGACCTCGTCGCTGGGCGCCGCGGATTTGTTGGCCAGCACCTGCTGCAGCGATTCGACCTCGGCCCAGACCATGTGCTGCAGCGCCTGCAGCAGGGTATTGCCGGCGTTGGACAGCAACAGTCGCCCGTCCTGGCTCAGGGCCAGCCCGTCTTCGATCAGGGCGTGTTTCATATGGCTGGTTTCCGGCTGCACGCCACGTTGCAGGCCGACCAGGACGCTCAGCAGAGCGTGTTCTCGCAACGACACTTTGAACAATGCCTTTCCCCTCTTGCCCGGCACGTCCGACTTGTGTGCCGGGAGTCACGATATGGGAGGCGATGTGATGACAGTTTTGACTGGCGCGCATGCATGTGAAAATTGGCATCACGCCGACGGGGGCGTATGGCCGCCCCCGGGCGTCGCCGTTGTCAATATCGCGTCGATGGCGCATCTTCGCCGCACCCGCCGGGCCGGCGGGCATTCACTCGATTCCGGGAATTCCATGCTGATCTACGACCGCGTCGTACCGTTGAACCGCAACACCCACCGGCGCCTGCGCATCAGCGCGCAGTCGCACAACGCCCGCTTCGCCGCGACCCTCAATTCGGTGCCGCTGGCGGCGATCGAGTTCCTGCCCGCGGCGTCGGAATACGCGATCGTGTTCGCCAGGCTCGACAACGGCGACTACCTGCCGGCGATCATGGTCGGCTTGAAGCCGCAGCAGAACCTGTACGTCGACGCCGAGGCCCGCTGGCGTCGCGGCTACGTGCCGGCGTTCCTGCGCCAGTACCCGTTCGTGCTGGCCGAAGACCGCGAAACCGGCAACCTCACCGTGTGCGTGGACATGGCCTACGACGGCCTGTCGGAAGAGGAGGGCGAGGCGCTGTTCGAGGACAGCGGCGAGGACACCCCGAACCTGACCCGCGCGCTGGGCTTCCTGACCGAGTTCCATCATGAGCTCAAGCGCACCGCCGCCTTCACCGAGCGGCTCAAGGCGCTGGACCTGCTCGAACAGCAGGTGGTGCGTTTCGGCCGCGAAGGCGAGCCCCCGCACGAGATCAACGGCGTTTACGTGGTTTCGGAAGAGCGCCTGCACAAGCTCGACGACGCCACCCTGGCCGAATTGGTGCGCAGCGGCGCGATGCGCCTGATCCACACCCACCTGGTGTCGATGCGCAATCTGGAGCGCCTGTCGGAACTGGCCCAGCAACGGGCCGCGGACGAGGACGCGCCGCAGGGCGCGGCCAACTGAACCAGGCGTTCGGCCGGTCGCCGCACGGCGTGCCGCTGTCCACGCCGCGACGCCGGCACGGTGCCGGCGTCGTCGTTTGAGGAATGGCGATGGTCGATATCTCGCACGAAAGTCCGCAGGCGACCGCGCGTCGCCTGCTCGAAGTGACCCGGCGCGCCCGGCTCGCGGTCTATCCCGGCACCTATGCCTTCGCCGAGTTCGGGTTGCGCGACTTCCCGGCCGCAGTGCGCGCCGATGCCCTGGCGCTGGTGCGCGACGACGCGGTCTGGAGTCAACTGGTGCCTTGCGACGACCCCGGCGAGGAGTTGTTCGCGCTGTTCCGGTTCCACTTTCCCGCCGGCGCCGACAACAGCGGCTTCGTCGGCTGGCTGGCGTCGCGGCTCAAGCAGCGCTTCGGCACCGGCGTGTTCGTGACCTGCGGGCACAACCGCGGCGATGGCGGCATCTACGATTACTGGGGCGTGCCGGCGGCGCTCGCCGCCGAGGTGCGCGCCGAACTCGAGGTCTTGACCTCGCCGCCTTGAGCCTCGCGGTCCCGGGCTTCGCGTCCCGGGCCTGCCGCGGCCGCGCTCAGCGGCGCGCGGCTTCGCGCAAACGATCGCGCCGGTACATGAGCGCGCCGGCCACGCTCACGCCGAGCGCGACCAGGGCGACGATGATCGTGGTCAGGGCGTTGATTTCCGGCGTCACCCCGAGCTTGACCTTCGAATACACCAACATCGGCAGGGTGGTCGAACCCGGGCCGGAGGTGAAGCTGGCGATCACCAGGTCGTCCAGCGACAGGGTGAAGGCGAGCAGCCAGCCGGCCAGCAGCGCGGGCGCGATCAAGGGCAGGGTGATGACGAAGAACACCCGCCACGGCTTGGCGCCCAGGTCCATCGCCGCTTCCTCCAGGCTGGCGTCGAGCGAGGTCATGCGCGAGCGCACCACCACGGTGACGTAGCAGGCGGTGAGGGTGATGTGGGCCAGGGTGATCGTGGTCATGCCGCGTTCGGGCCAGCCGAACACCTGCTGCAGGCCGACGAACAGCAGCAGCGAGGACAGGCCCAGCATCACGTCCGGCATCACCATCGGCGCCGAGTTCAGCAGGCTCAGTGCGCCGCGCCCGGGGAAACGGCCGAAACGCGACAAGGCCAGGCCGCTGGCGGTGCCGAGCGCGACCGCGGCGGTGGCCGAGATCGCGGCGATGGTCAGGCTGCGCTGCACCGCTTCCAGGATCTGCTCGTTGCGCAGCAGCTCGCCGTACCAGCGCAGCGAGAAGCCGCCCCAGGTGGTGGCGCGATCGGAGCCGCTGAACGAGTACACGATCACCGACGCGATCGGCAGGTAGAGGAAGGCGTAGCCCAGCGCCATCATCGTGTACAGGGCGAAGGGGGTGCGCTTCACGGTGCGTCCTCCCGCGCCGCGCGGCGATTCTCTACGTATTCGAACAACAAGGTCGGCAGCACGATCAGCAGCAGCATGGCGATCGCGATCGCCGCCGCCAGCGGCCAGTCGCGGTTGGTGAAGAACTCGGTCCACAGCACGCGGCCGATGGTCAGCGCGTCGGGGCCGCCGAGCACATCGGGGATCACGAACTCGCCGACCGAGGGGATGAACACCAGCAGGGTGCCGGCGAGCATGCCGGGGAAGGACAGCGGCAGGGTGACCCGCACGAACGCCTGCCAGGGCTTGGCGCCCAGGTCGGCCGCGGCTTCCAGCAGGGTGAAGTCGAGCCGGATCAGCGTCGCCGCCAAGGGCAGGATCATGAAGGGCAGGTAGTTGTAGGTGATGCCGATGTAGACCGCGAGATCGGTGTGCAGCACCGCCGTGCCCGGCTCGATCAGTCCCAGCTCCGACAGCGTCCGGCTGACTATGCCGTTGGCGCGCAGCAGGCCGATCATGGCGTAGGTGCGCAGCAGCGAACTGGTCCAGAACGGCAGGATCACCAGCACCAACAGCAGCAGCCGCCAGACCTTGGGCGCGCGGGCGATGCCGTAGGCGATCGGATAGCCGATCAGCAGGCAGCACAGGGTCGAGACGCTGGCGAACAGCAGCGACTTCAGGTACGCGCCGACGTACAGCGGATCGGAAATCAGCGCGGCGTAGTTGGACGCGTGCAACTGCAGCGAGACCGCGCCGTCTTCGCCGGTCTGCACCAGCGGCGTGTACGGCGGCACCTGGCCGAACAAGGCCTGGGCGAAGCTCAGCTTGAGCACGATCAGGAACGGCACCAGGAACAACAGCGCCAGCCACAGCATCGGCAGCGCGGTCACCAGGAAGCGGCCGCGGCGGGTGCGGAATTCGTCGCCGACGGCGCGGAACCAACCGAAGAGGTTATCTACGACATCGGCCCAGAAACTCCAGCTTTCCGAGCCGCGCTTTTGCTCCATTCCGCTCACCGTGCGTCCCCCGCCGCCGAGCCGTACCCGGCCTCGGCGATTTTCCGTTTGCGATCCGCCCGCGCTGCGCTCACGAGGTCAGCACCACCGCGCTGGCCGCATCCCACGACAGCCACAGCGTGTCGTCCCAGTCGTAATGCGGTTCCGAGCTGCGCGCGACGTGGGTCTCCTGCACCCGCAGCACCGCGCCGGAATCGGTCTGGACGTGGTAGATCGACACGTCGCCCAGATAGGCGATGTCGCGCACCTTGCCGACCACCGCATTGTCGAAGCCGGCCGGGCGGGTGTCGTGCACGTCGATCTTCTCCGGGCGCACTGCGATGCCGACCGCGGTGCCTTCCGGCAACGGGTCGGGGTGGCGCGCGAGCAGTTCGCCGCCGACGGCGTCGCATTGGATGCGCAGGGTGCCGCCGGCCGCGTCGTGGCCGAGCACGCGGCCCTCGAGCAGGTTGATGCCGCCGATGAATTCGGCGACGAAGCGGGTGGAGGGATACTCGTACAGCACCGCCGGGGTCGAGACCTGGACGATCCGGCCGGCGTCCATGACCGCGATGCGCGAGGACATGGTCATGGCTTCTTCCTGGTCGTGGGTGACCATGATGAAGGTGGTGCCGACCCGTTCCTGGATGCTGACCAGCTCGAACTGAGTGTGCTCGCGCAGCTTCTTGTCCAGCGCGCCCAGCGGTTCGTCGAGCAGCAGCAGCTTGGGCTGCTTGGCCAGGGCGCGGGCCAGGGCGACGCGCTGGCGCTGGCCGCCGGAGAGCTGGTCGGGCTTGCGCTGGCCCAGCTGCGGCATGCGCACCAGCTCCAGCATGGCCTGGACCCGGTCGCGGATTTCGCCCGCGCCGAGCGGGCTTTCGCCGGGCAGGGTCTGCTTGAGGCCGAAGGCGATGTTCTGCGCCACGCTCATGTGCGGGAACAGCGCATAGCTCTGGAACATCATGTTGACCGGGCGCTGGTACGGCGGCAGCGCGGTGACGTCGACGCCGTCGATCAGCACCCGGCCGCGGTCGGGGCTTTCGAAACCGGCCAGCACCCGCAGCAGGGTGCTCTTGCCAGAACCGGAACCGCCGAGCAGGGCGAAAAACTCGCCGCGATAGACGTCCAGCGAGATGTCGTCGCAGGCGTAGACCTTGCCGAAGGTCTTGGTCACGCCTTCGATGCGCACGAACGGCTGCGCGGACGGGTCGCGCCAGGGTTCGGGCGCGGCGTTGCGGGCGGGGACGCTCACCGGTTTACTGCCCGCTCTTGATGCGGGTCCAGGCGCGCACGCGCTGGCGCTGCACGTCCTCGGGCAGGCTGGCCGGGTCCACCAGCTTGGCCCGCACTTCGGCCGGCGGGTACACGCCCGGGTCCTGGGCCACGGCGGGATCGACCAGGGCGGTGGCGTCCTGATTGGCGCTGGCGTAGGCGACGTGGTTGCTGATCGCCGCGGCGACCTTGGGGTCGAGCAGATAGTCGATGAAGGCGTGGGCGTTGCCGGGGTGCTTGCTGTCCTTGGGAATCGCGATCACGTCGACCCAGCGGATCGCGCCTTCCTTGGGGATCACGAAGCGCAGGTTCGGCGCCGGCTTGCCGGCCTGCTTGGCGGCGTCGAAGGCGGTGGTGCTGGCCTGGGCGATGTCGCCGGAGTAGCCCATCACCAGGCAGGCGTCGCCGTTGGCGAAGGCGTCCTTGTACTCGGCGTTGTTGAAGGTGCGCACGAAGGGGCGGATCGCGGCGTAGACCTTGCGCACCGCGTCGAGCTCGTCGGCGGCGCCGGCATTGGGATCGCGGCCGAGCCAGATCAGCGCCGCGCCGAAAGTTTCCTGATCGTCGTCGAGCACGGTGATGCCGCATTTGGCCAGTTTGGCGGCGTTGGCCGGATCGAACAGCAGCGACCAGGAGTCCAGCGGCGCGTTCTCGCCCAGTGCCTGCTTGATCTTGTCGACGTTCAGGCCCAGGCCGGTGGTGCCCCACATGTACGGCACCAGGTGGGCGTTGCCCGGGTCGATCGAGGCCAGGTTCTGCAGCACCTGCGGGTCCAGGTGCTTCCAGTTCGGCAGCTTGCTCTTGTCCAGCGGCGCGTACAGGCCGCTCTTGACCTGGCGCTGGGCGAACGGGCGCGCCGAGGGGAACACCACGTCGTAGCCGGAGGCGCCGGCGGTGAGCTTGCTCTCCAGGGTTTCGTTGGCGTCGTAGACGTCGTAATTGACCTTGAGGCCGCTGGCGGTCTCGAAGTTCTTGACCGTGTCGTCGGCGACGTAGTCCGACCAGTTGTAGACGTTGAGGACCTTCTCCTCGGCTCCGGCCGGGGTCGCGGTGGCGGCGGCGTCGGGCTGCTTGCTCCCGCCGCAGGCGGCGAGCAGCAGGGCGCAGGCGAGCGGGGCGAGGCGCAGGGTCACGGCAATCTCCAAAGTGGGCAAGTCGGATCGGCAATGTTTGGGCGCGATGTTCGGAGCCCGCCCCGGCGGTGTCAACGCATCGGCGCCATCGGGCGGCGAACGGCCGCCAATCCGGCCGGCATCTGGCACGGATCTGCACCGATCCGGCCAGCTTGCGGTATCGTCGCAGCCCGCCCACCCCTGCCCACCGCCCGCCGGAGCCCGCCGATGCCGACTTTCCCCACCGCCCGTACCGCCGCTGCGCGTCTTGCCCCCTGGTGGCTGGCCTTGGCCGCGGCCGCAGGCGCACCGGCGATGGCGCAGACGGTCGAGGCCGAACCGGCCCAGGCGGCCGCGGCCGACGAGGCGCCGTGGGCGGTCCACGGCAGCGTCGGCGCGCTCAGCGACTACGTCTGGCGCGGCGTTTCGCAGACTCAGGAAGACCCGGCGCTGCAGGCCGAGGTCAATCTGGAGCACCGCAGCGGGTTCTATGCCGGCCTATGGACTTCCAGCATCGACTTCACCGCGGCCGGCGAGGAAGACGACGGCATCGATTACGAGCTCGACGGCTACCTCGGCTGGGCCGGAGAACTGCGTCCCGGGCTGGACCTGGATGTGGTCCTGACCCGCGCCGCCTATCCGGGCGCCCGCCGCGGCTACGACTACGACTACACCGAACTCGAAGCGACCCTGGGCTTCGCCGAGCACTACCACGTCGGCCTGGCCTATTCGCCGGACATCTTCGGCCTCGGCGGCAAGGGCTATTACTGGAACGCCGGCGGCGAATGGCCGCTGGGCGAGAGCGGTTTCGGGCTCAAGGTGCAGGTCGGCCATTACGACCTGGAAGACGCAGCCGGCGACAGCTACCAGGACTATCTGATCGCCGTGACCCGAGAGTTCGGCCCGGTGCAGGCGCAGCTGCAGTACACCGACACCTCCAGCTACGGCCCGGAGTTGTCCGAAGCGCTGGACGATGCGCGCTTGGCCGACGGACGCGTGGCGCTGGCGCTGACTTGGTCGTTCTGAAGCGACGCGGCTGCCGCGCCTGTAGGTGCGGCGCACGCCGCGACCCGGCGCAGTGGCGCACGCGAGCGTAGCACTCCGAAGTGCGCGACCATCGGACAGTGCTGCCGAAGCGTGGCTGGCTTCGGATGCTGCGCTGTCGAAGCCTCGCTTCGGCAGTCGCGGCTTACGCCGCTCCTGCAAGAGCTCTTGCCGTTCCCCCTTCCTTGAAAAGAGGGGCAGGGGAATTCGCTGTTGCCCGCGCTGTCGTTGCTGCTGTCGCGGCGCCCGGGCGTCGCATGCCGGTCCGCGGTCGCGGCTTGCGGTGCTCCTTCCCCAATGGGCGCCCCTGGCCCTGTTTATGATTTTCCTAGGGTCATTCCCAGATTGACCGGGGTCGCTGCGCGGGGAGACTGGGCGGCGTCACCCACGGGAAGGAGCTCGCCATGTCTTTGTTCGGGGATTTCGCCAGCGGCATCGGCCAGGCGTTGGGCGCAGGATTGGGTTCGATCGCCGGACCGCTCGGGACCATGATCGGGCGCGAACTCGGCGGCATGCTGGGCGATTTCGTCGCCGATGCGGCAACTCAGTACCTCGGCTTGGCCAACGATGCAGCGCAGGATTCGGACTTGCCCGAGGTGGCCAAGAACGTGTTCGGCGCCGCCTACGAACTCGGTTTCCGCTGAGCCGCGAGCGTGGACATCGACGGCCGTCGCGAGGACTGGTTGCAGCGCGTTCGCGCTCTGCGCGAAGCCGGCGCGATCGACGATGCCGACGAGCATGCGCTGATCCGCCAGTACGACGAGCGTGCGCAGCGGTTGCGCGAGGAACTGGCGAAGCTGGTGCCGGAGTACCGGCGGCGCCTGAGCCGCGACGGCGAAGCGCCGGCGAACCGTTGGCTGGCCGACATCGCCGAAGCGATGGGGCGGCGCGACGGGGAGGAAACCCGTCAGGCCTTGGCGGCGCTGGAGCGGCGCGCCTGAAACCGCGCCGCCGGCCGGTGCTGCGGGCGGCACCTGAGGATCGGACGCCTCCCGCGTGCGGTCCTTTTGGTTTCGCGGCCGCCCGAGCCCGGTAGCTGCGGCACGAGCCGCGACAACCGAAGCGATGTTCGTCGTGCGATATCCAGCGCCCGGACAGACGCTGGGCACCGTGCGCCTGCGGTCTTCGGCCGGACGCTGTGTGCGTACGCCGCTTCAGTGGGGCGCGGTTTACGCCGCTCCTGGCGGAACCTCAGGGTTTGGCCTTGCCGCAGCAATCCGCCGCCAGGTCGTCGAGGATCGGACAGTCCGGCCGGTCGTCGCCATGGCAGCGCTCGGCCAGGGCTTCCAGAGTGCGCTGCATGGCCTGCATTTCGCGGATCTTCTCGCCGAGCTCGCGCGCATGCGCCTGCGCCAGTTGCTTGACCTCGGCGCTCGCGCGGCCGCGGTCGTCCCACAGGCCGAGCAAGGTTTCGATCTGGCGCATCGAGAACCCCAGCGTGCGCGAACGCTTGATGAAGCGCAGCCGGTGCAGGTCGCTGTCGCTGTACAGGCGGTAGCCGGCGACGCTGCGGCCGGCGGGCGGAATCAGGCCGATGCTTTCGTAGTGGCGGATCATCTTGGCGTTGACGCCGCTGAGCGCGGCGGCTTCGCCGATGTTGTGCAGGCCTTCGGCCTTGGCCTGGGCCAATTCGGGCGGAGGCGCGGGGCGGGCGGTGCGGCTCATGCGGCGGCTCCTGTTTGGATCTTCGACGGCGTCGACGGGCGCCAGCGGCGCAGCAACAAGGTATTGCCCAGCACGCTCACGCTGGAGAACGCCATCGCCGCCGCGGCGACGATCGGGTCCAGCCAGCCGAACGCGGCCAGGGCGATGCCGACGACGTTGTAGCCGAAGGCCCAGAACAGATTCTGGCGGATCTTGCGCGTGGTGCGGCGGGAAATGTCGATCGCATCGGCGACCAGCCCGGGTTCGGCGCGCATCAGGGTGATGCCGGCCGCCTGCATGGCCACGTCGGTGCCGCTGCCCATGGCGATGCCGACGTCGGCCGCGGCCAGCGCCGGGGCGTCGTTGACGCCGTCGCCAACCATCGCCACCGCGCCGTCGCGGCGCAACTGCGCGACCGCTTCGGCCTTCTGTTCCGGCAGGACTTCGGCGCGCACCTCCTGGATGCCCAGGTCGCGCGCGATCGCCTGCGCCGCGCCGAGGTGATCGCCGGAGATCATCGCCGTGCGCAGTCCCAGCGCATGCAGGCGCTGGATCGCCGCACGCGCCTGCGGCCGCGGCGCATCGCGGAAGCCGAGCACGCCGAGCAGCTGCCGGCCGTGCGCGTCGTCGGCGGCCAGCCAGGACACGCTGTGGCCGTTGTCGGCCAGGCGTTGCGCGGCATCGGCCAGCGCGTCGGCAGCGACCCCGGCCTCGGCCAGCATGCGGCCGCTGCCGAGCAACAGGTCGCGTCCGCCGATGCGGCCGCGCAGGCCGCGTCCGGGCACCGCGCGCAATTGCGTCGCCTCGGGCAGGCGCAGACCGCCGGCGCGATCCAGGGTGGCGCGCGCCAGCGGGTGTTCGCTGCCGCGCTGCAACGCCGCCGCCTGGGCCAGCAGCGCATCGCGGTCGCCGTCGACGGCGATCCATTCGGCCAGTACCGGCCGGCCTTCGGTCAGGGTGCCGGTCTTGTCGAAGGCGACGGTGTCGATGCGGTGGGCGATCTCCAACGCTTCGGCGTCCTTGATCAGCAGGCCGGCGCGCGCGGCCACGCCGGTGCCGGCCATGATCGCAGTCGGCGTGGCCAGGCCCAGGGCGCAGGGGCAGGCGATCACCAGCACCGCCACCGCATTGAGGATGGCCTGGTTCCAGTCGCCCGTGCCCAGCCCCCAGGCCAGCAGCGTGATCAGGGCCAGCGCGATCACCACCGGCACGAACACCGCGCTGACCCGGTCGACCAGGCGCTGGATCGGCGCCTTCTTGGATTGCGCGTCCTCGACCAGACGGATGATCCGCGCCAGTGCGGTTTCCGCGCCGACCGCCAGGGTCTCGACGATCAGGCGGCCTTCGCCGTTGATCGCGCCGCCGGTCACTCGCTCGTCTTCGTGGCGCGGTACCGGCAGCGATTCGCCGGTGATCAGCGATTCGTCGACATGGCTGCGGCCTTCGCGGATGCGGCCGTCGGCAGCGATGCGTTCGCCGGGCAGGACCACGACCAGGTCGCCGACCTGCAACTGCGCGATCGGCAGCTCGCGTTCGACCCCGTCGCGCAACACCCGCGCCCGCGCCGGCCGCAATGCCTGCAGGGCGCGGATCGCCGCGGTGGTCTGGCGCTTGGCGCGCGCTTCCAGCCATTTGCCGAGCAGGATCAGGGTGACGATCACCGCCGAGGTCTCGAAGTACAGCGCCTGGCTGTCGCCGCGCCACAGGTGGTAGAGGCTGAGGCCGTAGCCGGCGCTGGTGCCGAGCGCGACCAGCAGGTCCATGTTGCCGCTGCCGGCGCGCAGCGCATGCCAGCCGGCCCGGTAGAAGCGCGCGCCGAGCCAGAACTGCACCGGCGTCGCCAGGGCCAACTGCAGCCAGCCCGGCAGCATCCAGTGCTGGCCGAACAGCAGGCCGGCCATCGGCAGCACCAGCGGCAGGGTCAGCGCCGCGGCCAGCCAAAGGTGCCGGGTCTCGCGGCTCAGCGGCGCGCGCGGCGCGGCCTCGCCGCTGCCCGCCGCCGCGGCGCCGGAGTCGCCATCGGCCGCATCGGCATCGGCATCGGTCAGGGCGGCGGCGTAGCCGGCGCGCTCGACCGCGGCGATCAGCGTCGCAGGATCGAGCCCGCCGAAGTGCCGCACCCGGGCCCGCTCGGTGGCCAGGTTGACCTCGGCGGACAGCACGCCGGGTACGGCGTTCAGGGCTTTCTCGATCCGGCTCACACAGGAGCCGCAGGTCATGCCGCGCAGCGCCAGTTCGGTTTCGTCGCGGGTCACGGAATAGCCGGCCGCGGCCACCGCGCGTTCGATCTCAACGGCTGAGACGGGGCCGGCGGAGGCTAGCTCGGCGGTTTCGGTGGCCAAGTTGACGCTGGCCTCGCTGACGCCGGGCATCGCGCGCAAGGCTTTTTCGATCCGCGCCACGCACGAGCCGCAGGTCATGCCGGCTACGCCGAAGCGCAGGCGGACGGTGGGGGCGGCGGCGTGGGTGCCGGCCGGCGTGGCGGTGACGGTGGGGTTCGCGGCGGATGGCATCGCAGGGTCCTTCGCTGACGGTTCGGATTGCGAGGCAGTCTTGGGCTTCCCATGATGGGAAGGTCAAGCCGGATTCACCAGGGCCGGCGCTGAACCGTTCAGCGGTGTCGGCCGGCTGGCAGCGGCGGCGGTTTTGCGGCGCAGAATCGGCCCAATGTTGAGCGGGGCGGGGATGCTTCCTCAGCCGACCCGCCGCTCCGCCGGAAGGGCGGCGCTACGCTGCAGCCGATCCGGTCGTGGAGTTCGACCGCGCAACCGGATCCGGCCGCTCGGTCCCGCAAGTTCGCCGCACGCAGCCGCTACTAGCAGTCCGCTCCAGCCAGTTTGCTCCCGTGGGCCGTCCTCGGCCCGCTCCGTCCTCACCGGGCCGCGGCGACGCGGCGAACGCATGGTTTCCGACAGCGATATTCCCGACAGCGCAGCCCCTGCCGCCGCGGCCATCGACGCCGCCGTGCTCGACGCCTTCCATCCCGCAGTCGCGGCCTGGTTCCGCGCGGCCTTCGCGGCGCCGACCGGCGCCCAGGCCCTGGCCTGGCCGGCGATCCGCACCGGCGGCGACACCCTGGTCGCGGCGCCGACCGGTTCGGGCAAGACCCTGACCGCGTTCCTGGCCGCGATCGATGCCCTGGTCCGCGAAGGCCTGGAGCAGGGGCTGCGCGACGAGGTCGCGGTGGTCTACGTCTCGCCGCTGAAGGCGCTGTCCAACGACATCCACCTCAATCTGGAGGCGCCGCTGGCCGGGATCGGCGCGGCGCTGCAGGCGATGGGCCTGGGCGACCCCGGCATCCGCACTGCGGTGCGCACCGGCGACACCTCGGCCGGCGAGCGCCAGTCGATGCGGCGCAAGCCGCCGCACATTCTGGTCACCACCCCCGAATCGCTGTACGTACTGCTCGGTTCCGAGTCCGGCCGGGCCATGCTCGGCGCGGTGCGCACGGTGATCGTCGACGAAATCCACGCCGTCGCCGACGACAAGCGCGGCAGCCATCTGAGCCTGAGCCTGGAGCGCCTGGGCGCGCTGTGCGGCGCGCGGCCGCAGCGGATCGGCCTGTCGGCGACGCAGAAACCCATCGACGAAGTCGCGCGCTTCCTGGTCGGAAGCCAGCGCGTCGGCGCCGACGGCGTGCCGGACTGCCGGGTGATCGACATCGGCTACGCCAAGCGGCGCGATCTGGCGCTGGCGCTGCCGGGCTCGCCGCTGAGCGCGGTGATGTCGCACGAGCAATGGGACGAGGTCTACGAGCGCTTGGCCGCGCTGGCGCGCGAGCATCGCACTACGCTGGTGTTCGTCAACACCCGGCGCATGGCCGAGCGCGCTGCGCGCCACCTCGGCGAGCGCCTGGGCAAGGAAGCGGTCGCCGCCCACCACGGCAGCCTCGCCCGCGAGCTGCGCCTGGATGCCGAGCAGCGGCTCAAGCGCGGCGAACTGCGCGTGCTGGTCGCGACCGCGTCGCTGGAACTGGGCATCGACATCGGCGACGTCGATCTGGTCTGCCAGCTCGGCTCGCCGCGTTCGATCGCCGCATTCCTGCAGCGGGTCGGCCGCGCCGGCCATCACGTCGGCGGCGTGCCCAAGGGGCGCCTGTTCCCGCAGTCGCGCGAGGATCTGGTCGAATGCGTGGCCCTGCTCGACAGCGTGCGGCGCGGCGAGCTGGATGCGCTGCAGATTCCGCGCGCGCCGCTGGACGTGCTGGCGCAGCAGATCGTGGCCGAAGTCGCGGCGCAGGAATGGCGCGAGGACGCGCTGTACCAGTGCCTGCGCGGCGCTTGGCCCTATGCCGGGCTGAGCCGCGCCGACTTCGACGCGATCGTGCGCATGCTGGCCGACGGCTTCAGCACCCGGCGCGGCCCGCGTTCGTCCTACCTCCACCGCGACGCCGTGCACGGCCGCCTGCGCGCGCGCCGCGGCAGCCGCATGACCGCGGTGATGTCCGGCGGCACCATTCCCGACACCGGCGACTACGCGGTGCTGCTGGAGCCGGAGGCGCACAGCATCGGCACGGTCAACGAAGACTTCGCTATCGAGAGCCTGGCCGGCGACGTGTTTCAGCTCGGCAACGCCAGTTACAAGATCCTGCGCGTCGAGCCCGGGCGGGTGCGGGTCGAGGACGCGCACGGCCAACCGCCGAACATCCCGTTCTGGCTCGGCGAAGCGCCGGGACGCAGCGACGAACTCTCGCACTCAGTGTCGCGCCTGCGCGCCGGCGTCGATGCCGCGCTCGGCGAAAGCGCCGACGCCGCGGCCGCCGCGCGCTTGCTGCAGCAGCGCTACGCCTGCGACGGCGAGAGCGCCCTGCAGCTGGTCGATTACCTGGGCCGCACCCGCGCCGCGCTTGGCGTGGTGCCGAGCCAGGAGACGCTGGTGTTCGAGCGCTTCTTCGACGAATCCGGCGGCACCCAGTTGGTGATCCATTCGCCCTACGGCAGCCGGATCAACCGCGCCTGGGGCCTGGCGCTGCGCAAGCGCTTCTGCCGCAAGTTCAATTTCGAACTGCAGGCGGCGGCGACCGAGGACGCGATCGTGCTGTCGCTGTCGACCAGCCACAGCTTTGCGCTGGAAGAGGTCGCGCGCTACCTGCATTCGGCCAGCGCGCTCGACGTGCTGACCCAGGCCCTGCTGGACGCGCCGCTGTTCCCGGTGCGCTGGCGCTGGAACGCGACCACCGCGCTGGCGCTGCCGCGCTTCGTCGGCGGGCGCAAGGTCGCGCCGCAGCTGCAACGCATGAAGAGCGAAGACCTGCTGGCGACGGTGTTCCCCGATCAGGTCGCCTGCGCCGAGAACCTGGCCGGCGAGCGCGAGGTGCCCGACCATCCGCTGGTCGCGCAGACCCTGCACGACTGCCTGTACGAGGCGATGGACAGCGCCGGCTGGCTGCGCCTGCTGCAGCGGCTGGAAGCGGGGCAGGTGCGGGTGATCGGCCGCGACGTGGCCGCGCCGTCGCCGATCGCCGCCGAGGCGATCAATGCGCGTCCCTACGCCTTCCTCGACGACGCGCCGCTGGAAGAGCGCCGCACCCAGGCGGTGATGGCGCGGCGTTATGCCGAGGCCGAGGGCGCCGGCGATCTCGGCCGGCTCGATCCGCAGGCGATCGAGGCGGTGCGCGAAGAGGCCTGGCCGGAAGTGCGCGATGCCGACGAGATGCACGAGGCGCTGATGGGCCTGGGCTTCGTTACCGCCGAGGAGGCCCAGGCGCATGCCTGGAACGATCGGCTGGCGACGTTGGCGGGCGATGGCCGCGCCACGGCCTTGCGTTTGCCGGGTGCGGACGATGCGCCCGGTTGGTGGGTGGCGACCGAGTGTCTGCCGCAGGCGCAGGCGGTATTCCCGCAGGCAGCGATGGACACCGCGGTGACAGTGCCGGCCGAATTCCTGGCCGTGGCCTGGAGCAGCGAAGACGCATTGACCGAACTGTTGCGCGCGCGCCTGACCGCGCTGGGCCCGACCACCGCGACCGCGCTGGCCGCCGATGCGCGGCGCCCGCGCGGCGAGATCGATCTGGCCCTGGTGCGGCTGGAAAGCGAAGGGTATGCGATGCGCGGCCGGTTCGGCCGCGACAGCCTGCTCGGCGGCGAAGAGGAATGGTGCGAGCGGCATCTGCTGGCGCGCATCCACCGCTACACGGTCGGCCGCCTGCGGCGCGAGATCGAGCCGGTCGAGCCGCGCGATTTCGCCCGCTTCGCGTTCGACTGGCAGCATCTGAGCCGAGCCGAGCGCATGCACGGGCCGCAGGCCTTGCGCGCGGTGCTGGAGCAGTTGGAGGGTTTCGAAGCGCCGGCCTCGGTGTGGGAAAGCGAACTGCTGCCGGCGCGCGTGGCCGACTACGATTCCAACTGGCTCGACGAGCTGTGCGCGGCCGGCCGCATCACCTGGGCCCGGCTGCGCCCGCAGGCCGCCGGTGCCGACAGCGCGCCGCAGGGCGTGCCCAGCGTGCGCCAGACCCCGATCGTGCTGCTGCCGCGGCGCGCACTCGGCGATTGGCGGCTCAGCGCCGAGGCGGGCAGCGACCCGGCGCCGGTGTCCTCGCGCGCGCAGCGCGTGCTCGAGGTACTGCAGGCGCGCGGCGCTTCGTTCTTCGACGAACTCGAGCGCGCCGCGCACCTGTTGCGCACCGAACTGGAAGAAGCGCTGGGCGAACTGGTGGTGCGCGGCCGCATCACCTGCGACAGCTTCGCCGGCCTGCGCGGCCTGCTGGTACCTGCGTCCAAGCGCGCCTCGACCCACGGCAGCCGGCGCCGGCGGGCGCTGCTGACGGATTTGCAGGATGCCGGGCGCTGGTCCCTGGCCCGGCCGCAGCACGATGCCTTCGACGGGGGCACCGACGAAGGCGGGCCGGCGCAAGCCGCCGCGCGCCGCGCCGAAGCGGTCGAGCACATCGCCTGGCGGCTGCTGGAGCGCTATGGCGTGGTGTTCTGGCGCCTGATCCAGCGCGAGGCCGGCTGGCTGCCGCCATGGCGCGATCTGCTGCGCGTGTATCGGCGCCTGGAAGCGCGCGGCGAGATTCGTGGCGGGCGTTTCGTCGCCGGCATGAGCGGCGAACAGTTCGCCTTGCCCGATGCCGTTGCGGCGCTGCGCAAAGTACGCCAGCGCGAGCACGACGGCGAAATCGTCTGCGTGTCCGCGGCCGATCCGCTCAACCTGACCGGCAGCGTCCTGGCCGGGGCCAAGGTGGCGCGCATTCCCGGAGCGCGCATCGCCTTCCGCGACGGCGTCGCAGTCGCCGCCTTGCTGGCGGGCCAGGTCGAGGAATTCGAACCGCTGCCCGCGGAAGTGCGGCGCGAGGTGCAGCAGCGCCTGAGCCGTCGTCCCAGCGGCGCGGCGGCCGCTGCCGCGGCCAGCCTGGACGAAGTGCTGCGCAATCTCGGCCGGCCGTGACCGCCTCCGGCGGCCCCATGGGGCCTGCGACTTGCCGCTGTAGGAGCGGCGTAAGCCGCCACCGCCGCCGCAGTGCGCGCAGCGCTCGACCTGAAGCCGGCCGCTGCCTCGCGCCGGGCGACCATCGGCCGCGTCACTGGGCGTCGGCCGCGCCGCTTTCGTCCGTGTGCGTCAGCATTCGACCCGGCGCCGGCCCGCTGCCCTGCGACTGCAAGGGCTCAGGCTCCGCTGCCCTGCATCGCGACCGGGCGGGGCAGGCGGCTCTGGAACGAGGCGCGGACGCGGGCGAAGCCGCGCCGGTACAGCGTGCCACTGGTCGCCAGATGGCCTGCTTCGAGCACCTGCAGCGTCGCCACCGAACGCGCGGCGGCGCCTTGCGCGGCGGTTTCCAGCAGGGACTCGGCCATCAGCTGATAGGCCAGGCATTCGCCCCTGAGACCTTCGATCTGTTCGTACAGGCCCAGGCATTTGTGTTGCAGTTCCAGCGTCTCGCGCAGCGCGGTTTCGAGTGCGGTTTGCGGATCGATCGGGGGCACGTTCGGCTCCTGTGGCGTTGACGATGGCTGGCGGCTCACGAAACGGCCGATGCGGTGCGGAGCCCGTGCGAGGATGCCTTCGCGACGGAACGATCGCCGGCCGACCGGCCGGTCGGCGGAGCGGAGCGGAGCATCACGGTCACGGCGGCGTGTTGTGCTTGCGCGACGGCGCCTTGCGGTCGCTGAGCAGGGCGCTGACCACCAGGCCGACGCCGAGCACGCAGGCGAACAGGAACAGCACCAGCGCCAACGCCGGATAGCCGAGCAAGCGGTGCGGCGTGTCGATGCGCATCATCACCGCCGAGGCGATGATCAGCGCGGCGGCGATCGCCCCGGTGCTGATCCGGTTGGCGATCTTCTGCAGGCTTTCCATCAGCCGCGACTCCTCCAGCCCCGCCACCGACACTTGCATGCGGTTTTCGGCCAATAGCGACAGCAGCGCGGACAGCTTGCGCGGCGCGTCGCGCACCAGGCCCTGCAGCTCCAGTGCCTCGGTCGCCAGCCCCGGCGCCGACAGCGAATGGCGCAGGCGGCCGAGCATGACGAACTCCAGGTGCGGGCGGACCACCTCCTGGATGTCGAGGTCGGGCGCCAGCGCATGCGCTACCGCCTGCAGGTTGAGCAGGGTGCGGCCGAGCAGGCCCAGTTCCGGCGGCGGCCGCAGGCCGCAGGCCACCGCGACCCGCACCACTTCGATGAACAAGGTGCCTTCGGCGAGTTCGGCGCTGGACTGCTGCGCCGCATAACGGCCGACCAGATGGCCGATCTCGCGCCGGTAGCGGACTTCGTCGAAGGATTCCAGGCGCGTACCGATGGCGATGGTCTCGGCCGCCGCGTCCTCGCCGCGACCGTCGACCGCGGCCAGCATCAGCTTCAGCAGGCGGTCGCGGCGTTGCGGCGGTACGTGCACGATCATGCCCAGGTCGAGCACCGCCAGGCGCCCGTCCTCGGCCAGCAGAATGTTGCCCGGATGCGGATCGGCGTGGATCTCGCCGTGCAGGAACACCTGATCCAGGTACCCGCGCAACAGCGCTACCGCCAGCGGTGCGTACTCGTGCTCGGTGCGCAGCAGCCCGGACAGGTCGATCACCTTGCGCCCACGCACCAGTTCCATGGTGATGATGCGCGGCCCGCACAGACTCCACACCGGCTGCGGCACGTACAGATCCGGATAGCGGGCCAGGTGCGAAGCGAAACGCTCGAGGTTGCGCGCTTCGGCGCAGTAGTCCAATTCGGTGTAGAGCGCGCGGCGGAACTCGTCGAGCCAGTCGGCGAAATGCATGCGCCGCCCGGTCGCGGTGACCCGGTCGGCGGTGTAGGCGAGGCGGGCGAGGATATCCAGATCGGTTCCGATCACCGCCTCGATGCCGGGCCGCTGCAACTTGACCGCGACTTCGCGGCCGTCGCGCAAGGTCGCGCGATGCACCTGCGCCAGCGAGGCGCGGCCGATCGGTTCCGGGTCGAAGCGCATGAATGCCTTGGTCAGACGCACCCGCAAGCGCTCTTCGACGAGCTCGCGAACCTGTGGGAACGGGATCTGTTCGGTCACCCGGTCCTGCATCCGTTCCAGTGCGCGGTGCAGGTCCTCCGGCAACAGGTCGGGGCGGGTCGAGAGCGCCTGGCCGAGCTTGATGAAGGCCGGCCCCAGCGACTCCAGGTCGTGGACGAAGGCCTCGCCGTCGCGGCGTTCGCCGGAGGCCTGCGCTTGCGCGTGTTCCGACAGGCCGCGCCCGGCGGCGACGTCGAATTCCGAGAACGCGCCGATGTGGCGGTATTTGGCGACGAAGGCCAGGATGCGCGCTGTGCGCAGAGCCGGACTATCCCCGCGGTCGAGCCGGTCGAGCAGGGCCGGGGCCATGGCTCAGCCGCCGCGCCGACGACGTTCGACCGTCTCGGCCGCATAGCCGACCGCTGCTACGGCTGCGATTTCGCGCGGGCGGCATTCGCCGACCGCCCAGCGCACGATCCTATAGCGCGGGTCGTGTCGCGGTTCCGAGCCGATGCGATGGCGGTCCTCATCGCTGCGTCGTTGCGGATCATCGTGCATGGCGGACTCTCCGGCTGAGTTCGAGGCGAGTGCTCCGGGCGGTCTGCTTGGCGCGCTCGCCCGGCGGTTCAATGCAAGGACGGGCGTGGGACGGGCGGCCCGAGGCGACTGTCGAGCATGAAGCGGATGCGCGCACCGACATAGTCGTATTCGTCGCGATCGGCGTGAGCGAGCACGGCCTCGATGGCGAGGCCGAATTCGCGTTCCAGGGTCTGCGAATCGGGCGGCGATTCGGTCCAGCCGGCGACGATCCGGTCCAGCTGATCCAGGGCAAGTTCGAGCGCGTCGTTCATGGCGTCCTCCTCGGCGGCGCATGGGCGGCGGGTGTGTCGCTGGCGGCGGCTGTCGATCGGTGCTGTCGTTGCGGGCTGTCACTCTCCATCGAAGCAAGGCGCATGCCAGCGGCGCGTCCGCGGACGTGGCCGTCGTCCGCCGGTCAGGCGCGATTCGGCCAAGCCCGGCCTTCGCCGCCAGCGGGCCCGCGCGGACGTTTTCCCGCCGAGCCGACGCGGAAACCGGCCGATGCCGCACCACCGCGCGGTTTGGGCGACGGCTCATTCGGCAAGGCCGGCGCCTCCCGCCGGATACGGTCCGGCCCGCGCGTCGGAATCCGCGCAAGGCATTCGCCGCGACCGGAAGTATTTTCCTTGCGCGAACAAATTTCGCCGCGATTCGGCAGGGCGGCGACCGGCGCGGGCCGAGTCGGCGCGCGGCTCGGCGCGGTTGCGACACCGCCCAGGCCGCTTCGTGGCCGTGCGCAAGGCGTGTTCAGCGGGCCCGGCTGGGGCTGTGGAACAGACTGTAAATGCCGAGCGAGACGATCGCACCAAGCAGGCTAAGCGTCAAACCGGCCAGACTGAGATCGCCGCGATCGAGTTGGCTGATGCCCAGCAAGCGTGCGGCGCAGCCGCCGGCGATCGCGCCGGCGATTCCGACCGCGATGTGCTGCGCGGTGTGGGGCGGCGCTGCGTTGCGCATGGCGCGGCTGCCGATCCAGCCGACCAGGGCGCCTATCGCGAGCCAAACGAGGATGCCGATCATGCCGTTTCTCCTCTTCGATGCCGGCGCAAACGGCCGCCGGAGGCCGTATGTCGCTATCTCACGATGGTCGCGCCGCCGTCACGAACGCGTCCTTTGCGCACCACGAGGCGCTTGGGTTGCGACGATCTGCGCAGTCCGCCACGTTTTGTCCGTGCGTTCGCGCAAGTCCGCGCAAGCGAGCGCCATGCGGCGCGGGCTGGCACAGGGTTTGCTTTATAGCGGTTGCCCGTTCCATCGTTGGTCAGAACGCATAAACGGCGCGAAGGCGGGCAGGGCCGTGGCCGGCGCGGTTGCGGGCGTTCGCAGCCATGGGCGCGCAGGTTCGCGGCCTCCATCCGAACGGCCGCGCATCGCGTATGCGCCGACCTGCGAGGCGATCATGCACAGAAGCCGATTCGCGCAATTGGTCATCGATTGCGAAACCACCGACCCCGATTGGGCGGCGCAGTTCTGGGCCCAGGCCCTGGGCTGCCGCATCCATCGTCTGCACAGCAGCGGCGACGCGATGTACCGGCAGTTGCTGACCCATGAAAACCAGCCCTGCGTCCTGGTGCAGGCGGTCGAACACGCCAGTCGCATGCACCTGGACATCGAGACCGACGACGTCGAGGCCGAAGTCGTGCGCCTGGAGCAACTCGGCGCGGCGCGCATCGCCCAGGTCAAGCAATGGTGGGTGATGGCGGCGCCGACCGGGCAGCGGTTTTGCGTGCTGCCGCCGCAACGGCCCGATTTTCCCGCGCACAGCAACGTGTGGCGTTGACCCGAGGCGGCGATGAACGCACCCGACGACGGCGGTCCCAGGCGCGCTCCGGCCCGACGCGCGCACCTGTCCACGGCGGTGCCGTTCGCCAAGCCGGTCGGCGAAATTCCCAAGGGCTCGTTGCGCCATCTCCGCGACGAGGCCGAGCACTGCCGTCGTTGCCCGCTGTGGCGCGGCGCGACCCAGACCGTGTTCGGCCGCGGCTCGTCCGATGCGCGGGCGATGCTGATCGGCGAGCAGCCCGGTGACCGCGAGGACCTGCGCGGTGAGCCCTTCGTCGGCCCGGCCGGACGCCTGCTCGACAAGGCGCTGGCCGACGCCGGGCTGGCGCGCTCGGCCTTGTACCTGACTAACGCGGTCAAGCATTTCAAGTACGAGCAGCGCGGCCCCGACCGCCTGCACACGCGCGCCAGTGCGCGCGAGCAGGAAGCCTGCCGGGTCTGGCTCGCGGCCGAGTGGCTGCGGGTGCGTCCGCGGTTGGCGGTCGCGCTCGGTGCGATGGCGGCGCAGACCCTGTTCGGCAGCGGCTTCCGGCTCAGCCGCGAGCGCGGGCAATGGCTCGAACTGGAACCGCATTGCCGGGCGTTGGCGACCTGGCACCCGTCCTCGGTGTTGCGCACCCCGGGAACGGGCCGGCAAAGGCGCTACGCCGAACTGGTCGAAGACCTCGGCCGGCTGGCCGAGGCCTTGCGCGAACCGGAGCCGTGAGCGCCCGCGTGTTCGACGCTGCGCGGGCCGGGGTCAGCGCCGGCACAGGCGCTCGTCGAGCGCGACCACGTCGGCCGACAACACATCGAGCTTGTCGCGGTCCTCGTGGCCGAGGTTGAGCAGCACGTTGCGTTCGCGCGGCGACAGTGCGCTGGGCACGAACAGGCCGAACGAGGGGCCGGCGTCGAGCCAGCAATCGCCGACCCGGCGCACGTGTTCGCGGTACGGCCGCTGATCCCAGTCCTCGGGCACGGCGCCGCAGGGGTGCACGCAGTCGGCCGGCACGCTGGCCACCGCCATGCGCAATTCGCGCGGCGCATCGCCGTCCAGGTGGGCAACGAACTCGAGCAGCGCGCCGGCCGGCGACAGTGAGGCGTAGATCGCGCGCCGTCCGGGGGAGGTCCAACGGCCGCCTTCGAATCCGGGCCCATCGTCGAACGCGTGCTCGACCTGCTCGGCGGCGACCACGCGATACAAGAGCAGATGCGGCAGCTTGCGCGCCGGTTCGGCGGATTGCGGCGCGCTGGTGGATGGCGGATCGCTGGCGGGGAAGCTGTCGGCGAGCTGCTTGTCGCGCGAGGCGGGACGCGCTTCGGGCGTGCCGGCGGGCGGATTGGGCTTGGACTGGCTCATGGTTCGGGGGCTCGGTCGGGGGAGGGGGGGGGATTCGGCCGGCCCCGGTTTGGCCGGCGCGCTCACCGCGGGGGCTGCCCGCGCCGTGTCGCTCGCGGGCGCCTGGCAGTCCTCCAGCGCCGGCCCGGACAGGCCGGTGCAGGCGCTGCCCGGTGCGGTGGTTTCGCGCCCGGCCTCGGTCGCGTTCGCCCCCGGTTGCGCGATCGTGCTGTCGCGGGTGTCGGACTCTTGCGGCGGTTGGCTGCGACGCCGGTCGCAGGCGCCGGCCACGAGCAGCAGGCACAGGCCCAGGCAGAGCGGCAGCGCTAACGATTTGCTCATCTGACGTTTCATCGCGCAGTTCCGTTCGGTGTCGTGGAAGGGCGCAGCAAGCTCCGTGCCAGCGCCGGCGCGCGGCGCGGCGATGCAACGCCGGTGTCGTTGCGCCAGCTCCCGCGCCGCGCAGATTCTGCCGGGCTGCGCAGGAGTTCCTGCGCGCCTGCCATTCATCGACCTCGCTCGCGCCGTGCTGGCGCGCTCGCGGGCTCTTGGCACGCGACTTGCGGCTGTTCCAGTTGTTTCCCGCGTTGCGGTGGCCGCGCGCGCCACCGCATCGGGAATCTCATCTCCCAGTCGTTCAACCCCTGGAGCGCGAGCATGAACGAAGCCAGCACCACCCAGCCCCAGCCGCCGCAGTCGCAGGACGAGCAGCCGGGCCAGCAGAAGCCGATGCTGCCGCAGCCCGAGACCATCCGCGACAGCTACCTCGGTTCGCAGCGATTGAAGGACAAAGTGGCGATCGTCACCGGCGGCGACAGCGGCATCGGCCGCGCGGTCGCGGTGCATTTCGCCCGCGAGGGCGCCGATGTCGCCATCGCCTATCTCAACGAAGAAAGCGACGCCGAAGAAACCGAACGGCTGGTGCGCAAGGAAGGCCGACAATGCCTGCGCATCGCCGGGGACGTCGGCGACCCGGAGCACTGCCGCGAGATCGTCCGCCGCACCGTCGAGGCCTACGGCCGCGTCGACGTACTGGTCAACAACGCCGCCGAGCAGCACAAGGTCGAAGAGCCTGAGCAACTGACTCCGGCGCAGATCGAGAGGACCTTCCGCACCAACATCTTCGCCTACTTCTTCATGGCCACCGCGGCGCTGCCGCACATGCCGCGCGGCGCCAGCATCCTCAACACCGGCTCGGTCACCGGCGTGCGCGGCCACGAGCAACTGATCGACTACGCCGCCACCAAGGGCGCGATCCACGCGCTGACCTTTTCCCTGGCCCAGGCCGTGGCCGGTCGCGGCGTGCGGGTCAATGCGGTGGCGCCGGGCCCGGTGTGGACGCCGCTGATCCCGGCCAGCTTCGACGAGGAGGAGGTGGCCAAGTTCGGCGCCGACACCTTGCTCAAGCGTCCCGGCCAACCGTGCGAGATCGCACCGGCCTACGTGTTCCTGGCCAGCGAAGAGGCCTCGTACATCACCGGGCAGACCATCCACATCAACGGCGGAGGACACATCAGTGCGTAAGCAGCAGCGCGAGAACGATCCCTTGGGGACCGGCGAGCTGAAGGCCGTGGCCGAAGAGGCATTGCGGCTAGGTGCCCGGGCTCTGGAAAAGAGCCGCGAATGGTTCAACGAAATGACCGACAACTTCACCGACAGGAGCGACGACATGAGACATCAAGGCGAACGCAATCGTGGCGAGCGTGGCCGCGATCCTTACGGGCGCGAAGCGCAGCAGCAGCGGCCCCGCTCGCAGCAGGCCGGATCGCGCGGCGATTACGATGACGGCGACGACTACGCCGCCGGCCCGAGCACCGGTTCGTCCGGCCGCGATTGGGACGAGCTGAGCACCCGCGGCGCCGACCGCCACGGCCATGAGCGCGGTGGCGGCTACATGCCCGAGCGCGGACGCGAATACGGCCATGCCAGCGGCTACGACTCGGGTCGCCAGGACTACGGACGACAGCACGATGGCCGCGAAGACTACGGCCGCGGCTGGCGCGACGACCGCGGCCAGGATCAGGCCCGCTCCAGCCGCTCGCACTCGGGCGAACGCAGCCTGTACGGCGCCCATGGCCCCGATATCGAACGCGCCTATTACGACAGCGGCTGGCGCGCCAGCGGCTTCGACGAACGCAGCCAGAGCGTGGGCTGGGAAGACGACCGCGGCGATGCCCCCGGCACCTCGCGCGGCTCGCGCTTCGGCGGCAGCCGCGGCGGCTACTCGCGCTTCGGACCCAGCTACGGCGGCGAAAGCGCCGGCCGCGGCGGCCGCGAAGGCCTGTACGACTACAGCGAACACCGCCCGCAACAAACCCGTGGCGGCGGCGAAGACCGCTCCTACAGCGACCGCGGCGGTCGCGGCTACGGTCAGGGCTACGGTCGTTCGTCGGGTTATGCCGATCGCAGCGGCTTCTCGGCCTCGGCCTACGGCTCCGGTTTCGACGCCAATCCCGGCGCCTACCGCGAACAGGGCGTGGCCAGCCAACGCGGCCGCGGCCCCAGCCGTTACACCCGCTCCGACGAGCGCATTACCGAAGACCTCAACGAGCGCCTGACCGAAGACGAGCTGATCGACGCCAGCGATATCGAAGTGCGCTGCGAGAACGGGCGTATCGTGCTCGAAGGCGAAGTCGACCAGCGCTGGATGAAACACCGCGCCGAAGACATCGCCGACGCCTGCAGCGGGGTCAAGGACGTCGACAACCGCATCCGCGTGCGTGGAGGCGGACGCACAGGTTCGGACCACGGCGGCGACCGCCACAACGAAACCGGCAGCGGCCCGCAGGCCGGGCAGGGCAGCCAGGGCCAAGGGCAGGCCAGCCAGCGCGGCGCCAGCGCTGGCCAGCCCCGCACCGGCACCCTACCGGGCACGTCGGCGCCGCCATCGAGTGGCACGGGAAGCGGCGCGACCGGTACCGGCACCGCGGGCAACCAAGGTGGGGGAGCGCAGACCCACTAAGCCTGCTCGGGATGCGGGGATGGGGTCCGCCGCGATCGTTCCGTCGCGACGCCTCAAGAGGCCTGCACTCAGCGCAGGCCTCTTTCCATGCCGGACCGAATCTCGTCGATTTGCGGGTAAGCGTATGGGCCACCTGATCGCTGGCGACGAAAGAACGAAATCAGGACCGGCGCGAATGACCACGAAGGCGGCGCGCGCCCCCGACCAGAGCCAAAATGCCGAGTCCGGCCAGGGCCAGGCCCGGCGCCGGCAGCAGCATCGCCACGAGCAGGCCGAACGGCGCCAGGACCAGGCCCCAACCGAACAAATCGGCTTGCGCGGCGGTCGCCGGCAGCGCCGTGCGCCGCGCCAGCCAGGCGTCCAGGCTCAGGCGCCCGGGGCCGCCGAGAATCAGCGGCCACAGCATGACCAGGAAGATCAGCGGCAGCTTGTAGTTGCCGCCGCCGCTGTCGCTGATCGCATAGCCCTGGGCGAGCTGGGCCAGGCCCATCCAGTCCTGCGGCCAGTGCACGGCGGCGGTGGCGACCACGGTCAGCACGAACAGCGAGGCGGCGGCGAACCGGGTGGCCAGGCCGAGCAACAGCGCGATCGCGCCGAGCAGTTCGAACCAGGTCGCCAGCGACCAGCTCAGCGTGGCCGGCACGCGGTCGAACGGGAACGGGAACTGGGCCATGATCTCGCCGAACCAGTTCTCGCCATGGAGCTTCTCGCGCCCCGATTCGAAAAACTCCCAGGCCAGGATCAGGCGCAAGCCCACCGGCGCCAGCCAGGTGCCGACGCCGTCCAGGCGGTCGCGCAGGGCGACGCAGGGATTCAGCAGAGACAGCGACATGATGTGCTCCAAATAGTTGAGTCGTAGGCACCGGCATTCGCGCCGGCGAGATGTAGCGATCAGGCCGAGGCATTCGCCGCAGCGACGTAGATCACTGCATTGGCGCGCATCGTCCGCAGCAGGCCGTGGCCGAGTTCGAGGAACGCGGCCGGGTCGTCGCTGCCGGCTTCGGCGGCCAGGGCGGCGAGTTGTTCGCGCGCGGTCAGCTGCGGCGCTTCGCCGATGCGTTCGACCAGGCGATAGGCCAGCGGGCTGAGCTCGGAGAACCGGACTTTGCCGTCGGCCTCGCGGCGCAGCAACAGCAGACTGGGCGTCTGCGGCGCGTGCTCGGGGACGAAGCCGGGGCCGATGCGGTGCACCGGCCAGGCGTAGGCCAGGGGCCAGGCCAGCGGCGACAACTGCGGTGCGTGCTCCAGCAGGTCCGCGTCGGCGATGCCGGCGTCGTCGCGCAGGGGCTGCGCTTCGCTCAGTTGCAGGGCCAGTTCGACCCATTCGTAATGCGCCAGCTCGGTCAGGAACGGCGGGTCGCCGACGGCGTCGCGCTGCTCCAGATAGCGCATGAACTCGCGCGCGATCTCAGGAAACAGCGGGGTGCGGCAACGATGGTCGCGGTAGAAGTCGCGCACCAGGCGCGGCCAGCGTTCGTCGCCGAGCAGCCGGCTGATGACCGGGAAGTTGCCCGCCAGCAGGCCTTCGATGTTGTTGAAGAACAGGTCGCGGTAGATGCCCAGGCGGCGGTCTTCCAGGCCGGCCGGGGCCGGACTGGCCTGCAGGTCGCGCAGGTGGCGGGTCAATTCGAATTGTTGCGCGCGCAGGCGCGAAGGAGCGTCGTTCATGGGCGGTGCCTGGACTCAGCCGCGGGCGCGGCGGGCCGCGGCGGGCGCGGCCTCGGCGAGGAGGCGGCGCACCTGGCCGAGTTCGCCGAGCAGTTCTTCGTAGGGCGGGAAGTTGAAGTCGCGTTCGAGCAGGGTGGGGCGTTGGCCGAACACGCGGTAAGCCTCGCCGAGCAACGACCACACCGCGTCCTTGACCGGCGCGCCGTGCGTGTCGACCTTCAGGTCCTCGGCTTCGTCGTAGTGGCCGGCGACGTGCAGGTAGGCGATGCGTTCGGCCGGCATCGCGGCGAGGAAGGCGCGCGCATCGTAGCGGTGGTTGATCGAGTTGACGTAGACGTTGTTGACGTCCAGCAGCAGATCGCAGTCGGCTTCGGCGAGCACGGCGAGGGTGAACTCGATCTCGCTCATCTCCTGGTGCGGTGCGGCGTAGTAGGAGGCGTTCTCGATCGCGATCCGGCGCCCGACCAGGTCCTGGGTGCGGCGGACGCGCGAGGCGACGTGGCGCACGGCTTCTTCGGTGAACGGAATCGGCAGCAGGTCGTAGAGGTGGCCGTCGTCGCTGCAATAGCTCAGATGCTCGCTGTAGCAGACGACGCGGTGTTCGTCGAGAAAACGGCGGGCCCGGGCGAGGAAGGTCTCGTCCAGCGGCTCGGTGCCGCCCAGCGACAGCGACAGGCCGTGGCAGACCAGCGGATGGCGCGCGCTGAGTTCGCGCAGGGCTTCGCCGTAGCGGCCGCCGACGCCGATCCAGTTTTCCGGTGCGCATTCGAGGAAATCGAAATCTCCGTCCGCGGCGGACTGCAGCGGGCCCAGCAGGGCCCGCCGCAGGCCGAGGCCGACGGCATCCGATTTCAGGGGACGCGAGTGGCTCATCGTCATCGCGCTGCGATCAGACCGAGCCGCCGCACTTGCCTTCGCCGCACTTGCCTTCACCGGCCTTCTTGGCCGTCGGCTTGGCGGAGGACTTGACCGCCCCCTTCTTGTCGCCGCCGCACTTGCCCTCGCCGCACTTGCCTTCGCCGGCCTTCTTTGCGATCGGCTTGCCGGCGCTCTTGGCACCGCCACAGCCGCCTTCGCCGTGCTTCTTGTCGCCGCCGCAGCTACCCTCGACCTTCTTCGCAGCCACGGCCTTAGCGCCGGCCTTGTCGACGGATTGGGCCGATTGCGCGCCCAGCAGGTAGCCCTGCGACAGGTCGGTCATCGCAAACGCGGAAGCCGACAGGCTCAGGCCGCCGATCAGGGTGGCGCCGAGGGCGAGGGCGATGGGCTTCTTGATCTGCTCGTACATTGAAAAACTCCTTGATGACAAAATCGACGGAGAATCCGTCGGTGGGTAACGCACGGTGGCTCCAGGTCGCGACCTGTTGCATTTCTGTGTGCCCGGGACGCATTCCATCGCTGTCGCCACGACCGGCGTAGCGCTCTCCGCAAGCACGCCTTAAAGAGCGCCGACAGGCGCGGCAGGATTCGCGCGATGCAGCCAGATTCGCCGCTTCGTTAACTATCGATTCATGCCGGCCCCGCGGCCTTCGATTGCATGCGCGGGGCGCCGGGCAAACAAACAGGAATTGTCGTGAAGTCATGCCGTATCGCCATACGGAAATGTCTTAGCGCAAATCCGATAGCCTCGACTGTCCTGTCGAAAAGTTCCGCGCTTTTATCGTCTCTAGCGTTCGCCGAAATCGGCGTTGGATGGCGACAGAACGCAAGTGCGCGAGCGATGGCGGAAGCGGTATCGCGGCGTTGAAGATCGCCTGGAAACGCGTTTCCTGTCGAGCGCGGACGAGGCCGCTGGAAATGCGAAATCCCTCCTCGCCATCAGCCGACTCGTGACGAGGAGGGGGCGGAGTCTTCGAGCGTCTGGCGGGACTTCGCTCAGGGTGCTAAGTCCCGGAGCCCATCCGGTTATGTGCCGAATTGGCCTGGTAGTGGGGATAGTGCGTGTCCGCGACCCGCCGTGCGGTACCGGTGTTGAGATCGATGACGAAGCTCTCCTTCCGCGCCGGGACTTATCGGGCCAGCGTGTCCTGCTTCGGGTCTTCGTCGCCGAAGGCCATGGCGCCGCCCGCCATCAGGATCTTGTCGCGTGAGAACTGGGCCGACGGCGCCCCTTGACGTTGGTACCGATAGCAGGCGGCCGCAGTTCCGGTGCGCCCGCGCGTCGCGCAGCGCATCGAGCGGCGGGCAGCCTGGGCCGCCCGCCGCGTTGCGAATCGACTGCCGGCCCGACGCTACTTCGCCGTCAGTTGCTCGTACAGAGCGTAATAGGTGAATCCCTCGGTGTTCACCTGCATCGTGAGATTCAACAGCGGGAAAGCGCCGAAGGGGCCGTAGGCTACGTCCGAGTTTGGAACGCTCGCCATCGTCCCATAAGTCGGCACCCGGATGATGCATGCTCTGTCTTGTGCGACCGAATGCGCCGCCGCTTGCTCCGCGGTAACCGGGACGCAGCGCAACCCCTCCTGCGCGTACCCGGCATAGTCCCAGACGAACCCGCCTTGCGCGTTGTTGTCGCGCAGGTCGCCTCGAATCAGCCGAGGCTCCTTTTCCCACCACTTGAACCCAGGCATGTACTGGACAAAGAGCGGGTCCAGCAAGTTGAGCCTGGGATCGCCCTCCTGCCAGCCCGACCACGCCATCATGTCTCGACGGGAACCCAGCCAAGCCTGCGCGTCTTGCTGGAACTCGATCGGGTGATTGAACTCCAGGACTTCTTCGGTCAAGCCGCCCTGCGAAAACTCCAGATAGCACGAACTGTCGCAACGCGCGCCAGAATTCTTCGCCGTGACCGTCCAGCCCTTGGACTCCACCCCAGGCCACGTCATCACGTTGATTTTCAGAACGGTAGTCGGCGCAGGGGCGGTGTCGGCGCCAGCGCAAAGCACCTCGCTTCTCAGCTTGGTCTTCGGGTAAACGGCCTTGGTGTATTCCTTCAGGCCCGGCCAAACGCCGCTGCCCTTGAAGTACTGGCACTGGGTCGCCTTTGCGCCCTGTATTCTCAAGGGGGCGGTCCGGCCCAGGGGCGTGTTCCTGCTGAAGACTTCATCGAGATAGAGCAGGACGTTCTTCTGCGAACCGGCCGGAAGCAGCTTCAGGGTTTCGGCGGGGTTGATTCCGGTCGCGTTGTCCAGCCCGTAATCCCCGAGCGGCGAATGCCCGAAGTTGGCGATGTTGCCGTCGGTCACCGCGCCGTGGATGCCTCTCGCGTTATCGCCGGTATAGGTTATGAATTCCACCCCGCGTTGCTTGAACTTCGGGAAAATGTGCTCGATCAAGCGGTTCATCTGAATCACCTGCTGCCGCCCTTCGGTCGAATCGTCGAAGCCTTGTTCGATGTTCAGGAACCACCCGTCCAGTTTCAGCGCCTTGGCGATTTTTTCCAGATTCTTCAAAGCCGGGATGTGATAGGAGGACTCGAGCTCTTCGTTCGGAAACGTTCCGGTCAGAAAGCCGATCAAACTCTTGACCATGGCGGAGTTGCCATGAGTCGCGTCGATATAGACGGTCCCGTAGATCTTCACCCCGTTCTCGTGGGCGGCGGTGACCCAGTTCGGGTCCGGTGCGATCACATGCGCCCCGGAGGAATGCTCGCCACCGAAGTACACGAATTTCCGAACGAACGCCCAATTCTCGAATGTCACCGGAGGAGGCGCCCCTTCCGGATAGGACTTGAGCGCCGGACGGGTTCGGTACAAGGCGGTGTAGTCGATGCCGTTTCCGGTCTGCCGGTTGCCCAACCAAGCCGACTCCATGTTGGTGTTCAGCTCGGTCCGCGATGGCGCGGGCCTGTTCGGCGACTCAATAACCAGGTTTTCAGTCAATAGGCTGTCGAAACCGCTCGAGTTGCTCCCGCTGTCCAAGGCCCAGGTATAGGTATCCATACCGAATGCCTGACCGCTGATGGCCAGGCAAAGGGGAATGGCCACCAATTTCATTCGCTTCATTCCAATATCCTCTGTCTTCCATGTCCTCTTTGCCGTTCTCCCGGCCGTAACGTATCGCAGCGCCGCTCACCGGCGCAGGCACAGATGCGGGAGCTAGGACTAAAGAGCTAGTTCGATATCCGAGCTACGGTGCCCGCGTCCGCCCTGCGGATGTCGCGGTCGCCCCATGAATCTGCCTTCGGACAGCGGAGGCATGGGGCATCGGGAATGCGGCCTTGGCCCGGGGACTGCCGGTCGCAGCCGGGCCGCGGCAAAGAAGAACTCCGCCGCGCTCGGACGCTTCAGACACTTCACGAAGCTTGCGCCTGTCGCATGCCTCGTTCGATGCTGGCGAGAATCTCCTCGATTCCTGCGGGCTTGACCAAGTGCTCGTGGAAACCGACCGCGGCGGTGCGGTCGCGGTCGCCGGCCTGGCCGTAGCCGCTGTAGGCCACCAGGTAGGGCGAGTTTCGTTGCGAGCGCAGGGTCGAGGCGATGTCGTAGCCGTTGAGCGGACCGGGCAGTTCCAGGTCGCATAGGACCACATCGAACGCGCCGCGGCGCCAGGCCGCCAAGGCCTGCTCGGCGTCGATCGCGCATTCGGCGTGGTGGCCCTGCAGTTTCAACAGTACACGCAGGGCTTCGGCGGTGTCGGTCTCGTCGTCGACGATCAGTACTCGGCCGCAAGCGCGGTCGGCCGGCATGTCTGCCCGCGGCATGCCCAGGCTGGCTTCGACTTCGGCCAGCGCCGTGCTCGGCGCGGTCTCGCTCCGGGGGGACGCCAGCGGCAGGCGCACGCTGAAACGCGCGCCGCGGCCGAGTCCGGCGCTGTGCGCGGCGACCGAGCCGCCGTGGCGCTCGACCAGGGTCTTGACGATGCTCAGGCCCAGCCCGAGTCCACGCGAACGCCAGTCCGGCGTCTGCACGAACGGTTCGAACAGGCGCGTCGACAGGTCTCGGCTCAGTCCCTGGCCTTGGTCGCTGACTTCGATCAGCGCGCCCTCTTCGGTCGTCGCCGCGTCGATGCGAATGCGTTGCCCCGGGGAACTGGCCTTGACCGCGTTCGACAGCAGGTTGTCGAACACTTGTCGCAGCCGCGCACGATCGCCGTCGACCCAGCATGGCTCGACCGGCAGCGCCGCCTCGATCGCCACCTGTTCGTGCCCGGCACGGTCGACATGGTCGCTGTGCACTTCCTCCAGCAGCCGGTTGAGATCGAAACGTTCGCGGCGCAGTTCCAAGTCGCCTTGCGTGACGCGGGAAATGTCCAGCAGATCCTCGACCAGGCGGTGCAAGTGACGGTTCTGCCGCAGCAGCGTCGCCAGCGCGCGTTCGCGATCGGCGGCGGGCAGGTCGTTCCGGCTGAGCAATTCGCTGGCGGCGCTGACTCCGGACAACGGATTGCGCAGTTCGTGACTGAGTACCGCCAGGAACCGGCTGATGCGCTGGTTGGCCGCGGCCAGGGTTTCCAGGGCGCGTTTCTGGTCTTCGATATCGGTGCTGGCACCGTACCAACAACGCAGTCGGCCGTGGTCGTCGAACAGCGGCTGGGCGCGCACGATATGCCAGCGGTACGCGCCGTCGGCGCGGCGGAAGCGCAACTCGACGTTGAGCTGCCGGCCGGCGCGGATCGCCTGGTCCCAGGCGCGTTGGCCGTTGTCGAGGTCGTCGGGGTGGACGATGTGGCGCCAGTCCTCTTGCCCGCTCAGGCCGGTGTATTCGTACCAGTGCCGGTTCTGGTAACGGATGCCGCCGTCGGGTTCGGCGATCCAGACCATCTTCGGCAGATTGTCGAGCAAGGCATGCTGTTCCGCCTCGGCGCGTCGCAACTGCAATTCGAACACCCGCCGCTCGTGCACGTCGCGAATGCCGCCGATCCATTCGGCGACAGTCTCGTCCTCGGTCAGCACCGGCACGGCGCGCAGGGCGACGTAGCGCGCTTCGCCGGTGGCGGTGCGGACCCGGAACTCCAGGTCGAGCGTCTGCGCCGGCGCCTCGCGCAGCGCCTCGCCCCAGGCATCGCGCACTCGCGCGCGATCGTCCGGATCGATCGCATCCAACCAGCCGTCGCCGCGGTACTGCAGCGGCGGTTGTCCGGTCAACGCTTCCCAGCCCGGCGCATCGAGCATGCGGCCGTCGCGGTCGGCGCACCAGACGATGCCGGCCCAGGCCAGGGCCAGGCTGCGAAAGCGTCGTTCGCTGGCGGCGACCCGGCGGGTGGCTTCGATCCGGTCGGTGATGTCGACGGCATGGATCACCGCGCCCTCCACCGTCTCTCCGTCGGGCTGGTGCGGCACGAACTGGACGTCGTAGTGGCGGCGCTCGCCGGCCAGGAGCAACTCGGCCGGGAAGCGCACCGCCTGGCCTTCCAGGGCGCGCTGCAGCAGCGGCAGGTAGGGGGCCAGATCGCTGTGCGGATGCGCTTCGTCGACCCGCATGCCGTGCAGGGGCATGCCCGCGAAACAGTCCTCGAAACTGCGGTTGAACAGACGATAGCGTCGTTCGATGTCGATGTAGGCGACCAGCGCCGGAAGCCGGTCGATCATCGCGCGCATCAGCTGGCGTTGCGCGCGCAGGGCGGCGTCGATGCGCTTGTGCTCGCTGATGTCGAGCGCGAGCAGGGCGACATCGCGCCCGGACAGCGCTTCCCCGGCGAGCAGCACCCAGTCGGCGCGGCCCTGTCGGCCGAGCACCTGCACCTCGGTGGGACGGAACCCCCCCTCGCGCCGCAAGGTATCGAGCAAGCCGCGCGGCACGCCGAGGTGTTGCAGGTCGTCCGACGCAAGCTCGCCGGGCGGCCGGCCGTCGAGCGTGCCCGTCTCGCTGCCGTGGTCGCCGAGCAGCATGCGCCGGAAGCGCGGATTGGCCAGCCAACGGCCGCCGTCGAGGTCGGCGAAGCAAATGCCCCACATCTCGGTGTCGAACACCGCGCGCAGCTTGCGGTCGCTGAGGCTGGGCTGGTCGCCGCAGCGCCGGCGCAAGAACAGGACATGCCCGGAATCGGCGTCGCGCCCGGCCTGCAGGCGGACCACGTCGGCGGTGAGTTCCGCGCCGCTGCCGGACAGGTCGATGTGGTAGGTCGAGCGCGACGCGCTGCCGGCGTCGGCGTCGAACGCATCTTCGGGCAGGCCGGCCAGCAGCTCGCCGATCGGCCGTTTCTCGGCGCGTTCGCTGCTGCAACCGAGCATGGATTCCGCGACCGCATTGAGATAGCGCACACGACGGTGCTGGTCGACGGCGACCACGCCGTC
This sequence comes from Lysobacter firmicutimachus, assembly GCF_037027445.1. NCBI lineage: Bacteria > Pseudomonadati > Pseudomonadota > Gammaproteobacteria > Lysobacterales > Lysobacteraceae > Lysobacter > Lysobacter firmicutimachus. Next base: position 2,526,992 of record NZ_JBANDL010000002.1, read on the forward strand.
TTCGATGCCCGCGAGTACCGCGGACAGGTGCGCGCGCTGTTCGCGTTCGCTGCGGCTGAGCTGGCGCGCGCTGGCGACGATCCAGATCAGCAGCGCAGACACCAGCAGATAGAATGCGGCGCCGTCGCTGCCGAGGTTGCGCAGCAGCCCCGGCCACAGCAGCACCGCGCCCAGGCTGGCGGTCAGGCCGATCAGTCCGCCGCGGGCGCCGTAGAACGCGCTGGCGAGAATCACCAGCAAGTAGAACAGCGCGATCGGGAAGGCTTCGGCGACGCTGCGGCCGTAGCGGACGTGAACGGCGATGGCGAGCAAAGCCAGGATCAGCGCGATCGCCAGTTCGCGCGATCGATGCCGGCCGCGCTCCGCGCTGGACATGTCAGGCTTCCGCCGGCGGCTCGGCCAACAAGGCCGAACAACGCTGGCAGGCGTCGCGCACCCGGCGCAGGTTGTCGCGCACGGCCGGGTCGTCGCCGGCGCCGGCTTCGATCAGCCTGTGCGCGGCGGCGCTGGCCATGGTCACGGTGTTGACCTCGTTGCGCAGTCGGTGCAGCCAGCGAGCGAACTCGGTCGGCCCGGCCGGCGGCGTGGAGGCGGCGGCCCGATCAGACGTCATGGCCGCTCTCGCGCAGCCGCGCCAGCTGGTTGTGGATGGTGCGTACGCTGACGCCCAGCGATTGGGCGCTGCGGGTCCGGTCGCCGTCGAAATGGGCCAGGGTCTTGAGCAGCATCTCCTGCTCGATCTGGGCATAAGTCATGCCGACCGAGAACGAGACATGGGTGGCGTCGTGGTGCACCGGCGCCAGCTTGCGAAAGCCCGGCGCCACCCGGATTTCGTCGCCTTCGGCGGTCAGGAAGGCGCGCTGCACCGCGCTGCGCAGCTCGCGCACGTTGCCGGGCCAGTTGTGCCGCAACAGCACCCGTTCGGTGCCGGCAGCGAAGCGCTTACGCGTGCCGTAACGGATGTTGAGGCGCTCCAGGAAGTTGTGCGCGATCAACAGCGCGTCGTCGCCCCGGCTGCGCAACGGTGGCAGCTCCAGGCCGATGTCGGCCAGGCGATAGAACAGGTCCTCGCGCAGCGAACCTTCCTCGATGCTGCGCTGCGGGTCGCGATTGGTCGCTGCGACCACGCGCACGTCGATATCGACCGCTTCGCTGCCGCCGACTCGGGTCACTGTCCCGGTTTCGAGCACGCGCAGCAGATAGACTTGCAACGCCGGCGGCATCTCGGTGATCTCGTCCAGGAACAACGTTCCGCGATCGGCCTGTTCGAAGTAGCCGTTGTGGCGCGCGGCGGCGCCGGTGAAGCTGCCGCGCTCGTGGCCGAACAGATGGCTGGCGAGCAGATCCGGCGCGATCGCGCCGCAATTGACCGGCACGAAGGCGCCGCTGCGGCCGCTGAATTCGTGGATCGCGCGCGCGACCAGCTCCTTGCCGGTGCCGCTTTCGCCGCTGATCAGCACCGTCGCCTCCGACGGCGCGATCCGCTCCAGGCTGTCGATCAGCCGTCGCATCGCCGGCGACCGGCCGATCATGCCGCCACGCGCTTCGGCGCGCGCCTGCGGCGGCCGTGCGCGCGCGGCGGCATGATCGAGCAGGTTGGAGAATTGCTCCGGGCACAGCGGCTTGATCAGATAATCCACCACCGGCAGCGAAACCGCGCGCGCCGCGCTCTCCACCGAGGGCTGGCCGGTGACGATCGCGATCTGCCCGTGCTCGGGCAAGTCCATGTCGTCGAGCAGGTCGAAGCCGTTGCCGTCGGGCAGTTCCAGGTCCAGCAGCAACAGATCCACGGCCGGAAGGCGGGCGAAACCGCGCGATTGTTCCAGCGAGTGCGCCATGTAAGGAGTGAAGCCGCGCGCCCTGGCGAAGTCGGCGGCGGCGGAGGCGAAATCGTGATCGTCGTCGACGATCAACACGGTAGGGCTCGGTGCGGAGACGCGTTCGGCCACGTCTGTCGATCCGTTGTCCGGGGCGTCCACGCTAGCTGAGCGTGAGTTAACGGTGCGTCGGCGGAAAATGATTCCGCCGTGATGAAAGAGTTGCTGTCCGCACCAAGCAGAGGGGTGCCGGCAGCGAAAAAGCATCGTCCAGGGACACGTGTTCGCGCCGGGCGCCTGCGAAAACCGCCGCAGCGCAGTCAGTTTCGTCATTGCGCACTTCCGCCATGCGCCTGCAGCCGGGCGTCGCACGAAGAGCGGTATCTGAAGCGTTCAGTCCCGCACTGCGATCGGTGTCGCCGATTGCGGATCGGACCGCCGTATGGGTTCGGCTGGCACGGGAGTTGCGTCATCGCTGATGCGCCCGGTCGCAACATGCGATCGCACTGCCTACGCAACGGATCCATCCTTCAGGAGACGCACATGGCTTACTCGTCCACCCGCGCTTTTCCCGCTGCACTCGTTTTCGCGCCTTACGAGGGGCCGGCCCGCGCCGGCGTCGCGGCGCGGACGACGGAGGCATCGGGCCATCCACCGCGCGAAACGGCGCGTCCACCCGGAACGAAAGGCCAGACCGCCGCTTCGCCTGCGTCGATGCAGTCCCTGGACGTGATCGACATGGAGTCCGAACTCAGCTACTGGCGCACCCACTATCGCGGCATGTCTCGATGCGAAGGCCTGCGCTACAGCGATTACGAACCGGCGCTCAAGCTGGGCCTGGACGCTTACATGCGCGGTCACGGCCGCTCGCTCAGCGACATGGAGCAAGAGTTGCGCGATTGCTACCGCCGCACCCGCGGCGGCTCGCGACTGGACTGGGATCAGGCCCACAGCGTGGTCCAGGCGGCCTGGGACCGGTTGAACGACCGGGGCGGCAGATGACTCTGCGCGAAACGTTCGAGCGCGGCGCGAAGGCCGCCGCGCGTTTTACCGGCCACCCCCTGTGTTTCTGCCTGGCGGTCGGAGTGGTCCTGCTGTGGCTGCTCAGCGGGCCGGTGTTCGGCTTCAGCGACACCTGGCAGCTGATCATCAACACCGGTACGACCATCGTGACGTTCCTGATGGTGTTCCTGATCCAGAACTCGCAGAACCGCGATGCCGCCGCGGTGCAGATCAAACTCGACGAGCTGATACGGGCGACGCTCAAGGCCGAGAACGCCTTGCTCGATCTGGAAGAACTCGACGAGGACACGCAAGAGCGGTTCCGTCGGCGCTACGAAGCACTGGCGAAGAAGGCCCGCCGGCTCAGCGGCCGCAGCCGACGCGGCGGTTCCGCCGACGTCGGCGCCGACGCCCCCGGGTCCGATGCCGAGCCGTCGCCGCCGGGAGGCGGCGCTTCCACCCCAACTTAACGAGGCGATACGACATGAAAAAGACTCAACCCGAAGCCGCCCAAGTGCGCGAGTTGCTGCTCCAGGCCCTGCAGACCGAGCAGGGCGGCGTAAAGATCTACGAAGCCGCCGTCGCCAGTGCGATCAACGACGACCTGCGCAAGGAGTGGACGGACTATCTCGAAGAAACCCGCACCCACGTACGGGTGCTGTTGAATGTGTTCGAGGAGCTCGGCCTGGATCCGGAACAGACCACGCCGGGTCGCGATGTCGTCGGTCGCATCGGCGAATCGCTGGTCGCGGCGATCCGCGAGGCGCAAAACACCGCCGAGCCTGCGGCGGCGCAACTGGTGGCGGCTGAATGCGTGGTCCTGGCCGAGACCAAGGACCATATGAACTGGGAGCTGATCGGCCACCTGGTCGAACACGCCAAAGGCGAGGGCCTGGACGTGCTGAAAACCGCCTTCGAAGCGGTCGAGTCCGACGAGGACCATCATCTGTACCACACCAAGGGCTGGGCGCGAGAGCTGTGGATCGAAGCCTTGGGCCTGCCTGCGGTACTGCCGCCGCCCGAGGAGGTCAAGAAGGTCGAAACCGCGATCGGCGCGGCCCGCGCCGAACAAGCCCGCTCGCGCATGCTCTGAGCGCTGCTCGATGAACGCGGCCAAGAAGAAAGGGCTTGCGGCGGCGTCGGGTTTCTGGCGCCGCAACTCGCTCTCGCTGGTGCTGCTGGCCCTGTTCGGGATCAGCCTGTTCGGCCAGATCGCCGCCGGCCGCGCCGTGCTCGACCGCGAACGGATCGAGCACGGCCAGCCGCCGCTGGACTGGGGCGAGTACTTCCGCCACGGCCAGTTCTTGTCGGCGACGTTCGAGAACTGGGAAAGCGAGTTCCTGCAGATGGGGCTGTACGTGCTGCTGACGGTATGGCTGCGCCAGCACGGCTCAGCGGAATCGCGCAAGGTCGAGGAACGCAACGACGGCACCGAGGAAGAGGGTGGGCGCGAGATCGAGCCCGGGCCGACGCCCGGGCCGGTGCGGCGGGGAGGCGCCTGGGCGGCGCTGTACGCCAATTCCCTTTCGATCGCCTTGCTGTCGCTGTTCGCGCTCGCCTTCGCCGGCCACGTCTACGGCAGTTGGCGGCAGCAAGTGGAACAAGCGCAGCGCGAAGCCCAGCCGGTACCGAGTCTGAGCGAGCACCTGGGGTCGGCGCAATTGTGGTTCGAGTCGTTCCAGAACTGGCAGAGCGAGTTTCTCGCCGTGCTCACCCTGGTGGTACTGTCGATTTGGCTGCGCCAGGCGCATTCGCCGCAATCCAAACCGGTGCGCGCGCCGCACGCCCAGACCGGCGCCGGGTGATCGCGATGCGGCGCTCGTTCACCCGCCCTGGACGGTTGCGGTCGCACAGTCTGAAGCCCCGCTTCCCGTCACGCATTGCGAGGTGCCGTCATGGCGCGCCCGATCTGGACCGGAACCCTGTCGTTCGGCCTGCTCAATATTCCGGTCAAGCTGATGACCGGCGAACGCCGCGTCGATCTGCATTTCCGCATGCTCGACAGCCGCAACAAAGCGCCGATCCGCTACGAGCGGGTCAACGAGGAGACCGGCGAAGAGGTGCCTTGGAAGGAAATCGTCAAGGCCTTCGAGTACGACAAGGGCAACTACGTGGTGATCGAGGATACCGACATCGCCGCCGCGGCTCCCGAGCACAAGGAAACCGTGGACATCGAAGCTTTCGTCGACGCGGCTGCGATCGGGCCGCAGTTCTACGACAAGCCGTATGTGCTGGAACCGGGCAAGAAGGCGGAGAAGGGCTACGTACTGTTGCGCGAGGTGCTGCAGCGTGCCGGCAAGGTCGGGGTGGGGCGGGTCGTGATCCGAACCCGCGAGTATCTGGCCGCGGTGATACCGCAGGATCAAGCGCTGCTGCTGTTGATCCTGCGCTATGCCCAGGAGATCGTCGACCCGGCCGATTACAAGCTGCCCGAAGGCGGTCTGGCGAAGTGGAAGATCTCAGCCCGCGAGGTGGACATGGCCCAGAAGCTGATCGAATCGATGAGCAGCGATTGGGAGCCGGACAGCTATCGGGACGATTTCCGCGAGCGCCTGCACAAGGTGATCGAGCAGCGGGTCAAGTCCAAGCAGGTGGTGCGCGGCAAGTCCGTCGACGAGAGCAAGCTGCCGGAGAACGCGGCAACCAATGTGATCGACTTCGCCGAGCTGCTCAAGCGCAGCCTGGAAAAGAAGGGGGGAGGTACGGCGGCCAAGCCGGCCAAGAGCGCGGCCAAGAAAGCGGCGAAGAAAGCGGCGAAGAAGACCGCCAAGAAGAGCGTGCGCCAGGGAAGCGGCAAGGGCGCGCGCAAGTCGGCCTGAACCGCGACAGAGCAGCGGAAGCGAAGCCATGACTCTGCGCGACTACGCTAGCAAACGCCGTCTCGGACTTACTCCGGAACCCGGCGTAGAGGGCGGCCGGGCCCGGCGGCGCGCCGGCGGACGGCCGATCTTCGTGGTCCAGTTGCATCACGCGCGAGCCAGGCACTACGACTTCCGTCTCGAGGCCGACGGCGTGCTCAAGAGCTGGGCGGTGCCGAAGGGGCCGTCGCTTCGCGCCGGCGAGAAGCGGTTGGCGGTCGAAGTGGAGGATCACCCGATCGATTACGCCGGCTTCGAGGGCGATATTCCCAAAGGGCATTACGGCGCCGGCCATGTCGATCTGTTCGACCGCGGCACCTGGTCGACCGAGCGCGACGCGCTGGAGCAGATCGCCGCAGGCAAGCTGGATTTCGAGCTCGACGGCGAACGGCTGCACGGCGGCTATACCCTGGTCCGCACCCGCCGCGCAGGGCGCCAACCCCAGTGGCTGCTGATCAAGCGCGGCGACGAACATGCGCGCGATCTGGACGCCGACGGCTTGCTTCGGTCGCCGGTCAAGTCATCCGCCAAGTCGCCTGCGTCCCCGGCTTCGTCTACGCCGAGCCGGGCGCTTCCCGTGCGCCGTGCCACGCCCGCCGGCGTCGCCTCGCGCGAACGTTGGCGCAAGGCTGCGCTGGCCGTGGACGGCGCGACCCCGGCGACCATGCCCAAGCAGATCGAGTTGCAATTGGCGAGCCTGCGCGAACGCCCGCCGGCGACCGGCGAATGGCTGTACGAAATCAAATGGGACGGCTATCGACTGCTCGCTTGGATACGGCGCGGCGTACGCCTGGAGTCGCGTAACCGGATCGACTGGAGTGCGCGTTTTCCGGCCCTGGTGGAGGCGCTAGGCGCCCTGCCGGTACGCAGCGCGGTGCTGGACGGCGAGCTGATCGCCCTCGACGCCGAAGGCCGCAGCGACTTCGGCGAGCTGCAACGCAGACTCGAGGCCGGCGAGGTCGGCGGCCTGCGTTATGTGGTGTTCGACTTGCTATATCTGGACGGCATCGATCTGCGCGAAGCCGGTCAGGCAGACCGGCGCGCGCTGCTGCGGCGCCTGCTCGAAACTTCCGCTTCGCCCGTTCTCGTCTTCAGCGAACACGTCGAAGGCTCGGCCGCGCAGGTGCTGGCGGCGAGCGCCCGTGCCGGCCTGGAAGGAATCGTGTGCAAGCGCGTCGCGGCGCCGTATCGCGGCGGCCGCAGCCAGGCCTGGATCAAGCTGAAGCACGTCGCCGACGAGGAGTTCGTCGTGGTCGGCTATACCCCACCGCGCAACAGCCGCAGCGACTTTGGCTCCTTGCTGTTGGCCAGGCCGGAGGGCGGAGGCTGGCGCTACTTCGGCCGGGTGGGCAGCGGCTTCGACGACGTGGCCCTGCGCGCGATCGGCGCCCGTTTGCGGCGCCTGCATCGGGACCGGCCGGTGCTGACGCTGCCGGCGCATGTGCCGTTTCCGGTGCGCAAGGTGCAGTGGGTCCGCCCGCAGCTGGTGATCGACGTGCAATCGCGCGGTCGCGGCAAAGAGGGGTTGCTGCGCCAGGCCAGCTTCCTGCGCCTGCGCGAGGACAAGGCCGCGGCCGATCTGGCCGCACCGTCGCGCCGGCGTGCGCGAACGCCGGAGCCAGGCGAGGACACCGCAATGAAACAGCTCCCACCGGACGGAGCCAAAAAAGCGCGCGGCCGCAGTCGCTCCAACGCCCCGAAAACCGACGCCGAATCGAGGCGGTCCGTTCGCGTCGAGTCGTTGCCGCTGACTCACCCCGAGCGGATCGTCTATCCCGACGCCGGTATCCGCAAAGGCGAGGTCGCCGAGTACTATCGCGCGGTATCCGCCTGGCTTTTGCCGGAACTGATCGATCGCCCGCTGTCGTTGCTGCGTTGCCCGCATGGAATCGCGGACGCCTGTTTTTTCCAGAAGCACTACAACGGCAGTTTCGGTCGCGACGTGCACCCGGTCGCGCTCGAGGAATCGGGCGGGCGCGCCGACTACGTGTATGTGCGCGACCTCGACGGCGTGCTGGCCCTGGTGCAGATGAATACGATCGAGTTCCATCCTTGGGGGGCGCGGCGCAAGGCTCCGGACAAGCCGGACCGGATGGTGTTCGACCTCGATCCGGCGGAGGGCATCGCCTGGAGCGAACTCAAGCGCGCCGCGCGCGAAGTGCGCGACCGCCTGGCCGAACTCGGCCTGGAAAGTTGGGTGCGCCTGTCCGGCGGCAAGGGAGTGCACGTGGTCGTGCCGATCCGCCCCGGGCCGCAATGGAGCGAGGTCAAAGACTTCTGCGAGGCCTTTGCTGACGCCATGAGTACCCAGTCGCCACTGCATTACGTCGCCACGGCCTCCAAGGCCGCGCGCAAGGGGCGGATCTTCATCGACTGGCTGCGCAATACGCGCGGCGCCACCAGCGTCGCCGGGTGGTCGTTGCGCGCCCGCGCCGGAGCGCCGGTAGCGATGCCGTTGCGTTGGGACGAGTTCTCGCGCAGCGGCTCCTCGACCGACTTCGACCTGCCCAAGGCCGTGCGGCGCGCGGCGCGACTGCGCAGCGACCCCTGGGAAGGCTTCGCCGAAAGCCGCCAACGCCTGCCCGGCCGCTAGCGCGGCACGCTGTCGTCGTCGTTGCCCGGCGGCGGCGATTCGCTGCCGACCTTGCGCTCGAATAAGTTCAACAAGGCCAGTACGCCCAGGGTCAGGGCGGTCGCCGCGAACGCCAGCAGGTGATAACGCAAGCCGGTGCACGCACCGATCACCGCGACCATCAGCAGCGAAGCGGCCGTGGTGATGCCGGCCACGGCCTGGCCGCGCCGACGGGCGAAGATGGTGCCGGCGCCGATGAAGGCCACGCCGGCGACGACGGCTTCGACCAGGCGCAAGGGATCGATGTTGACCAGGAAGGGCATGCGGAATCGCGGGTCGACCACGATCAATTGCCCCAGGCCGATCAGCAGCGAGGAGGCGCCGGCGACCAGCATGTGGGTGCGAAAGCCGGCAGGCCGGTTCTTGAATTCGCGCTCCAGTCCGATCGCGCCGCCGAGCAGCATGGCATAGGCGCTGCCGGCGACGACCCAGAGTTGTTCGGCTTGCATGAATGCGCTCCGCAACGCGCGGCTGAACCCGCGACGACTTCGTCGATTGATAACTGCGGCAGCGTGATCCGCCCGTGACCGGCTGCGCGCATCGTGACGGTGCGTGCACATCGCCGATACCGATCCCTAACGCCTTCCTGCAGTCCGATTAACCCCCGCGCGGGTAGCGTCGAATCGAATCCAAACGCAGGAGCCAGACCATGTCGCGCGGCGAGAAGTCGGCTTATACCGACAAACAGAAGCGCCAGGCCGAACACATCGAGGAGGGATACCGCAAGGAAGGCGTGTCCAAGAAGGAGGCCGAAGCGCGTGCCTGGGCTACCGTCAACAAGCAGGACGGCGGCGGAAAGAAGTCCGGTTCCGGGCGAAAAGACCATCACTGAAGAGACGGCGGTCGAGCGTCGGCTGCGACTGCAACGCTGCCTTGTCGGCCGCCAGGGCGGCGATTACCGCTCTATCGATTCCACGCGCCGGCGGCCGTGCCGGCGCCTCAACGAGGAACTTGCCATGAATGCGATCCGTACCGCGAGTATTGTTCTGGGCCTGAGCCTGTGCGCCGGTGCCGTCGCCGCGCCGCAATCGGCCGGCACCGCCGCGAGCCAAGATCCGGCCGTTTCCGCCACCGGCAACGACTCGGCGCAGCCGGTCAGCGACACCTGGATCACCACCAAGGTCAAGACCGAACTGCTGGCCACCAAGGGTGTATCGGGCACCGACATCAGCGTCGAAACCGTCAACGGAGTGGTCAAGCTGTCCGGCCACGTGAGCGGCAAGGCCGAGGCCGACAAGGCCGCCTCGGTCGCGCGCAACGTCGATGGCGTCAAGAGCGTCGACACCAGCGCCTTGGTCGCGGCCAAGAGCGCCGGCAGCAAGTAACCGAGCGAACGGTGCGTTCGGGGACGGCCGCGGGCGCCGGCGGATCGATGCCGTCCGGCGCCCGCGAGTCTGCCGCCCGCCGTGCCGCGCGATCCTCCACGCTCTGCCCATACCCTCCGATCAGCCGGTTTTCGCCATCATGACCCAACTCGCCGATCGCGTCGTCACCGACTCCGCCGACATCGCGCGCCTGACCCGGTTGATCGAGGACTTGGCGGACGAAGCCCTGGTCTGCCTGGTTCTCATCGACGGCAGCCGCCGGCTCGGGGTCGTGACTGCGCGCCCGAGCCTGCAGACCTTTCTCGATCCCAGCGGCCGCGAAGGCGTCAACGCCGTATTGCGCGTCGACGATCCGAAGATCGAAAGCGGGACCTGTTATCTATGGCTGGACGAGATCATCGAAGTGCGTCCGATCCACTCCGACCGACGCGACTTCGCCCGGCCCGCGCCGGGCATGCGAGTCGCGCCCCGCTAGGTGGGCGCACCGTTTCCAAGGAGCCTGCCATGTCGACCTGCGATGTTTGCGGCAACCAGTACGACAAGACGTTTACCGTCCACCGGGCCGGACAGACCGGCACCTTCGACTCCTTCGAATGCGCGATCCACGCGATGGCCCCGCGCTGCGCGCACTGCGATTGCCGCATCGTCGGCCACGGCGTCGAGAACGACGGCCGATTCTATTGCTGCGCGCATTGCGCCAAGAAATCCGGCGTGCGCGGCATCGAAGACCGCATTTGACGAGGGCCAGTCGCGCGGGGGAGCGCGGAAACAAGCCGCTCCCGTCGCTTGCGGACGGGTGTCCGCAGCGGTTGTCCGGCCGGCGCGGCAGCGCGCCACCCGGCGGTTGCGACGGCGCGCCGGTGCGAACCGCGTCGGCGGTCACGTCGCCGTTTCGCACCGCATTTACGCACCGGCGCGGATGCTCTGCGCAACGGCCCGCGGACGGGCCGGACGGAAGCGACGATGCCGGCGCGTGCCGACCCCGAACTGGCTTTCCTGCGTAGCGCCGATCCGGACACCGGGCCCGGTGCGAGCGAAGGCGAGTGCTACCTGTACGTTTTCCCAAGCGCCGGCGAGGATTTGCTCAAGCTTGGATTCTCCCGCAATCCGCTCGGCCGCATGCAGGCCCTGCATCCTCGCTATTACGAATTCTTCGATCTCGAGCGCGGGTGGCTGGCGCAGACCGATTCGGTGCGCGAGGCGCGTCGCCTGGAACGCGATCTGCATCGCAGCCTGGGCGAGTACAACGCGCCGGCGCCGCTGACCGTACGCAAGGCCGCCGCCGGCCACGGCGAGTGGTATCGCGGCGCGTATGCCGGTCTGTGGAACCAAGCCGATCGCTTGCGGGCGGTCGGCCACGCGCTGCACTGGCCGCTGCGCGACTGGGCCGCGGCCGAACTGGCGCGCCAGGGCGAACGCCTGTACGACCGCGGCGCGGCTTTGCTGGCCCAATTGCAGGGCGAGCCCGGCCTGCTCGACGACCCGGCACTGAGCGGGCTGCGCCGTAATCTGCTCGACAGCCTGGATGCCTATCCGGCCTTGTCCGTGGAGTTGCATCTGCCCGAGCCCCTGCTGCATTGGTACTACGCCGCGCGCTAGCGGCGCACGTCACGGCGCGGACGCGCCCCCCACGACTGGAGCCGACCTCATGACCCCACTCGATAAACCGATCCGTCGCGAACTGGAGATCGAAGGCAAGGCCTACACCCTGATCCTGGAGCCGGATGGCTTCAAGCTGGCCGAAAAGGGCCGGCGCAAGGGATTGGAATTGCGCTGGGCCGACCTGGTCTCCGGCGATGCGGCGCTGGCCGCGGCCTTGCAGGCTTCGCAGGCCGACTGATCTTGCCATCGGCCGCCCGCAGCCCACGGGCGGCCTTCAACCCGGCCGGACCCGGAACGCGAGGCTGATGCGCGGCGCGGTCACGCCCGGCGCTTTCGGAATGCCGTGGTCGTAGTGGCGCTGCGAGGCGTGGCTCATGACCAGCAGGCTGCCGGGTTCGAGTTCGACCTGCCACTGCCGATGCGGCGGACGCTTGGCGCGCAGCAGCATGCGTCGTGGCGCGCCCAGCGACAGCACCGCGATCGGCCGCGCGGGAATCAGGTCGCGCAGCTTGTCGTTGTGCAAGGCGACGCTGTCGGCGCCGTCGCGGTAGAGATTCAGGCCGACGCTGTTGAACGGCGTGTCCAGCCGGACGCTCACCCGTTGCGCAGCCTGGGCCAGCCACGGCGGCAGGCGATCGCGATCGAGCCGGTAGGCGGCGATGCGTCGCGGCACATCGACCAGGCGCTCGTACATCATCCGGGTGCACGCACTCCACTCGGCCCGCGCGAGCAGGCTGTCGAACAGCTGCGCGGCTTCGTCCGCGGCGAACACCCCGGGCAGGTAGTACACCCCGTCTTCGTCGTCGGCGATGAAGCGCTGCGGAGTCGGAGCGAACAATGAGGCCTGATGCATGGCGCATCTTCCCCAGCGGGCGTCTCAATCGGTGAGACGCCTTCCGCAGGCACAGCCGCTCAGTCTTCGCGGCGTTCCAGCTTGGGCAAGAACCAGGCCAGCAGCCCGATCGCCGGCAGATAGGCGCACAGGCCGTACACCGCCTCGATGCCGATGCGGTCGGCCAGTTGGCCCAGCGCGGCCGCGCCGAGGCCGCCCATGCCGAAGGCGAAGCCGAAGAACAGGCCGGCGATGACGCCGGTGCGGCCGGGCACCAGTTCCTGCGCATAGACCAGGATCGCCGAGAACGCCGACGACAGCACCAGCCCGATGACCACGGTCAGCGCGGTGGTCCAGAACAGGTCGGCATGCGGCAGCATCAGGGTGAAGGGCAGCACGCCGAGGATCGAAAACCAGATCACGTAGCGGCGGCCGACGCGGTCGCCGATCGGCCCGCCGAGCAGGGTGCCGGCGGCGACCGCGCCGAGGAACACGAACAGATGCAACTGGGCGTCGCGTGCGCCGAGGTGGAACTTCTCCATCAGGTAGAAGGTGTAGTAGCTCGACAGGCTGGCCATGTAGAAGTACTTGGAGAAGATCAGCACGCCGAGTACGGCCATGGTCGCCGCCACGGTGCGACGCGGCAGCGGCGGCGCGGTGCCGGCACGCTTGCGCTGCTGCCGCTGCGCGGGGATCTGGGCGCGATACCACCCCCCGATCCGGCTCAGGATCGCGATGGCGGTCAACGCTGCCAGCGCGAACCAGCCGACGCTGCCCTGGCCGTGCGGCATGACGACGTAGGCCGCCAGCAGCGGCCCCAGGGCCGAGCCGACGTTGCCCCCGACCTGGAACAGCGACTGGGCCAGGCCATGACGGCCGCCGGAAGCCATCCGCGCCACGCGCGAGGACTCGGGATGGAATACCGACGAACCCGAGCCGACCAGGGCCGCGGCCAGCAGGAGCATCGGAAAGCTCGATGCGCGCGACAGCAGCAATAAGCCGACCAGGGTGAAGCCCATGCCGATCGCCAGCGAGTAGGGCATCGGCCGCTTGTCGGTGTAGATGCCGACCAGCGGCTGCAGCAGCGAAGCGGTGACCTGGAAGGTGAGGGTGATCAGGCCGATCTGGCCGAAATCGAGCGCGAACGCGTCCTTGAGCAGCGGATAGATCGCCGGCAGCAAGGATTGGATCATGTCGTTGAGCAGATGGCAGACGCTGAGCATCGCCAGGATCGGCAAAGCGATGCGCGCCGGTTCGGCGGCAGCGGCCGGCGCGGAAAATTCCGGTACCGCCGCCGGCCCAGCGGCATCGGCGGCGGACAGCGTGGCGTCGGTGCGCGCGGTATCGAGAGAATTCATGCGGCATCAGCGGGCCATCGGCCCGTCGCGGAAGCGACCGGCGGGCGAGGGCGGCGGCAGCCGTCCTTCGCATCGCATCGGTCGGAAAGGAAATGGTCGTGACGCAGTAGACGCGCCCGCGACACTGCCCGCATTATCGTTCAGGTCAACAGTCTTCGAGATCGGGCCAATGCGCAACGTTTTGGCGACCCAGGCCGACGCCTTGCCGGGGCGGATCGTCGCCACCGCGAACGACTATCCGACCGATCACCGCGTCGCCCGCCATCGCCACCGCCGCGCGCAGCTGCTCTACGCCGCACACGGGCTGATGCTGGTGACCACCTCGGCGGGGCGGTGGATCGTCCCGCCGGAACGCGCGGTGTGGATTCCGGCCGGGGTCGAGCACGAGGTGCAGGTGCTGGTGCGGATCAGCACCCGCAGCGTTTATGTCGAACCCGGCGTCAGCGCCGATCTGCCGGCGGACTGCCGGGTGCTCGGGGTCGCGCCTTTGCTGCGGCAGTTGCTGTTGGAGACCCTGGACCTGCCCCTGCCGGGCGAGGCCGATGCGCGCGCGCAGCTGATCTATTCGCTGATCGTGCATGAGATCGAACGCGCGCCGGTGCTGCCGCTGGACATTCCGTTCCCGACCGAGCCGCGCCTGGCCAAGCGTTGCCGCGCGTATCTGGCGCGTCCCTCGCCGCACGACGGCATCGACGACTGGTGCCGCGACCTGGCGATGAGCCGGCGCACCTTCACCCGCCGATTCCGCGCCGAGACCGGGATCAGCTTCGCCCAGTGGTGCCGGCAGGCGGCGATCTTCGCCGCGCTGCCGCGCCTGGCCGCGGGCGAGCCGATCACCGCCCTGGCCCTGGACCTGGGTTACGACAGCGCTTCGGCCTTCAGCACCATGTTCAAGCGCATCGTCGGCATGCCGCCGAGCCGCTATCTGGGCAACGCCGCCTAGCGGCATTGCGCCGGTCATGTGACCGCGTGCGGCTGCCCTCGGTTGAAGACTGGCCGGGAAAAGAAGCGGGCGATCTGCGTATGCATCCGCCTTTCGCCGTTGTCTGCCGGTGCGCGGTCGCGGTTGGCGCCCCCCCTTCGGCGGGCGTCGGTATCTCGTGCCGGTGCTGTTTCATCCTTAAAAAAGGAGGGATTTGCTTCCGCCGCGCTTTCGGCCAGTCGCCGAGCGACTACCGCCGTCGGCGGTGCGATCCGTTCAGTCCGACAGCGCCTGCAGGGTGATCAGGCACAGCGGATCGCCCTTGCCGTCCTGGCTCCATTCCACCGACTGGACCAGGAAGCTCGTGCCCGGGGCGAAGGTGTACTCGATCTTGTCCGGCCCGTCCGACAGCGGGGTGATGTAGCTGGCCGCGTCCCAGACCCAGGCGCCCGGCGGCGGGTTGGCGATCAGGATGATGCCGTTCTGGTACTGCAACGCCTCCTCGTAGGTGCTGCCGAAGCTCCACACCATCTTGGTGGTCAGGGTATCGCCGACCTGGATGTAGTCGTCCAGCGCCTGTTGCAGCGGAATCTGCAACGGCACGCCTGCCGGGCCGGCATTGAGCGGGCATTGCAGGAACTCGATGCCGAAGTGCTCGGTGCCGAGTTGGTAGATGTCGACCTGGCCGCTGAACAGCTGCGCCTGGTCGACGGTGCTGGTGCGCGGCATGGACTGGAAGCCGGCCGCAAGCAGCCGGTTCTCGATGTCGGCGAAACGTTGCAGTTGATCCGCCACCGCGGCCAGCTGGGTCTGCACGTTCTGCAGCGAATCGGCCGGCACCATCAGGAACGAGCGCATGTAGTCGGCGTTGCTCGGGTTGTAGGTGTTCCAGTTCGACTCCCAGATCGCCTCGGCGATGCCGGGCTGGTCCAGCGGCGGCGGCGACCGGCCCATCGCCGTGTAGGCGAAGATCTTCATCAGCACCAGGCGGGTGAACGAAGCCGTGGTCCAGTCGTAGATCGACATCGCCAGTGGGAACGAGTACGGCGTGAACGGAAACAGTTGCAGGCCCAGGGCGCGGATCTCCGCGGCGCTCTTGCCGGGCGCATCGGGGATGTCCTGATACGGCACGTACTTCTGCGCGATCATCGCCTCCAGGTAGGCCGCGTCGGCCGGGTCGATCGTCGGCAACGGCTTGAGCGCCCCGGCGCCGCTCTGGCCGCTGCCGACCGCGGTCACGGCGAAGCGCGCGTCGGCGCTCAGGCTCAGGTCGATCTGCACGCTGGGGTTGGGGGTGTAGTCGAGGTCGACGCCGTTGCAGTCGACGATGTCCATCACCGGGCCGTTCGGGAAGCCGTTCTGAAAGTCGGTGATGTCGAGGAAACCCAGGCCGTCGACGATCAGCCGGCTGGATGCGCCGCTGCCGCCGCGCATCGCCGTCAGCGGCGCTCCGTCGCTGAACCACAGGGCCGCGCCGCTGGGGTTGTCGATCGTGCGCAACTGCCACATGCGAACCTCGGCGACGGCGGGACGGAACACCCGCCGATATCCCGCCCAACGCCAAGCCGTGCGCGGCGAGGCCATCCTCCTGCGGCTATTGCGACCGCGGTCGGGATTCGCCGCCCCAGCTCCTACTTGGCGATCAGCAACAACAGCGAGCGCGACTGCAGGCCATAGGTCGTGTTCTCGCCGCCGATCGCGGTCTCCGCGCCGGGCAGGGCGACCGTGTTCGGGCCCTCGTTCCAGGTTGCGGTATCGGTCACGCGGTACCACTGCTTGCCGTTGCCCGGCCACGGCAGGACGAAGTTCACCGGCCCCGACCAGCCGTTGTAGGCGACGTAGATCGCGCTGGCCGGATCGGCGAATTCGGTGCCATCGATGCGCCAGGCGATGGCGTGGTTGTCGGCGGCGTTGAAGTAGGCCGCATCGGCCTGGGCGCCGTCGGGCTTGAACCAGCGCAACTGCTCCATCACGTTGCCGTTGTTGTCGGCGCCGGAATAGAAAGCGGACGGCCGCAATGCCGGATGCGCTTTGCGGAACGCGATCAGGCGCCGGGTGTAGGTCTCGTGGTCGGCTTCGATGGCGCTGCGGGTCCAGTACAGCCAGTTGGCGGGCGAATCGAGGTTGTAGCTGTTGTTGTTGCCGAACTGGGTGCGCAGGGCCTCGTCGCCGCCGGTGATCATCGGCACGCCCGCGCTCAGCATCAGGAAGGCCAGGCCGGTGCGCGCGGCCTTGCGTTGTTCGGCGACCGCGCCGCCCTGGTCCCAGCTGAGGTTGTGGTCTTCGCCGCCGTCGGAGGGGCCGTAGGGCCAGGGCTGGCTGTTCTGCTTGCTGTTGTAGGCGTACAGGTCGTTGAGAGTGAAGCCGTCGTGGGCGACCATGAAGTTGACCGAATGCCAGGGCTTGCGGCCGTCGTCGCCGTACAGGTCGCTGGAACCGGCGAAACGCGTGGCCAGGGTGCCGGCGGTGACGGTTTCCTGGCCGAGCTTGTTCTGCTTCTTGCGCAGCGCGTCGCGGTACAGGCCGTTCCATTCCGCCCAGCCGGCGGGGAAATTGCCGACCTGATACGAATTGCCGCCGATCGCCCAGGGTTCGGCGATCAGGTCCAGGCCGGCGCCGCCGCCGGCCGGGCGCGGCGGCAATTCGGCGACGATCCGGTTCAGGGCGGTCGCGGCATCGAGCTTGTCGTAATTGAAACAGCCGTGCTGGCAGGTGTTGCCCAGCACCGAAGCCAGGTCGAAGCGGAAGCCGTCCACGCCGAGGGTGTCGCGCCAGTAGGCCAGCGAGTCGACGATCAGGTTCTGCGCGACCGGATGGCGGGTGTTGTAGTTGCCGCCGACGCCGGTGTTGTCCCAGGGGTATTGGTAGTCGCTGCTGAGCGAGTAGTAGGCCGGGTTGTCGAGGCCGCGGAACGACAACAGGTTGTACACGGTCAGGCCATCGCTGCCGCCCCAGGGGCCGCCTTCGCCGGTGTGGTTGTAGACCACGTCGACATAGACCTTGATTCCCGCGTCGTGGAAGGCCTTGACCATCGCCTTCCACTCGCGGGTCGGCCCGCCCGGAGATTTGTCCGCCGCGTAGCGCCGGTCGGGTGCGAAGTAGTTCAGGGCCATGTAGCCCCAGTAGTTGTCGCCCGCGGTCGAGTTCGGGTCGATGTCGTTCTGGTCGTTCTGCGCTTCCTGCACCGGCAGGAACTCGACGGCGGTGACGCCGAGCGAGGCCAGGTAGGCGGCCTTGCGCGCCGCGCCGGCATAGGTGCCGCGCTCGCCGGCCGGTACGCTGTCGTCGTTGCGGGTCAGGCCGCGCACATGCACTTCGTAGACGACCTCGTCCTTGAGCGGCCGGCCGGGCTTGCTGCCGATCGAGCCGGACTGCGGCGCCAGGGCGATGCCCTTGGCCGCGCAGGCGCCGCTGTCCTTGTGCCGGTGCAGCGCGCCGCTGGCGTAGATCGTGCCGTCGGGGCAGGCGGCGGTGTTCGGGTCCTGGCTGATCTCGCGCGCATACGGATCCAGCAGCAGCTTGTTCGGATTGAAGCGATTGCCGGCGGCGTCGACGTCGCTGACGAAGCCGGTGCTGCTGCCCTTTGTCCACGCGGCCGAGTACGGCCAGTTCGGTCCCCAGGCCCGATAGCCGTAGTACACCGCACCGGTGATGCCGTAGGTGGTCTTGATCGTGCTCACCGGCAGCGTGGCCGACCAGACGTTGCTGGCCGCGTCCTTGCTGAGGGCGATGCGCGCGACCTCCTGCGTGCCGGAACCGGCCTTGTACAGCCACGCTTCGACCCGGGTCGCGCGCGAGGAATACACCCGGAACGCGAGATTGGTCTGCGAGGCGTCGTAGCGCGCGCCCAGTTGCTGCGCGTCGATCGCCGCGGACGCGGCGAACGGCCAGGCCGTCGTCAGGGCGAGCAGGGCGACGGCCCCGAAGCGCCTGTGTTCGGCGATGGCCGCCGCAATCCCTCGCCGTTGCGTATTCCGCATCGCCGTCGCCTCGTCGCTCCGCCGCGCACATCGCGCGGGGACACTCTAGGCACGATGTTGCGCTGCTCCGGATCGGTTGCAATCGTATTCACGGCGGGATTCGTGACGCGCGACGCGCCTGCCGCCCGGTGGGCACGATCGATCCGGCGCACGCAACACGGCGGGCGCGCCGTGGCCGCAGTCGGCCCGGCGGCGCGAACGCTTCACTTCACCCGATGCTTGCCCAGCTTCCGCGCCAGCGTGCGCCGGTGCATGCCCAGTCGCCGGGCGGTTTCGGAGATGTTGAAGTCGGTCTCCGCCAGCACCTCGTGGATGCGTTCCCATTCCAGGGTCTTGATCGAGGTCTGGCGTTCGGTCAGTTCGACCGTGGCGTCGCCTTCGGCGCGGGTGAAGGCGGCTTCGATGTCGTCGGTGTTGGAGGGCTTGGCGAGGTAGTGCAGGGCGCCGAGCTTGATCGCCTCGACTGCGGTGGCGATGCTGGCGTAGCCGGTGAGCACCACGATCAGCATGTCCGGGTCGTGGGCGTGCAACGCCTGCACGCAGGCCAGGCCGGAGTCGCCGCCGGCCAACTTGAGGTCGACCACGGCGTAGCCGGGCGAATGCTCGCGCAGCAGTTCGCCGACCTCGGCCAGGTTGGCGGCGTGGTGCACCAGGTAGCCGCGGCGTTCGAACGAGCGGCTCAGAGTGCGGGCGAACGCGGCGTCGTCCTCGACGATCAGCAGCCGGCGCAGAGCGGCGTTCTCACTCATCGGCGGCGGCCTCGTTGAGGGTCAGGGCGGACAGGGGCAGGCTCACGGTGACCACCGCGCCGCTGGGTTCGCGGTTGCGTGCGGCGATGCTGCCGCCGAGTTGTCGGGCGACGTTCAAGGACAGGAACAGGCCCATGCCGCGGCCCGGACGGCCTTTGCTCGATTGATACGGCTTGCCGAGTTGGCTGAGCATGGCCGGGGCGAAGCCGGGGCCGGCGTCGCTGACCCGCAGCACCAGCCGGTCCTCGTCGCGCCAAGCCTCCAGGCCGACCCAGTCGGGCGAGGCCTCCAGAGCGTTGTCGAGAATGTTGCCGATCATCTGCTTGAGGCCGGAGTCGGAGACGATGGCGACGTCGGCGCCGAATTCGTTGGCGTAGTCGAAGCCGCGCACCGGCCGGGTGGCGCGCCACTCGGCGACCAGGTCGTCGAGGAATTCGCCGACGGTGGTTTCCACCGGCGCGTCGCCGCGCGCTTCGCCGGCCGAGAGCAGGATGCCGGTGACGATCGATTTGCAGCGCTGCAGCTGGGTCTGCATCTCGTCCAGTTCCTGCAGCAGTTCGGGCTGCTCGGTGAACGGTTTCATCCGCCGCCAGTCGCCGAGGATCACCGACAGCGTCGCCAGCGGCGTGCCCAGCTCGTGGGCCGCGCCCGAGGCGAGCAGGCCCATGCGCACGATGTGCTCTTCCTCGGCGGCGCGCTGGCGCAGATCGGCCAGGTGCTGGTCGCGGGCGCGCAGGATCCGGCCGATGCGGGTGATGAACACCACCAGCAGGGTGGCGTTGAGGGCGAAGCACAGCAGCAGGCCCTGCACGTAGGGGTCGGCGAGGCCGCGGGTCGGGTCGGCCGGGATCACCACCGGGCCGGAGAAGCGGGTCAGGGCGACGAAGCAGGCGGTGGTCACCAGCACCATTGCGCAACTGGCCCAGGTGCGCAGCAGCACCGCGGCCAGTGCGACCTGTAGCAGGTACAGGAACACGAACGGATTGGCCGCGCCGCCGCTGAGGTAGAGCTGCGCGGTCAGGGTCATCACGTCGACCAGCAGGGCCAGGAACAGGGCGCCGTTGGTGACCTTCTCGCGATGTCGCCAGCGCAGCGCGCTGACCAGATTGAACGCAGCCAGGCAGGCCAGCACGATCGCCATCGGCGCCAGCGGCAACTGGATGCGGAAGCCGAAATGGACGAACAGGATGGTCGCGACCTGGCCGATCACCGCGATCCAGCGCAGCTGGATCAGCTGGTGCATGTTGCGCACTCCGGCGCTGGCGCGCAGGGCCGTGGCCAGCAGCGGCGGAGGCGGGATGGCCGATGCGGAAGGGGGCGGCGATGCAGGCCGGGCGTCGGTCGCGCGGGGTGGGGAAATGTCCTGCATCGTCGGGCCTCAACGAACCTCATCGGTCGGCGGCGGCGCAGCGCGGCGCCGCCGGCGTTGCTCCAGGGCCACGCGCCAGGCCGCGCCGGCGACCATCAGCGCCAGTCCGAACCAGGTCAGCGCATAGACCAGGTGATTGTTGGGAAACTTTATCACCGTCAGCCCGCCGACCGGCTCCTGCGCCGGGCCGGCATCGGCGCCGGGCGTGCGGTCGGCGTCGACGAAGTAAGACGCGACCGCCGCGCCGTCCAGGCCGCGGGCGGCGGCGATCGCGGCGACGTCGCGCGAATGCCAGCGTTCCTGCGCCGGGGCGTTCCTGCGCAAGAAGCCGCCGCCGGGCTCGCTGAGGCGCAACAGGCCGGTCACTTCGCCGGCGGACGAGGGCGCCGCCGGCCGGCGCTCGCGCACGAAGCCGCGGTTGACCAGCACGATCTCGCCACCCTCGGTCCGGAACGGACTGAGCAGCCAGTAGCCAGGACCGAGTTCGGTGACGGCCTGGGTGTAGGTGTCGCGCCCCGGCAGATAGCGGCCGCTCAGGCGCACGTGACGGTACTCGTCGCGGGCCGCGCTCACCGTGCTCCAATCGGTCCGCGCCGGCGGTGCGCCGGGCGGTGCATGCACGCGCGCTTCCACGCGCTGGATCAGGTCGAGCTTCCAGGCGCGGCGCTGGACCTGCCAACTGCCGAGCGCGATCAGGCCCGCGAACAGGGCCGCGAACAACAGGTACAGCGCGACCAGCGCGAGAACGCCGCGCGGTCGCCGGGCCGGGGCCGTCGTCATGGGCACCACCTCGCGAACAACGGGTACAAAGCCGCGACTGCGTCGCCGCTCATCCTAACAGCCCGGGCCGAACCCGGCCCATAAAGCGCGATGCCCGGAACGCAGTCCCGGGCATCGCATCCAGCCTGCGGCGAGGAGTCCACTGTCGCCTCACTCCGCGGGGGTGTTTCCCGGCCTCAAGGCATGGCCCGCATGTCGTGCGGCATCGGCATCATGTTGACGTTGAGGTGGTGCATGACCCACAACGAACCGGCCAGCATGATCACCACCAACACCAGGGTGAAGATCAGGGCGAGCATGTTCCAGCCGCCCTCCGACTTCGTGTTCATGTGCAGGAAGTAGACCATGTGCACGACGATCTGCACGACCGCAAAGGCCAGGATCACGAAGGCGGTGGTGCCCGAGCTCGGGATCACCTTGCCCATGACCAGCCAGAACGGGATCGCGGTCAGGACCACCGAGAGCAGGAAGCCGACGACGTAGCCCTTGACGGTGCCGTGGTAGTCGTCGCCGGCATGATGGCCGTGATCGTCGTGGCCGTCGTGGCCGTTGTCGTGGTGTTGATTGGCGACCGGGTGGCTCACGGCAGCGCTCCCATCAGATAGACGAAGGTGAAGACGCCGATCCAGACGACGTCGAGGAAGTGCCAGAACATCGACAGGCACAGCAGGCGGCGGCGGTTCTCCGGAATCAGCCCGTGCTTGCGCAGCTGGACCATCAGCACCACCAGCCAGATCACGCCGAAGGTGACGTGCAGGCCGTGGGTCGCGACCAGAGCGAAGAACGAGGACAGGAACGCGCTGCGCTGCGGGCCGGCGCCCTCGTGGATCAGGTGGGCGAACTCGTACAGCTCCAGGCCGAGGAAGGCCAGGCCGAACAAGCCGGTGACCGCCAGCCAACCTTGCACCGCGGCCAGCTTGCGCCTGGTCATCGCGATCATCGCGAAGCCGTAGGTGATCGACGACAGCAGCAGCATCGCGGTGTTGATCGCGACCAACTGCAGGTCGAACAAGTCGGCGCCGGACGGGCCGGCCGCGTAGCTGCGGCCGAGCACGCCGTAGACGGCGAACAGCACCGCGAACACCAGGCAGTCGCTCATCAGGTAGAGCCAGAACCCGAGCAGGGTGCCGTTCTGCGGATGGTGCTTGCCCTTGAGGTCGAAGAAGACCGGGCGCCCGTCGGGGGTGTGGGTGGCGATGGCGTGGGCGTCAGACATGGGCGGCGGCCAGTTGTTGCGTGCGCTGGTTTTCCGTGGCGGTCACTTGCTCCGCCGGGATGTAGTAGTCGCGCTTGTAGTTGAAGGTATGGACGATGGCGGCGATCAGCATCGCGGCGAAGGACACGCCGGCAACCAGCCACATCTGCCAGATCAGGGCGAACGCGCACAGCGTGCTCAGGCCGGCGATGACCACGCCCGCGCCGGTGTTCTTGGGCATGTGGATCGACAGGAAGCCCGAGGTCGGACGCTGGTAGCCGCGCTGCTTCATGTCGTGCCAGGCGTCGTTGTCGTGCACCACCGGAGTGAAGGCGAAGTTGTAGTCCGGCGGCGGCGAGGAGGTCGACCACTCCAGGGTGCGGCCCTGCCACGGGTCGCCGGTTTCGTCGCGCAGCGCCTTGCGGTTGCGGATCGAGACCGCGACCTGGATCAGGAAGCTGAGGATGCCCAGGGCGATCAGCACCGCGCCGAAGGCGGCGATCACGAACCAGATCTGCAGCGAGGCGTCCTCGAAATGGCTGACGCGGCGGGTCACGCCCATCAGGCCGAGCACGTACAGCGGCATGAAGGCGAAGAAGAAGCCGATCTGCCAGAACCAGAACGAGCACTTGCCCCAGAACGGATCGAGCTTGAAGCCGAAGGCCTTGGGCCACCAGAAGTTGATGCCGGCGAACAGGCCGAACAGCACGCCGCCGATGATCACGTTGTGGAAGTGAGCGATCAGGAACAGGCTGTTGTGCAGGACGAAGTCGGCCGGGGGCACCGCCAGCAGCACGCCGGTCATGCCGCCGATGACGAAGGTGACCATGAAGCCCATCGTCCACAGCATCGGCACTTCGAAGCGGATGCGGCCGCGGTACATGGTGAACAGCCAGTTGAAGATCTTCGCGCCCGTCGGGATCGAGATGATCATCGTGGTGATGCCGAAGAACGAGTTGACGCTGGCGCCCGAGCCCATGGTGAAGAAGTGGTGCAGCCACACCAGGTAGGACAGGATGGTGATCACCACCGTCGCATAGACCATCGAGGCGTAGCCGAACAGGCGCTTGCCGCTATAGGTCGAGACGACCTCGGAGAAGATGCCGAAGCAGGGCAGGATCAGGATGTAGACCTCCGGGTGGCCCCAGATCCAGATCAGGTTCACGTACATCATGGGGTTGCCGCCCAGATCGTTCGTGAAGAAGTTGGTGCCCGCGTAGCGGTCCAGCGACAGCAGCAACAGCACCGCGGTGAGCACCGGGAACGCGGCCACGATCAGCACGTTGGTGCACAGCGAGGTCCAGGTGAAGACCGGCATCTTCATCATGCTCATGCCGGGGGCGCGCATCTTGACGATGGTCGCGATCAGGTTGACGCCCGATAGCAATGTGCCCACGCCCGCGATCTGCAGCGCCCATATGTAGTAGTCGACGCCGACCCCCGGGCTGTAGGCGATGCCCGACAGCGGCGGATACGCCAGCCAACCGGTGGTGGCGAACTCGCCGACGAACAGCGAGACCATCACCAGCGCGGCGCCGCAGGCGGTCATCCAGAAGCTGAAGTTGTTGAGGAACGGGAAGGCGACGTCGCGCGCGCCGATCTGCAGCGGCACGAGGTAGTTCATGAAGCCGGTGACCAGCGGCATCGCCACGAAGAAGATCATGATCACGCCGTGGGCGGTGAAGATCTGGTCGTAGTGGTGCGGCGGCAGATAGCCGGCGTTGTCGCCGAACGCCATCGCCTGCTGCAGGCGCATCATGATCGCGTCGGCGAAACCGCGCATGAGCATGACCAGCCCCAGCACGATGTACATGATGCCGATCTTCTTGTGATCGATGCTGGTGAACCACTCCTTCCAGAGGTAGCCCCAGAGCTTGTAGCGGGTGAGCAGGGCGACCACGCCGAGGCCGCCGAGCACGACCATGGCGAAGGTGGCGATCAGGATCGGCTCGTGCAGCGGGATCGATTCCCAGGTGAGCCGGCCAAAGATTAGGTGGGCGGGATGGGGCTGTTCTGACATCTTGACTCCGAAGGTCCGCTGCCGGACCTGACGCCTTTGGGCGCGCTAACTAAGGAATGCGGTGGCTGCGCGCCTTACGGCGCGAGGGTGGCGACGCCCCAGTTCGGGGTCGCGGCGCTCGGCGAGGTCAGGCACATGGCCGAGGCCACGTAGGGACCGCCGCGCAGGTCGCCGGTGCGGCGCTGGGCGAGGGCGTCGGTGCTCAGGCCGAGGCCGCCGCCGGCGTCGATCGCCATCATCTCGTCCATGCACATGCGGCTGGCGTCGACGCAGCGGTTGAGGATCGCGTGGTACAGGCCCGGCGCGACCGCGCCGTAGCGGCGCACCGGTTCCTTCTCGCTGGGCTTTTCCAGTTCCAGATAGCCGGCGCGTTCCAGGGTGGTGCCGCTGGCGCGGTTCTTGGCCACCCAGGCGTCGAAGCCGGCCTGGTCGAGGCCGTGGAAGCGGAAGCGCATGTGCGAGAAGCCGGCGCCGCTGTAGTTGGCGGAGAAACCCTCGTAATCGCCCGGCTTGTTGATCACCGCGTGCAACTGGGTCTGCATGCCCGGCATCGCGTAGATCTGTCCGGCCAGGGCCGGGACGTAGAAGGAGTTCATCACCGTCGAGGCGGTGATCTTGAACTGGATCGGCCGGTCGACCGGCGCGGCCACTTCGTTGATCGTGGCGATGTTCTGCTCCGGATACAGGAACAACCACTTCCAGTCCAGCGCCACCACTTCGATCACCAGCGGCTTGACGTCGGCGGCGACCGGCTGGCCGGGCTTGATCCGGTCGAGCGGGCGATACGGGTCCAGGGTGTGAGTGCTGACCCAGGTGATCGCGCCGAGGATGATGATGATCAGCAGCGGCGCCGACCAGATCACCAGCTCGAGCTGGGTGGAGTGGTCCCAATCGGGCTTGTACGTCGCCTTGGTGTTCGAGGCGCGGTAGCGCCAGGCGAAGAACAGCGTCAGCGCGATCACCGGCACGATGATCAGCAGCATCAGCACGGTCGAGATCACGATCAGGTTGCCTTGCTGCTGGGCGATGTCGCCCGACGGGTTCAGCACCACGGTGTTGCAACCGGCCAGCGCCAGCGTCGCGCCGGCGGTGAGCAGGGGTCGGAGCAGAGTCTTGAAGGCGTTCATCGATCTGACGCGTAGGCACGAGCGAGGGCCGCGACGGCCGCGGCGATGGGCGCGATCCTAAAGGCCGGCGGCGGTGGGGACGATTGGACGTTTTGTCCCATGCGCTGCGCTGCAACATCGCCCCGGCCGGGCCCAGGCCAGGGCCGGGGCGTCGCGCCGTCTTCACGAAACCCAACAACGGCGCGGCCTGGCGCTGAACAGGGCGCTCCGAATGCGGTATTGGCGTCGTCCGCAGACCGGAGTAACGTCGGAGAGGCGGGTCAAGCCACCCGCCCGTTCCGGCACAGCCGCCGACCACGGACCGCAACCCGTACCGAGCGCCCGCCTATGATGCCTATGCCCAGCCATGCCCTCCCGGAGTCGTCCCGCACCGTTTCCGTCCATGGCCCCGAGCCCCAGGGCGAGGTCAAGCCCGGCGAGATCGCGGTCGGGGTGGTGATCGGGCGGGCCTCGGAGTACTTCGACTTCTTCGTCTACGGCATCGCTTCGGCCCTGGTCTTCCCCTCGGTGTTCTTTCCCTTCCTCGGCAAGCTCGAGGCCACCTTGTGGTCGTTCGCGATCTTCGCCCTGGCCTTCGTCTCGCGGCCGCTGGGCACGGTGCTGTTCATGTGGATCCAGCGCCGCTGGGATCGCAGCACCAAATTGACCGCGGCCTTGTTCCTGCTCGGCAGTTGCACCGCCGGCATCGCCTTCCTGCCCGGGTTCGCCAAGATCGGCAGCCTGTCGATCGTGCTGCTGGCGCTGTTCCGGCTCGGCCAAGGCGTGGCCCTGGGTGGTTCCTGGGACGGCCTGCCGTCGCTGCTGGCGCTGAACGCGCCCAAGGACCGGCGCGGCTGGTACGCCATGCTCGGCCAGCTCGGCGCCCCGGTCGGCTTCATCATCTCCGCGGCCCTGTTCGCCTATCTTTACGGCGCCCTGTCGCCGACCGACTTCTTCGACTGGGGCTGGCGCTATCCCTTCTTCGCCGCGTTCGCGATCAACGTGGTGGCCCTGTTCGCCCGCCTGCGCCTGGTGCTGACCCACGAATACGAGCGCGAGCTGGGCGAGCACGAGCTGGAGCCGACCCCGGTGATCGAACTGGTCGGCGCCAAGGGCCGGCATGTGGTGATCGGCGCTTTCGCCGCCTTGGCCAGCTATGCGCTGTTCCATATCGTCACCATCTTCCCGCTGTCGTGGATCCTGCTGTACTCGGACCAGTCCGTGCCGCAGTTCCTGGCGGTGCAGATCGTCGGCGCCTTCCTGGCCGCGGGCGCGGTGGTCGTCTCGGGCCTGATCGCCGACCGCTTCGGCCGGCCTCGCACCCTGGCCGCACTGGCCGCGGCGATCGCGATGTTCAGCGGTTTCGCGCCGACCCTGCTCGGCGGCGGCGCGGTCGGGCAGGATGCCTTCATCCTGATCGGCTTCGTCCTGCTCGGCCTGTCCTACGGCCAGGCGGCCGGGTCGGTGACCGCCAACTTCGGCTCCAAGTACCGCTACACCGGCGCCGCGCTCACCTCGGACCTGGCCTGGCTGATCGGCGCTGCGTTCGCGCCGCTGGTCGCGCTGGGGCTGTGCGCCCGATTCGGCCTGGCGTTCGTCGGGGTCTACCTGCTGTCGGGCGCGATCTGCACCATGGCTGCGCTGGCGGTGAACCGGGCGCTCAAGCTGCGCAGCTGAGCGCCGCCCGCGCCGGCGATGCCGGCCCAGCCTGCCCAACGACGGCCCGCGCTCGCGCGGGCCGTCGGCGTTTTGGAGCGGCCGTCGATGCCGGCGGGGCGCCGCGTCCGGAATAGCGGGGCGCTTACCTATATATAAGTGCCACAGTGGAGCGCGCGGGTCCGTTGCGGCGGCCGCCAGGAGTTTGCCGATCCTGGCGAATTGAACGCGGCCTGCGATCGAGATCCGCCGCCGCCGAGATCGCCTCCGGCCCTCGTGGGGGCGGCGCAAGACCATCGAGACGATTTCGGAACCATCGGTGCGCGCAATCGTTGGTGCGGCTTCGTGCATACGTTGCCGTACGCGAAGCGAACGATGCAGCAGCGCATTTGCCGTCCGGCCCAGACGGCTTGCGATGCATAACGCGCCAGGTCGCAGGCCGTGGTTACGAAACTTGCGGCAGACACGCGCGGCGATCGGTGCACCCCTCAGCCGGTCGATGCATCGCGCGGTGCGCGCAGCGCGGAACACGGCATCGAAAGCGTTGCGCAACACGATGCGGAACGCGCATTCGTTAATCGTCGATAACGAACGCATGCATGCGTTGAGATCGCCTCGGCGCGATGCGACCGGATGTTGCATCCCATCGGCCAGCGGCAATTGCATTCGCGCTGTGTAGGAATTGCCTGGATTTCGCGGAGTTTGCGCAGCGACGTCGACGTTCTCTGTCCGAGTGCGCGTTCCGTTCGCGCCTGAATGTGACGAAGCCACGCGAACGAGTTGAACGGAAACAAATCGATGTCGCAGAGTTTGATCGGGTACTCCGTTTGCAAATCTTCGCTGCAGCGTTCGTAAAGAACTTTCAACACTGCGATATATGTTATGGACGCAGTCACCGAACCAAAGCCTGTTGCGTTAGCCGGATTCAGTCGGGCGCGCCGCGCCTGGAAGCAACGCGACCACATCTCGCCGCAGAAGTACCCGCGACGCATCGTTCGCGGGAACCAGAGAGAGCGAACGTATGCAGGAGGCGACCGTCGAGCAAGCGCCGGCATCGACGAGCGGACCCACGAGCGCGACATCGCCGCAAGCGGCGCCGCGCGCGCGCTCGACGTTCGCGCTGCTGTGGCTGAGCGAGACCGCGTTCGACCTGGGCACGACGTTGGTCAGCTTCGCGGTCGGCGTGTGGATCTTCTCTCAAACGGGATCGGCCCAGGACTATTCGTTGTCGATCCTCTTCGCGGTGCTGGCGGGCATGCTGGCGACGCCGTTCGCGGGAGCGTTCGCTGACCGTTACGATCGGCGCTGGGTGGTGTTGTGCTGCGATCTGGGCGCCATCGCCGGCACGTTCGCGATCGTGACGGCGCTGGTGTACGGCCGGGCGGGCATCGGCGCCTTGTACCTGTATGCCGCGGCCGCATCGGCGCTGGGCGCTTTGCGCAGGCCGGCGATTCGCGTCGCGATCAGCCGCTTCGTGCCCAAGGACCGTTTCGCTCAGGTCGGCGGCCTGACCGGTGTTTCGCGCGCCCTGGTTCAGGTCGGCGCGCCCACCGCCGCCGGCTTCTTGATGGCGCGCCTGGGGCTGCAGGGCGTGATGGCGACCCAACTGTGCCTGTTGCTGGGCGGCGCGGTGCTGATGTTCGCAGCGCTGACCCGTGCCGGCGATCGTGTACGCGGCGGCGCGATCGCGGCGAAAACAGGCTTGCTCGGCGGCGCCATGAACAGCTTCGGCGGCGCGTTCGGCTATCTGCGCGAACAACCGTTGATGCGCGCCCTGCTGCTGTATGGCGCGCTGGTGCAATGCCTGATGGTGCTGGCGACGACGTTGCTGACGCCGATGGTGCTGTCGACCCATTCCAGCGATGTGCTCGGCCTGGTGATGTCGGTCGGCATCGTCGGCGGACTGCTCGGTTCGATCGTGGTCGCGACCGCCTGGATTCGCCGGAACCTGATGCACTGGATCCTGGCCTGCGACGCGCTGCAGTGCGCGGCGGTGCTGATCGCCGGCTACGCGACGGGACCGGCCTGGTGGTGCGCGACCGCGTTCGTGTGCCTGTTTTGCGGCAGCACGTCGGTGGCGTGTTCGCACGCGCTGTGGATGCGCAAGGCGCCGCTGTCGCGTCAGGGCAGCATTTTCTCCCTGGTTGCAGCGAGCAACATGCTGGTGATGTGCGTCGTGCTGCTGATCGGAAGCTGGCTGGCCGACGCGGTACTGGAGCCCGCGCTGCGCGAAGGCGGTGCGCTCGACGCGACGGTCGGCGGCTGGTTCGGCAGCGGACGCGGACGCGGCATCGGCTTTTTGTTCTTCGTCAGCGGCGCGATCGGCTTGGCATTGACGTCGTTCGCTCTGGCCAGCCGTCGCCTACGACGGCTCGAAACCCTGGTGGCGGACCGCTGCGATCCCTGACGGCGTCCGGCCACGCACGACAACGCCTTGCGCGCGGTGCGCGCGGGCGACCCGTTCCTTCCGATTTTCCAATCAGCCGATCCCATGAGCAGCGAAGCACTCCATCCTTTGAGCTCTCCCCAGCAGGCCGTGTGGCTGGACCAGTCGTTGGCGCCGGACTTGCCTTGCTACAACATCGGCATCGCGGTGCTGTTCGAAGGGGCCGTGGACCCGGACCGCTTCGAAGCCGCGATGCGCTACGTCGCGCAGCGCCATTCGGCCTTGCGGATCGTGCTCGAACGCAGCCGCGACGGCGCCCGGCAGCGCTTCGCCGATATCGTGGGGACCGGTTTGCAGCGCATCGACCTCCGCGGTCGGGAGGACGCCGAGGAGCGCGCCTGGGACCGCATGCGCGAGGCTTTCGACCAGCCTTTTGCCTTGTACGGTCAGCCGCTATGGCGCATGCAGTGGCTGCAGGTGGCGCCGGAGCGCGCCTACTGGCTGCTGTGCTTCCACCATCTGATCGCCGACGGCTGGACCGTGTCTTTGATCGGCCAGGCGGTGAGCGAGGCCTATAACCGGCTCGAACGCGGCGAGGCCTTGGCGGCTGCAGAGGAGGGGGGCGACGAGGCGGGTCGGGAAGCCGACTATCGCGATTTCATCGCCCGCGACACCGAGTATCTGGCCTCGCCGCGGCACGCCAAGGACCGCGAGTTCTGGACCCAGCGCTATGCGAAGCTGCCCGACCCGCTGTTCGAGCAGGCGCCGGGCCGGCGCGGCCGTTTCGATCGGCGATTCGGCCAGGCGGTCTGGCAACTGGAGCGCGCCCACTATCGGCGACTGAGCGAAGTCGCCGCAGCCCAGGGCGGGTCCAGCACGCACTTCATCGCCGCCGCGTTGGCGGTGTATTTCGCCCGTCTCGCCGGGCGCGAGGACGAGGTGGTGATCGGCATGCCGGTGCACAACCGCACCGGCGCCGCGCAGCGGCGCACAGTCGGCATGTTCGCCGCGGCGATTCCGGTCGGCATTGCGGTCGATGCGCGGTCCCCGTTCGCCGCGGTGCTGGCGCAGGCCGCGGCGGAAATGAAGCGCTGCTACCGGCACCAGCGCTACCCGCTGGCCGATTTGCATCGCGAATTGCTCACCGGGGTCGGCGACCGTCGCGGCCTGTTCGACCTGACGTTGTCGATGGAGGGCTTCCAAGGCGACCTGGGCATGGCCGGCGTCGCCACTTCGGCGCATCCCCTGCACAACGGCTATGAGCGCCAGCCCCTGGCGGTGTATGTGCGCGACTACGAGCAACAGCGCCCGGTCCGGATCGAATTCAACTACGACCCCGACGTGTTCGGCGAGCAGGACATGGCCGCGCACCTGCGCCGGCTCGAACGATTGCTTCTGGCCGCGATCGAAGCGCCGGACACCCCGGTGGGCGATCTGCCGCTGATGGACGAGACCGAGCGCACCCTGGTCCTGCATCGGTTCAATGAGCCGCAGTCGGACACCGGCGCGCCGCAATTGATGCATCGGCTGTTCGAACGCCATGCGCGCGATACGCCCGATGCGGTCGCGGTGCAGTACCAGGACCAGGCGTTGAGCTATGGCGAGCTCAATCGGCGGGCCAACCGTCTGGCGCATCACTTGCGCGAACTCGGCGTCGGGCCGGACGCGCTGGTCGCGATCGGCCTGGCCCGCGGCCTGGACCTGGTGGTGGCGATCCTGGCCACGCTCAAAGCGGGCGGCGCTTACGTGCCGCTGGACCCGGCCTATCCCGACGAGCGTCTGCTGCACATGCTGCGCGACAGCGCGCCGGCGGTGCTGATCGGCGACGACGACATGCTGCAGCGCCTGCAGCCGGCCGCCGAATATCGTGCGCTGCGGATGGACCCGGCGCAGGCCGAGCGGCCCTGGGCGC
This sequence comes from Lysobacter firmicutimachus, assembly GCF_037027445.1. Classification (NCBI taxonomy): domain Bacteria; kingdom Pseudomonadati; phylum Pseudomonadota; class Gammaproteobacteria; order Lysobacterales; family Lysobacteraceae; genus Lysobacter; species Lysobacter firmicutimachus. The sequence continues at coordinate 2,558,493 of NZ_JBANDL010000002.1, forward strand.
AGGCGAGCGCCGAAGATCCGACGATCGCAGGGCTGACGCCTGCACATCTGGCGTATGTGATCTACACCTCGGGCTCGACCGGCCTGCCCAAGGGCGTGATGGTCGAACACGCCCAGGTCAGCCGCTTGTTCGCCGCGACGCAGGCCGATTTCGGCTTCGGCCGCGACGATGTCTGGACCCTGTTCCATTCATTCGCCTTCGACTTCTCGGTATGGGAGTTGTGGGGCGCCCTGATCCACGGCGGGCGTCTGATCGTGGTGCCGCATGCGATCAGCCGGGCGCCGGCCGAGTTCCATCGCCTGGTCTGCGAGCAGGGCGTGACCGTGCTCAACCAGACCCCGAGCGCTTTCCGCCAGTTCATCGCCGCCGGTCAAGCCGAACCGCGCCCGCATGCGTTGCGCTACGTGATCTTCGGCGGCGAAGCGCTGGAAATGGCCAGCCTCAAGCCGTGGTACGCGCAGGCGCACAACCGCGCCGCGCGCCTGGTCAATATGTACGGCATTACCGAGACCACGGTGCACGTGACCTATCGGGCGCTGCAGCCGGCCGATGCGGAGCGCCCCGGCGCCAGTCCGATCGGCGCGCGCATCGGCGATCTGAGCCTGTACGTGCTCGACCCGCAGGGGCGGCCGTTGCCGGTGGGCTGCACCGGCGAAATGTACGTCGGCGGCGCCGGCGTGGCGCGCGGCTACCTGCGGCGCCCGGAGCTGGATGCGCAGCGGTTCCTTCCCGACCCGTTCAGCGGCGTGCCCGGGGCGCGCATGTACCGCACCGGCGATCTCGGCCGCTACTTGGCCGACGGCACGCTGGAGTACTTCGGCCGCAACGATCAGCAGGTCAAGATCCGCGGATTCCGCATCGAGCTGGGCGAGATCGAGGCGCAGTTGGCCCGCATCCACGGCGTCGGCGAAGCGATCGTCGTCGCGCGCGAGGATGTGCCGGGCGACCAGCGCCTGGTGGCCTATCTGGTCGCCGACGACGCCGCGCCGCTGCCCGAGCCGGCGCGGCTGCGCGAGTCTTTGCGCGAGCGCTTGCCCGACTACATGCTGCCGGCGGCGTACGTGCGCCTGCCGGCGCTGCCGCTGACCGCGAACGGCAAGCTGGACCGCAAGGCGCTGCCGGCGCCGGACGATCTGGCCTATCGCCAGCGCGCCTACGAGGCGCCGCGCGGAGCGGTCGAACAGACGCTGGCGCGGATCTGGGCCGAATCGCTCGGGGTCGATCAGGTCGGCCGCAGCGACAACTTCTTCGAACTCGGCGGCCATTCGATTCTCGCCGTGCAACTGGCCGAGCGGCTGCGCCAGGAAGGGCTGCCGGTGACCATCCGCGATCTGTTCGCCGCGCCGAGCCTGAGTGCGCTGGCCGCATGCGCCGAGCAAGGGCAGGATGATGCGGTCGCGATACCGGCCAATGCCATCGCCGGTGGCTGCGAACGCATCGTGCCCGAGATGCTGCCGCTGGTTCGCCTGGACCAGCCGCAGATCGAGCGGATCGCCGCCGCCGTGCCCGGCGGCATGGCCAATATCCAAGACATCTACCCGTTGGCGCCGTTGCAGGAGGGCATCCTGTTCCACCACCTGCTGCAGCCCGAAAGCGACGCCTACCTGCTGCCGGCGCTGCTGCGTTTCGACGACCGCGCCCGCCTGGACCGCTTCCTCGCCGCCCTGCAGCAGGTGATCGCGCGCCACGACATCCTGCGCACTGCCGTGCATTGGGAAGGCCTGGACGAGCCGGTGCAGGTGGTCTGGCGCCGCGCCGAACTGCGCGTGCAAGAACTCGATCTGGACCCAACCCGCGGCGACGTGCGGGCGCAACTGCAGGCACGGGCCGATGCGCGCCGCACCCGGCTGGACCTCCGCCGCGCACCGATGCTGCAGGCTTATGCGGCGTTCGATCCTGTCGGCGGGCACTGGCTGCTGCAATTGCTGCACCACCACCTGACCGTGGATCACGCCACGACCGAACTGGTGCTGCACGAGGTGGCGGCGTTGCTGCAAGGACGCGGCGACGAACTGGCGGCGCCGGTGCCGTTCCGCGACTTCGTGGCGCGCGCGCGCCAGGATGCGGGGCAGGCCGAGCACGAGGCGTATTTCCGCGCCATGCTCGGCGACCTGGACGAGCCGACCGCGCCATTCGGCTTGGTGGACGTGCAGGGCGACGGCTCGCGGATCGAGCAGGCCCGGCACGACTTGCCCGCGGAATTGTCCGAGCGGCTGCGCCGCCTGGCCCGCGCCCACGGCGTCGGTGCGGCCAGCCTGTTCCATCTGGCCTGGGCGCAGGTGCTGGGGCTGTGCAGCGGCCGCGACGACGTGGTGTTCGGCACCGTGTTGTTCGGTCGCATGCACGGCGGCCCCGGCATCGATCGCGCCATGGGCATGTTCATCAACACCTTGCCGGTGCGCATCGCCCTGAGCGGACGCAGTGCGGCGCAGGGACTGCGCGAGACCCACGAACGCCTCACCGGCCTGCTGCGCCACGAGCAGGCGTCGTTGACCCTGGCCCAACGCTGCAGCGGTCTCGGCGCGAACGTGCCGATGTTCTCCGCCTTGCTCAACTACCGCCACAGCCGCGCCGAAACCTTCGGCGAAAGCCGAATCGCCGAGGGCATCGAGTTCCTCGGCGGGCGCGATCTGACCAACTATCCGTTCTGCCTGTACGTCGACGATCTCGGCCGCGACTTCGTCCTCACCGCAGAAGTCGAACGCAGCGTCGACGCGCAACGCATCTGCGGCTTCGTCGAGCAGGCCTTGCAGGCGCTGGTCGACGCATTGGAGCGCGAACCGCAGCGACCGCTCGATCGCCTGGAGCGGCTGCCGGCGCAGGAACGCGAACAGGTGTTGCAGGCCTTCAACGCCACCGACACCGAGTATCCGCGCGGCCTGCTGCTGCATCAGCTGTTCGAGCGTCAGGCGGCGCAACGCCCCGATGCGATCGCGCTGGCGTTCGAAGACCGGCGCCTGAGCTATGCCGAGCTCAATGCGCGCGCCAACCGATGGGCGCGCCGCCTGCGCCTGCTCGGCGTCGGCCCGGATGCGCGGGTCGGCGTGTGCCTGCAGCGCAGCGAGCATCTGGTGATCGCGTTGCTGGCCACGCTCAAGGCCGGCGGCGCCTACCTGCCGCTGGATCCGGCATTGCCGTCCGAGCGCTTGCAGCAGTTGCTCGAGGAGGCCGCGCCGGTCGCGGTTCTGACCGAATCGGCGCTGGAATCGCGACTGCCGGCGACGTCGTTGCCGGTGGTGGCGCTGGATCGCGACACCACCGCCTCGGTATTGGCCGGGCACGACCTGGACCCGGCCGAGGTCGGCCTGGGCGAACGCCACCTGGCCTATGTGATCTACACCTCCGGTTCGACCGGCCGGCCGAAGGGGGTGATGAACGAGCACCGCGGCATCGTCAATCGACTGCACTGGGGGCAGCAGACTTACGCCTTGACCGAGCAGGACGTAGTGCTGCAGAAGACGCCGTTCGGCTTCGACGTGTCGGTGTGGGAGTTCTTCTGGCCGCTGATGGCCGGTGCGCAACTGGTGCTGGCGCGCCCGGAAGGGCACAAGGACCCCGCCTATCTGGGCGAGCTGATCCGCAGCGCCGGGGTCACCACCCTGCATTTCGTGCCGTCGATGCTGCAGCTGTTCCTGGCCCGGCCTGATGCGGTCGCCGGTTGCGCCAGCCTGCGCCGGGTGATCTGCAGCGGCGAGGCCTTGCCGGCGGCGCTGGCAAGGCAGTGCCGCGAGCGCCTGCCGCAGGCGCGGCTGTACAACTTGTACGGCCCGACCGAAGCGGCGGTGGAGGTCAGTGCCTGGACGTGCAGCGCGGCCGACGAGACGGTCGTGCCGATCGGCCGGCCGGTCGCGAACACGCGGCTCTACCTGCTCGACGCCGCGTTGCGTCCGGTGCCGGTGGGGGTGGCCGGGGAGCTGTACATCAGCGGCGTGCAGGTGGCGCGCGGCTACCTCAACCGGCCGGACCTGACCGCCGAACGCTTCATCGCCGACCCGTTCGACCCCAGCGGTGCCGGGCGCCTGTACAAGACCGGCGATCTCGGCCGTTGGCGCGCGGACGGCGCGATCGAGTACCTGGGCCGCAACGACTTCCAGGTCAAGCTGCGCGGCCAGCGTATCGAGTTGGGCGAGATCGAAGCGCAGCTGATGCGCCTGGACGGCGTGGGCGAGGCGGTGGTGACCGCACGCGAGGACGGTGCGGGCGAACCCCGCTTGGTCGCCTACTGGATCGGCGAACCCGGCGCAGCGCGGTTGGACGCCACGCAACTGCGCGAGCGACTGAGCCGGCGCCTGCCGGACTACATGCTGCCGGCGGCTTACGTCGCCCTGGACGCCTGGCCGCTGACTACGAGCGGCAAACTCGACCGCAATGCGCTGCCGGCGCCGGATGGCGGGGCGCTCGGTCGTCGCGCCTATGCGGAACCGCAGGGCGAGGTCGAACAGGCCCTGGCCGCGATCTGGTCGCAATTGCTCGGCGTCGAGCGGATCGGCCGCGACGACGATTTCTTCGCGCTCGGCGGACATTCGCTGCTGGCGATTCGCCTGCTCGAACAATTGCGCCGGCACGGCTGGTCCAGCGACATCCGTTCGCTGTTCGCTCATCCGACCTTGGCCGGGTTGGCCGCGGCGGTGCAGGGCGGCGCGGACGAGGCGACGACGGTGACAGTGCCGCCGAACCGGATTCCGCCCGGTTGCGAGACGATCGAGCCGGCCATGTTGCCGCTGGTCGCGCTCGACGATGCGGCGATCGAGCGCATCGTACGCACCACGCCGGGCGGCGCGGGCAATATCCAGGACATCTATCCGTTGGCGCCGCTGCAGCAGGGCATCTTGTTCCATCACCTGCTGCAGCGCGAACGCGACACTTATGTCCTGCCGACCCTGCTCGAATTCGACGATCGCGGCCGCCTTGACCGTTTCGTCGCCGCCTTGCAGCGGGTGCTCGCGCGGCACGACATCCTGCGCACCGCGGTGCATTGGGAGGGGTTGCCCGAGCCGGTGCAAGTGGTGTGGCGCCGCGCCGTGCTGGATCTTCGCACGCTGGAATTGCCGCCGGGGCCGCAGTCGGCCGAGCAGCGGCTGCGCGAGCATCCCCAGGTGCGTGGAGCGCGTATCGACGTGCGCCGCGCGCCGATGATGCACGCGCATGCCGCCCGCGCCGACCGCGGCGAGCGCTGGCTTCTGCTGCTGAGCTATCACCACCTGGTGATGGACCACAACACCCTGGAGCAACTGGTCGAAGAAATCGCCGCCATCGAGCGCGGCGACGAAGCCGAACTGCCGCCGTCGGCGCCGTTCCGCGACTTCGTCGCCCAGGCACGGCTCGGCATCGGCGAAGCCGAGCACGAAGCCTATTTCCGCGCCATGCTCGGCGACCTGGACGAACCGACCGCGCCGTTCGGATTGCTCGACGTGCAGGGCGACGGCTCGAAGATCGAACAGGTCCAGCGCGCCGTGTCCGGCGAACTGGCGGCGCGCCTGCGTCGGCAGGCGACGGCGCACGGGGTCGGCCCGGCCAGCCTGTTCCACCTGGCCTGGGCGCAGGTGCTCGGCCAGTGCAGCGGGCGCGACGATGTGGTGTTCGGCACGGTGCTGTTCGGACGCATGCACGGCGGCGGCGCCGACCGGGCGATCGGCATGTTCATCAACACGCTGCCGCTGCGCTTGCGGCTCGCCGGCCGCAACGTGCGCCAGGCCGTGCGCGAGACCCACGAGCGATTGAGCGGCCTGTTGCGCCACGAGCACGCCTCGTTGGCCCTGGCCCAGCGCTGCAGCGCAATGGAAGCGCATACGCCGCTGTTCTCGGCGCTGCTCAATTACCGCCATAGCGAAGTCGGCAGCGCCGCGCTGACCCGGGTGCTCGATGGAGTGCGCCTGCTGGATGTGAACGACCGCACCAACTATCCGTTCAGTCTGCACGTCGACGACACCGGGCGCGGATTCGAACTGACCGTGCAGGTCGATGCCGCGGTCTCGGCCGAGCGCGTCGCCGGCTTCGTCGAACAGGCGCTGGCCGGCTTGGCGGAAGCGCTGGAACGCACGCCCGATGCGCCGCTGAGCGCGCTGGATGCACTGCCGGCCGCGGAGCGGCGGCGCGTGCTCTACGACTGCAACGACACTCGCCGCGACTACGCCGCGCCGGCGCTGGTCCACGAGGCCTTCGAACAGCAGGCGGCAGCGCATCCGGAACGGGTCGCGCTGGAGCTGGACGGCGCGCAGCTGAGCTATCGCGCGCTCAACGAACAGGCCAATCGCCTGGCGCGGCACCTGCGTGGACTCGGCGTGGGGCCCGATCGATGCGTGGCGATCTGCGTCGAACGCAGCCTGTCGATGGTGGTCGCGATCCTCGCCACGCTGAAGGCCGGCGGCGCCTACGTGCCGCTGGACCCGGCCCATCCGGACGGACGGCTGGCGCAGATGCTGCGCGACAGCCGCCCGGCGGCGCTGCTGACGCAGCATCGTCTGCTGCCGCGGTTGCTGCCGGACCAAGCCGCGCTGGTGTTGCTCGACGACGCGATGCTGGCCTGGGCCAAGGCTTCGGCCGCCAACGTGCACGGCGGCGAGCTGGGCCTCAAGCCCGAGCACTTGGCCTACGTGATCTACACCTCGGGTTCCACCGGGGAGCCCAAGGGCGTGGCCATGCCGCATCGCGGCCTGGTCAACCTGCTGGCCTGGCAGCGCGAGCAATTGCCAGAGCCTGCGCGCACCCTGCAATTCGCCGCGCTGGGTTTCGATGTCGCCTTCCAGGAGATCTTCAGCACCCTCGGCAGCGGCGGCACCCTGGTGCTGCTGCACGAGGAACTGCGTCAGGACTTGCCGGCGCTGGCCGAATGGGTGGCGCAGGAGTCGATCGAGCGCCTGTTCTTGCCGTACATCGCGCTCAACCGCCTGAGCGAACTGTGGGCGCAGCGCGCCGAGCCGCTGCCGATGCTGCAGGACCTGATCACTGCCGGCGAGCAATTGCGCATCACCCCGGCGATCCGGCGTCTGTTCGTCCGCCAGCCGCAGGCGCGCCTGCACAACCACTACGGCCCGACCGAGAGCCATGTCGTCACCGCGCACACGCTGAGCGGCCCGGCCGAGCACTGGGAAGACTTGCCGCCGATCGGCAAACCGATCGGCAATAGCCGCGTTTATCTGCTCGATGCGCACGCTAGGCCGGTGCCGGTCGGCGTCGCCGGCGAGTTGTACCTGGGCGGCGTGCAGATCGCTCGCGGCTATCTGCAGCGGCCGGCGTTGAGCGCGCAGCGCTTCCTGGCCGACCCGTTCGACCGCCGCGGCGGCGGACGCATGTACAAGACCGGCGACCTGGGCCGCTGGCGCGAGGACGGCAGCATCGAATACCTCGGCCGCAACGACTTCCAGGTCAAGGTGCGCGGCTACCGCATCGAACTGGGCGAGATCGAGGCGCGACTGATCGGCATCGACGGCGTTCGCGAAGCCGTCGTGCTCGCCCGCGACGAGCGGGCAGGCGAAACCCAGTTGGTCGCCTACCTGATCGCCGAGCCCGCTGCAGCGAAACCGGACCCGGCGCAGTTGCGCGCGCAATTGAGCCAGGGCCTGCCGGACTACATGCTGCCGACGGCCTACGTGACTCTGGACGCCTGGCCGCTGACGCCGAACGGCAAGCTCGACCGCAAGGCCTTGCCGGCGCCCGACAGCGAGGACTACGGCCGCCGCGCCTATGTCGAACCGCAGGGCGAGTGGGAGCGGGCGCTGGCCGCGATCTGGTCGCAACTGCTCGGCGTCGATCGGGTCGGACGCGACGACGACTTCTTCGAACTCGGCGGACACTCGCTGCTGGCGGTGCAACTGATCTCGCAAGTGCGCGAGCGCTTCGACGCCGAACTGGCGTTGTCGACCCTGTTCGTCCAGCCGCGCCTAGCGGAACTGGCCGCCACGGTGGCCGCGGCCGCGAGCGTCGCGCCGGACGTCCAGCCTCTGGGCAGCCGGATTCCGACCGCCGACCGCTCGCAGCCCTTGCCCCTGTCGCCTGCGCAACAACGGCTGTGGTTCATCGCCGGCGTCGATCCGCAGGCCAGCGTCGCTTACCACATCCCCGGGGCGTTGCGCCTGCGCGGCGCGCTCGATCGTCAAGCCTTGCGCAGCGCTTTGGACGGCGTGGTCGAGCGTCACGAATCGCTGCGCACGCGTTTCGTCGCCGTCGACGGTCAGCCCTGGCAGGTGATCGATCCGCCGCGCGGCTTCGAGTTGACCGAGCAGGATGCCAGCGGCCTCAGCCCGGCACAGATCGAGACGCTGTGCCGCGAGGCCGCGGCGCAGGCCTTCGATCTCGCGTCCGGCCCGCCGATCCGCGGCCGCCTGCTGCGCGTCGCCGCCGACGAGCACGTGCTGCTGGTGGTGATGCACCACATCGTTTCCGACGGCTGGTCGCTGAGCGTGCTGATGCGCGAAGTCGCGCAGGCTTACAGCGCCCGGCGCGAGGGCCGGGCGACGATTGCGCAGGCGCTGCCCGTGCATTACCCCGACTACGCGGTCTGGCTGCAGCAACGGCTGGCCGAGCCGCAGGCACAGGAACAACTGCAGGCCTGGGTCGAGCACTTGCGCGGCGCGCCGGCCTTGGTCGCGCTGCCGACCGATCGGCCGCGACCGCCGTTGCAGGATTACCGCGGCGCCAGCCTCGAGGTCGGCCTGGACCCGGCGGCGAGCGAAGCCTTGCGCAACCTGGCCCAGCGCCACGGCGCGACCCCTTACATGGTGGCTTTGGCGGCCTGGGCGGCGGTGGTCGCGCGGTACAGCGGCCAGCGCCGGGTGGTGATCGGCAGCGCGCACGCCGGCCGCGACCGGGTCGAGATCGAGCCGCTGATCGGCTTCTTCGTCAACATCCAGGCGATCCAGGTGGATCTGGATGCGGCGGCGAGCGCGGCCGAACTGCTTGCGCAGGTCCGGCACGCCGCATTGCAGGCGCAGGAGCGCCAGCAGGTGCCGTTCGAGCGGCTGGTCGAGGCCTTGAATCCGCCGCGTTCGATGGCGCATGCGCCCGTGTTCCAGGTGATGCTGACTTGGCTCAACACTCCGGAGGTGAAGCTGGAGCTGGCCGGCCTGGAGGTGGAGCGGGTCGAGAGTCTGCCGGCCAGCGCGCAGTTCGACCTGGCCCTGGACCTGCAGGACGAAGACGAGCGCGTGATTGGCAAGTTCAACTACGCCACCGCGTTGTACGACGAGGCGACGGTGCGCGGGCTGTGGGACAGCCTGGCGGCGATGCTGCGCGGCATGGCCGCCGACGATCGCCAACCGGTCGAACGGATCGACCTGCTCGACGGGCCGCACTGCCGGCGCCTGCTGCACGAGTTCGCCGACGGCGGCACAGCGCTGCCGGCGCATCCGTTCGTACAGGCCGCGTTCGAACGCCAGGCCGCGCAGCGGCCGGACGCGGTCGCGCTGGAGCACGACGGCGAATCCTGGACCTATGCCGAACTGGATCGGCGCGCCAATCGGCTGGCGCATTACCTGCGCGGACTGGGCCTGCGCGCCGACGATCGGGTCGCGCTGTGCCTGCAGCGCGGGCCGGAGCTGATCGTGGCGGTGCTGGCCACGCTCAAGGCCGGCGCCGCCTACGTGCCGTTGGACCCGGCCCACCCGGATCAGCGCCTGGCCTGGTTGTTGCAGGATTGCGCGCCGGCGGCGCTGCTGACCCAGACCGCCTTGCGCGAACGTCTGCAGGCGCCGGCAGGCTGCAGCGCGATCGCGCTCGACGCGACCGCCTGGGAGCACGCGCCGTGGGCCGCCGCACCGGCGCATGCGCCGGACCTGCGTGCCTGGGCCGGCGACGGCTCGCACCTGGCCTACGTGATCTACACCTCCGGCTCGACCGGTACGCCCAAGGGCGTGATGGTCGAACACCGCCAGCTTTCGCATCAGATCGCGGCGCTGCAAGCGCTGTACGGATTCTCGCCCGAAGATCGCGTGCTGCAGTTCTCGGGCCTCAGTTTCGACGTCGCCGGCGAGGAGATCTTCGGCGCGCTCAGCCACGGCGCGACGCTGGTGCTGCGCACCGACGACTGGTTGGCCGAGCCGCAGCGTTGGTGCGAGTTGTGCGACCGGCACCGCCTGACCATCGCCAATCTGCCGACTCTGTTCTGGCAGCGCCTGGCGCAGACGCCCACGGCGGCGCTGCCGGCCCGGTTGCGTCAGATCGTGATCGGCGGCGATGCGGTCGGTGCGGCCGCACTTCAGGCCTGGTGGCGTCGCGACGGCCATCGTCCGGCGCTGGCCAACGCCTACGGCCCCACCGAGACCACGATCAACGCCAGCGTGGCGCGTTGCCGTGCCGACGATGCGCCGGCCAGCATCGGCCGGCCGGTCGCCAATGCGCGGATCTACGTGCTCGATGCGCAGGGCCGGCCGCTGCCGGTCGGCGCCATCGGCGAAATCTGGATCGGCGGCGCCGGCGTGGCGCGTGGCTACCTGCATCGCCCGGAGCTGACTGCGCAACGGTTCGCCGCCGACCCCTTCGCGCCGGCCGATGCCCAGGCGCCGCGCATGTACCGCAGCGGCGACCTCGGCCGCTGGCGCCACGACGGTACGCTCGAGTTCCTCGGCCGCGACGACCAGCAGGTCAAGTTGCGCGGGTTCCGCATCGAGCTGGGCGAGATCGAAGCCGAGCTGTTGCGCCTGGACGGAATCTCCGAGGCGGCGGTGGCGGTCGGGACGGGGCAGGGCGAGGACCGCCGCCTGCTGGCCTACGTGGTCGGAGGCGAGGCACATACCGATCCGGCGGCGCTGCGCGCGCGTCTGGCCGAGCGCCTGCCGGATTACATGCTGCCCGCGGCCTTCGTGCGCCTGCAGGCGCTGCCGCTCAACGCCAACGGCAAACTCGATCGGGCCGCGCTGCCGTCCCCGGACGACGCGGCCTACGCGCAGGCCGCATTCGATCCGCCTCAGGGCGAGCATGAAATGGCCCTGGCACGGTTGTGGTCGGAACTGCTCGGCGTCGCCACGATCGGCCGCGGCGACGGCTTTTTCGAACTCGGCGGCCACTCGCTGCTGGCCGTGCGGATGATCTCGCAACTGCGCCAGCGCCTGGGCGTGGAACTGGCGCTGAGCTCGGTGTTCCTCCGGCCGCGCCTGGCCGACCTGGCGGCGGAGCTGGCGAGCGCCGTCCCCGGAGCGGTCGCCCCCATTCCATTGGCCGACCGCAGCCTGCCGTTGCCGTTGCCGTTGTCGCATTCGCAGCAACGGCTGTGGTACGTGACCCGGATCGACGCCCAGGCCGGCGCCGCCTACCACCTGCCGGGCGCCTTGCGCCTGCGCGGCGAACTCGACCGCGCCGCGTTGCAGGCGGCGCTGGACCGTATCGTCGCGCGTCACGAATCGCTGCGTGCGCGCTTCTTCGCCATCGACGGCCAGCCGCGGCAGCGGATCGAGCCGCCAGCGCCCGTCGCGATCGGCTACCGCGTCCTCGAACCCTCCGACGAAGCCGGTCTGCAAGAATTGTGCCGCGCCGAAGCCGCGGCACCGTTCGATCTGGAGCGCGAACCGCCGCTGCGCGTGCAGTTGCTGCGCTTGGCGCAGGACGATCATGTGCTGCTGCTGACGTTGCATCACATCGCTGCCGACGGCTGGTCCTTGAGCGTGCTGGCCCATGAGTTCTCGACTCTGTACCGAGCGTTCCGTTCCGGTACCGCCGACCCACTGCCGGCCTTGCCGGTGCAGTACGCCGATTACGCGGCCTGGCAGCGGCAGCGTGCGCAAGGGGCGCAATGGCAGGCTCAATTGCAGTACTGGGCGGATCGGCTGCGCGATGCGCCGCCGTTGATCGGATTGGCCACCGACCGGCCGCGTCCGGCCAGCCAGGATTACCTGGGCGCCAGCTTCGACGTCGCCCTCGACCCCGCGCTCAGCGCCGACTTGTCGGCCCTGGCGCAGCGCCACGGCGCGACTTTGTACATGGTCGTGCTGGCGGCCTGGGCGGCGGTGCTGGGACGGCTGAGCGGCCAGTCGCAGGTCGTGCTGGGCAGTTCGCTGGCGGGGCGGGACCGCGCCGAGTTCGAACCGCTGATCGGTTTCTTCGTCAACGCCCAAGCGCTGCGCTTCGAGCTGGACCCAGGTCTCGACGTCGCCGCATTGTTGGCGCAGGCGCGCGAGGTGGCGCTCCAGGCGCAGCAGCACCGCGAGGTGCCGTTCGAACAAGTGGTCGAAGCGGTCAATCCGCCGCGTTCGCATGCCTATAACCCGATCTACCAAGTTCGCCTGGCGTGGCAGAACACGCCGCCGACACGGTTGATCGCGGATGGGTTGGCCTTGGACACGCTGGCCTCGCAGGCCGGTCACGCCCAGTTCGACCTGTCGCTCGACCTGGAGCCGACTGGGGCGGGCATCGTCGGCCGGTTCAATTACGCCACCGCCTTGTACGACGAGGCGACGGTACGTCGGCACTGGAATGCACTGGCGGCGATGCTGCGTGGCATGGTCGCCGACGAAACGGCGCCGGTGGCGCGGATCGGCCTGCTCGACGCCGAGCAACGCGAGCGGGTCGTGCATGGCTTCAACGCCTCCGGCACGACCGACAACGAGGACCTGCTGCACCGCCTGTTCGAACGCCAGGCTGCGGCGCAGCCGGCGACGCCGGCCTTGGTCTATGACGGGCAAGCGCTGAGCTACGCCGAACTCAACGCACGGGCCAACCGCATCGCCCACCATTTGCGCAGCCTGGGCTTGCGCCCGGACGACCGCGTCGCGCTGTGCCTGGAGCGCAGCCTCGAGCTGGGCGTAGCTTGGTGGGGCACGCTCAAGGCCGGCGGCGCCTGCGTGCCGCTGGACCCGGTGCATCCCGACGAACGCCTGGCGCACATGCTGGCCGATAGCGCGCCGATCGCGGTGCTGACCCAGTCGCATCTGCGTTCGCGCCTGCAGGTGCCGGCCGGCTGCACGGTGCTGTCGCTCGACGAGGCGCCGGAATCGGCCCCCTGGGCGCAGGCTTCGGCGCAAGATCCCGACCCGGACGAAATCGGCCTGGCGCCGTCGCATCTGGCTTACGTGATCTACACCTCCGGCTCGACCGGCTTGCCCAAGGGGGTGATGGTCGAGCATCGCAACGTGCTCAACTTCCTGCTCGGCATGGAACAGCGCATCCATGGCCCGGCGCCGGATTGCCGGCGCATCGCCTGGAATTCCTCGTTCGGTTTCGACATGGCGGCCAAGGCCTGGGGCCAGCTGTGCTTCGGCCGCAGCGTGCATCTGCTGAGCGAACGCACCCGCTTGGATGCCGAGGCCTTGCTCGACTACATCGAGCGCCATGCGATCGAGGCCATGGAGTGCACGCCTTCGCATTTGCGCATGCTGCAAGCGGCCGGTTTGCTGCGCGGTCGCGGCGCCGGCATGCGCAAACTGCTGCTGGGCGGCGAGGCGCTGGATCTTGCGGCCTGGAAGACGCTGACCGAGGCCGACGCCGTGGTGTTCCACAATATGTACGGCCCGACCGAGTGCAGTGTCGACGCCACCTGCGGGCCGGTCGCCGGGGCGGCGCCGCAGATCGGTCGTCCCATGCCCGGCGCCCGGGTGTACGTGCTCGATGAGCACGGCGAGCCGGTGCCGATCGGCGTGCCCGGCGAGATTTTCATCGGCGGCGCCGGCGTGGCCCGCGGCTACCTGCACCGCCCCGGGCTGAGCGCCGAACGCTTCGTTCGCGACCCGTTCGCCCGTGGGGCCGACGCGCGCATGTACCGGACCGGCGACCTCGGTCGCTGGCGCGACGACGGCACGATCGAGTATCTGGGGCGCAACGATTTCCAGCTCAAGATCCGCGGCTACCGCATCGAGCTGGGCGAAATCGAAGCGCGGCTGGCCGGGCTGGAGGGTGTGCGCGAAGCGGTGGTGGTCGCACACGCGGACCGCCCGGGCGATCCGCGCCTGATCGCCTACCTGCTGTGCGAACCCGGTGCGCAGCCGGACCCGGCCGGACTGCGCGAGCGGCTCGGCGCGCAGCTGCCGGACTACATGCTGCCGGCGGCCTACGTCGTCCTGGATGCCTGGCCGCTCAACGCCAACGGCAAGCTGGACCGCAAGGCGTTGCCGCCGCCGGACGACGACGGCGTGGCGCACCGGACCTACGCCGCCCCCGCAAACGACATGGAGCGCCGCCTGGCGGCGATCTGGGCCGGCCTGCTCGGGGTCGAACGAGTCGGTCGCGACGACAACTTCTTCGAGCTCGGCGGGCATTCGGCCCTGGCGATCCAGCTGATCCATCTGATGAGCGAACAGCAACTGCAGGTCGACGTGCAGATGGTGTTCAACGCGCCGACCCTGGCCGACCTCGCCGCCGCCACGGCGCAATGGGAGGAAATCGAGCTATGAACGCTTCCGAGCTGATGGCGACGCTGCAAGCGCGCGGGCTTTCGTTGCGCCTGGACGGCGAACGGCTGCGCCTGCTCGGCGACCCGCAAGCGCTGGCCGAGTCCGCGCTGGTGGAGGCCCTGCGCGAGCGCAAGTCCGAGCTGATCGCCCTGCTGCGCGAACGCGGTGCGGTTGCGGGGGGCGATTACCGCATCGACGAAGGCGCGACCGCGATCAGTCCGCAGATGCTGCCGTTGGCCGGACTCGACCAGGCCGCGATCGACCGGCTGCTGGCGCAGGTGCCGGGCGGCGCCGGCAACGTGCAGGACGTTTACCCGCTGGCGCCGTTGCAAGAAGGCATCCTGTTCCATCACCGGCTGCACGGCGAAGGCGAGGGCGATGCCTACGTCATGCCGACCCGGCTGCGCTTCGACAGCCGCGAGCGCCTGGATCGTTTCGTCGATGCCTTGCAGGAAGTGATCGCGCGCCACGATACCCTGCGCACTTCGGTGCATTGGGAAGGCCTGGAGCAACCGGTGCAGGTGGTGCATCGACGCGCCGAGCTCAAGATCGAGACGTCGATCGCGGCGGCGGGCGTCAGCGCGGCCGAGCACCTGCAGACGCAGGCCGACCCGCGCCGATTCCGGCTCGATGTGCGCCGCGCGCCGATGCTAAGCGGGCACGCGGTGCAGGATCCGGACGACGGCCGCTGGCTGTTGCAGCTGCTGCATCATCACCTGATCCTGGACCACACCGCGTCCGAACTGTTGGTGCAGGAGGTGATGCTGATCCTGCAGGGGCGGCGTTCGCAGTTGCCGGCACCGGTGCCGTTCCGCCGCTTCGTCGCCCAGGCCCGGCTAGGCATGGGGCAGCCCGAGCACGAGGCCTATTTCCGCCGCGAACTCGGCGACGTCGACGAAACCACTGTGGCGTTCGGGCTGCGCGACGTGCAGGGCGACGGCAGCGGCGTGATCCAGGCCCGTACCGGACTCGACCCCGGCCTCGCCCGGCGCCTGCGCGAACAGGCCCGCGCCCACGGCGTCGGTGCGGCCAGCCTGTTCCATCTGGCCTGGGCGCAGGTGCTGGGGCTGTGCAGCGGCCGCGACGACGTGGTGTTCGGCACCGTGTTGTTCGGCCGGTTGCAGGCCGGTGCCGATGCGGCGCGGGCCATGGGAATGTTTCTCAACACTTTGCCGTTGCGGGTGAGGATCGACGGCAGGCCGGTCGAGACCGCTTTGCGCGCGGTGCACGCCTCCCTGGCCGAGCTGCTGCGCCACGAGCACGCCTCGCTGAGCTTGGCCCAGCGCTGCAGCGGCCTACCGGCCGATGCGCCCTTGTTCGCCAGCCTGCTCAACTACCGCTATAGCCAACGCGACGGCACGATCCCGGCCCTGCAAGGCGTCGAGTCGCTGGGCGGCCACGACCGCACCAATTACCCGTTCGTCCTGCATGTCGACGATTACGGCGACGGCTTCGGGCTCACCGCAGAAGTCGAACGCAGCGTCGACGCGCAACGCATCTGCGGCTTCGTCGAGCAGGCCTTGCAGGCGCTGGTCGACGCATTGGAGCGCGAACCGCAGCGACCGCTCGATCGCCTGGAGCGGCTGCCGGCGCAGGAACGCGAACAGGTGTTGCAGGCCTTCAACGCCACCGACACCGAGTATCCGCGCGGCCTGCTGCTGCATCAGCTGTTCGAGCGCCAGGCGGCGCAACGCCCCGATGCGATCGCGCTGGCGTTCGAAGGCCGGCGCCTGAGCTATGCCGAGCTCAATGCGCGCGCCAACCGATGGGCGCGCCGCCTGCGCCTGCTCGGCGTCGGCCCGGATGCGCGGGTCGGCGTGTGCCTGCAGCGCAGCGAGCATCTGGTGATCGCGTTGCTGGCCACGCTCAAGGCCGGCGGCGCCTACCTGCCGCTGGACCCGGCATTGCCGTCCGAGCGCTTGCAGCAGTTGCTCGATGAGGCCGCGCCGGTCGCGGTTCTGACCGAATCGGCGCTGGAATCGCGACTGCCGGCGACGTCGTTGCCGGTGGTGGCGCTGGATCGCGACACCACCGCCTCGGTGTTGGCCGGGCACGACCTGGACCCGGCCGAGGTCGGCCTGGGCGAACGCCACCTGGCCTATGTGATTTACACCTCCGGTTCGACCGGCCGGCCGAAGGGGGTGATGAACGAGCACCGCGGCATCGTCAATCGATTGCACTGGATGCAGCAGGCCTACGCCCTGACCGAGCAGGACGTAGTGCTGCAGAAGACGCCGTTCGGCTTCGACGTGTCGGTGTGGGAGTTCTTCTGGCCGCTGATGGCCGGTGCGCAGTTGGTGCTGGCGCGCCCGGAAGGGCACAAGGACCCCGCCTATCTGGGCGAGCTGATCCGCAGCGCCGGAGTCACCACCCTGCATTTCGTGCCGTCGATGCTGCAGTTGTTCCTGGCCCGGCTCGACGCGGTCGCCGGTTGCGCCAGCCTGCGCCGGGTGATCTGCAGCGGCGAGGCCTTGCCGGCGGCGCTGGCAAGGCAGTGCCGCGAGCGCCTGCCGCAGGCGCGGCTGTACAACTTGTACGGCCCGACCGAAGCGGCGGTGGACGTCACCGCGTGGACTTGCAGTGCGGCCGACGAGACGGTCGTGCCGATCGGCCGGCCGATCGCGAACACGCGGCTCTACCTGCTCGACGCCGCGTTGCGTCCGGTACCGGTGGGGGTGGCCGGGGAGCTGTACATCGGCGGCGTGCAGGTGGCGCGCGGCTACCTCAACCGGCCGGACCTGACCGCCGAACGCTTCATCGCCGACCCGTTCGACCCCAGCGGTGCCGGGCGCCTGTACAAGACCGGCGATCTCGGCCGTTGGCGCGCGGACGGCGCGATCGAGTACCTGGGCCGCAACGACTTCCAGGTCAAGCTGCGCGGCCAGCGTATCGAGTTGGGCGAGATCGAAGCGCAATTGTGCGCTCTCGACGACATCGCCGATGCGGCGGTGCTGGCACGCGAAGACCTTCACGGCGCGTTGGCCCTGGTCGCCTACGTGGTGCCGGCCGCCGGCACCGATGCGCCGGTCCCGGCCGCGCTGCGTGAGCGGCTGGGCCGGCGCCTGCCGGACTACATGCTGCCGACCGCCTATGTCGCGCTGGCGGCGTTGCCCCTGAGCGGCAACGGCAAGCTCGACCGCAAGGCGCTGCCGGCGCCCGATCAGGCCGCGTTCGGGCACTGCGAATACGCACCGCCGCAGGGCGAGGTCGAGCAAGCCCTGGCTGCGATCTGGTCGCAACTGCTCGGCGTCGAGCGGGTCGGCCGTCACGACAGCTTCTTCGCGCTGGGCGGCCATTCGCTGCTGGCGGTGCAGTTGCTCGAACACCTGCGCCGCCGCGACTGGACGATCGACGTGCGCGCGGTGTTCGCTCAACCCGAACTGGCGGCGATGGCCGCGGCCGTGCGTGGCATCGTCGCGCCGGGACAGGGCGAGGTCGCCGTGCCGCGCAACGCCATTCCGGAGCGATTCGACGAGTCGCCCAATGAACACGAAATCGAGGAGTTCAGACTGTGAACGCGGAAGTCTCGAGCATGCAGGCCCTGGACGCGCAGGCGTTGATCGGCCTGCTCGAACAGCAGCAAGTGCGGGTGCGGGTGGAGCAGGGCGAGCTGGTGGTGAAGGCGCCGCGCGGAGTCTTGACTCCCGGCGTCATGGCCTCGTTGAAGCTGCACAAGCAGGCCCTGCTGCAATGGGCCGCGGCCAACGGTGAGCGCGCCGCGCCGCCGGCCCCGGCGCCGCAGATCACCCCGCAGATGTTGCCGTTGGTGCGGCTGGAACAGTCGCAGATCGATCGCATCGTCGCGGCGACGCCGGGCGGTGCGGGCAACATCCAGGACATCTATCCGCTGGCGCCGCTACAGGAGGGGATTTTGTTCCATCACCTGCTGCAACAGCAGGGCGATGCCTATCTGACCCGCGTGCTGATGAGCTTCGACAGCCGCGAGCTGCTCGACCGCTTCGTCGCCGCGATGGACGAAACCATCGCGCGCCAGGACGTGCTGCGCACCGCCGTGCAGTGGGACGGCCTGGCCGAGCCGGTGCAGGTGGTGTGGCGGCGTGCGCGGCTGGACGTGGAGGTGCTGAACTTCACCGGCGACGTGCGGGAGCAGTTGCAGGCTTACGCCGATCCGGCCCGCTACCGCCTCGACGTGCGCCGTGCGCCGATGATGCGCGGCTTCGCCGCGTACGACGCGCAGGGCGAACGTTGGCTGCTGCAATTGCTCTACCACCATCTGGTCATGGATCACGTCACCTTGGAACTGCTGACGCAAGAAGTCGGCTTGATCCTGCGTGACCGCCGCGGGCAACTGCCCGAGCCGGTGCCGTTCCGGAATTTCGTCGCCCAGGCGCGGCTGAGCGCACGCGAGGGCGAGCACGAGCGTCATTTCCGCGCCGAACTGGGCGATGTCGATCAACCGACCGCTCCGTTCGATCTGCTCGACGTGCAGGGCAACGGCGCCCATGCGGTACAGGCCCGACTGCGTCTGGACCCGGCCTTGAGCGCCGAGCTGCGCCGGGTCGCGCGCGCCCGCGGGGTCAGTCCGGCCAGCGTGTTCCATCTGGCCTGGGCGCAGGTGCTGTCGCGTTGCAGCGGCCGCGACGATGTGGTGTTCGGCACCGTGCTGTTCGGCCGCCTGCAGGGCGGTGCCGGTGCCGACCGGGCAATGGGCATGTTCATCAACACCTTGCCGCTGCGCGTGCGCCTCAGCGGGCGCAGCGCCGGGCAGGCGCTGGCCGATACCGCCGCCGGCCTGGCCGAACTGCTGCGCCACGAACACGCGCCGCTGACTTTGGCCCAGCGCTGCAGCGGCGTCCCCGCCAACACGCCGCTGTTCTCGGCGTTGCTCAACTATCGCCATAGCCACGACGATGCCGAGGCCGCCGCGGACGAGGGCATCGCCGGCATCCATCACCTCGACAGCCGCGACCGGACCAATTACCCGTTCGTATTGCACGTCGACGACTACGGCGACGGCTTCGGCATCACCGCCGAGATCGTCGACAGCGTCGAAGCCGCGCGGATCGCTGGATGGGTGCGCGAGACCCTGGAGCAACTGGTCGCAGCGCTGGCGCGGGCGCCCGACACGCCCGTGCAGGCGCTGGAGGTGCTGCCGGCGCAGGAGCGCGAACAGGTGCTGCATGGCTTCAATCACCGCCGTCGCGACTACGCCGCGCACGGCGAGCTCGTGCATGCGCTGTTCGAGCGCCAGGCCGCCGCGACCCCGGACGCGATCGCGCTGGAGTTCGGGCCGGAGCGGTTGAGCTACGCGGAACTGGACGCGCAGGCCAACCGCCTCGCCCGGCATCTTCGTTCGCTCGGCATAGGCCCCGACCAGCGCGTCGCGGTTTGCCTGGAACGCGGCCCGGCGATGGTGATCGCCATCCTCGCCACGCTGAAGGCGGGCGGCGCCTACGTGCCGCTGGACCCGACCTATCCGGACGAACGCCTGGGGCATCTGCTGCGCGACAGTGCGCCGCGCGCCGTACTCACCCAGCAACGGTTGCGGCATCGCCTGCAGGTCGCCGTCGCTTGCCAGTGCGTGCTGCTCGACGAAGGCGCGGACGACGGCTGGGCGTCGCTGGAGGCCTCGCCGCTTCCGGTCGCGGACTTGTCCGGCGAGCATTTGGCCTACGTGATCTACACCTCCGGCTCGACCGGCTTGCCCAAGGGCGTGGCGATGCCGCACCGCGGCCTGGTCAATCTGCTGGCCTGGCAGCGCGGGCCGCTGCCGGAACCGGCGCGCACCCTGCAGTTCGCCGCGCTCGGCTTCGATGTCGCGTTCCAGGAGATTTTCAGCGCCCTCGGCAGCGGCGGCACCCTGGTCTTGCTCAACGAGGACCTGCGCCAGGACCTGCCGGCGCTGGCCGACTGGCTCGACGAGCAGTCGATCGAACGGCTGTTCCTGCCTTATATCGCGCTCAGTACGCTCAGCGAGCTGTGGTCGCAGCGCGAGGCGCCGTTGCCGGCGTTGCGCGACCTGATCGTCGCCGGCGAACAGTTGCGCATCACTCCGGCGATCCGGCGCCTGTTCGATGGCCGCCACTCGACGCGCCTGCACAATCATTACGGCCCGACCGAAACCCATGTGGTGACGGCGCATACCCTGTCCGGCCCGGCCGGGTCGTGGCCCGATCTGCCGCCGATCGGCGCGCCGATCGACAACAGCCGCCTCTATCTGCTGGACGCGCAGGGGCGGCCGGTGCCGCGCGGCGTGGCCGGCGAGATCCACATCGGCGGCGTCCAGGTCGCCCGCGGCTATCTGCAGCGCGCCGAGCTGAGCGCCGAGCGCTTCCTGCTCGACCCTTACGCCGCCGCCGAGCCGGGCGAGCCGGCACCGCGCATGTACAAGACCGGCGACCTCGGTCGCTGGCGCGACGACGGCAGCGTCGAGTACCTGGGACGCAACGATTTCCAGGTCAAGATCCGCGGCTATCGGATCGAGCTCGGCGAGATCGAAGCGCGCTTGGCCGAAGTCGAAGGCGTACGCGAAGCGGTGGTGATCGCACGCGAAGACGTACCCGGCGACAAGCGCCTGGTCGCGTACTGGGTCGGCGAAGCCGGAACCGCGCTGGAGCCGGCCGAACTGCGGGCCCGGTTGGGCGCGGCGCTGCCCGACTACATGCTGCCCGGCGCGTTCGTGCCCCTGGAAGCGCTGCCGCTGACGCCGAACGGCAAGCTCGACCGCAAGGCCTTGCCGGCGCCCGACGGGCTGGCCTTCGTCCACCGCGCCTACGAGGCGACCATCGGCGAGATCGAGACCACTCTGGCGCAGATCTGGTGCGAGTTGCTCGGTCTCGAACGGGTCGGCCGCCAGGATAACTTCTTCGAACTCGGCGGGCATTCGCTGTTGGCGGTCCGATTGATCTCGCAGCTGCGCGAGCGGCTCGGCATCGAACTGCCGTTGTCGGCGCTGTTCACCCATCCGCAATTGAGCGAGTTGGCCCGGGACGTGGCCGAGGCCGGACAGAACACGCTCAGCGCGATCGTCCGGGCCGACCGATCCAAGCCGCTGCCGATGTCGTTCGCCCAGCAGCGGCTGTGGTTCATCGCCCGGGTCGATCCCGAGGCGAGCAAGGCCTATCACGTGCCCGACGCGGTGCGCCTGCGCGGCCCGCTCGACGTGGCGGCGCTGCAGGCCGCGTTCGACCGCATCATCGAGCGCCACGAAGTGCTGCGCACGCGCTTCGTCGGCATCGCCGGTCAGCCGCTGCAGGTGATCGACGAGCCGCGCGGCTTCGCGCTGAGCCGCGAGAACCTGCGCGGCGTCGGCGATGCCGAACTGGAAGCGATCCTGCGGGAGGAGGCGCTGCGCCCGTTCGACCTGGCGCTGGGGCCGATGATCCGCGGCCGCCTGCTCGAGCTCGGCGACGACGATCACGTGCTGTTGGTGACCATGCACCACATCGTGTCCGACGGCTGGTCGGGCGGGGTGCTGGCGAACGAGTTCTCGACCTTGTACCGGGCCTTCCGCGAAGGTCGCCCGGACCCGCTGCCGCCGCTGGCGATCCAGTACGCCGACTTCGGCATGTGGCAGCGCCAATGGCTGCAGGGGCCGCTGTTGCAGCAGCAATTGCAGCAATGGGTGCAGCAGCTGCGCGGCGCGCCGAGCCTGCTCGACCTGCCGACCGACCGGCCGCGTCCGCCGATCCAGGACTATCGCGGCGGCAACGTCGAGATCGCGATCGACGCCGAGCTCAGCCGCGGCCTGCATGCGCTCAGCCAGCGCCACGGCACCACGTTGTACATGACCATGCTGGCGGCATGGGCGGCGGTGCTGAGCCGGCTCAGCGGCCAGGACCAGGTGGTGATCGGCAGCTCGCACGCGGGTCGCAGCCGGGTCGAGATCGAACCCCTGATCGGCTTCTTCGTCAACACCCAGGCGCTGAAGATCGACCTGTCCGGCAGCCCCAGCGTACAGGCCTTGCTGAGCCAGGCGCGGCAGACCGCGGTGCAGGCCCAGAACCTGCAGGACGTGCCGTTCGAACGCCTCGTCGAGGCGCTGAACCCGCCGCGCTCGCTGGCCCATCACCCGGTGTTCCAGGTCATGCTGTCCTGGCACAACACGCCCAAGGCCGAGCTCGATCTGGCCGGACTGCAGGCGCACAGCCTCGGCGGCGGTCCCGATAGCGCCCAGTTCGAGCTGTCGCTGGAGCTGCGCGAAAGCGAGGGCGGCATCGCCGGTCAACTCAATTACGCCAGCGCGCTGTTCGACGAGACGACCGTCCGCCGTCAGTGGCGCTGCCTGGAAGCGATGCTGCGCGGCATGGTCGCCGACGACAGCCAGGCGATCGACCGCATCGACCTGCTCGATGCGGCCGAGCGCGAGCTGGTGCTGCAAGATTTCAACGAAAGCCACGTCGCCGCCGCCGAGCCGGCGCTGGTGCACGCGCTGATCGAGCGCCAGGCCGCGACGCAGCCGGACGCGACGGCGATCGAGTACGGCGGCGAGCGGCTGAGCTACGCCGAGCTCAACGCGCGCGCCAACCGGCTCGCCCATCATCTGCGCGGACTCGGCGTCCGCCCGGACGACCGGATCGCGGTATGCGCCGAACGCAGCCTGGAGCTGGTGGTGGCGTTGCTGGCTGCGCTGAAGGCCGGTGCGGCCTACGTGCCGCTGGACCCGGTGTATCCGGACGAACGCCTGGCGCACATGCTCGAAGACAGCGGCGCGGTGGCGCTGCTGACCCAGCGGCGCCTGGAGCGGCGCCTGCATGCGTCGCCGGCCTGCGCGACGCTGTTGCTGGACGATCCGCAACCGGCTTGGGCACAGGCCCCGGACGCGAACCCGGACCCGGCGCAGATCGGCCTGAACCCGGCCCATCTGGCCTACGTGATCTATACCTCCGGTTCTACCGGCACCCCCAAGGGCGTGATGGTCGAGCACCGCAACGTCGCTTACTTCCTGCACGCGATGGAGGCCTGCATTCACGGCCTGGAGCCGGATTGCCGGCGCGTGGCCTGGAACTCCTCGTTCGGCTTCGACATGGCGGTCAAGGCCTGGGGCCAGTTGGCGCACGGCCGCAGCGTGCACTTGCTGCCGGAAGCGGCGCGCCTGAGCGCGGAAGATCTGCTCGGCTTCCTCGAAACCCACGCCATCGAAGCGATGGAGTGCACGCCCTCGCACCTGCGCCTGATGCAGGGCGCCGGCCTATTGCAGGGCCGCGCGCCGAGCCTGCGCAAGCTGCTGCTCGGCGGCGAAGCGATCGATTCGGCGACTTGGAGCGCGCTGGCCGCGGCCGAGGACCGGCTGTTCTTCAACATGTACGGCCCGACCGAATGCAGCGTCGACGCCAGCTGCGGCGTGATCGACGGCCGCCGCCCGCACATCGGCCGGGTCATGCCGGGCGCGCGGATCTATCTGCTCGACGAGGCCGGTCAGCCGGTGCCGGTCGGCGTCGCCGGCGAGATCCACATCGGCGGTGCCGGCGTGGCGCGCGGCTATCTGCATCGTCCCGAACTGACCGCCGAACGCTTCCTGCACGACCCGTTCGCGGCCGACCCGCAGGCGCGCATGTACAAGACCGGCGACCTCGGCCGCTGGCGCGAGGACGGCACGGTGGAATACCTGGGGCGCAACGACTTCCAGGTCAAACTGCGCGGGTTCCGGATCGAGCTGGGCGAGATCGAGGCGCGACTGGCTTCGCAGCCGGGCGTACGCGAGGCGGCGGTGATCGCGCGCGAGGACAGCCCCGGCGACAAGCGCCTGGTCGCTTATGTGGTCGGCCTCGCCGGCGCGCCGACGCCCGACCCGGCGCAGCTGCGCGCCGGGCTGGCGCCGCACTTGCCCGAATACATGCTGCCGTCGGCGTTCGTGAGCCTGGATGCGCTGCCGCTGACCGCGAACGGCAAACTCGACCGCAAGGCCTTGCCGGCGCCGGACGGGCAGGGGCTGGCGCTGAGCCGCTACGAGCCGCCGCAGGGCGAGGCCGAGCTGGCCATCGCGGCGCTGTGGTCGGAGTTGCTGGGAGTGGAGAAGATCGGTCGCCACGACAACTTCTTCGACCTGGGCGGCTATTCGCTGATGGTGTTCCAGGTCATCGAAGGGCTGAAGCAGAAGGGCTACGAAGTAGCGCTGCAGGACGTGCTGCTGGCACAGCAGCTCAGCGCGCTGGCGGCCCTGATCGAGCGTCCGCACGGCGGCTTCGCGCATGAGCAATGGATGACGATCCGCAAGGGCGGCTCGTCCCGTCCGCTGATCTTCATCCATGAGCCCAGCGGCGAGGTGCTGGCTTACGAGCGCCTGAGCCGGCATATCGATGCGCAAATCGGTCTGTACGGAATCCGCGCCGACCATCGCCAGGTCGGCGCCGATGCCCGCTTCGAGGACTTGGCCGCCGGTTACGTGCGGCTGATCCGCCAGGCCGTGCCGCAAGGGCCGTACCGCCTGGCCGGCTGGTCGGCCGGCGGCGCGCTCGCCTACGAGATCGCGCAGCAGTTGCTCGCGGCCGGCGAGCGGGTCGAGTTCCTCGGCCTGATCGACAGCTGGTACCGCGGCGACGGCGAGCGCGGCGTGTCCGAGCTCGGCGTGTTCGAAAAGAAGATGCTGTTGGTCGCATTCGCCGAGTACTACGGGCGCAAGCTGGAGAGCGCGGAAATCGAGCGCCTGATCGGCGCCGAGGACCTGCCGCAGGCGATCGCGCTGGCGCGGCGCGAGGACTGGCTGCAGAAGGACATGAGCGCGCAGGAATTCGAGCAGCGCGCCCGGCTGTGGTTCGACCTGCGCGCCGCCGCCCATCGCTACTACGCTCGGCCGCTGGCGGCGGATGCGCATCTGTTCGCCGCGCATCCGACCGACGCCGGCGACCCGGCCAACGGCTGGGGCGGGCTGCTCGGCGAACGTCTGCAAGTGCACCCGATCGGCGGCGACCACTGGAACATCATGATGCAACCCGAGCTCGCGGCGCGGGTCGGCGCTGCGATAGGCGCGAGCCTGGCCCGGCTCGATGGCGCCGCGGTCGCGCCGCCGGCCATGCCGCCCGCCGCCGGCGCTGCGGTCGTCATCCGCCAGGGGCGCGCCGGTGGACGCCAGGTGTTCTGCCTGCCGGGCGCCGGCGCCAACGCGACCTCATTCCTCGATTTCGCCGCCGCCGTCCCCGGCGACGTCAGCTTCATCGGACTGGAGGCGCCGGCCCTGATCGGCCGCGACGGCGCGCCGCCGACCCTGGCCGAAGCCGCGTGTCGCTATGCGCAGGCCATTCGCGGCCTGCAACCGGAGGGGCCGTATCACTTGATCGGCCATTCCTTCGGCGGCTGGGTCGCGCTCGAGGTCGCGCGGCAACTGCTCGACGCCGGCGCCGAAGTCGCGCCGGTGGTGATGGTCGACAGCGAAGCGCCGCGCGCCGACGGCCATGGCGACCGCGAGTACGCCCTGGGCGAGTATCTTGCGCTGATCGGCCTGCAGGGCGTGCGCGGCCACGGCTTGAGCGCGCAGTCGCTGGTCGCGCTGACGCGGGAGCAACAAGCCGCCAGCGTGTTCGAGGCGATGCGCCTGGGCGGACTGTTGCCGGCCACGGCACGCCTGGACGACTTCGCTCCGGCGCTGGAGATGTTCTGCCGGCAATGCGCGATCGGCTACCGCCACGAGCGGCCATTCGGCGGCCTGGCCGTGCTGGTGCGGGCGATGGGCGGGGCAGAGGCCGATGCGGTCGATCTGGACGACTGGCGCCGCTTCGAGCCGGAGTTGCGCGGCTTCGACCTGCACGGCAGCGATCACCTGTCGGTACTGAAGCCGCCGCACGTGAAGCGGCTGGTCGAGATCGTCGGCCGCCATTGGTATCTGGGACGATGAGCATGAGCGAAACGGCCCGCCCGATCGACGTGCCGCCTTGCGGGGTCGCCGACGGCCTCGGCGAAGGCTTTCCGCACCTGATCCGAGCCGCGCCCGGCGCGGGCGATGCCATCGCCTGGCTGGAGCAGGCCATGCCGAGGCTGGAGCCGGAACTGCATCGTTGCGGCGCACTGCTGTTCCGCGGCTTCGCTTTGCGCGAGGCCGAGGACTTCCGTCGCGCGGTCGCGGCGATGGCGCCGCGGTTGCGCGACTACACCGGCGGCACCTCGCCGCGAAGCCAGGTCGCCGAGGGCGTCTACACCTCGACCGAGTACCCAAAACACCTGGAAATACCGCTGCACAACGAGATGTCCTACAGCTCGCGCTGGCCGCAGCGGTTGTACTTCTTCTGTGCGGTCGCGCCGCAGACCGGCGGTGCGACGCCGATCGCGGACTCGCGGCGAATCCTGCAGGCCATGCCGGCGCGGATCGTCGACGAGTTCGAGCGCCGCGAGCTGCTGTACGTGCGCAACCTGGCCTCGGCGCAGTCGCCCTACAACGCATGGAGCAAGGCATTCGAGACCGAAGACCGCGAGCAGGTCGAGGCCTATTGCCGGGAGATGGACATCGGCTACGAATGGCAACGCAGCGGCGGGCTGCGCATCCAGGAGCGGCGCCCGGCGACGCGCGCGCATCCCGTAACCGGCGAGCGGGTGTGGTTCAACCAGGTGCATTTGTTCCACGCCTCGAACACGCCGCTGGCCAGCGCGCTCAGCGCCCGGATCGAGGCCGGGCTGCCGATGGCCGCCTACTACGGCGACGGCGGCCGGATCGGCAACGACACCCTGGCCGACGTGCGCGACGTGCTCAACGCGCACCGTCGCGGGTTCCGCTGGCAGCAAGGCGACTTGCTGGTGGTCGACAACGTGCTGGCCGCGCACGGCCGGCTGCCGTTCGACGGCCCGCGCCGGATCCTGGTCGCCATGTCTTGAGCCCGATTCTCCGACCATCACTTTCCAAACGACGCGAACACGAACATGAAAATCAACTCCGCCACGCGCGAGGCGCTCGCGCCCTGGATCCGACAGAACCGCCCGCTCATCGACGACGCACTGTGGAGCGACGGCTACGTGCTGTTCCGCGGCTTCGACGTCGGCGGCCTCGACGGTTTCGAGGAAAGCGCAGCCAGCGCCTGCGACTGCCTGTACAAGCACTACGGCGACCTGCCGCTGGCCAGCGCCAGCGAGAACGTCTACTTCGCCACGCCGTATCCCAGGCACTTGGAGATCCAGTTTCATAACGAAGCCTCGCACACTCACACCTGGCCCTCGCGGCAGCTGTTCTTCTGCCTGGAGCCGGCGCCCGAAGGCGGCGAATGGACCCTGTCGGACGGGCGCCAAGTGGTCCAGCGCCTGCCGGCGGAGATGCTCGAGCGCTTCCGCGAGCTGGGCCTGGTCTATCGGCGCCGCTTCATCCGCGGGCTCGACGCATCCTGGGAGCAATTCTTCAAGGTCGGCAGCCTGCAGGAGCTGCGCGACAAGATCGCGCCGACCGGGCACGAGATCGATGCGCCGTCGGAGAACGACGTCACCGTGTCCTACCGCACCCATGCGTTGCTGCAGATTCCAGAGCGCGGCACCGAGGCTTGGTTCAACCAGATCCTGCTGCACCATCCCGACGCGCTGCCGGCCGAGGTCGACGGCCTGTTGCGCAAGCATTTCCAGCGCGATCAGTTTCCGCGCACGGTGTTCTTCGGCGACGGCAGTCCGATTCCGACCGAATGGGTGCGCACCATCGACCGGGTGCTGAGCGAGTGCTCGGTGCGCATCCAGACCCAGACCCACGACGTGTTGCTGGTCAACAACCTGCTGCTGGCGCATGGGCGCCTGCCGTACAGCGGCAACCGCCAGATCCGCGTCGCCCTGGGCGACATGCGCGTCCACGCTGCGGCCGCCTGAGTCGCCCCAACCACCACACTTCACGGCACGAGAATTCCGGCATGATCAAGCGCCAGCACGTCGTCAACGACTTCTTTCCCGAGGCCGAAGCCATGCGCACGGCCTACGACGGCAAGGTCAAGAACGCCTACAACCAGACCGTCCAGTGGCAGTACTTCTGCGAACCGCGGATGTACACCTATCTGCGCACCATGCCGCAACAGGTGATGCCGGAGGCGCTGTGGGGCCGTTTCACCCAACACCTGAAACAGTGGTGCATCGACCACGTCGGCCTGCTGCCGACCGGCACGCCCAATCTGCACCTGATGGTCAACGGCTGCACCCTCGGCCTGCACAGCGATTTCCACAACGGCACCTTCGGTTTCGTGTTCTCATTGACCCGCTGGGATACGCGCAAGTTTTCCGGCGGCGAAACCCTGCTGATGCGCGACGGCGTGCCCAGCTACAAGAAGCATCACGTCCAGGGCGAGGTGCTGTACGAACTGGTGCCGGCGCAGTTCAATCAGTTGCTGCTGTTCGACGACCGCATCGTGCACGGCACCCAGACCATCGAAGGCAGCATGGACCCGCTCGACGGCCGCATCGCCCTGGTCGGGCATCTGCGCGCGACTTCGCCGGTGGTGACCGGCCCCCTCGACGCCGCCGCGGCGCGCAAGACCGTGTTCGAGTTCCATCGCGCCTTGGCCGAGCCGGTGAAGCCGTACAAGGACGTGCAAGGGGTCATGACCTTCCGCCTGAGCGTCGACGCCGACGGCGCGGTGGAGTCGGTCGCGGTGCTGACCGACAACTTCGTCACTGCGCACAGCGGCTATGAAAGCAACGAAGACGTCGCCGCGGTGCGGGCCCTGGTGCTGGACGCCGCCTCCAAGCTGCGTTTCGCCGCCGCGTCCGGGCCGTCCAAGGTCACCACGGCGGTGTTGCTGCCGCTGCCGGACCTGCGTCCCATCGAGATATCGATCCCGCATGCCGGCCGTCCGGCCAGGCTGCAGGAAGCGCTCAAGGCCCAGCTCAAGGAAGGCGCGGCGCTGGGGTTCGAGGTCGATGCGCAGAGCGACGGATTCGCGGTGCGCGAACCGCTGGCCGGCACGATCAAGATCGAGCCCGGCCGCATCGTCGCGTCGTTCGATCCGCCGATGTGGGTGCCGTCGCAACGCGACCACTTCCAGGCCATCTTGAGCGAGAACCTGGGCATGCTCGCCAAGTACGCCGGTTGAGCGGGCAGGGCAGGGCGCGACGCGCATGTCGTATCTGGAGCTGGCGATCCTGGCGATCGCCTTGGGCGCGGCCTTGCTCGCGGCGGTGTCGCCGCGGCTCGGGCCGCGCAGTCTGGCCACCATAGCCGGGTTGTCGGCGCTTGGCCTGGCGGCGCAGGCGTGGCGCTTGGGGCCGTGCTGGCAATACCTGCCGCTTTGCATGCTGGTATTGGCCTTGGCCGCGCTGG
Source organism: Lysobacter firmicutimachus (assembly GCF_037027445.1). Lineage (NCBI taxonomy): Bacteria > Pseudomonadati > Pseudomonadota > Gammaproteobacteria > Lysobacterales > Lysobacteraceae > Lysobacter > Lysobacter firmicutimachus. The sequence continues at coordinate 2,587,977 of NZ_JBANDL010000002.1, forward strand.
CCTGGCTGCGGCGACGACCGCCGCGGCATCGCGTCCTGGTCTGGGCCGGGCGCGGCGGTCTGGTCGCCCTCGCCGCGGCTGCGGTCGTGCCGTGGGGGCTGCTGCCGGTGCCGGAATTGCCGCCGCCGCGTGGGCCGTACGCGGTCGGCAGCCAGGTGTTCCGCTGGGCCGATCCGCGCCGCGACGAGGCCGCGACCGACGACCCGAACGATCGGCGCAATCTGATCGTCCAGGCCTGGTATCCGGCCGCCGCCGGCGGCGCGCCGCCGCCGCCGCCGTACCTGGACGGCCTCGGCCGCCTGCCTTCCCGGGTCTCCTTCATTCCGTCGCTGGCGATGGAGCGCTTCGGCCGCATCGACACTCATGCCCGCCGCCAGGCGCCGCCGCTGGCTTCGGCGCGGCCCTGGCCGGTGGTGCTGTTCTCCCCGGGCTACGGCGCATCCCGCGGGTTCTACAGCGGCCTGCTCGCCGACTTGGCCAGCCGCGGCTTCGTCGTGCTGGCGGTGGATCACCCCTACGAAGCCTCGGTGACTGAGCTCGCCGACGGCCGACTGGCGACGCAGGTCGAGCGCTTCCTGCCGGACGATCCCGGCCAGCTCCGCTACATGTCGATGCAGTTGGAAGTGCGCGCCGACGATTTGCGCGGCGTGCTCGACCGGGTCGAGAGCGGCGCCGGCTTGGGCGCCTTGTCGGCATGCCTGGACCGCGACCGCATCGCCGCGATCGGCCACTCCTTCGGCGGCGCCGCCGCGGTGGCCGCGGCGATGAGCGACCCGCGCTTGCGCGCCGCGGCCAATCTCGACGGCACGCTGTACGGCCGCACGCTCCGCGACCGTCTCGAGGTGCCGTTCCTGCTGCTGGAAAGCGACCGTCGCGAGACCGGCCATTCCGAGCGCTACTTGCGTGGCGCGCTGGCGCTGGCCCAGCGCCTGCGTGCCGGCGGCTATCGCTACCAGATCGCCGCGGCCAACCATTACAGCTTCACCGACGTGCCGCAGTTCCTGGCGCCGCCGGCGCGATGGCTCGCGGCCGAATTCATCGGCGGCTCGCGCGGCGCTGCCGCGACCCAGGCGCTCAGCAACGATCTGCTGGTCGCGTTCCTGCACGGCGCGTGGCGCGACGCGCCCGGCGATGTCGCGGCGGCGGCGCGCCGCGCCGGACTGAGCGGGGGCGCGTTGCCGCCGATGGCCGGCACGGCGGAATGAGCGCATCGCAACGGCAGCGGCCCCGGGACGCGAGTCGCCGGGGCCGCTGCGGGTCGGTGCGAGCGGCGAGGCCGGCCCGCCGCCGTCGATCAGGATCGCAGGAAGGCGAGCAGATCCTGGTTGAGCTTGTCCTTGTGGGTATCGGTCAACCCGTGCGGGGCGCCCGGATAGACCACCAGCTTGTGGTCCTTCACCAACTTGGCCGCGGCATGGGCGGCCGCGTCGATCGGCACCACCTGGTCGTCGTCGCCGTGCAGGATCAGGGTCGGCACGTCGAACTTCTTCAGGTCTTCGCTGAAGTCGGTTTCCGAAAACGCGGCGATGCAGTCGTAGGTGTTCTTGTGCCCGGCCAGCATGCCCTGCATCCAGAACCAATCGATCATGCCCTGCGACGGCGTCGCGCCGGGGCGGTTGAAGCCGAAGAACGGGCCGCTGGCGAGGTCCTGGTAGAGCTTGGAGCGGTCGGCGATAGAACCGGCGCGCAGGCCGTCGAACACGTCCTTGGGCAAGCCGCCGGGATTGGCCTCGGTCTTGAGCATCTGCGGCGGCACCGCCGAGATCAATCCGGCCTTCTTGACCCGGCCGGTGCCGTGACGACCGATGTAGCGCGCGACCTCGCCGCCGCCGGTGGAGAAGCCGAACAAACTCGCGCCGCGCAGGTCGAGATGCTCGATCAGCTGCGCCAGATCGTCGGCGTAATGGTCCATGTCGTTGCCGTGCCAGGGCTGGCTGGAGCGGCCGTGGCCGCGGCGGTCATGGGCGATGGTGCGGTAGCCGTGATCGGCCAGGAACAGCATCTGCGCTTCCCAGCTGTCTGCGTTGAGCGGCCAGCCGTGGCTGAAGACCACCGGCGCGCCGTCGGTCGGGCCCCAGTCTTTGTAGTAGATCTGTACGCCGTCTTTAGTGATGAAAGTGCCCATGGTTCGACTCCTGTCGTAGCGATTGAAGCGGACGGGCGCGGCAGCGCCCGAGCGCGGGGGAGGGAGCGGTGCGGAGGATCAGCGGATCAGGCGCTGCGCGGTCTCGGCGACCACGCGGCCCTGGTAGCGCGCGCCCTCGAGTTCGTTCTCGCTGGGCTGGCGCGAACCGTCGCCGCCGGCGATCGTGGTCGAGCCGTAGGGCGAACCGCCGGTGACTTCGTCCAGGCGCATTTGTCCGGCGTGGCCGTAGTCCAGGCCGACCACCACCATGCCGAAGTGCAGCAGGTTGGTGATGATCGAGAACAGCGTGGTTTCCTGGCCGCCGTGCTGGGTCGCGGTCGAGACGAAAGCCGAGCCGACCTTGCCGTGCAGCGCGCCGCGCGCCCACAGCCCACCGGCCTGATCGAGGAAGTTGGCCATCTGCGAGGACATGCGACCGAAGCGGGTGCCGGTGCCGATCACGATCGCGTCGTAGTCGGCCAGCTCCTCGACCTTGGCGATCGGCGCGGCCTGGTCGAGCTTGTAGTGCGAGCGGCGCGCCACTTCTTCGGGCACCAGCTCGGGCACGCGCTTGATGTCGACCTGCGCGCCGGCGCCGCGGGCGCCTTCGGCGATGGCCTGGGCCATGGTTTCGATATGCCCGTAGGCGGAGTAGTACAACACCAGAATCTTGGCCATGGGGCGCTCTTGGAAGTAGGGTTGGATTGCTGGGGCAAGCAACGCCGGCCACCTTGCCGGCGCTACGTTCTACAGTGTGAGTCGTACGTCGTGCGCTTGCGTGCGACTCGAGACTAAAGTCTCAGGGCGCGGTGTCGACCAGCACGATTTCGGCGTCTTCCAGCGCGGTGACGCGCAGGCCGGCTTCGTCGCGGATCGCGGCGCCGTCGCGGGCGTCGATGCGCACACCGTTGACTTCGACCGCGCCCTTGGCCGGCACCAGGTAGCCGTAGCGATCGGCGCCGAGCGCGTACTCGGCCGATTCGCCGGCGGCCAGGGTCAGTCCCAGCACCCGCGCATCGGCGCGGATCGGCAGAGCGTCGTCGTCGCCGGCCATGCCGCTGGCCAGGATCACGAAGCGGCCGCTGCGCTCGCCCTTCGGGAACGGCTTGCTGCCCCAGGTCGGGGTGCCGCCGCGCTGGTCGGGCAAGATCCAGATCTGGAAGATGCGGGTGGTATCGGCCTCCAGGTTGTACTCGGCGTGCTGGATGCCGCTGCCTGCGCTCATCACCTGCACGTCGCCGGCCTCGGTGCGGCCGCGGTTGCCGAGGTTGTCCTGGTGGCTGATCGCGCCGTCGCGAACGTAGGTGATGATCTCCATGTCCGCATGCGAATGCGGCGGGAAGCCGGTATTGGCTTGGATCGCGTCGTCGTTCCACACTCGCAGCGCACCCCAGCCCATGCGCTCGGGGTCGTGATAGTTGGCGAAGGAGAAGTGGTGCTTGGCGTCGAGCCAGCCGTGGTGGGCGCCGCCGAGGCGGGCGTAAGGGCGATGCTGGATCATGTCGTGGCTCCCGAAGTTGTGGTTGCGTGGGCGATGGACGGCACGATAGACCTCGCAGGCAGGCTTTAGAATGGAACGGATCGAATAAGATTCATTCCAAAAACATCACGGTTGTCGCGCCATGCAGAAACTCCCCGACCTGGAAGCCTGGGCGATCTTCGCCAAGGTCGCCGAAACCGGCTCTTTCGCCCGCACCGCGGTCGAGTTCGGCCTGGCCCAGGCGACCGTGTCCAAGGCCATCGGCCGGCTCGAAGCGCGGCTCAAGACCGTGCTGTTCCACCGCACCTCACGGCGCATGTCGCTGACCGAGAGCGGCCGCGGCGCGCTCGAGCGCGCCAGCCGCATCCTCGCCGAGGGCGAGGCGGTCGAGGCCGAGATCACCGCCCAGGCCAAGAACCCCCGCGGGGTCGTGCGGATCGCGGCGCCGATGTCGTTCGGCGTGGCCCACCTGTCGCCGCTGCTGCCGGAGTTCATGGCCCAGTACCCGGACATCGCCCTGGAGATCGCCTTCGACGACGGCGTCACCGACCTGGTCGGCGGCGGTTACGACCTGGCGCTGCGGATCTCGGCCCTGGCCGATTCCAGCCTGTTGGCGCGGCGGCTGTGCGGCGTGCGCATCCTGCTGGTAGGCGCGCCGGCCTATTTCGAACGCCACGGCCGCCCACGCCACCCGCGCGAACTGGCCGCCCACCACGGCCTGTCCTACACCTACTCGCGTTTCGGCAGCGCCTGGCGCTTCCAGCACAAACGCCACGGCGATTTCTCCATCGCGGTGCCGTCGCCGCTGCGGGTCAACAACGCCGAAGCCTTGAACCCGGCCCTGATCGCCGGACTGGGACTGGCGCTGCAGCCCGAGTTCCTGGTCTGGCGCGAATTGCGCAGCGGCAAGTTGGAAGCGGCGATGGCCGAGTGGGCGCCGCCACCGATCGCGCTGCACGTGGTCACGCCGCCGGGACGGGTGCGGCCGGCGCGGGTGCAACTGCTGATCGACTATCTGGTGCGCAAGTTCGAGAAGGCGCCGTGGGCCGAGCCTTCGTGATGCAGCCAGGCGCCTGCCTTTCGCGCGCCGCCGCCGGGCGGGCGGGCGGGGAAGGGAGCGCTGCATGACGGCGACGCCACCGATGCCGGCGGCGTCTCTCGCCGTTCGCGGCCGCGCCTGGGCGGACGGCGGCTTTCGTGATGCGTCACTGGAAAGCGCCGCGGCGCAGCCTCTTTTCTTATTTTATTTCAAGTCTTTATAAACACTTCGTGACGCATCACTATAGCGCGCCGCAAGCCATGCAGCCGCCGCCATGAAGCACGCCGACGACCCCGGCACCCTGGAACTGGAACTGCCCAAGAAGCGCGGCCGGCCGACGCTCTACACCAGTGCGCTGACCCCGGCCGAACGCGCCCGTCGTTATCGCCACCGCAAGGCCGATCGATTCGACGCGGCCTGGAGCGACCCGGCCGGTGCCGAGACCGGCATCCTGTGCCAGGCGCTGGCCTGGCTGGCCGCCAACCCGGGCGCGGTCAGCGAACGCACCGCGCAGCAGCTCGGCTCGCGGATCGCCAAGGAACTGGCGCGTCGCTTCCCGGTGCCGGCGAAATAGCGCGCCGGCCGCATCGATGCGCCGCCCGGTGCGCGCATCGGTCGCAATCCCCGCCGGAGCCGAGCGGCGCAGACTGATCCGGAGCGCCAACGACGGCGCCCGACGCCGCGCAATCCGGCGCGGCACGCCAGGAGCGAACATGGCCTTGTCCCGCAACATCGTCAGCGCCGTACCCTTGCCGCGCGAATGCAGCGTGATCGATCACTACCCGCGCACCGATCTGGCCGACGCCTATTCGATCGAGCTGCCGCCGGGCGTCTCGCAAAGCCCGGAAGAGTTGGCGCGCTTCATGTTCGCCCATGCGCCGGGCTGGTCGCGTGCGCTGATGGGCCTGCGCGACCTGCTGGTCGCCGGCCTCGGCCTCAAGACCGTTGCGCAGCTGACCGCGACCACCCCGGAACAGGCTGCGCAACGGATCGCCTTCTTCAAGATCTACAGCCGTCGCGCCGGCGAAATCGTGCTCGGCGAAGACGATAAGCATCTGGATTTTCGCCTGTCCCTGCTATGCCCGCCGGCGCCGCGAGGGCGACGGCTGACCGTGTCGACGGTGGTGCATTGCCATAACCGCCTCGGCCGCGGCTACCTGTTCGTGATTGCGCCGTTCCATCGCCCGATCGTTCGCGCCTACCTGCGCCGTGCGGCGCGAGTCGGCTGGCCGGGCGCGACGCCGGGCTGAGCGTCCGGCTGCAAGCCCGCACCGCGAACGCGCTCGGCGGACCATCCGCGCCGTGCCCGGCTGTCGCGCGAGCGGACGACCGTCGCAGTGCGTGCATCGCGGCGCCTCATCGATGGCGGCATCGGCGACAGGCGACGGCGGCGGGCGCGGCATAATGCATCGTTCTTCGTGCGGGCGGGCAGGGTGCTTGCGCCGCGTCGGCCACGGCGTGGCTCGCCAAGCGATAGCTTGCGTTGACAGGCATGTAACCGGTTACATATGATGCCTGAACGATAATTTTACGCAGGGTGCAAGCCGTAATGACTGGCCGCGTTGATGTCGATGCGCTACTCCGGCGCATGACGCTGGAGGAAAAGATCGGCCAGCTGTCGGTCTTGGCCGACTCGATCCGCCCCTTCGCTTTCGACGTCAATCCGGACTCGTTCCAATGGGGTCCGGAACGTACCCGCGAGATGATCCGCGCCGGCCAGGTCGGCGCTTTGTTCAACGGAGTAGGGGCCGCCGAAGGGCGCGAACTGCAACGCATCGCGGTCGAGGAAAGCCGGCTGGGCATTCCCTTGCTGCTCGGCGCCGATGTCATCCACGGCATGCGCACCGTGTTTCCGATTCCGCTCGGCGAATCGGCCAGCTTCGAGCCGGAACTGGCCGAGCGCACCGCCCGCGCCGCCGCGATCGAGGCCACTCGCGAGGGCCTGCACTGGACCTTCGCCCCGGTGGTCGACGTCGCTCGCGACCAGCGTTGGGGCCGGGTGGCCGAAACCAGCGGCGAAGACACCTACCTGTCGTGCGAGTTCGCCCGCGCCCGGGTGCGCGGCTTCCAGGGCCCGGACCTGACCGCGGACGATTCGCTGCTGGCCACGCTCAAGCACTTCGCCGCCTACGGCGCGGTCGGCGCGGGCCTGGACTACAACGCGGTGGATCTGGCGCCGCAAACGCTGCACGAAGTGCACCTGCCGCCGTTCAAGGCCGCGATCGAGGCCGGCGCGTTGACGGTCATGAGCTCGTTCAACGACATCAACGGCGTGCCCGCGACCGCCAACCGCGAGCTGCTGACCGGCGTGTTGCGCGATCAATGGGGCTTCGAAGGCTTCGTGGTTTCCGACTACACCTCCGACTTCGAACTGATCGCGCACGGCTATGCCGCCGACGAACGCCAGGCCGCTGAGCTGAGCCTCAACGCCGGCCTGGACATGAGCATGCAGAGCGGCATTTTCATGGACCACCTCGGCGCCCTGGTCGAACAAGGCCGGGTCGGCGTGGCGGCGATCGACGCCGCGGCGCGGCGCATCCTCGACGTCAAAGCGCGGATGGGCCTGTTCGAGAATCCGTACCGCTCCCTGAACCCGGCGCCGCCCGGCCCGACGCCGTATCTGGCGGCGCACGACGCGCTCGCGCGCGAGGCCGCGCGGCGCTCGGTGGTGATGCTGAAGAACCAGGGCGAGTTGCTGCCGCTGCGCAAATCCGGTCAGCGCATCGCCCTGATCGGCCCCTTCGCCCGCGACCGCGAGAACCTCGCCGGTTGCTGGAACATCTTCGGCGACGCCAGTCGCGAGATCGACCTGGAAACCGGCCTGCGCGCCGCGCTCGCCGATCCGCAATCGCTGCAGGTCGTGGAAGGCTGCGGCATCGAAGAGTCGCTGGAGGGCGGCATCGAAGCCGCCGTGGCCGCGGCGCGCCAGGCCGAGGCGGTGCTGCTCGCATTGGGCGAACCGTCGGTCTACTCCGGCGAGGCGCAGTCGCGCACCCAGATCGTGCTGCCGCCGGCGCAACAGGCTCTGGCGGAGGCGGTGATCGCCACCGGCACGCCCGTCGTCGTGTTGCTGCGCAGCGGTCGCGCGCTCGCGCTGAGCCCGGCGCTGCAATCGGCCGACGCCATTCTCGCGACCTGGTTCCTCGGCACCCAGACCGGCCATGCCGTCGCCGACCTGGTGTTCGGCGATCACAGTCCGTCGGCGCGCCTGCCGGTGAGCTTTCCGCGCGATGCCGGCCAGCAGCCGTATTACTACAACCATCCCTCGACCGGCCGGCCCTACACGCCCGAAGGCCTGCAGGCGTTCCGCACCCGTTGGCGCGAAGTCGATCATTCGGCCCTGTATCCGTTCGGCCACGGCCTGACCTATACCCGCTTCGACTACGGCCCGGTCGAACTCGATCCCGCCGGCCTGGCCTGGGACGGACAACTGACGGTGCGTGCGCGCATCGCCAACGTCGGCACCCGCAGCGGCGAGGAGGTAGTGCAGTTGTACGTGCGCGACCGCATCGCCAGCCGGGTGCGGCCGATCCGCGAGCTCAAGCGCTTCCAGAAGATCGCGCTCGCGCCGGGCGAGGGGCGGGTGGTCGAATTCACCCTGGACCGCAGCGACCTGGAGTTCCGCAGCGTCGACAATCGCCCGATCGCCGAGCCGGGACGCTTCGATGTGTGGATAGCGCCGTCGGCGACCGCCGGAATCGCCGTGTCGTTCGAACTCCATCCGGCCTGAGCCGCATCGCCGCGGCGGGGGAGAGCGCATGAAACTGTTGCTGCTCGGCGCCAGCGGCCTGGTCGGCGGCGAAGTGCTGCGGCTGGCCCTGGCCGAGCCGGCCGTGAGCGCGGTGGTCGCGCCCGGTCGCCGCGCGCTGCCGCCGCAGCCCAAGCTCGACGCGCCCTTGATCGACTGGGACGCCTTGCCCGACCAGGCCCCATGGTGGCGAGCGGACGCGGTGATCTGCACCCTCGGCACGACCATGCGCGCGGCCGGCTCGCAGGCGGCATTCCGCCGCGTCGACCACGACTATCCGCTGGCGGCGGCGCGCCTGGCCCGGCGCCACGGCGCCCGCGCCTATGCGCTGAACTCCGCGCTCGGCGCCGATCCGGCTTCGCGGATCTTCTACAACCGGGTCAAGGGTGAGCTCGAACAGGCGCTGCGCGGGCTGGACTATCCGTCGCTGAGCCTGGTCCGTCCGGGCCTGATCGGCGGGCAACGCGAGGCGTTTCGCGCCGGCGAGCGCGTCGCGACCTGGGCGCTGCGCCTGGCCGGCCCGGTGTTGCCGCGGCGTTGGCGGATCAATCCGGCGCCGCGCATCGCCCGCGCCTTGCTCGACGCCGCCCTGCGCGCCGAGCCCGGCCTGCACATCGTCGAATCCGATCGGCTGACCTGAAGGGCCGGGCCACTGGCTCAGATCCAGCCCTGGTCGGCCAGCTCGCGCTTGATGTAGGCGTAGTAGATCGGCGCGACGATCACCCCGGGGATGTGGAAGGCCGCTTCCATCACCAGCATCGCCAGCAGCAACTCCCAGGCGCGCGCCTGGATCTCGCCGCCGACGATGCGCGCGTTGAGGAAATACTCCAGCTTGTGGATCAGCACCAGGTAAGCCAGCGCGGCGATCGCGGCGTACAGCGAAATCGACAGCGCGGCGACGGTGATCAGTGTGTTCGAGACCAGATTGCCGAGCACCGGCAGCAGGCCCAGCACGAAGGTGATCGCGACCAGGGTCTTGGCCAGCGGCAGATGCACCCCGAACAGCGGCAGCACCACCAGCAGGAAGGCGCCGGTGAAGGCGGTGTTGAGCAGCGAGATCTTGAACTGGGCGAACACCACCCGCTTGAACGCGGAGGAGAAGCGCGAGCTGCGGCCGAGCAGTTCGCGCCCCAGCGGCCCCAGCCGCGGCAGCTGCAACTCGTCGTACAGCGCGATCATCGCGCCCAACACCATGCCCACCAGCAGGCGCGCCGCCACCTGGGCCGCTTCGGCGCCGGCCAGGCTGAGTTCGCCGCGATGCGCTTCCAGCCAATCCTTCACCGCAGTGCGCAGCTCGGACAGGTCGGACGGCAGGTAAGGTTGGGCCCAGGGCGGAATCTGTCCGCGCGAGGCGTCGATGATCTCCATCATCCGCGCCAACAGGGCCTGCTCGCCGCCGGTGTCGGCGCGGAAGAACGCCGCCAGCCCGAGCACGGCCAGGATCAGTGCGCCGACCACCACCGTCGCCAGCAACGCCACTGCGATCACCCGGGCGCGATGGCCGCGCACCATGCGCTCGACCAGGGGCGCGGTGGCGTGGATGAGCTGGAACACCAACAGCCCGGCCAGCAAGGCGCCGACCAGCCCCAGCTTCAGCACCAGATACATCGCCACAAGCGTCAGCGCCCAGGACGCGATGCGCGCCGGCGGCGCGGCCAGCAAGGGCTTGGGGGCGATCGTAGGGGCGGCGTCGGGGGCCGGCGAAGCGTCGGTGGGCATGCGGTTCCCTGGGGGCGGGGGAAGGCGGCGGCACCGGGCAGGCGCCGCGCTCGGCGACCAGTTTCTCTGCAATCGCGTCGGCTGGGAATGGTGTCGTGCGTCGGTTGGCAAGATCCGCAGGCACGGCGCTGCGCCACCGGACAGGCATCAGCTCGGCGCGTCGCCGCCCGCCGGCGCAAGGCTTGCGGTACATTCGCGGACTTCAGAGCGGAGGCGTGCGATGCGGGTGTGGTGCAACGGGGCGATGCGGGAAGGAGCGGCGATCGAACCCGGCGACCGCGGCTTTACCCTGGGCGACGGCCTGTTCGAGACGCTGCGCTGGGCCGACGGCGCGGCCCGGCACCTGGATCGGCACCTGGCGCGCCTGCGCGCGGGCGCGGCCTTCCTCGGCATCCCGCTGCGATGGAGCGATGCCGAACTCGGTGCGGCCATGGCCGCGGTCGTGCGCGAGCCGGGACTGGAGGAGGCCGCGATCCGGCTCAGCCTGAGCCGCGGCCCGTCGGCGCGCGGATTGTTGCCGCCCAGCGAACCGCGCCCCACGGTCGTCGTTTCCGCCGGGCCGCTGCCGCCGGCCGGCAGCGCCACCGCGATCGTCGCCCGTTCGACCCGACGCAACGAATACTCGCCCTTGTCGCGAATCAAATCGCTGTGCTACCTCGACAACGTGATTGCGGCCCGCGAAGCCGCTGAGTGCGGCGCCGATCAGGCGCTGCTGCTCAACACCGCCGGCCGGCTGGCCGAATCGGCGGCCGCCAACCTGTTCCTGGTCAGCGCCGGCGAGCTGCTCACGCCGCCGGTGAGCGACGGCGCCCTGCCCGGAATCGCCCGGCAACTGTTGATCGAGCGTTGCGGCGCGATCGAGCGACCGCTCGATGTCGAGGCCCTGATATCGGCCGATCATGCGTTCTTGAGCAACAGTCTGGGCTTGCGGGCGTTGAACCGGATCGACGGCCGCACGCTGGCGGTCGACGAACCCCTGCTCAGCGCACTGGCGACCCGGATCGACCGCTGACGGCGGCCGTCGCGCCCGCGGCCGGATCGCTGGCAGGCGTTTCGGTGCGCGCCCCGCACTGCGCCAGCCGGTGCGCGATGTAGCGCCGGTACAAGGTGGTATGCAGATTGTGCAGGCCCAGCTCGATGCGGAACGGCGTACGCGGATTGCGGTCGAGCAGCCGGGCGATGTGATAGCCCACCGGCTTGACCCCCTGCTTATGCACGTAGACCTCGAAACCGCGATAGAACGGGTCGGAGAGTTCGGTGTCGATCCGGGCCAGCGCGGCGCGCGCGTCGGCAGACAGTTCGGCGCGCAATGCCGGATCGAGTTCGTACAGCAGGCGTTCGTAGTAGCGGCGCAGCGGACGCGGGCGCAGGCCGCGGGCCAGCGTCCAGATCTCGCGGTTGCGTCGGTTGTAGTGTTCGAATCCCCGATGGCGGCGCAGCGCATCCGCGGCCGCGGCGCTGACGTCGTAGACCACGAAGTTCTCGGCCTGGTTGTTGATATCGTCCAGGGCGCTGCGATCGAAGACGTGGTAGATGAAGCCCGGCAGGCCCATGAAGGCCTGGCGTCCGCTGCGCGAGGCCTGGACGGCGATGCCGTCGCGACTGAACTCGCCCGCAGAACTCCCCAGCAGGATGCTGCGGCTGCGCCGGATGCGGTTGAACGTGCCGATGGCGATTTCGTCGGCGGCGAATTCGCGGTCGAACCCGGCCGGGCCGTACAACTCCAACTGCGCCGCGTACTGCGCGATCTGCCGGCCCAGCCCGCACTCGCCGCGCATTCGCCCGCGGTAGAACGCCTCGATCGCCCGCGAGTTGGCGCCGGCGGGGCGGTAGCCGCGACCGAACCAGGCCGTCGCACGCCAGCCATCGTGGCGCGCGCCGGTCGGGCCGAAACCGATCCAGCCCAACTGCACGCCGGTGAAACCGAAGCCCCCGTTGGCGCTGAGCCGGTCCACGGCGCGGCGCGTGGCGGCGCCGAGCGCGTAGCCGTAGGCGCACACGGTGGCGGGGTGGCGCAGCAATTGGTCCAGTCGGCGCTCGCGTTCGGCGACGCTCAGTTCGGGCGGCCAACGAACCGTCAGGTCGCCGTGCGCCTTTGCGTCCTGCAGGTCGGCGCGATCGCAGGGGCGACCGGCCTGCACGTCAGTCGGGGCGGTGGCGTCGGGCTCGAAGCGCCAGCCCAGATCCTGCAACAGGCGTTGCTTGCAGGACCAGGCAGGCGCAGGCGACGCGACCGCGCTCGCCATCGCCGCCGCGACGGTCAGCATGAAGCGGGCGAGCACGTGCCTGTGCACGCTCTCGGCCAGTGTTCGCATCCGCACCGACATGCGGGCAGCCTAATCGGCATGCGTGAAGCATGCATCAACGGCGCGACGGCCGATGATCTCTCGGCCCGGGCCGCGCTCGCCGGCGAAACGTTCGGAAGCGGCGTGCGCCGCGCCGACCGGGATCAGCGCAGCCCGCCCTTGCGCGGCATGCCTTGCAACTCGTCGATCACGGATTGCGGGGCGCGCAGGCGAATCTGCACCGGGAACGATTCCATCACGACCACGTCCTCGACCTTGCCGAGCCGCTCCAGTTCCCTGACCCGTTCCAGCACGGGGTCCGGCGATTCCGCGCTGCCGACGATCGTCGCGTTGCGCAGCGGCGCGGTCTGCTCGGCCGGCTCCGTGCGGTTGGCGGGCGGTTGCTTGTTGTCGATGCCGCAACCGGCCAGCAGCATCAGTGCGATCAATACCGGGCTCATCGTGGCCGCCTTGCGCATGGGGTCATCCGTCGGTGTGCGGCGCACCGGCGAGCCGGTGCGCCGCGGGTGGGGCTCAGGATCGCTGCCGCCCGCTTACGGGTAGGTCGAGATCCAGCTCTGCAGCGTGTTGTAGACGGTGCTGGTCAGGCGGGTACCGCAGTTCTGGCTCGCCGAACCGGTGGTGTGGATGCCGCGCACATAGACGCCGCCACCGCTGGAGATGCCGCTGCCGCTGTTGCCGCCGCTGGTGTCGATGGTATAGCACAGGCGGTAGGAGCCGCTGGTCCAAGGCGTACCCGAGTGGGTCCACATCGTGCCGAAGGGCTTCTCGCCCGGATAGCCGGTGATGGTGTGGGTGCCGCCCGAGTACACGCCCCAACCCGAGTTGCCGCCGTGCGGCGCCGAGCTGAGCACGATCAGCGCGTAGTCGTAGTTGGTATCGGCGCTGTTGTGCCAGGCGCTGGTGGTGACGGCGCGGGCCCAACTGGTGGTGCCCCAGGGCTGGTAGCTGCCGTTCTGGGCGACGGTGAAGTTCAGGCTGGAGTACCAGGTGCCGGCGCCGTTGGAGACGCAATGGCCCGCGGTCAGCACGTGCTTGGGCGTGATCAGGGTGCCGGTGCAGCCGATGCCGATGCGGCCGATGTGCCAGTACGGCGAAGCGACGGTGTTGGTGATCTGGACGCGATCGTCGGTGCCGATCACCACCTTCGGCATGAAGCGGATATCGCCGCCGTCGAGCGCCGGCCGCACCGGCGCGTTGCCCGGCGTCGACGCGTTGCGGCCGAGCAGTTCCAGGTCGCGGATCGCCTTTTCGAACACGGCGACATCTTCCGGGTTCATGCTGGCGGCGTACTGATCGCCGTTGGGGGTGACCATGACCGCGCTCAGGCCGGCGGCCTTCTGACGCGGACTCTGCAGGCGGGCGTCGATCGAACCGCCGCGTTCCGGCAGCACGTCGCGCACCAGGTTGTCGCCGTGGATGAACTTGGCCTTCGCGCTCATCTTCTGGAAGGGGCGCTCCTTGGCTTCCGCGGTGTTGGCCAGCGGGGCCGAAACCAGCAACGCCAGGCTCAGTGCGACTAGACTCTTCATAACTAGCTCCTTGTTGGTTGAATGTCCTGACTGCTGCCGGAAGCGCGCTTCCTGCCCGCTTCCGGCCGGCCGGCCCGGCACGATGCCTCGCCGACCCTGCGAACGGCACGGACGCGCCCGTTCGCGACGCGGCCATCCCTGGCCGCGCTGTGCGGACGCCCGATGGCGTCCGTCATAGCCGATTGTGCGAACGCCTTCGCTCGGGCAGCCGCGCCCGCGGCGCGACGGCGCCGTACCGACGTTCGATTCCGAACGCTGCGAACCCCGCAGCGTTCTGCCCGACCCGCTAGCGCATGCTGCGGGGCAGGGCGTGCCCGAACCCGCACGGGGGCCGGGGCGGCGCCGGGCGGGACCGTGCCCGCCCCCTGTTTGAACCGGCGCTCGTACCGATGCGCATTGCGACCTCCATGTTCGCGAATCGTTGGTGTTTCGACGGCGGCAAGCCACTGTCGGATGCCCGGTCGCAGACCGGAGCGCGATACGGATCGCGACCCGTGAGCCGCTTCACGCAATCCGCTCGCGCCATCGGGTGCGATCCGCTCCGTGTCGCCGAAACCCGCTTTCCTTCAACGTCGTTTGCGCTACCGGCGGGACAGACGTCATCGCAGTTCTTCCAACGACGCGGTCGAATCCCCACCGGCCTCGTAGGAATACGCGGCATCGCAGCGGAAGCGGACAGATCACCGACGCAATCGGAAGGCGTGACGATCTTTGCATCGCGTCTCAAGTGCGAATGATGCCGAAAATCGCCCACAGCCATCGGCGCGTGCGACAGGCGAACCCAGGGCCGATTCGCCGTTGCAGCCTCGGCTGTCGATCGCGACGCGCATCGCGGCGATTCCGGCCAGCGACGTCGGCCGTCTGCGCGCGTTTGTCATCCCCGGCGCCCGACGCGCGTTGTCGACAACGATCGCACAAGCGCAAGGATCCCCATGCATTGCCTCCTCGTCCGCCGATTTTCTGAAGCTCTGCTCGGTTTCGTCGTTGTCGCGTCGCCCATAGCGGCCGTCGCAGCGCATTCCACGGCCGCGCCGGCGGCGGTGGAGCGCGATGTGGCGTACGGGCCGGACCGGGCGCAACGCCTGGACGTGTACTGCCCGCATCGGGCGCGCAACGCCGCCATCGTGCTGATGGTTCACGGCGGCGGTTGGCGCATCGGCGACAAAGCGGCGCGCGGCGTCGCTCAAGCCAAGGCCGCGCATTGGAATGCGCAGGGCCGGATCGTGGTCGCGATCAACTACCGTCTGCTGCCGCAAGCCGATCCGCTGCAGCAGGCCGCGGACGTGGCGCGCGCCTTGGCACATGTCCAACGCGAGGCGCCGCGTTGGGGCGGCGACCCGACACGCGTGGTCTTGATGGGACATTCGGCGGGCGCACACCTGGTGGCGCTGTTGGCGGCCGCGCCGGAGTTGGCGCGCGCGCAAGGAGCGCGGCCTTGGAGCGGCACGGTGGCGTTGGACAGCGCCGCTTACGATGTCGAGGCCTTGATGCGGCGGCCGCATCTGCGCCTGTACGACCAGGCCTTCGGCGCAGATCCCCGCTACTGGCGCGAGGCCTCGCCGACCCGACGCCTGCACAGCGCACCGGCGCCGATGCTGCTGGTGTGCTCCAGCCGGCGCCGGCAGTCTTGCCCGCAAGCGCGCGATTACGCGCGCCGCGCCGTCGATCTGGGCGGGCTCGCGCAGGTACTGCCGGTGCAGTTGGACCATGCGGCCATCAACGCCGAGCTCGGCACCGAGGGCCACTACACCGCCCGGGTGGATGCGTTCCTGGCCTCGCTATGGGCGCCTGTGCGCCGCGATTGAACGCGGCCAATGGTCGATCCGGCGCGGTCGACCTGCGCCGTCGCCGGCGGTAGCATCGGCCTGGACCGCGATGCCGGCCAGGCCGGTCGGTCGCGGCGCGCACGGTGCGCCGTCGAGTCGCTCGCATCGCCCCTTCCATTGCCTTCGGCCGGAGCCCGCCATGCCCTCCAATCGCGTTTCCATCCTGACCGTCGCCGCGCTGAGCGGCGCGCTGCTGGCGGCCTGCTCGCGCCCGCCGCCGGCCGCCACCGCCGAACCCGCGCCGACAGCAGCGACCGCTGCGACGCCCGCGCCGTCCGCCGCCGATACGGGCGCATTCGCGTTCCGTATCGGCGCGCTGGAGGCTTACGCGCTGAAGGACGGCGATATCGATGTGGCCAACGACGGCAAGACGTTCGCCATCGGCGAGCCGGCCGAACAGGTGGCGGCCTTGCTGACTGCCGCCGGGCAACCGACCGACACCTTGCACTTGAGCATCCAGCCCTTGCTGGTGCGCAGCGGCGATCGGACGCTGCTGTTCGACACCGGCGCCGCCGGCGTCTCCTTCGCCCGTGCCGGCCGCTTGCCGGCGGCGCTGAAAGCCGCCGGCGTCGAGCCCGCGCAGGTCAGCGATATCTTCATTTCGCACGCGCATCCGGACCATGTCGGCGGCCTGCGCGCGAGCGACGGCGCCTTGGCTTTTCCGAACGCCGTGGTGCATCTGTCCAGGCCCGAGTGGGAGGCCTTGAAGGGCGATGCCGGCAACGCCGCTTTGGTCGCCGCGATCGCCCCCAAGGTCCAGGCTTTCGAGCCCGACGCGGCGATCCTGCCCGGCTTGGTCGACGCAGTGGCGGTCGACGGCCACACCCCGGGGCATAGCGCGTACCGGATCGCGTCCGGCGACCAGCGCCTGTTGTATCTGGGCGACACCGCGCACCACTTCGTGATCTCGGTGCAGCGCCCCGAATGGACGGTCGACTACGATCGCGACGCGACGCTGGCCGAAGCCAGCCGGCGCGCCTTGCTGCAGCGCGCCGTCGACGAGGACATGCACGTGTACGCCGTGCATTTCCCGTTCCCGGGGCTGGGCCGGATCAAGCGCCAAGGCGAGGGCTTCGCCTGGGCGCCCGACCGCTGAGCGTTGAACATCGGATGGGGCGGGGCAGCGACACGCCGACGCGCGCGGACATGCCGTCTCATTGTCGTTCCCGCATCGATCGCGCTTGCCACGCGGCCGGGAGACGAGGCCGCCCGTGATGCGGCGGCGATGCCGACACCGCTCAGGAGCGGGGCTGCGCCGAACGTGCGGAGATCTGCACGCCGATCGAACGCCGCGCGATCGGCAGGCGCTTACGCGGGCGCGAAGTGCGCCGGTTCGACTGGTGGCAGAGCGCGACCATCGACGGGGTGCGGTTCATCGCCACGCCGGCACAGCACTTCTCTCCGGCCGCAGCGGTCGAGGCCATCGCCCGCAGCGGTTACCCGGTGGCGGCGGTGATCGCGGCGTTACTGCCGGTCGGCGAAGAAGTTGTAGATCGGGCCGAACACCAGGGCGACATACCAGCCGCCGGCGAAGCTTTTGACCAGCCCGATCAGCACCGCGGACCAGGTCAACAGCTGGAAATCCGGCAGCACGAGGGTCAACAGCGAGCGGGCGGCGGGCCAGGCCGGAACGAACAAGTGGGCGACCACACAGAGCCCGAACGAGACCGACAAGAACAGGCTCAGCGCCATGCCCAGCGCGCCGACCGGGATGCGCGCCGCAGACCCGGTGCCATCGAGCCTGGATGCGGGAGTGGCGTTCATCGGCATGCTCCTTCTGGCGCGTTGTCCCGATCGGCTGCTTGGCAGCCGTGCCTACTACACCACCGGCCAAGCCGGCCGGGGTTGACGTGGATCAAGCCGGCCGCCCCTTCCTGGGCGGGCCGGCCGGCAAACCGGCGCGCGGTCGGCCCGGCGCGTGGCTCCGCGCCGGGCCCGCGGTCAGGCCGACGGCGGTTGCGGCCAGGCCGGGTGCGAGGAGTGGTGGCGGAAGCGCCGGGTCAGCCACTCGCCGAGGTCGTCGATCACGGTGAACGCGGCCGGGATCACGATCAGGCTCAGCAGGGTGGAAGTGATCAGGCCGCCGATCACCGCGATGGCCATCGGCGCACGGAAGCTGGAATCTCCGGAAAACCCCAGCGCGATCGGCAGCATGCCCGCGCCCATCGCCAGGGTCGTCATGATGATCGGCTGGGCGCGCTTGCGGCAGGCGTCGACCAGCGCGTCGTGCTGGCTCAGCCCGTGTTCGTCTTCGGCGATCACCGCATAGTCCACCAACAGGATCGAATTCTTGGTGGCGATGCCGATCAGCATCAGCAAACCGATCAACGCCGGCAGCGACAGCATGTTCTGGGTCAGCAGCAAGGCGCCGAACGCGCCGCCGGCGCACAGCGGCACCGCGGTCAGGATGGTCAGCGGCATCAGGGCGTGGTTGAACAGCAGCAACAGCACCATGTAGATGCAGATCAAGCCCGCCGCCATCGCCAGCAAGAAGCCGACGAACAACTCGACGAAGACTTCGGCGTCGCCGGTATTGAGAAAGCTCACGCCCGGCGGCAGCTGCTTGACGCTGGGCAGCTGCTGCACCGTCTCCATCACCTCGCCGAGCGGGCGACCGTTGAGTTCGGCGGTCAGGGTGACGTTGCGCTGGCGCTGATAGCGCGAGATCTGCGACGGGCCGCTGCCCATGCGCACCTCGGCCACCGCCGCCAGCGGCACCGGGCCGTAGCGGCCGGGCACGCGCAATTGGCCGATCAGCGCGGGGTTCGACAGCGCCGCCTCGGCGAAGCCGACCCGGATCGGAATCTGGCGGTCGGGCAGATTGAGCTTGGCCAGGCGCTGCTCGTAATCGCCGGCGGTGGCGATGCGCGCGGCCTCGGCGATGTCGGCGGTGGCTACGCCGAGGTCGGCCGCGCGGGCCGGGTTCGGCACGATCTGGATCTCCGGGCGCAACAGCGAAGCCGAAGAGGTGATGCTGCCCAGCCCTGGGATGCCGCGCAGGTCGCGCTCCAGCGCGATCGAGGCCTCCTGCAGGCGTTGCGGATCGTCGCCGGACAGCACCAGTTGCAACAGATTGCCCGGCTCGGAACTGACATAGCTCACCCGCACCCCGGGCAAGTCGGCCAGCCGGGCGCGGGCCACGCGCTCCAGTTCGCGCTGGTCGCGCTCGCGGTCGTCGGCCGCGCCCCAGTCCAGCACCAGGGTGGCCTTGCGTACGTCGGGCACCCCGGTCGTCGAGGGGTCGCCCAGATCGAGCACGCTGCCGATCGCGGTGTAGACCTGCTTGAGCTCGGGAATGTCCTTCAACCGTTGGCGTGCGCGTTCGGCCACCGCCTGGGTTTCCTGCAGGCGCGTGCCCGGCGGCAGCTCCAGGCTCAGATTGCTGCGCCCCAGGTCGGACTGCGGGATGAAGGTGGCCGGAATCAGCGGCACCAGCGCCAGCGAGACGACGAACAGACCGGTGGCGATCCACAGCGTGCGGGCGCGGTGGCGCAGCGCCGCATCGACCCAACCCAGGTACCAGCGCATCAGCCGGGAATCGGCCGGCTCCTCGCCGTGCGGCTTGAGCAGGTAGGCGGCCATCATCGGCGTCAGCAGGCGCGCTACCAGCAGCGAGAACAATACCGCCGTGGCCGCGGTCCAACCGAACTCGCGGAAGAACTTGCCGGCGATGCCGGGCATGAACGCGACCGGCACGAACACCGCGGCCAGGGTCAGCGAGGTCGCGATCACCGCATTGCCGATCTCGCCGGCCGCCTCGCGGGCGGCCTCGATCGGCGGCTTGCCCATGCGCAGGTGGCGGACGATGTTCTCGATCTCGACGATGGCGTCGTCGACCAGGATGCCCACCACCACCGACAAGGCCAGCAGGGTGATCAGGTTCAGCGTGAAACCGAACCAATGCATCACCGCGAAGGTCGGAATGATCGACAGCGGCAGGGCCAAGGCCGAAACCCAGGTCGCGCGCCAGTTGCGCAGGAACGCGAACACCACCAGCAAAGCCAGCAACGCGCCTTCCCACAGCATGGTCATCGACGAGTCGTAGGAGCGGTGGGTCTCGTCGATCACGGTGGTGACCAGGCGGAAGTCGATGCCCCGATGCTGCGCCTTGAGTTCCTCCAGCGCCTTGTGCACGCCGGCCTCGACCTCGACCTCGCTGGAACCGCGAGTGCGCGACATCGAGAACGCGACCACGTCGCGGCCGTCGAGCAGCGCGGCCTGGCTGGGATCGGCGGCGGCGTCGCTGACCCGGGCCAGCGCCGACAACCGCACCGAGCGTCCGTCGGGCAGGCTGATCGAATAGTCGCGCAGCGCTTGCGCGGTGCCGACCGTGCCCAGGGTGCGGATGGTCTGCTGGGCGCCATCGAGCTCGGCCTTGCCGCCGGCGCGCTCGACCTGGATCGCCGCCATCTGGCGCGACACGTCGCCGGCGGTGACCCCGTAGGCGAGCAGGGCGTTCGGGTCCAAGTCGACCCGCACCTGGCGTTGCACGCCGCCGACGCGGGTGACCCGGGCCACGCCCGGCACGCCGTACATCGCCCGGCTGACCTCGCGGTCCACGAACCAACTGGCCTCGTCGGCGCTCATCTGCGGCGCGACCAGGGCATAGGTCATCAGCGAGCCGCCGATGTCGACCTTGGAGATCACCGGCTCCTGGATGTCCTGCGGCAGGTCGGTGCGGATCCGCGTCACCGCGTCTCGGGTGTCGTCCAGCGCGGTGGCCAGGTCGGCTTCCAGCAGGAATTCGATCTGGGTGGTGCTGACGCCTTCGCTGACGGTGGACATCACCCGCTTGACGTTGGTCACCGTGGCGACCGAATCCTCGATCTTGCGGGTAACCTCGGCCTCCAACTGGCTGGGCGAGGCGCCCGGCTGGGTCACCGTCACCGTGGTCATCGGGAATGCGATGTCGGGGAAGCGCGCTACCGGCAGTTGGTAGAAGCCCCACAACCCAGCCACGCACAGCACGAAGAACACCATCACCGCCGGCAACGGGCGGCGGATCGCCCATGCGGAAAAATTCATGGCGTCGGCTTCTCCGCCGCGACCACGTGCACCCGATCGCCGTCGCCGAGGAAACCGGCGCCCGCGGCGACCACGCGCTCGCCGTCTTTCAGGCCTTCGACGATCTCGACCAGGCCCTGCGCGGTCTGACCGGTACGCACCCGCTGGCGCTGCACCGACTGCGCATCCTTCATCGTGAACACGTAGCTGTGGCCGTCGCGCTGCACCACCGCCGCGCTGGGCACCATCAGGGCGCGGCCGGCGCCGGTGACGATCCGGCCTTCCACGTACACCCCTTGCTTGAGCGGTCCGGGATCGGGCAGGTCGGCATAGACCGTGCCGGTGCGGGTCTGCGCGTCCACGCCCGGGCTGACTGCGCGGATGCGGCCGGCGATGGTCCGGCCGCCATGCGGCAATTCGACCGTGTTGCCGACCGCAACCAGGGCCAGTTGGTCTTCCGGCAGCTCGGCGCGCCACTCCAGCCGGCCGTCGCGGATCAGCCGCAGCAGTTCGCTGCCGGCCGCGACCACTTGGCCGGGCTGCACGAGGCGCTTGGAGATCACGCCGTCCGCGGGCGCACGCAACTCGGCGAAGTCGCGCCGGAGCCGGGCCGCATCGCGACCGGCGCGGGCGGTGGCGGTCTGCGCCTCGGCCTGCACCCGGGTGGCGCGCAGCTCGTCCAGATTGCCGGCGCTGATCAATTGCTGCGCGGCCAGCTTGGCGCCGCGCTCGTAACTGACCTGGGCCAACGACAGCGAGGCCTGGGCCTGCCGCAGCGAAGCCTCGGCCTGGGCCAGTTCGCTGTCCAGGGTGCGATGATCCAGGGTCAGCAGGACCTGGCCCTTGCGCACGCTCTGGCCGACGTCGACGTCGAGTGCGGTGACCCGTTGGCCGCTGAGCTCGACGCCCAGCTGCATTTCCTCGAACGCCGACACCGGCCCGGACACCAGCACGCTGCGCGCCAGTGGCCGCCACTGCGCCGGGGCCAGCGATACGGTCAGGGCCGACGCGCTCTTGGCTGCGGCCGGGTCGGCGTCTTCGTCGCCTGCGCACGCGCTCAGGGACAGGCACGCCGCGAGGAGGAGGGGGACTGGCCAACGCCGTGACCGTGCGCGCATGGGATTCCGTCGAGGTAGGTAAGAATAGGGGCGGCGCTGGATCGGGGCCGGCGTCGTGCGGACGGGCCGGAGCTGCGATCCGTGCGCGCATCGCGACCAAGCTAGGCGGGCGAGTTTAAGAAGGAATTAATCGCCGGCACGGCCGTCCGCACGAACCAGGCGATCGAGCAGGACGGTCGCGCAGGGGCAGAGCAGGGCAGGCTGCGTGCGAAGCCGTCAGATTATGCCGCCGACCGGGCGCGCACGTCCGGCCGAACAGGCATGATCCCTGCGGCCGCATGACGCAGGCCGAGATGCCGGCCAGCGTTATGCGAAATCCGCTCGGCGCCGGCCGCGCCGACCTCCACCGATTCGATGTCCAGCGCCGCACAGCGCTTTCTTGACTCAGAACCCGCATGCCACTGATCGCCCACGACCCGCCCGAGCTGTTCCCGCCATACCGCGGCTATGTCCACGCCATGGAAGTCGCCGGCGGAAGCCGGTTGCTTTTCATCAGCGGACTCAACGCCTTCCAGTCCGACGGCACCACCATGCCGGAATCGTTCGAGGACCAGGCGCTGCTGATCTGGAGCCACATCAAGACCATCCTGAACTCAGCCGGGCTCGGGATAGAGAACCTGGTGTCTCTGCGCACCTACCTGGCCGACCCGGCATTCGACGAGGCCAACGCCCGCATCCGCGCCGAACAGTAGGGATCGCATCGCGTCTCTTCGACGGTGATTTGCTGCACTTTGCTGGAGCCGACGTGGAAGCTGGAGGTCGAGGCGGTCGCCGCAGGCTAAGCTCGCCGCCGGGCCGCACGCCGGTTGCGGGTCGCCTCCAGCCGCGGAGAACCGGAGCCGGGCAAGGGCACGGCCGCCGCCATCCGCGGCCCGAGACGAAGCCTCATCTCCGCCCTGCGGCGCAGATCGTCAGATTCGGAATCCGAACCGCGCCGCCCACGGTCGCATACGGCTGCAGGCGCTCGCTGAGCCTGCGGCCGAATTCCGCCCGCTGCGCGAGCGGGCGATCGCCGAGCAGGGCGGAGAACTCGGGCGACACGTCCATCAGGTATCGGCCGCAGTCTGCGGCGGACGAAAACTCGAGGGGCATCGTCATTTCCTCGCTGTGCACGTCGCGAAAGCCGGCGCGACGCATGGTCTCTTGCACTGCTACGCGCACAGGCGAGCACGCAGGCGAGGCGTCGGACGCGGACGGCGGCAAGCCGAACATCTCTTGCGCGACCGCCGCCGCCAGGCTCGCCATCGGTCGCCCCTGCGCCCCGGATGGCCAAACGGCGGTGACGAACCAACCATCGGAAACCAACAGGCGCCGGATCGCGGCCAACGCCCCGGGCGGATCGGGCAGAGACGTCACCCCCCAGCGGCAGAGGATCGCATCGAAGCGGGCGCCGGCAACATCCAGCGTCGCCGCATCCGCCTGGATGAATTCCACGTTCGCCAGTCCCTGTGCAGCGGCTCTTTCCTGGGCGATATCGAGCATCCGCGGCGAAAAGTCCGTCGCCACGACCCGCCCCGAGGGACCGACGCAGCGCGCTGCCGATAGCGCGGGTTCGCCGATGCCGGTCCCGAGGTCCAGCACCCGCTGCCCGGGTCGGACCTGCGCCAGTTCGAGCATGCGAAGGCTGACACGTTGCGCGCCGCCCTCGATGGTCGGCCACCATTTCCGCCAGCCGGCGGCGACCGCGTCCCATTGCCGGCGCTGCTCCTCGTCGTGGTGCATGGGGCGATCGGATTCGGCGCTCATGGGCTCAGTCTCCTGGTTCGACAGGCCAATCCAGGCCGCCCGGCCGAACTGGCGGCGGACGGCTGTGCGAGGACGTTCATCCTATCCCGCGCCTGCCTCGGATCGGCCAGATCCGGCGCCGGAGCCTGCGGAAACCTGAGCGGGGCAGGGTGGCCTTTCGCATGGCGGCCCTCCGTTCTCAGGGAAAACCGCGGCCTCCCGGGTCGCGTGGGCCACCGCCAGGGGGATGCCTCGATGCGTGCGCGAAAGCAAGGCAACGGCTTGACCGTCAGAGCGATCGCAGGAACCAACACCGTCCTGCTCGCAATGAGCATGGACGAGGCCGCCCGCAAGGGCTGCCTGGGCTTCGCGATTCAGCGCACCGATCACACCGAGGACGAAAAGTACTGGATGCGCGGCCACAAGGTCTT
This sequence comes from Lysobacter firmicutimachus, assembly GCF_037027445.1. Classification (NCBI taxonomy): domain Bacteria; kingdom Pseudomonadati; phylum Pseudomonadota; class Gammaproteobacteria; order Lysobacterales; family Lysobacteraceae; genus Lysobacter; species Lysobacter firmicutimachus. Next base: position 2,612,030 of record NZ_JBANDL010000002.1, read on the forward strand.
CGCCGACACCGGCGCGCACGTGGCCGCGGGCCAGGATGTCTCCAGTCGATCCCATCCTTTCCAGTCGTTTCAGTGGTGCGACTATACCGCCAAGCCCGAGCACGACTACAGCTATCGGGTCGTGCCGTTGTTCGGTTCGCCGGGAAATTTGGCCGAAGGCGATGGGATCGCGGTGAAAGTGAGCACCGAGCCGAACAACGACGGCCGCCACGGCGTGTACTTCAATCGCGGCGCCTGTTCGTCGCAGGCCTATGCGCGCAATTTCGAGAACAAGCACCCCAAGGACGTGGGTCCCGCCGCCTACGATTGGCTATCGCGTGGATTGTTCGAAGGAATGGCGGCCTTCATCGCGCGCGCCAAAGACGCCTCCTATGCGTTGCATGGCGCCATTTACGAGTTCCAGCGCCCCGAAGCGCTGAGCGCGCTCAAAGCCGCCCGCGGCCGCAAGGCCAAGGTAAAAGTCGTCTTCGACGCCATCCCCGGCGCAAACAAACCCAAAGAAAAGAACCTGAGCGCGATCGCCTCCGCCAAGCTTGTCCGGGAATCGTCCGGAAAGACCAAGGGCACGATCATGCACAACAAATTCCTCGTGCTCAGCCACCGGAACCAGCCCATAGCCGTGTGGACGGGCTCGACGAACTGGACCGAAAACGGCATCTACGGACATTCCAATTGCGGCCACGTCATAGAAGGCGCCGATATCGCGCAGCACTACCTGGACTACTGGACTCAGTTGTCCGGCGACCAGGCCTCCGAGGCGAATCGCGACTGGATGGACGAAAACGCCCCCGCGCCGCCTTCGCCTTGGTCGGACAAGACAGTCGCCGTGTTCTCTCCCAGAAACGACCTGTCGGTGCTGGATTGGTACGCCGAGCTTGCCGCATCGGCCAAAGCGGCCCTGTTCATGACCTTCGCCTTCGGCATGAACCGGCGCTTCCTCGAGGTCTACGAAAAGGACGACGACGTCCTGCGTTACGCCCTGATGGAGAAAGAGGGCAACGGCGCCGGGCTCGCGCAGGGGAAAATCGATATCCGGCGCATTCGCGCCCGGCGCAACGTAATCGTTGCGGTGGCCAACAACCTTCAACTGAATGTGCTCGATCGCTGGGTGGCCGAACGTCGGGCGCTCAGCCACGAAGCCAACGTCAAATGGATCCACACCAAGTACGCCCTGATCGACCCGCTGGGCAACAACCCGGTGGTCATTACCGGATCGGCGAATTTCAGCGAAGCGTCGACCCTGTCCAACGACGAAAACATGCTGGTGATCCGCGGCGACAAGCGGGTGGCGGATATCTACCTGACCGAGTTCATGCGCTTGCACTCGCATTACGCCTTCAGGGAAGCGGTCAAGATCGCTCGCGATAACGGGGAAGACTTCGAAGCCGAACGCGCACCGTTGGCGCCCGACGACAGTTGGCAAAAGGACCACTACAAGAAGGGCCACGATCGATGGTTGCGGCGGCGCTATTTCGCCGATGTTGATTAGCGCGGCGCATTGGTGCCCGCTGCGGACCCGGGCAGCCTCGCCGGCCAGCCAGAGAAGCGAGCAACGGCGCGGGGGCGGGCACGGTCATCCGACCGACTGGCGGCCCGCAAACGAGTTATCCGGTCCGGTAGAACGGAGGCATGCAAGCCGCTCGTTCCGCCTGACCGGCGCTCACCCCTTGAAGCCTTCCGGTACGCCGGGGACGTCATTGAGGTCCAGTTCCAGGCGCACCCCCTCGCTGGTCTGCGCTCCCACGGTGAAGGCTTCCTGGGCCACGATCTTCAGTTCGGCGACACCGTCGACGGGCGCCACGTCGTGCTCGGCCGTGGCAAACGTGGGATGGAGGTAGAAGCGCACCGGCCCGTTCAGCGGTGGACCTCCGGGCAGCGGACTCACCGTCAGTCTCACGCCGTACTTGGAACCGCCCTCGGTCAGTTGCGTCACCTCGGCCTGGAGCTGGTATCCCCCGACGACCGCTTGTCCGCCGAAGCTGCCTTTGTGCGGATCGCTGTTCCAGAGTCCCTTCCAGGACTCTTCCACACGCGCTCGGGTGTCCATGCCGACGCCCACGGCGCTTGCCGCCAGTGCGTCGGCCGACGGCCTCGCGGGACCGGCCTTGCTCAAGAACCCCACCGCTTCCTCCAGTTCCGATGCGACCATCTGCGCGCGATCCTGCGCCTGGTCGCGCTCCTGCAGGGTCTGCTCGAGCGTCTCGACCGCTTGTAGGGCCCGTTCCTGCGCCTGGTCGCGCTCCCGCTCCGCCAATTCCCTTGCGCGCTTGAGTTCGGAAATGCTGCTTTGGTTGTCTTCCAGGAAAAGGGAGAAGTCCGTGCGGGTCCAGATGTAGCACGTCAGGAACCCGACCAGCGCGCTGGCCAGGAGGATGCAGCCCGCGATAACGGCGCCGCCTTTCCATCCCCAGCCTACGGCGGCCATCCGGGAGATTTCCGAGAAACCCTCGGCCAGCTCTCGCGCCTGCACCAGGCTCACGCCGACGATGATCTTGGTCAGCCAGTCGCTGATCTGTTCGAGGTTCGTGTTGTCGGTGAAACCGGACCGGACCGCATCAGTTTTCACCGTGAGCGCTCGGGGAATGCCGAACAGAAATCCGATCAGCGCACCCGCGGCCGCGGAGGCGCTGATCGCGAAAGTGACGGAGCCGAACTTGAAGAGCAGCGTGCCGGGTTCGGCCGACATCAGCAGTGCGCCGACGATCAGGATGATCACGGAAGTCACCACCACGTTGCGGAACGCCTCGATCCGGATCGCCGGGATCTCGCCTCCGGCGGTCCTGGCGCCGTGGGTGTCCTTGGCGTTTTTCGTGCTCTCCGGGTTGCCCCGGGCAACGGCGGCTTGCGTCCCTTCGCGCTGCGGTTGAGCGTTCATGGGCCTTCCTTTGTTCTTGTCCAACCCGTCACAACGGCGCCCGGCCGGGGCTGCGGCCTGCCCCGGAGCGCAAGCGCTGGGACGAGCGTCGCCCCAGCCTGGGCGGCCGACTGGGGGGCGCAGTCATCGGAACCGCTTGACCGGGACCGGCCCCTGGATGCGGGAATGCCAGTCCGCACCCAGTCCCGGGATGCCACTGGCGTCTCATAGTGTTCAGCGAGAGGGCGCTTCATCCAAACGCCGAAGGCAGTCCCACCGGGGATGGTGCGTACTACGACCACAGCGGGGCGCCATCGCGGCACGAGGATTCGTGTCCGGTCGCCGGGCGGCCTGACGTTGCCCCGGAGTATCCAATCGAGCGCGCGACTCGCGCGGAGAGGCGCACAGCCATGGACGGTCGCGCGGCACCGCTGGGGAAAAAGCTTCCGTGGGAAGCGTCGCCGTTGAAACGGACAGGGCGCCTGGCTCATGCGGGCGTTGGAGCCCGATCCTCTCGGCGGCGCTCGCCGGTGTTCCATCGATCGGCGGCGCCGATGCCTCCTGGTCAAGGGCAACGTTTCCGCCGGGACGAGCTCGCAGACATCCGGCTTTTCCGGAACGCCACGCCGTCCGTCATCGCCTTCGCATCGCAGACGCAGGTGAACACCGACGGCGCCCCGGACGGCTAACAGGGCGGAACGTCCCGAGGAGATTGCGGTGGCCCTAACATGAAAGCCCAAGAACAGTTTCCGGCCCCCCGTTGGTTTCGTGTTCCAGCGTTTCCGGGAATAAACTCCGATCAACTGCCGCGTCAATATTGCGTGGAGAAACGCAATGGCTAGGGATGGTCAGTCCGCATCGCGCCAGAGCGGCTTCGCCTCAGCCATGCTGGGGCAGTCCGAGGCTTACGGACAGATGCGCGCGCTGCTGCATCGCTATGCCGGTTGCGACGTGCAGGTGCTGATCGAGGGCGAGACGGGTACGGGCAAGGAACTCGCCGCCAGGGAAATCCACTATCTCAGCGAACGCAGCGAACGGCCGTTCGTACCCGTGAACTGCGGCGCGCTTCCCGACAACCTCATCGAGAACGAGCTGTTCGGGCACGAGCGCGGCGCCTATACCGACGCCCGGAGCGCGCAGCCGGGGCTGATCGAACACGCGAGCGGTGGAACCCTGTTCCTCGACGAGGTGGATTCGCTTTCCAGCAAGGCGCAAGTGACCCTGCTTCGTTTCCTTGAGAACAACGAGTACCGCCCCGTTGGCGGAGGCGCGACGCGTGTGTCGACCGCCCGCGTGCTCGCAGCCTCCAATGCCTGCCTGGAAGCGCAGGCGGCGGCCGGCCTGTTCCGGCGCGATCTGCTCTACCGGCTCAACGCGCTGTACGTGCGCCTGCCGCCCCTGAGGGAGCGCGAAGGCGACATACCGATGCTTGCCCGACACTTCCTGCGGCAGGTGGCCCTGCGGATGGAGCGGCCGGAAAAGCGCTGGACGGAAGAGGCGCAACGGGTGCTCGACGCGCACAGCTGGCCGGGCAATGTGCGCGAGCTGGAGAACGTGGTATTACGGGCGTATCTGGGGACCGAAGGCGCGACGATAGGCGCCTCCATCCTCCACGACTTCATCGCGCCTGCGGCCGATCTTGCGCCGGCCACGCTTGCCGGCGTGTCCATGGCCGGCGCCGACCTGCACTTTGTTTCCGCGAAACGCAACGCCATGTGCGCGTTCGAGCGATCCTTCCTGTTGGACCTGATGGCGCGAACCGCGGGCAACATCAGTGCCGCAGCGCGCCTGTCCGGCACGGAGCGGAGGCAGCTGGGCAAGTTGCTGAAGAAGCACGGCATCGAGGCGACCGCGCTCCGCTAGCGCAGGGCCTGCTTCATCTCCCTGAGCGCCCCTCCATGTGCGACGGTTCGACCGGAGCGCCCTTCTCCGGGATCGAAGCCGGCGCCGCCCGGCACGCGATTTCTCGCCCGCCGAAGATGGGTGTTGACTGACCCGCCGCGCTTGAAAACCGGGTCAAACATGACCCGGCCGCCTCCCGGCTCGACGCGCAACGCCCGGAATAGAGCCCTTTCTCGCTTTCTCGGCGTTGGTACGACATTTGCTTGAATCAAGCTGACGCGGAGGTGACGCATGGGACCTAAGGAAAGCCTGGAGCGACACGCCGGGGGTGAAGTAGAGGACGCGGTGTTGGCCTATCTGGCGCAGCATCCCGATGCCGCCGACACGCTCGACGGCATCGTGAGCTGGTGGTTGCCGCAGCAACGCTATGAAACCCAACGCCACCGCATCGAGCAGGCCTTGAAACAACTGATCGAGCGGGGCCAGCTGCGCTGCGACCGTCTTCCCGGCGGCGCCGTGCTGTACGCGCTCAGTCGCGCCGGGCCTCCGCAACAGCCGAACTGATCGACGGACCCCGCAATGGCCAAGGAGATCGCCATGCAAGCCACACCGCGCCATCCAGGCGTCCCCGTCGAGGAGACCACGGGCGGTGCGCGCGGCTTCATGAACACGGCCGCATCGTTGGTTGCCTCTGCCGTTCGTCATCGGGAGGACGGCAGATGATGGTCGAGGCCATGACATTGCTGCTCAAGCAGCTCAACGACTACGTCGCGCAAGCGGACGGTGGTGCGCCCGGCGCGCCGGTGCAGGCCGTCTGGGGCAACGTCGCGCAGTTGGAGCGCCCGGAGGTGGCGAGCGAGCTCGAGAACCACATCGTGCTGACTTTGGTGAACCTCGAGGAAGAGCGCACGCTCAAGAACGGCAGGTCGTTCGCGACCGTGGGCCCATCGGATATCGCGTATCGCAACCGTCCGGTTCATCTGAACCTCTTCGTGCTGTTCACGGCGAACTACCGGAACTACGGCACGGCGCTGCGCCGGCTTTCGCAGGTTCTGGCCTTCTTCCAGGGCAAGCAGAAGTTCACGTTGGCGAACTCGCCGGGCGCGCTGCCGCAGGTGCCCATCGCCGAGTTCTCGTTAACCATGGATCTGCTGTCGCCGACGTTCGAGGAGGTCAATCACCTCTGGGGGTTCCTCGGCGCCAAGCAGGTCGCTTCGGTCCTCTATCGCGGTCGCCTGGTCGCGATCTCCGACGACCGCGTGCTGGCCGGCGGCGGCCGCATCCGCGAGATCGACGTCCTGAGCCGGGATGCGACCCAATGATCCGCTACCGGACTTTGTTCGAGGTCGATATCGTCCACGATTACTTCGTGAATCGCGGCGAGGTCGTGATCGAAGCGCAGCCGGACGAGGATCGGGCCGCGTTGGCGGCCTTGTACTCCACCGCTGACGTCTTCGAAATCGAACCCGATGCGCCTACGCGCGCAGCTCTGGCAGGGCACAAGCTTTTGTTCCGCAGCACGCGCAGCGGTTTCATCGTCGTCGTCCAGGCCGATGCATCGACGCCTCCGCGCCCCATCATCGCTCCCGGCGATGGGTTCAGGCTGGCGTTTGTGCTGCGCCTGCGCGATGCGCGGTTCGCGAACTACACGGAACTCGGGCCGCCATCGAGCTTCTACCGGTTCGGCAACGACGCGCAGAATCGAGTGGCCGGCGTCAGCTATCTCTCGCGGCCGATCCCCGCATTCGATACGACCCGCCGATACCTCGTTGGAGAGGTGAGATCCCAGGCGGCGGGCTCGACGTTCGACCTCTTCCTGGCGCTGCGGGACACCGGGCCGGCCGCAACGCCGGTCGCGGCGGACTGGCGGCGTATCCCGGCCGACACGTTCAGCGCCGGCGAGACTTACCAATCCGGAGCGATCGTCCTCGCCGCAAACCGCGTCTACCGCGCGCTCGTGAACGCGCCGGGGACGAATCTGGCGAATGCGGCGGAGTGGCAGCCCCTGGAGCTGCTCGGCAACCAGTACGCCTCCGCCACGGACGCGATGGGCGTCGAGTTTGCGTTCGCGACGCTCGACATCGCTGCAGCCGCCTTGTCGAGCACCATCGTGCGCATTACCCGGGCCGGCGCAGCGGCTCCGGTTTCCGAGCAGCCGTTTGCGGCAGAGCAGGGCACGCTGAGCCGGGTGCAGGTCGATTTGCGCACGATGCCTTCCGGGACCTACCGACTGGAAGTCCTGGACGACACCCAGACCGCGGTTCCAGGCCAGTCCCGGTCGATCTTCGTCGCTGCCGACGCGCGCTCGACCGGCGCCTTCGGCGTGATCGAGATCCGGTCCGGCACCGCGGACTATGCGCTGCTCGACGGGGCCGGCGCGTTGCGCTCCCCGCGGTATGCGCTGCGCTTCCTCAATCGCGCGACCCGTTGGCGCTACATCTTTCCCGCGCCGCAGGCGGTCGGCGCGGGAGCGGACGTCGCCCATGAAGGCTTGGATCAGCGCGTGCTCGTGACGGCCGCCGCACGTCCGTTGTCGCGCTTCGGCCCGGGATCTCTCCTCCAGGCCAACGTCGTGGCGACCCCGGCCTCCGAAGAGATCCTGCTCCCAGCGCCCGACGTCGAGCGCATGCGGCGAGAAAACGCCGAATGGTTCTCCGAAACCCATCTGCCGAACCTGACCGTAGGACCGTAACCCATGGCTCTGAATCTGAGAACTCCAGGCGTGTACATCGTGGAGGAGTCGAAGTTTCCTCCGTCCGTGGTGCCGGTCGAAACCGCGATCCCCGCGTTCTTCGGCTACACGCGCAACGCCCAGTACAAGGGCAACAACCTCCTGAACCGTCCGGTGGCGGTGAATTCGCTGCTCGAGTTCCAGGAGATCTTCGGCCTGCCCCCGGTCATCGGAGGGTTTGCCATCTCGCTGGACGAGGAGGGCCGGGTGGCCGCGCCCGCCGCCGACCCGGGGCAGGGACCGAATGCGCGGTTTCGCCTGGGCTACGCGCTGAGGCACTTCTACGACAATGGCGGCGGCCGCTGTTACGTGGTGAGCGTAGGCACCTATGCCGCCAGCGCCGTGGTCAACGACATCGTGGACGCGCATGTGGCGGGGCTGGAGGCATTGGCGCGCGAAGACGAGCCCACGCTGATCGTCTTTCCCGACCTGAGCGGGATGCGGCCCGCGCCCGGCGCCAACCCCGCCGAGGTCGCCGCCAACCTCGCCGCCACGCGCGCCGCCTATCACTCGGTGCTGGTGCAGGCCCTGAACCAGTGCGCCACGCTGGGGGACCGCTTCCTGATCTGCGATCTGTGGGACGGCAACCAGCCGGGCAGCGAGGGCATCGCCGCCTTCCGCAACGGCATCGGCACGAGCAACCTGAAGTACGGCGCGGCTTACCACCCGCATATCCGGACCACCATGGCCTGGAACTGGGACGAGTCCAGCATCACCGTCACGCAGGTCGCGCGCCGGAACGACGATGGAACCGTGGACCGGCCCAGCCCGCACAACGGCATGACCCTGGCCGCGCTCAAGGGCGGCGCGCCCAATTCCAGCCCGTTGATCTACGGCAACGCGCGCAACGAGCTGGCTCGTTTCACGGTCACCTTGCCGCCCGCCGCCGCGATGGCTGGCATCTATGCCACCGTGGACCGTACGCGCGGCGTGTGGAAGTCGCCGGCCAACCAGAGCCTGGCGTCGGTGATCGATCTGAGCGTGCGCATCGATCAGGACCTCAACGACATCATGAACGTGGAGCCCAGCGGCAAGGCGATCAACGCTTTGCGCTTGTTCAGCGGCAAGGGCTTCCTGGTCTGGGGCGCGCGTACGCTGGCCGGCAACGACAACGAATGGCGCTACGTGTCCGTGCGGCGTTTCTTCAACATGGTCGAAGAGTCGACCCGCAAGGCCACAGAGCCGTTCGTGTTCGAGCCGAACGACGCGGGCACCTGGGCCAAGGTCAAGGCGATGATCGAGAACTTCCTGGTCATCCAGTGGCGCGAAGGCGCGCTGGCCGGCGCCAAACCGGGCGACGCGTTCTACGTGAACGTGGGCCTGGGCTCCACCATGACGGCGCAGGACATCCTCGAAGGGCGCATGAACGTCGAGATCGGCATGGCGGTGGTCAGGCCTGCCGAGTTCGTGGTGCTGCGTTTCTCGCACAAGATGCAGGAGGCCTGACCCATGCCGTACAAGACACCAGGTGTACACGTGGAGGAGATCTCCACGCTGGCGCCCTCCGTCGTGGCGGTGGAAACCGCCGTGCCGGTATTCATCGGCTACAGCGAGCGCGCGCAGAGCACCGCGGGCGAGGATCTTCGCTTCGTACCCACGCGCATCCGCTCGTTGCTCGACTATCAGCAATCATATGGCGGCGAATACACGCCCGCCGCTTATCGGGTCGTGGTGGACACCGCTGCCGGCAACCTGGTTGGCGCGGTGTCGCCGCGCAACGCGGCCGACGTCGAGCGACGCTACTACCTGGCCACCGCCCTGCGGCATTTCTACGCCAACGGCGGAGGCCCGTGCTATGTCGTTTCCGTGGGGTCGTACGCGGATGCGCCGGCGCTCGGCAATACCACCACGCCCGCCGGCCTGCTCGGCGGGCTGTCGCGCGTAGAGGCCGTGGACGACCCGACGCTGCTCGTGTTCCCCGACGGCGTCTCGCTCAGCGCCGCTGAGATGGGATCGCTGCAGGTTGCGGCGTTGGCCCAGTGCGAGAAGCTGCAGGACCGCTTCGTCATCATGGACCTGGTGCAGGGCGACCAGCCGGTGTCCTTGGCGCTGGACCCGGTCGGCAACTTCCGCCAGAACGTGGGCACGTCGTCCCTGCGGTACGGAGCCGCCTACTACCCCTGGGTCCGGACCATCTACCGGCCGGACGTGGACTTCCGCCAACTCAACCTGGTCACCCCGGCGCTGGCGGCCATTCCCGCGGGGACCATCAACACGCTGACTGGCGACACGACGATCGACGGCCTCGTCACCGCGACGCGCTCGGCCGATACCGCCGCGACCACCGTCGTGGGCACGGTGAACGTCTCCGCCATGGCCGGACCGAACCCGCTCACGCTCACGCGCGCGAACTTCGGACAACTCAGCCAACACTATGCCAGGCTCCTCGATCTGCTGCGGCAGACGGACGCCGCCACTGCGGCCGCCACGGTGCGCCAGCGCTTCGCCAACCTGGTGCTCCTGGTCCGTGCCGTGGCGCTGGCGCTGCGCGCACTGCAGACTGCGGCGCCGTCGCTGCCTGCATCGGTCAATCTCGCCGTGACCGACCTGAGCAACGACTCCGAGCTCGCGGCCGGCATCTCGGCGCTGATCGCCTACGAAAAGAACGCGGACGTCATGGGATCGATCTCCGGTACGCGCGGGATCGCCGAGGTCGAGGGCGACTACGCCGCTCTGAACGGTTCGCCCTGGATCGCACCCAACGCCAATGCGGGCGCCATCGCCGCCAGTGCCGACGCGTTCGGTGGCGCCACCGTGCGGGCCACGGCGCTGAATGCGGCCTCGGCGCTGCGCGGGCTGTTCGAGCGGCCGGCCGCCGCGGTGCTTGCGATCTTCGCCAGCGTGGAGTTTCTGGCCGACGAGGCGCAGAACCGGCTGTTCGAGAGGCATCCCGTGTTCGCCAACATCCTCGAGCAGGTCAACGGCGTCATGACCCTGCAGCCGCCCTCGGGCGCGGTGGCCGGCGTCTACTCGGCCGTGGACCGCACGCGAGGCGTGTGGAAGGCGCCGGCGAACGTGTCGGTGGCCGACATCAGCGGCGTGGCGGTGAAGATCAACGACAAAGCGCAGGAGGATCTGAACGTCACCAGCACGGGCAAGAGCATCAATGCCATCCGCACCTTCACGGGCAAGGGCTCGTTGGTCTGGGGCGCCCGGACCCTGGCCGGCAACGACAACGAATGGCGCTACGTGCCCGTGCGCCGATTCTTCAACATGGCCGAGGAATCGATCAAGAAGGCCACCGAGGTCTTCGTGTTCGAGCCCAACGACCGCGGCACCTGGGTGCGGGTTCGCGCCATGGTCGAGAACTTCCTGACGGTGCAGTGGCGGCAGGGCGCGCTCGCCGGTTCGGTTCCGCAGAAGGCGTTCTTCGTGAAGATCGGATTGGGCGAGACCATGACGGCCCAGGACATCCTGGAGGGAAGGATGATCGTGGAGGTCGGCATGGCGGTCGTCCGGCCGGCCGAATTCATCGTGCTGCGCTTCGCGCACAAGATGCAGACCTCTTAACTTCTGCAGGGAGACGAGAACATGGCTGAGTATCCGTTGCCGAAATTCCACTTCGAGGTGGAGTGGGGTGGCACCCGCATCGGCTTCACCGAGGTCACCGGCTTGGAAGTGACCACGGAGAAGATCGAATACCGCGATGGCGCGAGCCCGGAGTATCACAAGATCCGCATGCCCGGCATGCAGACCTTCGGCGACCTCACGCTCAAGCGCGGCATCTTCGCGAACGACAACGAGTTCTACGCCTGGTGGGACTCGGTGTCGCTCAACACTATCGAGCGCCGCGACATCACCATCAGCCTGCTCAACGAGAACCACGACCCGGTCGTGATCTGGAAGGTGAAGAACGCGTGGCCAACGAAAGTGACATCCACCGATCTGAACTCCTCGGGCAACGAGAGCGCGATCGAGACGCTGGTGCTGGCCCATGAGGGCCTGACCATGGCGAACGGCTGATCCATGGACCTGAGCTACCCGCATCCGGGATTCCATTTCCTGGTGGTCTTCGAGCTGCTGCCGCAGTTCCCTTACGACACGCGCTGGCAAGAGGTGTCGGGCCTCAGCGTGAGCACGGAATTCGAGAGCTGGCCCGAAGGAGGCGAGAACCGCTACGCCCACCAGTTGCCCAAGAGCCTGCAGTTCGGCGAACTGACGCTCAAGCGCGGCAAGTTCATGGGGTCCGGGGTGCTGCACTGGGCGCGCAAGGCCATGGAGCAGTTCGAGTACAAGCCCGTCAACCTGATGATCTCGCTGCTCGACGAGGAGCATCTGCCCCTCTACAACTGGTATGTGACCGGAGCCGTTCCCAAGCGCCTGGAGATTGCGGGCATCAATGCCGGCAGCAACGAGATCCTGATCGAATCGCTGGCCCTGCAGTACCAGTATTTCAAGTACTACGACCCGGCGAGCGTGGCCCTGGATGCGGCTGCGGCGCTCTCGGGCAGCGTGGGGGTGAGCTTCTGATGCCCATCGAGATCCGCGAACTGGTGATTCGCGCCACGGTGGATCCCGCCGCGGGCGGGGGCGGGGGCGGTGGGCCGGGAAACTGCGGTCTCCCCGCGGGCAAAGACGGCCAGGATCAGGGCGGAGCACCCGGCGCCCACGCGGATTCCGCGCCCGCCGACGGCGACCTGGTGCAGGTCTGTGTGCGCGAAGTCATGCGCATCCTCGAACGCAAGGGAGAACGCTGATGCTGTTCGAGAAAGGAAAGCTCGAGAAGCTCACGCTGCGCGCGTTCAAGCCGGCGGCCAGTCCGGAGGACAAACCCGTCCCGTCGGATAGTCCGGAAGACACGTACGTGGTCCAGGTCAATCCGGGCACGTACACGCTGAACAAGCTGATCAACTACTCGCGCCAGACGGGGCAGGGCGATACGGCGTCCGAGGCGCTCTACAACAACACGCCTCCGGCGAATCTTTCCTTCGAATTCCTGTTCGACGGCACCGGTGTCGTGCCCGAGCCCTCGGAGCTCGGCGACATTCCATTGGTGGGCGCCATCGCCTCAGCGCTGTCCGGACCGAAGAAGTTCGTGGTCATGGACGAGATCCAGAAGTTCGACCGCCTGGTACATGCGTTCGACGGCACCATCCACCGGCCGCGCGAGTTGCTGTTGGTCTGGGGCGCGCTGGTATTCCCCTGCGTGTTGACCTCGGTGAGCTACCGCTACACCTTGTTCAAGCCGGACGGCACGCCGCTGCGCGCCATTGCCGCTTGTTCGTTCTGCGAGCACGTCCCCAGGTCGCTGGCGGAGCGCAAGAAAAACGCCACTTCGCCGGATCTGACGCATCTGCGGGACGTGCGCGAGGGCGACACTCTTCCGGCCATGGCGTACGCCATCTACGGAAAGCCCGAGCTGTATCTCGAGGTCGCCCGCGTCAACAAGCTGGTGAATTTCCGCCGCCTGCGCCCGGCCAGCCGGGTCGCTTTCCCCCCGGTGGGGGTGAAGGCATGAGTGCGCTGCCCATCACTCGCCCCACCGACGTCATCACGCTGACCGTGCAGGTCGACGGCGCCGAGCTTCCGCGCACCGTGGCCTTGCAAGGCGTGGAGGTGGTCAATCAGGCGAACCGTGTGCCTTATGCCCGCCTGCGTATCGGCGACGGCGACGCGGCGCGCGGAGACTTCATGCGCAGTACCGGCGAGTTGTTCGTGCCGGGCAACAAGATCCAGATCGCGGCCGGATACCACGGCGAAACGGAAGCCATCTTCGGCGGCGTCATCCTGACCCAGCGGATCGTGTCCCGCGACGGCGCGTCCTGGCTGGAAGTGGAATGCCGCGACCCGGTGTTCGTCATGACGCTGGTGCGACGAAACCGCTATTTCGAGGAAATGAGCGACAGCGATGTGGCGAAGAAGCTGTTGGGCGAGTATCCCGGCTCCGGCGTGAGCGCGGGCGAAGTCGCGAGCAGCGACGTAAGCCATCCGCAGCTGCTGCAGTATCAGTCCAGCGACTGGGACTTCCTCGTGAGCCGCGTCGAGGCGGCGGGACAGCTGTGCTTCGCCGACGCAGGCAAGGTGGCCACGGTCAAGCCGACGCTGGACGACCCGCCGGCGGCAGCGCTTGATTATGGATTCACGGTGCTCGAACTCGATGCGGAGATCGACGCCCGCACCCAGTCCGGCGCCGTTCGCGCGGTGGCATGGGACCCGGCGGAGCAGACGCTGCTGGAAGCCAGCGCGAAGGACCCGGGCTGGAGCGGCAACGGCAACCTGGGCGCGTCGAAGTTGAGCGCCGCCGCCGGCCGCACCGAGGACGTGCTGTGGCACGGCGGCAGCCTGGCCAACGATCAGTTGCAGAAATGGGCCGACGGCGCGCTATTGCGGGCCCGGCTGGCCGCCGCTCGCGGCCGCGTTCGCTTCGTCGGCCTGACTGCCGTCAAGCCCGGGGCACTGCTGGAACTCTCGCGCCTGGGAGAACGCTTCAACGGCAAGGTCTATGTCACCGGGGTGCGTCACGAGTTCAGCTCCGGCAGATGGATCACCGATGCCGAGTTCGGATTGCCGCGCGAGCCGCATGCTGCGCGCGTGGCGATGGACCACCTGCCGGCCGCGGGACTCGCGGCCGCCGTGCATGGGCTGCAGATCGGGGTGGTCAGCGAACTGGCCGACGACCCCGGCAAGGAGCACCGGGTGCGGGTGAAGGTGCCGCTGGCCGGAATGGGCGAGCAGGGCGTTTGGGCGCGCGTGGCCACCCTGGATGCGGGCGACAAGCGCGGAACGTTCTTCCGGCCCGAGGTAGGCGACGAAGTCGTTCTGGGTTTCTTCCATGACGACCCCTCGCAGCCCGTGATCCTCGGCATGCTCCACAGCCGCAAGAAGGCGCCGCCGCTCGAAGCCACGGCGGACAACCATACAAAGGCCTACGTGTCGCGCAGCGGGCTCACGCTCGAGTTCGACGACGACAAGAAAGTCATGACGCTGAGGACTCCCGGCAAGAACCGTATCGTCCTCAGCGACGAGGACGGCGGCATCACGCTCGAGGACCAGCACGGCAACAAGCTGGTGCTGGGCGAGGAGGGCGTGGTCATCGAAAGCGCGAAGAAGGCCGTGGCGCTTACCGCCAAGACCAAGCTGGAGGCCAAGGCCAACAAGATCGCCCTGGAGTCCCAAACGACGCTGGAAGCCAAGGCGCAGGCCAAGGCCGAGGTTTCCAGCAGCGGAAACCTGACCCTCAAGGGGTCGATGGTGATGATCAACTGAGGAACGGATCGACTGCCATGCCGCCCGCTGCGCGCGCCAACGACATGCACGTCTGCCCCATGGTCACCGGTACGGTGCCGCACGTGGGCGGGCCGGCATTGCCCGGGGCGCCGACCGTGATGATCGGCGGCCAGCCCGCACTGCGGGTGGGCGACATGTTGACCTGCACCGGACCGCCGGACGTGGTGGTGGCCGGCAGCGGCAGCGTGATGATCGCGGGCATGCCGGCTGCGCGCCTGGGCGACAGCACCGCGCACGGCGGCAGTCTCGTCGTGGGCTGCTTCACTGTGATGATCGGAGGTTGAGGTGGCCGACAATCCTCAATTCCTCGGCAAGGGCTGGTCGTTTCCGGTGACGTTCGGCAACCAGGGGCGCAGCGTCGCCATGGCGGAGGCCGAGGACGACATCCGCCAGAGCCTCGACATCCTGCTGTCCACCGGACTGGGCGAACGCGTGATGCGCCCGGGCTTCGGCTGGAAACGCGACGCCCTGCTGTTCGAGCCGCTGTCGACGTCCTTCGCGTCGTACCTGGCGCAGGAGATCGAGAGCGCGATCTTGTTCTACGAATCGCGCATCGAACTCAACCGCGTGGACTTCGACCCCGCTGTCGACCAGGCCGGGCTCATTCTGATCCGCCTGGACTACACCATCCGCGCCACCAATACCCGCACCAACCTGGTCTATCCCTTCTACCTCGATCATGCGGAGGCGAAGGCCTGACCATGGACCTGTTCCGCCGCTATGGAAACCTGCTGCGGCCCGACGGCGCCAACCAGTTGCAGCGTTTGTTGCCCGGGCTGGAGGCGGACTACGTCGTGCCGGACGAGCGGTCGTTCTCCGACCTGCTCGCCTATGCGCATCGCGTGGCGGCGGAAGTTCGCTATTACGACCTGTCCGGCCAATCCACCGGCGATTGGCAGGCTCTGTTGGAGCCGCTGCTGGCGCCCGGCACCGACCGCATGCGCTCGGCCGGCGATCTTGAGCTGCTGCTGGCTTCGCGCTCGGACTGGCCACCGCACCTGGTGCTGTTTCTCGCGTTCCTCCGACTGTTCCAGCATCTGCAGGACGACCTCAACGATCTGACGCGTCGCCACCTGCTGCACTACTACACCCGTCAGCTGGGCCTGTTGCTTCGCGCACCCGAGCGCGACTGCGTACACGCCGTCTTCGAGCTGGCGCAGAACGCGGCCGCGACGCGCTTGCCCGCGGGCACTTTGCTCGACGGCGGCAAGGACAGTGCGGGCCGGCAACTGGCCTACGCCCTGCAGAACGAGATCGTGGTCAACGCCGCCGTCGTGGCGCAGGTGCGCCGCGTTGTGGTGGAGGAGGACATCCAGCACCATCGTCGCGTGTTCGTCGCCGACGGATTCTCCGCGCTCGAAGGGCCCGGGGGCTACACCTTCGGGCGGCAGCAGCTGGACCTCGATGTCTCGCAGCGCTTCATGCAGGAAGCGTCGCTGGGATTCGCCGTGGCCGCGCCCATCCTCAGGCTCGCCGAGGGCGAGCGTCGCATTACGCTGCGCGCGCATCTGCGCGTGGACGGCGCCGCCCCGATCAGCACGCAGGGGCTCACCGGTGCGGTCGCGGTGACCATGAGCGGCGCGGAAGGCTGGCTCACTCCGGATCGCGTGGAGGCCACGCTGGTGGCCGATTCCGGCTCCGGGCAGCCTGCGCTTGACCTGACGATCGACGTGGGCTCGGCGTCTCCCGCGATCGTACCCTTCGATCCTGTCTTGCACGGCGCCGGCATGACCAGCGACCGGCCTGTGCTGCGTTGCCTGGTGAATGGCGCATCCGGGACCTTCGAGCTCTTCGACCGCTTCGCCGTCGAGCGCATCGACCTGGCAGTGAGCGTGTCGGGGCTGCATGGCCTGGTGGTGCAAAGCGACGAAACCCCGCTGGATGCGGGCAAACCCATGCCCCTGTTCGGCAGCCAGCCGCGCATCGGCAGCGTGTTCTACGTGGGCAGCGAGGAGGCGTTCTCGAAGAGATTGGACTCGCTGACCTTCAACCTGGAGTGGAAGTCTCCGCCGCTCGACCTGTTCGATCACTATCGCGGCTACTTCGACACCGTCAACAACACCCTGTCGGACACCTTCGCCAACAATTTCCGCGTCAGCGTGGACCTGTTGCACGAGCGGGCGTTCCGCCGGCTGCTGGTGAACCAGACGCTGTTCGAGCCGGTCACCGCCGATGTCAACGCCATCACAGCCAATGCCAGTGCGTTCAACTTCGCGTTTCAGGGGCTGGACTACCGCGAACAGCCCGATCTGCAGGTGCCCGACACCTTCGCACCTCAGAGCCGCGCCGGTTTCGCGCGCCTGGTGCTGAGCGAACCGACGCGCGACGATTTTGCGGTGTTCTCCGGTGCGGTGCCTTTCGAGGCTTTCGGCCACCCGGTGTTCGCGCAACGGTATGCCCGCCAGGCCATCAAGCTGGCGACTTCTCCGCCGGGCACGAATGTTCCGCTGCCCAGCGATCCATACACGCCAGTATTGAGTTCGCTGACCCTGGACTACCACGCGACGGGCGATTTCGTGCCCAACGACGACCAGCCGGCAGCGTACTTCGTGGTCGGCCCGCACGGTGCCGTGCGCGCCCCGGACCCCGCACAGGCTCGCCTGGTGCCGCGCCTGAGCGCTCGCGCGGAGTTGCTGCTGGGCATCGACCGCTTGCAACCGCCCGGCACGCTGACCCTGTACTTCGAGATCGACGCCGGCACGGCCGAGTCTGCCGACGTGCTGGCCACCGGGGACACGCGATGGAGCTATCTCGGCGCCGGCGATCAGTGGCGCCCCTTGAGCGAGGGTTCCCTGCTCATCGACACCACACTGGGGTTCCAGAGTCCCGGCATCATCGCCATCGATGTGCCGGCCGCGGCCGTGCTCGAGCACCAGAGCCTGCCGTCCGGGCTGGCCTGGCTGCGCGCATCCATCGACAAGCCGCCCGGGGGCGCCGCGCGCACGCTCTCGATCCGTTCGCAGGCCGCTGCCGCCCGCTTCGAACCGGGCGCTGCGCCGCTGGAGGAATTCGCGACCCATCTGCGGCAAGGCTTGCCGGCCGCTTCGATCAAGGCGCTGGTTCAGCGCAATGCGGCGATCCGCGCCATAACCCAGCCGCGGCCTTCCTTCGACGGGCGAGGGCCGGAAAGCAACGAGGATTTCGTTCGCCGCGCCAGCGAGCGGCTGCGTCACCGCCGGCGCCCTGTCACGCCCTGGGATATCGAGCGCCTGGCGCTCGAGCGTTTCCCCGAAGTGTTCAAGGCCAAGTGCCTGCCGCACACCGATGCGGACGGCAGGGCTCGCGCAGGCCATGCGGCCCTGGTGGTGGTGCCCAACCTGCGCCGGGGCGGCGCCGCCAATCCGCTGGAGCCTCGCGCTGGCGAGGACCTGCTGGCACGCATCGCCGATTACTTCGACGGCCTCGGCACGCCGTTCCTGGACCTGCATGTGATCCGGCCGGTGTTCGAACGCGTTCGGGTCGAAGCCAAGGTCGTGTTCGGGCCCGGCTTCGACCCGGGCTACTACAGCGGCGTGTTGAACGAAGACCTGCGCCGCTTCCTGTCGCCCTGGGCGTACCAGGTGGGCGAGGACATCCCGTTCGGCGCGCGCATCTACCGTTCCGAGATCCTCGCATTCATCGAGGGACGCCATTACGTCGACCACCTCGTCGGCCTGCGCATCTACCACACGTACTCGGGAACCAAGGCCGAGGGCATCGGCTCGATGGTCATCGACGAGGACTTCATCGTCCATGCACGGCCGAAGCCTGGCTTGGGAGAGATGCGGGTCGACGACGATTTCATCGTCGGGCGCGCATTCGAGTCGGCCGGCACCACGCAGGCGCACGCGATCCTGGTCTCACATCCGCAACACCTCATCACGGCCGTGGCGCCCGGCGAGGAGGTGTGCTCGGGCGTGACGGCGCTCGGCATCGGCTACATGACCGTCCGCCTCGATTTCGAAGTCGGCTTGGAAGTGTCGTGAAATCTCCAGATCAACATGAGCGGGTGGGTGACCTATGAGCAACCAGACAAGGGACTTCCTGAAGAACTCCTACTTCAAGAACGGCGATCGGCCGGACCAGGGGGCGTTCGGCGACCTCATCGACAGCTGTTTGAACAAGGCGACCGACGGCCTCGACCTCGACGCCGACGGCACGCTGATGCTCTCGCGCGGCCTGCGCCTGGGCGACAGCGCCGTGCCCAATATCGCCGGCGGGCTGCGCTTCAACGGCGGCCAGCTGCAAGTCAACAATGGCGCCGGCTGGAGCAACGTCGGCGGCGGGGAAGGCGGCGGGTTCGCGGCCGTGGGCGCGGCCGGCGCGATCTCCTACAGCGCCGGCCGTGTCGGCATCAACACCGGCGCGGCGGAACCGGCGGCGAGGCTGGAAGTGGTGCTGGGCCCGAACACCGGGCCGGCCGAGCAGGCGCGCTTCGGCAACGCCATGGTCGGCAGCGGCGGCGCCGCCTTCAGTTCCTTCGCGCTGTTCGGACATCAGGCGCTGGGCGCGAATGTCGGCGCGGTGAATTCCAGCTATGCGTTGAGACAGTCGAATACCGGGGCGGTAAATCTCAACGCAGCGACCGGGCAGGTACTGAGCCTGCGCCAGGGCGGCAACTCCGTGCGCCTAGGCATCACGACCAACGGCAACGTCGTGGTCGGCTCCGAGTCCGAGCTGGCAGGGTCGGGCGCCGCCGTGTTCCAGGTGGCCGGCGGTGCGTTCAAGAACGACGGCAACGGCGCTTGGGCCTTCACCTCCGACGCCCGGGTGAAGGACGATGTCCGTGATCTGGACGCAGGCCTGGCCGAGCTTCGCCGCGTGCGTCCGATCCGCTATCGGTACAACGGCCTGGCCGGCACGCGCGCCGGCCAGCAGGGAGTGGGCGTCCTGGGCCAGGAGATCGAGGAGATCCTGCCCGAGACCGTGGAGAGACTGCCCACAGACTCGAACGCCGACGGCATGGAGGACCTGCGGGTGTTCAATCCTTCGGCGCTCACCTTCGTGCTCATCAACGCCGTCAAGCAACTCGCCGACAAGGTCGATGCGCTGGAGCACGCCCTGGCTCAGGCCAGGTCGCAGGCTGCGCGATGAGCCAGACGCTGCGCATTTCGGCTGCGCCGCCGGACCGGATCAGTCTGGACTACGCCAGGCTGCGCGAAGGCGGGATGCAATCGATCCGGGCCTTGGCCAAGGACAGTTGGACGGACCACAACGTCCACGACCCGGGCATCACGCTGCTCGAGGCGGCCAGCTACGCCATCACCGAGTTGGGGCTGAAGCTGCAGCTCGACATCGCCGACCTGCTGCGCAGCGGCCAGGCGCACGCCGAAGCGGAGTACGAACCGGCGCACCGTGTGCTGCCGGTGGGTCCGGTCAATGCGCGGGATTTGCGCGCCCTCCTGCTCGACCACCCGCTGGTGAGCGACGCCCAGATCTTCCATCCCGGACAGAACGAGGTCGCCTTCTACGAAGTCGATGCCGATCCCCCTCTCACGTTCGTGCCGCCGCCCGTCGCGCCGGTGCGCTCGCGCACCGCCGGGCTCTACGACGTACTGGTAGAACTGTCCCAACGCGACCTCAACAGCAATACCTATCCGCTTCCGGTGCTGGCGGCCGGCGATACCTGGGATATCGAAGTCGCGTTGCCCTGCTGGGACGACATCGAGGCCGCGCCCTTCCATCGGCCCGTGACGCTCGACGCCGTCGTCATGCTCCCCGATGCCGGAGTTTTCTGGCGCGCGCTGCCGGAACCCCAAAGCTATTTCGGACGCATCCGGGTGGATTACACGGACCTCTCCGGGGCGCCCGGCAGCATGCAGGCCTGGGTGCTTCTGCGCGTGGTGGAGAAGATCGCGCAGCCCGGCCTGGTGGTGCCGGCCATTCTGGTCGCGGCACGGGCGGCGATCGAAACGAACCTACCCGGGGCGCCGCTGTCGCGCTTCGCCATTCGCGTTCGCGAGGCGGCCGTCGCCGTCGCGCAGCTGGCCGATTATGTCGCCGGCTGGCGAAACCTGGGCGAACAGGCCGTGCGCATCGGGCTGGCGCGCGTGCAGGAAATCGCCTTGAACGCCCGCCTTGAGGTCACCGGCGGCATCGACGTCGAAGCGCTGTTGGCGCGCATCTTCCTGGACATCGACGCAATGCTGTCGCCGTACGTGCGTTTCCAGTCGCTGGCGGAGCGTCGCGTCGCCGAACCCGACCCCGACTCGATCTACGACGGGCCGCTGCTGCGCCGGGGCTTCCTCGATCGCGCCACCAGCGGCCGGGCGATACCCGATGTGATCTACACCTCCGACATCTTGCGGCGGATCATGCAACGCCGCGGCGGTGGCGGCGACGACGTGGTCACTCAGGAGGACGTGGCGGCGCGCGACATCGTCGCCGTCACCGACCTGACCCTGGCCAACTTCATCAACAACCGGCCCATTACCTCGGGCGCCGAGGACTGCCTGCACCTGGTGCAGATCGCACGCTACCGTCCGCGCCTGAGCCTGGCCAAGTCGCGCATCACCGTCGTGCGCAACGATGTGGAGGTGGCCTACGACACGGCGCGCGTGCTCAGCCTCTTCCAAGCCATGCAGGCACAGGCTTTGGATGAAGCCTTTACGGACGCTCCGTCGCCCGTCTGGCCGGTGGTATCCGGCGACGTCCTGCCGGTGGACGAATACACCCCCTTGCAAATGGATCTTCCGGCGTTGTTCGGCACCGGCGATGCGGCGCTGCCGGACAGCGCCAGCGCCGAGCGGCACGCCGCCGTGCGTCAGCTCCAGGGCTATCTGCTCCTGTTCGAGCAGTTCCTGGGCGACATGACCGCGCAGTTGGGCCACATCAACCGCTTCTATTCCGGGAACGGCGAGGCCGGGACGACTTACGTCACACGCCCGCCGTTCGACCTGCCTGGCGCGCCGCGGTTGCTACGGCAGTTCCCCGCCGGCGGCAACTGGGCCGCCTTCATCGCCGACCCGGACAACCCGGTGGCCGGTGCTCTGCGCCAGGCCGCGGAGACCCGCGAGCGTCTGCTCGATCGGCGCAATCGCATCCTGGACCATCGGCTGGCGCGCCAGGGCGAGGACGCCGCGGCACTGGCGCAGGAGGTGCATCGCTGGGCCCGCGCCGAACTGGACGTACGCGCCTTGCCGCCGGCGCAGCAGGAGCAACGGGTCGCAGACCGACGCGAAGCCGCCGATGCCCGTCTGCTGCGCTTGAAATCCGCGCTGCTGCGCGAAACGCCGGAACTCAGTGCGATGCGCCTGCAGGCGCTCAGCAACCCCGTCCAGCGCGACGAAGGGATGCTTGCCGTCCTGGCCGAAGGCGTCGGTTTCCGCTGGATGCTGAGCCCGGACGGCCAGCCGCGGTTGCGCGGCGCGGCTCCCGAGGTCACGGACATCATGGCCGCGATCTCCGGCGAGCGCGCCCTGGCCTTCGCCGCGCGAACCAGCAACTACATCGGCTTCGACAGCGGTAGTGGCGTTTTCCGCCTGCGGCTCACCGACGGCGCAGGCGTCGCAGCTCAGGCGATCGCGGAGAGTGTCCAGACCTTCGTCTCGCTGGTCGCAGCGAACGCCGCCGCGCCGGCGCTGGCGGCGCTGTTCGCCGCCGCGCGCATCGAGCCCTCCCTGTCGCCGCTCGAGCGCAAGCTGGCCCATCACAGCGGGATACGGAACGCGCGCCGACGTCGCGCGCTCCGCCCCATCGGCGACTTCTTCGAGATCTTCGACGAACCCGCGCCCCCGGGGTTCGTCGGCCGTCGTTGGCGGCTTCGCGAAACCATGCCCGCTGGCGCGGTGCTGCTGGCCAGCGACGTGCGCTACGACGACACCACGGCGGCCGGCGCCGTGGCGCTGGCGGAGCAATCCATCGGCCGCGTGCTGCGTTACGGGATGGACGAATGGAACTATCGCGCGGTCCCCGCGGGCGGCAATACGTTCGCGATCCAGTTGCGCGACCCGACGGGCATATTGCTGGCGGTGGGGCAGGGAACCTTCGCCAGCGCCGCTCTCGCCCGGGCGGGCATCGAGGCCGCGGTCGCGATGCTCTATCGCGAGTACGGCGCCGAGACGATGTATCTGCTGGAGCACCTGCTGTTGCGGCCGCTCGCGAACACGGATGCGCTCCTGTCGCTGCCGGAAGGCGAGGGACGCGAGCGCGATCCCTACAGCCACCGCTTGTCGCTGGTCTTGCCCTCGGGCTATGCACGCGACTTCGCGCTCGCGCCCGCCGATGCCGTGCGCACCCCCGTGACGCCGGACCGCTTCCGCAGTTCGGAATTCCGGCGGCACGTAGAGGGAATGATCCAGCGCTGCTGTCCTGCCCATCTGTTGATCAAGGTGTTTTGGGTGGACCGCGAATCCCCGGCGAGCGCATCGCCGGCAAGCTTCGACACGTTCGAGACCCGGTATCTCGCCTGGTTGGACACGGTGCTGGTCCCGGGCGCACCCGCCGCAGCGGTATCCGCCGCGCGCAATGCCCTGGTGGAGGCGCTCAATGCGATCGCCAATGACGCCTAACCGCCACCGCATCCAGCGTCAGGTCATGGAGCTCACGGTCGGCGATGCCAGAGCAGCGCCGGGCATCCAGGAGCAACTGGCCCGCGCCTGCCGCGAGCCGCTGCTCAAGGGGATGGAGCAGGTGTTCGATGCGGTGGCCTCGGCGCACGAACTGCTGCGGCTGGACCGCGTGGAGATCGACGTGGGCCGGATCGAGGGCGCGGACTGGGCGCCGGAGTTCGAGCGGCGCCTGCTGGCCGAATTGGGGAGGCAACTGGAAGGCCGCGCCGCGGAAGCGCAGCGCCAACGCAGCGCGCAGGCAAGCGAGGAAGGCGGCGGGGAATTCGAAGCCTTCATGTTCTTCCTGCGACACGGAAGACTGCCTTGGTGGAGACGGGCGCCGGACGCGGATTGGCCGCCCCTCTTCGAAGCAGCCGATGCGCGACGCATCGAGGCGGTGCGTTCGCTGTTCGAGGAGGAACCGCGCATCCTGCCACGCCTGATCGATGCCTTGGACGATCCCCGCCTCGAGACGCTGGTCGCCGGCGTCGGGGCGGCACGCGATTGCACCGCGGCGCTGCGCGAACTGCTCCCCGCGGACTCTCCGGCGGCGTATCAGCGCTGGCGTCAAGCGTTCTGGAGCGCAGTGCTCGGATGGTCTCTGGCGCGAGGCGACGCCGTCTCCGGCGCGGCCCTGGTCCAGTCGTTGTTGGCCGATCGCTGCAGACTGGCGATGGAGCAATCGCGGCATCGGAGCGATGTCATGAGCGCATCCACGGGCGAGGCAAGCCCCCCCGTCATCAGGCCGGTAACGACTTCCGCCTTGCCTGCGCCCTGGCGCGAGTGGTGCGAAGCCGCGCTCCAGGACATGGGGCAGGGCGCATCGATCGCCCCCGCAGCGAGCAGGCCTGTGCCGGCGGCCCCCGGCCCGGGCGCTCCGCGGCGCGAGGCGCCGGGACGAAAAGTCGAACCCGCGATGGGGGAAGCGGTCTATCTGCCCTGCGTCGGCATCCTGCTGTTGCACCCCTTCCTCGCGGCGCTGTTCGACGACCGCGGCTTGCTGGAACGTGGTTGCTTCGTCGACGAGGGAGCGAGGCAGCGTGGTGCGCAACTGCTGGGTCACCTCGCGACCGGGCTTGCCCGGACGCCGGAGTACGAACTGGGCTTCGCCAAGCTGCTCACCGGCATCGCGCTGGACTCGCCACTGGAAAGCCTCTGGCTCGAAGAACAGGACATCGCCGCCTGTGCCGAGCTGCTCGACGCCGTACTCGGCCATTGGACGGCGTTGCGCAGCAGTTCGGCGGCATGGCTGCGCAGCCAGTTCTTCCTGCGCGAGGGCAAGCTGGAGGCGGTGGAGGGCGGCTACCGCGTGACAGTGGAACGTCGCGCACAGGATGTGCTGCTCGCGCGACTGCCCTGGGGCTTCGGGGTGATCTCGCTGCCGTGGCTCAACGACAGGATTTTCGTGCAGTGGCTGGATTAGGCGACGGTGTTCTGACACGAGGCGCGCGATTTAAATCCAGTGCGAAAACGTCAGCGTCCGATACGGAGTGACCCATGAAACCAGCCAACGTAATTCGACGCCCAAGGAGGAGTGACTCATGAAATCAGCCAGAGCGATGAAACGCAGCCGGGAGCTCGGCATTCCGGCGATCCTGATGATGGTCGGTGCCTGCGGCATCCCGTCCGTCGCCTGGGCGGATCCTCAGGACCTGCCCATCCCGTGCGCAGACTTCCAGTACTCGTACGCGGCCAAGCCGGGCGAGGCGATCACGGCCACGGACATAGAGACCAACAAGGATGCCTATTGGGTGTTCGAGAACGGGGGAGGGAACCTGAGTTGCTCGGGGACTGGCCCGTTCACCTGCGCCGGGCTGACAGTGACCGTGCCCGCGCCGGATGTCGTGCATTCGCCCGCGGCCCCTGACGGCAAGACCACGGTCGCCGGCACGGCCGCGGCGCTGGGCGAGCAGGATCAGTTCAGTCTGACGGCTTCCGATGCGTCCGACCCCGCCAAGAAGTGCAAGGGCACCTATCTGTTCCACGTTACGGCCGAAGGCGGCGGCTGGGGCGACCCCCATCTGACCACCGTCGACGGCGTCCACTACGACTTCCAGAGCGCCGGCGAATTCACCGCGCTGCGCGACGACAAGCTGGAAATCCAGACGCGTCAGACCGCCGTGCCCACGGCCACCATCCCGATCACCAACGCCTACACGGGCATCACGCATTGCGTCGCGGTGTACACCGCGGTGGCGGCCCGCGTCGGCAGCAGCCGCGTCACCTTGCAACCCAATCCGAACGTAGAGGAAACGCGCAAGGGCATGGAGCTGCGAGTGAATGGCAAATTGGTCCAGCTGACCGATGCCGGCATCGTACTCAACGCCAGCAGTGCAACGTCGGGGGCCGCGATCGGAGGCATCGACGGCCACATCCGCAAGGCCGCCGATGGCGCGATCGAGATCATCGACGCCCGCGGTACGCAACTGGTGGTCACCCCGCGGTTCTGGGACGGGCCGAAGGTCTGGTATCTGAACGTCAACGTGTACCAGACCTCGGCGACCCAGGGCACGATGGGCGTGGTCCCCGAAGGCAGTTGGATTCCGGCGTTGCCCGACGGTACGTCGCTCGGCTCGATGCCCGAGTCCATCGATCAGCGCTACCAGGACCTGTACGAGAAGTTCGCCGATGCGTGGCGGGTCACCGATGCAAGCAGCCTGTTCGACTACGCGTCGGGCAGCAATACGGCGACGTTCACCCTGGACGAGTGGCCGCGCAACTCGCCGCAGTCCTGCGACCTGGCCGGCCAGACCTCGGTGCAGCCGGCGACCGAGGCGGTGGCGCAGGCCGCGTGCGCGGCGGTCACCGATCCGGTGCGCAAGGCGGATTGCGTGTTCGACGTGATGGTCACCGGCCATGAGGGCTTCGGCAAGAGCTACGAGACCATGCAGAGATTCCAGCCCCTCGGCACGGGCACGTGGTACAGCCCCGCGCCGCCCAAGGTCGACGGCGGTCAGCCCGGCAACAACCCGGGCGGTCTGGGCGCCGTGTTCAAGAAATGGTGGTGGCTGATCCTGCTGCTGTTGCTGATCGTCTTCCTGCTGATGAGGAAGAAGAGTTCGCCGTAACCCGGCAAGCCGGGCGGGCTTCGTCCCGCCCGGCGGGAGGCCGCCATGGGCAGACGCAGGCGCAGACAAGCGGAAGGCACGCAGACCCGCGATGCGGCGTTCTTCAAGCCGCAGAGCGGGCCCGCGGCCGGCGATCCGTTCTTCAAGCCCGCGGCCGCCGGCGATGCGCCCGTGCTGCAAAAGGAGGACGCCCCCGGCGCAGCCCAGGAGGAAGAGAAGAAAGACCCGATCACCGAGGGGTTGAAGACCGCCGCCGAGAAACTCGGGGAGAACGAATCGTTCAAGAAGTGGTACGAGCCGCGCCTCACCCGCCTGAAGTACACGCTATGGGACAGGGCGAGCCCGGCCGAGAAGGCTGCGATGTTGAGTTTCGCCGGTGTGAACCTGGGCATGGCGGGGCTGGCGTTTGCATCGAACCCGCAACTGCGCGAAACCCTGTCGGGCGTGAACATCGGCAAGTTGCTGGGGCTGATTCCGTACTCGCCCATCGATGGCTTCAGCTACAAACTTCCCGCGGCCGGGAAGCATGAAACCGAGTTCTCCGCGGACTTCACCCTCGGCCCCTATCTGGACCTGTGGAAGAAACGCCCGGCGTACATTCCGTCGGGCGCGACATTCGGCCTGGAGTCCGGCTACGACCCCACAGGCAGGGGATTCAACTTGACCGGCGGAAAGTTCGGCCTCGATTTCCTGGACGGCGCGCTGAAGGCCGAAGGCAAGACGTTCAAATCGTTGAGCCCGTACCCGATGCTGATGCCCGGCATGGCGCCGGGCTACGAGCCGACCTGGCTCATGAACCAGACCCCGGGCATGCCGGACCTCCAACGACCGGGATTCCAGTTCATGTTGAACATGGACATATTGAAGCTGTTTCCGGGCTTGAAGAAGAGATTCTGAGCCGTGCGAACAAAGACCGCCGCCAAGGAAGCTTCGGGTCATGCGAGCAAGTCGTTTTTCAGCCCGCACAGGGCGAGCGCGGCATCGTTCTTCGCGCCGATGATCCAGGCGAAATGCGCGTCTTGCGAAGCCGAGGAAACTGCGAAACTCAAGGAGGAAGGGCCTCCGGATTTGCAGGCGAAGTGCGACGCTTGCGATCACGAGCCTCCGAAGCTGCAGCGCCGCGACGCGCCCGTACAGGCCAAGCTTTCGCTGGGCACCCCGGGCGACCGCTTCGAGCAGGAGGCGGATCAGATGGCCGACACCGTAATGCGGATGCCGGATCCTGCGGCCCCGATGCAGGTTTCCTCGACCGCTGGCGCCGGCGTTCAGCGTGACTCGGCGGAGAGCTGCTCGGCCAAGGACGAGCCGCCCGAACCCGGAGAGATAAACGAAGAGACCGAGGACATCGACCTCGTCAACCCGAAAGAAACGCCCGTAAGCCCGAAGCGTGAGGGGGGCGATTCAGCCGCTCCGGCCGATCTCGAATCGCGTATCGATGCCGCCAAGGGAAGCGGCACAGCGCTTCCCCCGGACACGCGCGACTTCATGGAATCCAGATTCGGCCACGACTTTTCTCAAGTGAAGATCCACACCGGCGCGGCTTCGGCCGCCATGAACCGCGATATCCACAGTCATGCGTTCACCAGCGGCACCGACATTCACTTCGCGCCAGGGCAGTACCGTCCCGACACGGACTCCGGCAAGCACCTGCTTGCCCATGAGCTCACGCATGTCGTGCAGCAGACAGGTTCGCGCGGTGGAGACGGCGCCATCCAGCAGATGGCGAGCCGACGACAAATATCGCGCGCGGGCAGCAATTACGAGACGAAGTGGTACCAGAACACCTCCTACGTTTCGGGCAAAGCCACCCACGGAATCATCGAGAGGCTATTGCGCGAGTCGGACGCCGCGCTGGTTACCGAGGCGGCGATCCCGGGCGCGGATCGCTTCGCCCCCGGCATGAACAAGGTCGGCGTGGCGGACCTGTACATGTCCACGCCGGCAAAGACGGTCTCGGGAGTCAAGGCGTACAAGGAAGCCGAAACCGAACACGAAATCGTGTCGATGGACAAGCCATCGTCGAAGTTCCTGGGCACCCAGCCCGCAGTGGCGTCCGCGCCCACGCGGCCAGATCGCAAGAAGGGCGTTCGCGGCTGGAAGGGCGACTTCCCGTCGCACATCTGGCTGGGCGAACTCAAACCGTGGAACGCCGGAAAGTTGGCGGCAGGCGTGGCCCAGCTGGACAGCTACGCGCTGGGATACAACGCCTTCGTTAAGCGGGTGAATCAGCTCAGCGGCGGCAAGACGCGCGGCAGCATCTCCTTCGATCGTCTCAAGCTCAAACTGCCCGGCTTCCTGGACTTCGACAATTGGGACGCACAGCACAAGATCGGCTCGCCGAAAACCGAGTATGGCGACCGGCGATTGTGGGTCGCCTACGTCGGCGGCGGCGTCTATCTGTACAAGGATCTCGCGAAGGGGCTGGACACTCCCCCCGACGAATACTTCACCAAGCACCTCGCGGAGATGCGGGAACTCAAGAAGTCGATGACGGACTCGCATCCCCATCCGGGGAAGATGGCCAGCCCCAAGACGATCGCGGCTCCCGCTCCGGTCGTCTCGCGTGCGCCATCGGGTGCCGCCACGCGGCATATCCAGCGCCACACCAAGGACCGGCCCGATAGCTACTGGAAAGAGCGCGGGGCGGCCTGGGAGAAGAAGCGCGGCGCCTGGGGCGGCGACTTCCGGAAGTTCTTGGATTCCAAGCTCTCCGGCCATCGCGACAAGGTCAAGTTCGAAAAGCGCATAGGCAAGGCGGGCGGCAAGCTTTCCGGCACGGGCGAAAAGGAGGTCAGGGAATACAAGCAACTGATGTTCTGGAGCGGTCGCGCGGGGAAGTACCTCGGAAAAGTGCGATTCATGCTGGGAAGTGCGTGGGACAAGGTGATCGGCGTCTTCGAGCGCAAGAAGAAGCCCATGGAAGACGTGCGCACCAAGGTCCAGGGAGTCAAGGCGGGCGGCATGACCAAGATCGGTTGGGCCAGCAAGCTGCTGACTGTTGTCGTGAGCGCGTGCAAAGTAGCATTCACAGCGTTCATCACGGAGAGCTTCAACTTCTTCGCGGATTGCTTCCACAGCGCAATGGACAAGCTTGTCGAGAGGTTCAATGAAGAACTCAACGAAAGCTTCGGCGACGAGATCTGCCGCGCCCGCAAGTCGTTCGAGGAGAGCAAGGAGAAGCTCGAGACCGAATGGGGCGATGTGATCAGGCAGCTCGAAGCGCTCGTCACCGCCGTCCAGGACGCCAAGCGCTGGATGGATATCGCGACCACAGCGGTCGACCTCATCCGCATCGGCGTTCAGATAGTTTCCTGCGTCTCTCCGCCGGCGCTGGGCTGCCTGTGGGGCCTCGTTGCCCAACTGGGCATCGGCGCCATGGTGAGCATCGTCATCGGCACGGATTGGTTCAATCGGGAAATCGTTACGCCGAATGTCCGCGAGCTGCTACGCACCCACATCGCTCCCACCTACCAGAAGCTCATCAATAACGTGCTGGGCCCCAATCTGTCCAAATATCACTGCCACATCGCCGACGACGCGATTCCCGCCATGAAGTTCGAGGCCAAGGGCGGAATCGCCGACAATTCGGATGCGATGCGCGCCCATCGCGACCAGTGGGAGAAGGAATTCGAGCCGCAGATCCTGAAGGACCTTCAGACCGTATTCGGAAAACCGGGCGGCAAAGCGGTCACCAAGGAGGAAATGCTGGACTTGCTCAAGCGCATCAAGGATAGCGGGCTCTCGATGCAAGAGTTCAAGGACCGGCAGACAGCGAGGGCGCTGCTCGAACAGGCGCGCGAAAGCAAGACGGGAAAGCTCAATCTCGAGGACGCCAAGCGGGAGGCCGTCAAGAAGGACCCTCCCTCTCCGAAGCCAGAAGTCGAGAGAAAGATCGACTACCCGCATGCTCGCGAGCAGAACGTCGTCTACAAGAAGATTCGCGGGTGGGAGCCGACATTGTTCATCGCGAAACCCGGCATCAAGGCGGATTCGGATGAATTCGCGAACGCAATCTATGACATGCAGGGAAAACTGGGCATGAAGCAGGACGGCATCGCCGGTGATGCCACCCTGCTGGCGTTCTACGACAAGAATGGAAAGAAGAAGGATTTCTTCTATAAAGAAACCGTCGCAGCCCTGGAGAAACAGAAGGCCGACCGGGAAAAGGCGGCCAAGGAAAGAGCAGCGAAGGAAAAGGCTGCACAGGACAAGGTCGACGCGGACAAGCAGTACGCCCAAGCCACCAAGGGGCTGGACCCGTCGGTCAAGGTCGTGAAAGCGCACGAAGTCGTTCCCGCCAACAAGGACTGGATCGTCCCCAAGGGCATCGGCGTCCAGATCGTCAACTTCTGGTCGTACATCGAGTGGTCGAAGAACCCGCTCAACTTCGACGTTCCGAAGCCGCCTGCCTTCGTCGATCTGGATATCGTGGTCGACGGCAAGCACGTGTACCGGGTATTGAATGTCGCAGTGAATAGACTCTATGTAACGAAAGGATTTGGCGTTGGACTTTGCCGTTGGAACGCCAACCTGGAACTGCTCGACGGCATCCGCCTCGACACGAGCAATGGCGTTGTGCAGCTGTACCATACGCTGTGGTGCCTTAGCGATGACTACAGTGTTCCGTGACCAATCAACGATAAGCGCAGGGAGCTGAGCCGGGCACCGACGGATTAGCTGCCTTCCGGGAATATCACACGTCTCTGCCCACCATCACGCCGGACGCCGACATGCAAGCCATGGCGCAGAAGGAGACTCAATGAACGCTGGAGCCGGCACCTTAGCAAGACACATCGAGCCCTTGCGGATTCCGACAAAGGCGCGCGACACAGAGGGGCGCGCCTATCTTCACCGGGCGTTCGAACAATTCGAGGCGTTGCTCGAGCGTCATCTGCGCGCGCACCTTCAGCGAGACATCGACTGCGTCCTGATGCCGACCGTGATCGACCCGCCCGATCCCGATGATGATGCGCCCTATGCCCGCCTGGTGAGGGAGCAGCGCCTCGATAGCGAGTCGCAGGCCCTGCTGTTGCTTGCACTCGCCCCATTGGTCAGGTCGGACTTTCTCGATCGCCTGGTCCAGAATCTCGCACCCGGCGCGGGGGATTACCCGCTCCTCGGCGGCATCCGCGGCAAACAACACCGCGGTTTTTTGCCAACGGGCGACACGGCGTTATTCGTCATGGCGGGCGACGACCTGGGCGAGCGACTACGCTGGCAGAAGTTACTGGGTGGCGATCACCCGCTGATACAGAGGCGCATCGTCTATCTCGAAGAGTCGGTCGACGGCGATCCGCCGATGAGTGGCCGTTTGTTGGTCGATGAGGAAACCGCGGATCGCATCATCAACGGCAAGCCGCGCCCGCCGCGATCTTCATCCAAGTTTCCCGCGCAGAAGCTGTCCACGGACATGGAGTGGGACGATCTGGTTCTCCAGCCGCGTACGCTCGCCGAAATCCGCGACCTCGAGACCTGGGTGCGTCACGGGCAGGTGCTGCTCGACGACTGGCAGATGCGCCGCAAGTTGCGCCCGGGCTGCCGCGCACTGTTCCACGGCCCGCCAGGCACGGGCAAGACGGTCACGGCGATGCTGTTGGGAAAAGTCACGGGACGCGAGGTTTATCGCGTCGATCTTTCCATGGTGGTGTCCAAGTACATCGGCGAAACCGAGAAGAACCTGGCCGGACTGTTCGACCGAGCGGAGCGCAAGGATTGGATCCTGTTCTTCGACGAAGCCGATGCGCTGTTCGGAAAGCGCACGCAGGTTCGCGATGCACATGATCGCTACGCCAACCAGGAAGTCTCGTTCCTGCTGCAGCGGATCGAGACCTTCGAAGGCCTGGCCATTCTCGCCTCGAATCTCGCGGGGAATGTCGACGAAGCCTTCGCGCGCCGCTTCGAACACATCGTCAACTTTCCGATGCCGCGCCAAGGCGAGCGCCTGCTCATCTGGCAGAAAGGGCTGCCGCCCGCCGCCTCGCTGGAGCCCGGCATTGACCTTGCGCGCATCGCCACTCGTTATGAGCTGAGCGGCGGAATGATCATGAACGTCATTCGCTACGTTTCGATGCAGGCCATTTCCCGTGATGAGCGCGTGCTGCGCCTGCAGGATTTCCTTGACGGCATTCGCCGCGAATACGCAAAAGAGAACAAACTCGAATGAAAGTTTCTTTTGGCGCCGTAGCCCGAAGCATCGCCAAGATGGCCCGCCACCTCACCCGGGGCGTAGGGCAGGGGACCGCATTCGGCGATATAACCGGTGTCCACGATTAAACCGGTCGGTAATTCCAGTCAAACGCATCACCCGCGCCTGCTCCGGCATTGCGTGGAACGCCAAGCGGACCACTCGCGCCAGGTCAAACCAGGCGCGCTACCACTCCCGCTGACCCGCTTTTCCCGGCTATTCTTTCCGTACAGGGAGGAACCGTCATGAAGACATGGATTTGCTATGCCGTACTGCTGTTGTCGCCCGCTGCGTCCGCACAGATGGTGTACAAATGCATAGGCAAGGGCGGGGCGGTCTCGTACCAAAGCGACCCCTGCGCGGGTACCAAAACTGCCAAGTCCTGGACGGCCACACCCGAAGCGCCTCCTACGAACGAAGAGCTTTGGCGGCGACATCGAGCCCAAAAGAAGGCCGATGCTGACTCGCGCTATTTGTCTCGGATCGCCGGCCGATCTCGGTCGGGGGCAGCCGCCGGGGCAGCCGTCACCACAGGTTCGTTTGGCACTAGCCAATGCGAAAACATGAAACGCATGCGCGATGCCAACGTTACCAATGACACCGGTTATGACGGTCGCCGGGCTTGGGCCGATCAGGTTTACGACGCCTGCAAATGAAAAAGGCCCCTGACAGGGCCTCGTTCATTTCTGGCGATCGCCAGTGTCTCAGCCGGCAGTGACGCCGCCGACCCGGAAGTCGGCCAACTCGATCACTACGACCTTGACCGGCTGACGGCCTCGGGCGGCCGGGGTGGCTTCCCGGCGGTTCCGGGCAGAGCTGGCCCGATCTGTACCGGCCTCGCGCCACAACAGCCCACGCAAGCGCTCAGGGCTCACGCGTTCGCCGCCGGGGCCGACCAGATCACGCCCGCGCAAGCGCCAGCCGGACCAGGGCCCGGTGAGGTTGAAGTGGTTGTGGGCCTGTTGCTGCAGCAACGCGGCGGCGCAGTCGTTCGGGCATTTCTGGCCCTCAGACCAGCACGGGGGACGAGTCGTCAC
The DNA here is from genome assembly GCF_037027445.1 of Lysobacter firmicutimachus. Lineage (NCBI taxonomy): Bacteria > Pseudomonadati > Pseudomonadota > Gammaproteobacteria > Lysobacterales > Lysobacteraceae > Lysobacter > Lysobacter firmicutimachus. The sequence continues at coordinate 2,645,501 of NZ_JBANDL010000002.1, forward strand.
GGTGACCTCCTGTCGGTGTGAGTACCGCCAGGAGGCCACGCAGGAAGCGCAGGAGCCGCGACCACGTACGGCACCCATAATTTCGCATAATGCATAGCCCGTGCCGCGCTCCACGCCCTGGGAGGCGGCCTTAGCAGGGGCGGGCAGCGACAGCACGCACAGCACTAGCGCGAACGCCGCCGCAGCCCCAAGTTGGCGCGCCAGGGCGGCCCATACCTTCCGATCCTCGTTGGATCGCGCACGCTCCGACTCGATCAGAGCCAGCCACCCGCCAGGTTCTTGCCCGATGGCTTTCGCCATTGCCGCGATCACATGAGCTTCCGCCTGTTTGCCTTGCTTCCGCCAGCCACTTACGGTTGCGCGGTGGATGCCCAGCGCGATCGCCGCAGCGTTGTCTGACGGGATTCCGCGCGCCTCGCGGTACTTGTCGAGTAGTTTCAGGGTTGCGCTCATGTCTCCGCCCGGTTGACAGTCGATGTCTCCGGGGAATATACATGCCTCCGATGTCTCCGCGATGGAGACGGACGGGCGCCAGCGGGGACGGCCGCTCGGCCTCCCCCTAGACCCGGGGCGGCCGTCCCCGCAACTAGGGAGGGGTAGGGGACATGGCACAGCACATCAGCACCACGCTCGCCGAGCTGGCTTGGGATCAATACGAGGTCGCTAGCGCCGCAGCATCGCGCTACCTCAAGGGCGATCAACTCGACTTCATCACCACCACCGACGAACGCGCGGTGTGTGCCTTCTGGTTCGACACCTTCGTAGCGTGCGAGCGCGAGTCGCTTGCGCACGTCGCGACCACCGCGACGCCGATGCGCAAAGCTCGCTGCACTGGTAACGCCAAGGACGGCATGCGCCATGACTGAAAACGTCATCTACGTAGATTTCCGCCGGCAGGCAGCTACGGCACAGACTCGGGTGTCTTCTCGCTTTCTGCTATCTCCGGCCACGCTACGCGAAGTGCATGAGCGATTTCAGCACGCCACGCCTCACGAAATTGATGCGTGGCTCCGGAGCCTTCTGACAGAAGGGTGTCACTCATGAGATGCATGGCCGACACCACACCTTTGCGCGTCTCCGCGCTATCGCGGCTGGCATATAGCAGCCCGAGAACCAGTGTTTCCAGGGCAAGGATTCTGGCCTCGATTTCTTTTTGGTACGACAGCGGCTTTTCCGGCTTGGGGCTATTGCTGCGCATCGTGCTTGCTCCGGTCAGTGTTGCGGGGATTGTGGCATGACGGTGACTACTAACCTTGTCGGGGTCAGCAATGACTACTGCTGGCGCTGCGGCATGGCGTCCGATCACTATTTCGGTGACGGCTGCTGTTGGGCGTGTACCGAATATGCCCCCAGCGACCGGGGGGCGAAAAGCCCGTGTAGTAACACGGGCCAAAATGCACTGATCCCCAAGCGCCGAGGAAGCCTCACGAAGCCGAGGCGTTCTATTCCCAAGGGCGATCCCGGTGTCGGCGCCTTGGTGGACTACCTGTCGTTGACCCTGAGCGACGCAACGGGCTTGCTTGAGCTGGTCGGCGAAGAGGATTTTGCCGCGAAGCTGATCGCGATGCTGTTCGGCCGTGCCTGCGGCTTGACCGCCACCGAGCTTTCGGGCGCAGGTTTCCAGGGCTACACGAACAGTGCCCTTGTGATCGGGCCTGGCGGCGAAGTCGCCGGCAAAGTCGGCATCGGCGGGAACAACGACACGGCACACGTGTCGTTGACCGGTGCAGGCACCGCATGCATTACCGACTGGCAACGCGCCGTGCACGGCCTGCTGCAACTGGGGGCGCGCATCACGCGCTGCGACCTGGCGTTCGATGACTACCTCGGCCAGTACTTCGATCCGCGCGACATGCACGAAGCCGTACAAGCCGGCGAACTGGTCGTGCGCGCCAACGGACCAGGGAAACCGCCAAAAACCCGCTACCTCACCGACCACGGCAGCGGGGCGGGGTGCACGTTCTACGCCGGCCAAAAGGGGCACAAAGAGCTGTGCGTCTACCACAAGGGCAGGGAGCAGGGCGACCCCGATAGCCCGTGGGTTCGCGTTGAAGTGCGCTTCTACTCCAAGCGTCAGCAGCTTCCGCCCGAGATGCTCTTGCAGCCGCTCGCGTACCTGCGCGCTGCTTACAACGTGTGCGAAGCGATTCCGGCTGACGTGACCGAACGGCTGCGCACTGTGCGCGCGAAGGTCGAGGCGACGGCGGTCGCGTGGGCGCGCTTCATCAAGAACCAGGTGGGCCGCTCGCTGGCCCTGGTGCACCAAGTCTTCGGCGACGACGCGGACGCCTATATCCGCGAAGCCCTCTGCCGACCGGGTGTTCCCGGCAGATTCAAGGGATTCAGCAGCGAACACCTCATGCAGTACCTACGAGAAGGGCTCGGTCATGTTGACCGCCGCGATCCGGTGGGCGCTCTGGCTTGAGCGCAACCGCCCCAACCAGGAGAAAAGCCATGCACGTTGAATTCAAGAGCAAGACCAGCGCCAACCATCGCGAATACAAGAACAAGTGGTACGGCGAACAGCAGGCGGCACTGCACGTTGCCGGCGCGGACTACCCGCTGCCGTTCAAGGTCAACGTCGAGCGCGGCCATGAGTACGAACCGGGCCAGTACAACCTTGCCGGGGACAGCTTCGGCACCGATCAGCACGGCAATCTGCGGTTGAACCGTGTCCGCATTGGCTCGCGCATCAGCGCGCCGCCGTCGCTGCCGAAGGGCTAACCCATGCCCGAGACCGTGCTGATCCAGGCCTGCAAGGCCTCCGATTTCGATGCCGCCACGCAGACGTGCGCGCATCCGATTTGGGCCACCTATGAGCCTTCGCCGTTCCCGGCGCTCTCGGTGGAAGAGGGCGCGGTCATCGGTGCCGCCATCGTCGCCTGCTGGGCGGTTGGTGCCGGCTTCAAAGCGATTTACCGCGTCGTGCGTTGAACGAGGCAACGCGCCACGCCACCTCCCCAACCTCGTAGGAGAAACCGCAATGCAGAAGATCACCGCCAAGACTACCGCTCTCGCCACTATCGCCGCCGCTTCGCTCGTCGCCTCGCCGGCCTTCGCCGCCATCGACGTGAGCGAGGCCAAGACCGCCATCGGCGAGGCCGCCGTTGCCGGCGCCGTGATCGGCCTCGCCGTGCTGGTGATGCTGGTCGGCATCAAGGTCTTCAAGTGGGTGCGCGGCGGCATGTAAGTGCCGCCCCGTATCGGACCGCAACCGAGACAGGGCAGGGCATTCCTGCCCTTTCTCGTTCCAGGGGAACGACATGGGTTACTTCGTCCTAATCGCGATTCTCGGCCTCGGGTGGCTGGCCCTCAACCATGACTAAGTTCACCGTCATCCTCGCTCTGCTGCTCGCCGCCATCGCGCCATCGGCACATGCAGAGACCGACGCGACTTGTTCGCGCTCGGCCGACGTCAACCCGGGCATCGGCTGCAAAGATCAAGGCATGGCGACGACAGCAGCACTCGCGGCATTGCAGGACAGCATTAAGCGCTATCCGAGCCCGAGCTATCCGGACATGGTGGCGTGCGGCATATCGCCCGACAACGAGCAGCCGCCGAACGGTGTGCGCGTCCAGGCCTGCGCATCGGGGTCCAATCCGCTGCCGGTCCGCACCTATATTCGCTATTACGATCAGTCGTGCGCGACGCGTCCGAACCTGTATCAGGGCGGCGACGTTGAAATCACCAGGGGCGACACCTTTTGTGGCAACGGCTGTGAGTACAAGATCGAGCCGACCAAGAAACAAACCCTCGACACGCCGGGCAAAGATGACGTTGTTTTCGCTCGCGGCACGCTCAAGCCGAGTGGCAAAGCCTGCGCGTCGCCGAACCCGCCACCGCTGACGCCGCCGAAGGGGCAGGTGTGCGTCGAAACGCTGGGCGGGCACACGGTGTGCTATCGCGATGACGGCAAGACCTGCGTGACCAGCGGTACGACCGGCCGCACTTACTGCGCGCCAGACGGGCACGGAACCAACGCGACCAATCCGAACCGTACCGAGAACGTGACCATTTCGCCGCCGGTGCCCGGGCAGACGCCGCCGCCTGCAAAGCCACCGACCCCGCGCCCCGGCGAGGACTGGAAGCCCAATGGCACGGCCAACATCACCAATCACACCGGCGGCAACGTCAGCAACATCACGATCAACAACAACGCCGGCACGCCAAACACGAATCCGAACGACGGCAACCCGGACGACGGTTCCGGCAATCCTGGCTTACCGGGTGGCGGTGGCGGGACGGGGACCAGTCAGGGCGACGGAGACGGTGGTCTCAAGCCGAATTCCGTTGGCGGCGGCGGTTCGTGCGGCTCTGGCTACTCTTGCAGCGGCGGCGATCAAGCGCTGTGCGCGATCTTGCGCGAACAGCATCAAGCACGCTGCAACGCCGAGAAGGGCGCAGGCGAGGGTGACTTGGGCGGCGCTGAGGGCGGCATGGGCGAGGGCATCGGCAAGCTCTTCGGCGGCGAAGGCCCTTCCACCAGCGTTCTCGACGTCCTGGGTAACTACATCGGCTCGCAGCCCGGTTGCCCGAGCAATCCGCAGGTCGATGCCGGCTCCTGGGGCTCGTTCGAACTGCCGCTCGACAAGATTTGCCCGCACTTGAAGCTGCTCGGCACGCTGCTGCTCGGCTTTGCTTACCTGCTCGCCGTCAAAATCATGTTGGAGTGACCGACCATGTTTAGTGTTCTACGTGATGCAGTGTTGGCCGGTGGGATGACCCTCATCGGCAAGTTCGTCGCCAAGATCGCGCTTGCGCTGGGCGGCTCGTTCGTGATCGCGGAATACGTGCTGACCCCGGTCTATACCGCCATCATGGCGGCGATCACGTCCGCCGGCTCCGGTGGCGACATGGCCGCATGGTTGGAGCTGGCTCGTATTCCCGACGTCGTATCGGTGCTTTTCGCCGCCTACGGCGTGCGCAGCGCGCAGAAATTCGTGTTCCGTCGCGGCGCGGGGGGCTGACGATGCCAATCAAGGCCATCACCGGCACACCGGGTGCCGGTAAAACGCTCTCCATGCTGGAAGAGCTGTGCAAGGCGGTCGGCATCGACCCGCGCAAGTTCCGCACGTCGGATGAGTTGATCGACGCGCTGCGCAACCGCAGCGACCCACGCTTGATCTTCGTCTGCAACGTCGAAGGCTTGCAGCCCGGCATCTTCGAAACGCTCGATGATCCGCTCGACTGGGAGAACTGCCCGGATGGTTCGCTGATCGCGATCGATGAGGTTTGGCAGTTCCTTGGCTCGCATCTGCCGGCCGCCAAGAACGATTCGCGCGTGCTGAATCTGGCTAAGCACCGTCATCGCGGCTTCGACTTCATTTTCACCATGCAACAGCCGGGGCAGCTGTCGTCGTTCGTGCGTGGCCTGGTCGGCGAACACGTCCACGTGTCGCGCCGCTTCGGCACGCAGATCACTGAGCGCTTTCAGTGGCCGGCGATGTGCGACGACCCGAACAGCGTGCAGCAGCGCAAGCGCGGCAGCGGCGGCATCCCCTGGACGTATCCGCCGACCGTGATGGGCCTGTATCAGTCCGCCACGGTGCACACGGTCAAGCGCAAGCTGCCGCTGCGCGTGGTCGCGCTTCCGCTGCTGGCGTTGGCGTTCGTCGCATTGATGGGCCTGGGTGCGTGGAAGGTCTACAAGATGGTGACGCCGAAAGAGGCGGCGCCGGCGGCCGCAGCGCAGCGGAGCGAGCAGGGGGCGCCGGCGGTGCCGACCTCGCCGCAACCGCAATCGACTCCCAAGCTCACAGCGGCGGAATGGGCCGAACGCCAGACACCACGCGTTGCGGAAATGCCGTGGTCCGCGCCGATCTTCGACGGCCGCCAGGCGCACGCCGAGCCCCGCTTGCTGTGCTACATCAGCTACCGGGACAGCGACGACGGCGAGTGCAAATGCTTCACCGAGCAGGCGACGCGCTACTACATCGCCGACGAGTCGTGCCGGCGAGTGGCCCGCGACGGCGAGCCCTACAACCCGTACCGCCGACCAGGTCGAATCCTGACGACCGACTCCGGCCAGCCGGCGGAGAACATCGGCGGCTCGCCTGGCCTACGCCGCACCCGGGAGCCGAGCGGTCGACCTGGCGCCGTGGACGCCGCAGCCACGCCAGGCGCCGTCATCGCCGGCGACCAGGTCACCGCCTACGGTGATATCGGCGTGGGCGCCACAGCGCGGCCCACCGCGCCAGAGAGCTACGCAGGGAGCGGGGAGGGGGATTCCAGCTAAACGCCCCACCCGCGCCTGCGCCGGCATTGCACAAAACGCCAGGCGGACCACCCGCGCAAGGCCGACGCCAGGCGCGCCACAGCTCCCGCTGACCCCGCTTTTGCTGTTAGCCTCCGCGCATCTCGACAAGGATGTTGTTATGCGCCACCTACCTTTGCTGCTCTGCTTGGCCGGTTTTAACGCGTCGGCGCAGGACATTCACAAGTGCGTGAACGGCAAGGAAATCACCTATCAGTCAGAGCCGTGCGGCCCTGATCAAACCTATGTCAAGACGTGGGGGACGGAGGGCAGCAGCAGCCCTGCTTACGGAAAGGTGCGGTCTTTGCCGCCGCCCGCCGTTGACTCTGGATACCTCGCAAGGCAGGCCAGGCGGGCGCGGAACGGAGCAGGGCCAGGCACGGTGATCCGACCGACTGGCAGCTCACAAACGAGCTGCGAGGATATGAAGCGCATGCGGGACGCCTATCTCGAAAGCGACTATGGCAGGAATACGGGGTACGACGGCCGTCGAGCTTGGCAGGATCGGGTCTACGACGCCTGTAAATAAATGAAAAAGGCCCCTCGCGGGGCCTCGTTCATTTCTGGCGATCGCCAGCGTCTCAGCCGACAGTGACGCCGCCGACCCGGAAGTCGGCCAACTCGATCACCACGACCTTCACCGGCTGACGGCCTCGGGCGGCCTGGGCGGCTTCCCGGCGGTTCCGGGCAGAGCTGGCCCGATCCGTACCGGCTTCCCGCCACAACAGCCCGCGCAAGCGCTCCGGGCTCACGCGTTCGCCACCGGGCCCGACCAGATCACGGCCACGTAAGCGCCAACCGGACCAGGGGCCAGTGAGGTTGAAATGGTTGTGGGCCTGTTGCTGCAGCAACGCGGCGGCGCAGTCGTTCGGGCATTTCTGGCCCTCAGACCAGCACGGGGGACGATTCGTCACGGTGACCTCCTGTCGGTGTGAGTACCGCCAGGAGAGCACGCAGGAAACGCACCAATCGCGACCAGATGCCCAGGCATCTAATTTCGCATAATGCATATTATGTTCTCGTGCGTTGCGATCCTGGGCCGCTTCTTTGCTGGTCTCGTTCCGTGCGTCTTTCGCGCGCTACCGTTGGCAACACAGGCAACCACAAGGAGTGTGACGCGTGAACCATGACTTCACGGACGAATGGTACGGATGGCGGCTGCGAGGTCGCCATCTCGTTTCAGAGGACGGCCAACGCATGACGGTCGAGCGCCTGCGCGGTCTGATGTGGCGCGATCAGATGGAACTGCGGCTAGCGGGCTTTGCCTCGCGGAACGCGGCTGAGCGCGCCAAGCGTGCGCCGGGCCGGGGCTTCAAGGTCAAGGTCGTCGTGATCGAGCTGGCCGACTTCCGTGTAGGCGGCGTCACGGCCGGCTGAGACGCTGGCGATCGCCAGAAATGAACGAGGCCCCCAACCGGGGGCCTTTTTCTTATCCTAGCTTCGACTACCGGGGGGCTTATGGAAGAGAGACGACACATCATCAGAAGCGATGAAGCCACAAAATGGGGCTGGCTTGGCCCCGGCCTGACCGTCTTTGTATTGATCGGGCTGGTCGGAACCGCAATAGCGACCGCTTACATCATCGGAAAGCAGCAGGCAGCCGCCAAGGACAGACAGGCCGCCCTACTGGCTTCACGTGCCCTGGCGGAAAAGCAAGGTGTCCGAAAGCAGTTCGACGCACTACGAGCCGAGCGCGACACGCTTCGCGCTGACGTAGCTCGACTCTACGCCGAGCTGGAAAAGCTTAGGCGGCAGCAACAGCCCGAGCCTAGCGCCGCCTCCCGATGCATCAACGGCCAACGGCTGATAAAGCGCGGCGCCGAATGGTCCGATAGCGGCCCCTGCTAGACACGACGAAAAGGCCTCCAATCGGGGGCCTTCTCGTTGGTGTTGTCGATCGGCGACCCTCGGAAAGCATTACGGGGCAAGGCTTTCAGCGGACCACTCCCCGCGGTCGAGCTCTCGGCGCCGAAAAGCGGGTCAGCGGGAGCGGTGGCGCGCCTGGTGCCGCACTGACGCGGGTGGTCCGTCTGGCGTTTCGTGCAATGCCGGCGCAGGCGCGGGTGAGGCGTTTAGCTGGAATTCCCGGCCGGCTCCGACGCGGGCACGGCAAGGTCGCCATACGTGCTGATCTGCCCTGCCCTCAGAACGGCGCCCGCGCTCGCCTGGGGCGCGTTCGGCGCTGACGGTGGCGACGGTGCGGGCTCATCCTGCCGCGCAGCCTGGGGCGCGGCGGCGAGCTGCCTGTAAGGGTTATAGACCGGGCCATCCCGAGCGATGCGCCGGCACTCGCCCTGACTAATGTCGTAGCGCGTGCCCTGCTCCGTCAGGCAGGTGCAACTCGCGTCGCGGTGGCCGCCGTCCGCATCGGTGCCGGCCTCCGCGGACATGCAGAGCAACTGAGGATCGGCCGTGGGCTGGCGCTGGTCAAAAACGGGCGCGGTCCAGGGCATGGTGGCGAAACGCGGAAGATGCGCCTTGGCGTAGTCGCCGGGGGTGTCGTAGTGGACGCCGGCCGCGTCCGGCGCGCCCCCACGCGTGCCGCGCGGAGCCGCGCCAGCCACGCCCGCCGAGGCGGACTTATTCTCGGCGGCGAACTTCTCGATCTTCGACTCATAGCTGTGCTTGAGGTAGAGCGAGCCGCAGAGCAGCAGAAAGAGCAGAACTGCAATCCAGCGCAGCCACATCGGCACGTGCAGCCGGCTCGTATTGAGAACCGTAGACGTGTAGTACTGAAAAACATCGTTGGGGCGAATCCACTGCGACTCATCGGAGCAGGCCGCCTTAACGTTCCCCTGGTACGAACTCCAGCGCTTGAGCGTGGTGGCCTTCCCGAAGCGGCGCTTAACGTGCACGTGTTCTTCGTAGAGGCCACGGAGGAACGGATCGAGCTGCAAGCCCTGTTGCGCGATCAGGATGAAGTCGAAGCCGCGATGACGATGCCGCGCCATCGCATCCACGTGACCGGGGACCTTCGATCCCGCATTTCGGTTCGGAAACGTCCCATAGCACTCGTCCAGCACGACGACAGAGCCATCGGGCAAAGACTGCCAGTCCTGCGGGTTGTCGATCGGCTTGAAGCCAAGCTGATCATAGGCAAGGTCTTTGATGCCGTGCGCGTAGACCTCACGCCCTTCCTTCTTGAGCTTCATCGCGCGCCAAAGCGCATAAGCCGTTTTTCCGTGGCCCGGCTGGCCGGTGACGAGCATCAGCATGTTCTGTTACCCCAGCTTGGCAAGCATGACTTTTTGCGTGGCCTTGGCCGCCATCGCCGAGAGAATCAGCGTAATGGCGATATCGAGTTTCAAGGCGCCGAAATAGGCGATTAGTAGCGAAGGCAGCGTGCCAACCTTGACTTGAATCAGGCCGATCAAGGCGGGGAACGCAATCTCTTTGACCGCCGCGCCGATGCCGATAGCGAGAAGGACGCGGCCAACGATTCCAGGCAGATAGGTTCGAAGTGCGTTGAGTAGCGCGGAGACGAGCGCGCCGATAATCAAAGGCATGGTCAGGGCCTCGCGAGAATGAAAATGGCGGTGACGAGCGCAAATACGTTGAACACGATTCCGGCCCAGCTAATGAGGGTGCACCACGACGCAGGAGGCGACGCCAGTTCACTCATGAATCCGCCAGTGAGAGCGCTACCGCCCGACGTAACGCCGAAGCCCGGACAAGTGCCGCCACCACCGACGAAGCCGGATGCATTAAGGCCACTCCCGTCGAGGCGCTGAGAAGGCGCCCATATATTCGTGTCGCCGGGTGCGCCGCCGGCGCCGGGGTCTTGGCTCATGCCTGGAACTTTCGTCCAGTCGGGTTGCTGCCCTGCACCGCCAACTGTGCCGCCCGCGTTGGCCTCCATCCGCTCAAGCGCGCAGCGCATGCGCCACGTTTGCAGGAGGCTGGCGTATTCCATTGCGTTGCACTTTTCACCCGTGCAAACCGGCATCGCATTGCAGGCGCCGCCTGTGATGTTCTCGTTTCGCCGCGTGTTGCAGTCTATGCGCCATTGGATGCGCGCCTGACCGCAGAGGATGTTGTCGCCGGAACACTGCGGCGGGTTCTTACAATCGTCGCCGCCAGAGAACTTGCCGTCGTCCTCGCCGGGGTCGGGATCGCCGTCGCCGTCGCCGTCTTTCTTGCAACTGCCGTCCTGGCCGCGCACCTGTCCGGCCGGGCATTTGCCGTCATCGACGCAACTTCCGTCCGGCCCCTTGGTCTGGCCGGCGGGACACTCTTCTTTGTTCGGGGTGCACTTGCCTTGAGAGTCCATATGCTGGCCGTTCGGGCACTGCTGGTCCGGAACGCACTTGCCTTCCTCCAGCCTCGTACCTGTAGGACACTCGGGCGGGCCGTCCGGCAAACAGTTCACGGACATGAGAGAGGACGCAACGCCACCGCCGGGCACGTAGCCGGGCGGACACTTATAGTCCCACACGTCGCACGACCGACCGGTCGCAACTTTCTTTGGTGGATTTTTTCCATCGTTGAAAAAGCGATGCTCGCACCCCGCGTCGCACCTCATGGTGCCGTTGATCGCGACGCTGTTAGATAGCCTTTCACCCAGCGACGAGCAGGTGTTGTTGTAGTAACGGGTATACGCGGCAACGCCAGTGCTATTAGTAGGCGATAGGCAAATCTTGACCGCAACAGCGGACGGCGGAGGATCATTGGTGAGGCCGCAAACCACCCAGTCGGGATAGCTCGGGTTCCCGGCATCCACGCGTCCACGCGCGGCGGCGAACGCCGCCGCTGCGGCATCGCCTTCATTTGCGCAACCGTCATCCACGCTCAATGAATACGACTTAGAACAGGTTCCGGTGGTCGCGAATGCGGCAGGCGCAGCGAGAACGGAAAGAAGGGCGAGAAAGATCAGGAGCGCTTGGCGCATGACTAGCCCTCAAATGCGAGCCAAGCGAATCCGAGAAGCGCGAGCATCACGAAATAGCCTGCGTATTCCATAACGAACACAGGGGCGGTTGCCCGCCCCTGCCCTATGTCGATTAGTTGGCGACTCGCTTGCCGGAGCGAACCATGAGGACGATGCCGGCGATGCCGAGGACAATGCCGCCGATCAGCAGCAGCTCGGGCTTATCGACGCCGGAACTGACGGCCTCGGCCATTGCGCCGGCGTTGGCGGCGGCGGCGAAAGCGGTCAGGGACAGCGCGGTCAGGCCCTGCTTGACGCGGGTGGCGATCTTGGTGTGCATGGTGGTATCTCCTAAACATTGGCAGTGCGACGAGCCTGCTTGATGTAGAACCCGATAGCCCAAGCGCCGATGATCACAGCGGACACTTGGATGCCTTCGACAACGTCGAGCGCAGGCGGAAAACTCGACGCAGGACCGTAGAAGGGCGCTGCGCACTCACCGGTTGCGGCGTTGTAGTCCGCTGCCTTGCAGTACTGGACTAGGAACTGTGCGGGTTGCTCTTCCATGATCGTTCTCGGTATCAGGCCGCCCGCCGCGAGCGACGGTCGGCCTACTGGCGGTTACTTGGTGGTCGGGACCGGCGGCGGCGTATCGACGCGCTTGCCGAGGCGAACGCGGGAAAGGATCAGGTTGCCGTGCTTGTCGTTGCCGAACGAATCGCCAGCCAGCTCATAACGACCCGGCTGGAATTCCTTGCCGACCTCGACATTAAGCTTGAACGGGCGCGGATAGTCGGACCCGGTATCGAGCGCGGCCTGCTGATCTCCGTACATGCGATCGCGGTACGGCCGCTGGTTGGTAACGGTGGTGCTCTTCACGACGACGTGCATGGCTTTATCTCCTGGTTGTGGCGGTTGCGCTCAAGCCAGAGCGCCCACCGGATCGCGGCGGTCAACATGACCGAGCCCTTCTCGTAGGTATTGCATGAGGTGTTCACTACCGAATCCCTTGAATATGCCGGGAACACCTGGGCGGCAGAGGGCTTCGCGGATGTAGGCGTCCGCGTCATCGCCAAAGACTTGGTGCACCAGGGTCAACGACCGACCCACCTGATTTTTGATAAAGCGCACCCAAGCGACCGCCGTCGCCTCGACCTTCGCGCGCACAGTGCGTAGTCGTTCGGTCACGTCAGCAGGAATCGCTTCGCACACGTTGTACGCAGCGCGCAGGTACGCGAGCGGCTGCAAGAGCATCTCGGGCGGAAGCTGCTGACGCTTGGAGTAGAAGCGCACTTCCACGCGAACCCACGGGCTATCGGGGTCGCCCTGCTCCCTGCCCTTGTGGTAAACGCAAAGCTCTTTGTGCCCCTTCTGGCCGGCGTAGAACGTGCACCCTGCTCCGCTGCCGTGGTCAGTGAGGTAACGGGTTTTGGGTGGTTTCCCTGGCCCATTGGCGCGCACGACCAGTTCGCCGGCTTGCACGGCCTCATGCATATCGCGCGGGTCGAAGTACTGGCCGAGGTAGTCATCGAACGCTAGATCGCAACGCGTGATGCGCGCGCCCAGTTGCAGCAGGCCGTGCACGGCGCGCTGCCAGTCGGTGATGCACGCGGTGCCCGCACCGGTCAACGACACGTGCGCGGTGTCGTTGTTGCCGCCGATGCCAACCTTGCCGGCGACTTCGCCACCAGGGCCGATGACCAGGGCGCTGTTGGTGTAGCCCTGGAAGCCTGCGCCGGAAAGCTCTGTAGCGGTCAGGCCACAGGCACGCCCGAACAGCATGGCGATCAGCTTCGCGGCGAATTCCTCTTCGCCGACCAACTCAAGCAGTCCCGTTGCGTCGCTTAGCGTCAACGACAGGTAGTCCACCAAAGCGCCGACACCGGGATCACCCTTGGGAATAGAACGCCTCGGCTTCGTGAGGCTGCCTCGGCGCTTGGGGATCAGTGCATTTTGGCCCGTGTTACTACACGGGCTTTTCGCCCCCCGGTCGCTGGGGGCATATTCGGTACACGCCCAACAGCAGCCGTCGCCGAAGTAGTGGTCGGCAGTCATGCCGCAGCGCCAGCAATAGTCATTGCTCACCGCAACGAGCCCCGAGCCGTCAGCCATGACGAATCTTCCCGTTACAGCGGTGCAGGCGGTCGCCGCAGCGATAACAGATGACACCGGGGACCCGGCCGGCGTCGGACGCATCGCCGTAGTGATGGCCGAACAGCTCGCAGAGAACTCGGCGGAACAGGTTACGCATGGCGCTTGCCCTCCTTGGCGCTACCAGTGCGGTGAGCATTGCGCATCGGCGTCGCGGCGGTCGCGACGTGCACGAGCGACTCGCGCTCGCAGGCGATGAACGTGTCGCGCCAGAAGTCGCGCAATGCGCGCTCATCGGCGACGGTGACGAAGTCGAGTTGGTCGCCCTTGAGGTAGCGCGATGCTGCGGCGCTAGCGACCTCGTATTGATCCCACGCCAGCTCGGCGAGCGTGGTGCTGATGTGCTGCATCCCGTTCGCGGGATAGCCATTGCGCGAAAAGATCATCTCCCCTGCCCCTCCATAGAGGCAGGAACGGCGGCACCGACTGGGGAGGGCGCCGGGCCCCGTCCCTGCCGGCAGCCCATTTAGCTACGGGTGTAGACGCTAGCCGGCTACAGCCGTAGCCGTCAACGGGTGTAGGCTACGGCCGTCATCTCACTCGCGGAGACAGTCTTATGGATTGGGTCGCTTTTTTTGAGGCCACCAGAGTGGCCGCTCGCGTGAAGAACTTCGCCGAACTGGCTCCGCTCCTGGGGATCAGCGATGGGGCTATTTCCCACTATCGCACCGGCAAAAGGCTACCAACGGCCTGGATCATCGCCGATTGCCTGAGAATCCAAGGGCATTCCTCCCCCGAAAAAGAGGCGGCCAAAATCCTCAAAGTGGCCGCGCACACATCGGAAGAGCGTGCCTTTTGGCGGCGTCTATCAGCGACGGCGGCGGCCCTGATGCTATGCGCAATGCCGTTCTCCGCCCCGACCTCTACTATCAATCACTTAGCGTCGGCGGCGTCCGAGCAATGCATATTATGTTATCAGGCCCGGCACCACCCAGACTTCGCTCGATTTACCCAACCACCCCGGACATGAGCTGCCCAGCTCGCCGTCTTGCGGCCACGGGAAACGGTGCCCCCCCCCAGCTACGCGGCCTGCGTCGGCACCTCCAACGTCAACGGCAACATCCAGAACGCCATCGACCGTCGACCCGACTCGGTCACCCAGGCAGCACAGTCGACTTCTAGGCCCCAGCGCGCCGGCGCAGCGCGGAATCTCGATCTGGTCGGTGCGCCGGGCTGCGCTCACGCATAACCGTACCCAAAGGTCCGCACTCGGACTCACCATCCCGATGATTTCGCCCCGAACGTCAACGGCAACATCCAGAACGCCATCGACCGTCGACCCGACTCGGTCACCCAGGCAGCACAGTCGACTTCTAGGCCCCAGCGCGCCGGCGCAGCGCGGAATCTCGATCTGGTCGGTGCGCCGGGCTGCGCTCACGCATGACCGTACCCAAAGGTCCGCACTCGGACTCACCATCCCGATGATTTCGCCCCGAATGCGTTCGCCCCGAATGCACGGGCGACACGCCTTTAACTGGCGATGGATCGCCGGGTGGCCGGCCGATCACTCCAGGCTCCGCAGGCAGCGGATACCGATTCGTTACGCGTCACGGCCCGTGCCGATCCTTACCCTCCGCATTGCCAACGCCGAACAAAACTTCGCATAATGTTTCCAGGTCGACCGCGTTGATGGCGAGCATCCGGCCTAGGTTGCAGCACCATCGGCGACTGCCGCAGCACGATCAGCAGACAGGGTGACGATATGACCGGAGAACACCCGATCCGGGTCCGACTCGAGCAGGACGAGGACTATGCTTTCCGTGTGGAGTTCGACGAGGCCGGGCTGGATGCCCTGCTCGTCGACGAACAACCCCCGCTCGGCGAAGGACGCGGCCCCAACCCTGCCCACCTGTTGCTCACCGGCATCGCCCATTGCCTCGCCGCAAGCCTGCTGTTCTCGCTGCGCAAGTACGGCAATGGGCCAGACAAGTTGCGCGGGGAAATCAGCGCCACCCTGATCCGAAACGCCCAAGGGCGCTGGCGTATCCCCCGCATTTCGGCGGAACTCTATTTGCCGGATGGCAACGAGCAGTACCTCCATCTCGAACGGATTCTGCAGCAGTTCGAGGAGTTCTGCATCGTCACTCAAAGCGTTCGCCAAGGCATCAACGTCGACGTCACCGTGTACGATGCGCATCGTCATCGCCTGCTCGGCGACAAGAGTTTCGAGGCCGGCTCATGAGCGACGCTGCGACGATCGCCTGTCCGCATTGCCACGCGCTGAACCGCGTTCCGCGTTCGCGTCTGCGCGACGCGCCCGGGTGCGGCCGCTGCCATAAACCGCTGTTCGCAGGCCAACCGGTCGCGCTCGATCCGCACAGTTTCGCCGTGCACGCGGAGCGGAGCGATTTGCCCTTGCTGGTCGACTTTTGGGCCCCGTGGTGCGGCCCGTGCCGGGCAATGGCGCCCCAGTTCGAGGCCGCTGCGGCGCAGCTCGAGCCCATGCTGCGCCTGGCCAAGATCGACACCGAGGCGCAGCCGGGCCTCGGTGCGAGCCACGCGGTGCGCAGCATCCCTACCCTGGCGCTGTTCCACCATGGAAAGGAACTTGCCCGGCGCTCGGGCGCGGTGTCGACCGCCGACATCGTACGCTGGGCGAGCGCCGAACTCGCCCGCGGCATGTCGCGATGAAGACCGACGCCGGAAAGGGCCGCGTGCGCTGCATTGGCGGACGCATGCTTGAGACACGCATGCTTGAGAACAGCCCGGCGCGCTGACGAACGGCCTCCCGAACGAATCCCTACCGGCTGGAGCGATCTTCGCCTGCGTTGACCCGGATCAATTCGCCCGCGCCGAGAAAACGGCACGATCGCAGCGACGACGGGAGGTGCATCGATGATGACACTGCCGCAACTGCAATCCTTCCTGCTGCTCGGTGCCTCGCTCAACTACGCGATATTGCTGCTCGGCTTCTTGGCCTGGGTGCTGATCGGCGACGCCCTTTGCCGCTTGCACGCGCGTTGGTTCACACTGGATCGCGCCCAGATTCATCAGGCGGCCTATTTGCTCTTCGGCGCATACAAGCTGGCGATCTGGCTGTTCTTCATCGTCCCTTGGCTGACCTTGTACCTGCTGCGCCAGGGCTGAGGTTCGCCCGCCTCGACCGGCGGTCTGATTTGTCCCAGCCGCCCGCCACCGCGAACGTTGAGGCCTCCTGCAGAGTCGGTACCGCTGCGAATCGCCGATGGCGACCTTTATGTCCGAACTCATCGATCGCGCACTGCAACTGCTCTACTTCATGGCCCCGGCCTATGTCGCCAACATGGCGCCGCCTTTCGTGCGCTACTGGCGGGGCTGGAATCGACCGATCCACGCGCCGAGCCTGGGCGAGCACAAGACCGTGCTCGGCTTCGCGTTCGGGGTACTGGCCGCGGTACCCATCGCGGCCGTGCAGAAAGCGCTCGCCCTTCCCGCTCCTCTCGTCGACTACACGCACTGGCCCTGGATCGGACTGGGCTTCGGTATCGGCGCGATGATCGGGGACTGCGTCAAGAGCTATTTCAAGCGGCGACGGAAGATCGCTCCCGGTGCGCCTTGGATACCGTTCGACCAGTTGGACTTCGTGCTGGGATCGCTGTTGCTGGTCGGCCCGTTCGCCGCATTGTCGGTCGCAGACGCGGTCTTCCTTCTGGCGATCTCGCTGATCGGCGACATTCTCGTCAACCGGATCGCTTTTCGGTTGGGCATCAAGACCAGTCCCTGGTGAACCGCGCCAGAAACTGGACGAAGCGGAACCGGGACAGGTCCGAGATGCCTACTTTGGCAGAGCCCTTTCCCGGCCCGCGGGTTTTCGCCGCTGGGGACGCGGCGCTCCGCCCGCTACAGGGACAGTTCGTAGATCACCTGGCTGGCGTCGTCGGGATCGACCCGGCTCTGGAAACCCAAATAGCGCGCCAGATCCCGCATCTGCACATTCTCGGCGGAATCGATCGAGCTCATGCGTCGGATTCCGCGAGCGCGGGCGACCTCGATCAAGTGGCGCATCAGCAGTGTGCCCAACCCCTTGTGCTGCCATGCGTCGCTGACTGTCACCGCGCATTCGCATTGCGTGCCTTCCTGATCGGTGCTGTAGCGGCTGACGCCGACGATGCGGTCGTGGCCGTCTTCGGCGACCACCGCAACGAAAGCGACTTCGTGCACGTAATCGACGTGGGTAAACCGCTCGAGCATCGCGTCGCTGGGGCATTTGACCTGCCCCAGAAAACGATAGCGCCTGGCCTCGGCGGACAATCCCTCGATGAACGCGCGCTCGGCCTCCTTGTCCTGCGGCAGGATCGGACGGATCAGAACATGGCTGCGATCGCGCAGCGTCTCCGACCAACGCGGATACTCCGGCCCGGCGGAAGGGGTGAACAGCAAAGGACCATGGCTCATGACGATTCTCCTGCGGTCGTGTCCGTCAAGCTAGACCCGGTGTTTCGCCGGCCGCTTGATCCAGGTCAAGCAGCGACCGGTCGGTTGCCGCCGCGCCTTGACCCGGGTCAAGCTCCACATCGATCGCCGATCCACACTGACGTCGCCGCCGGCGATTCGCGCCGGCCGGCATCGCCAATCAGGAGACGCGCCATGGCACTGCCCACCACTTGGAATCCGGTCGGCCCGCTCGCCCGGATCGATCCCTTCTTCGACGAATGGCTCAACGGACTCGGCGTCCGTCCCGCCCTGGCCAAGGAGTACGAGCGGGCGATGGAAATGCGCCTGGACGTGCGCGAGGACGAGGACCATTACAGCGTCCTCATCGACCTGCCCGGCGTCAAGAAAACCGACATCGACGTGTCCGTCGAAGGCCACCAGGTCAGCATCCGGGCGGAAGTGAACCGCGACAAGTCGGACAAAAAGGGCAAGCAGATCCATAGCGAGCGCTTCAGCGGCCAAGCGTATCGCTCGTTCCGACTGCCGCTGGAAATCGACGGCGAAAAGGCGACGGCGGCCTACGACGGCGGCGTGCTGAGCCTCAATCTGCCCAAGAAGAACGCAGCGTCCGGCAAGCGGATCTCGGTCGGCTGAACGCCGGATGCCGACGGGCCAAGCCGGGGGCGGCGAGCGCAACGCCGCTGCCGGCCCGGCGCCCGCACCGATGCGAACGGACCCGCCGCCGAGCCTGCCGTATCGCCGGATCCGTTCTGCAACGGCGCGATTTCGCTCCTGCGCCTAAAGGTCGCGGCAACGCTGATAGCGCCCCTCGCGATCGCGCAGTTGTTCCCAGCCGTTGTCGAGCCGCTTCATGGCCAACTGGCCGATGCAGGCCAGGCCGTACTGCCGCGCCGGCGCCGAGCCGTGCGCCGGCAGGCCGATCACGCTCGGCGACGGATGCGGCCGTCCCAGGCCGCGGGCCAGCACCATCGAGGCGTTGTAGTCGGTGTTCTCGCAAACCTGGCGCAGCCACGGCTGTGCCGGGTGGTGTTCGGTCAAGCGCTTGCAGTCCACCGGCCGGTAGCTGACCGTGATGGCGCGTGCCGGCGCCGCGGGACGCGGTTTCGGCGCGGACACGTGCAATTGCGCCGTCGCCAGCGCCGGCCACAAGGCCAAGACCAAGATCGGAATTCGCATCCCTGCCCCCTCAGGCGTTCTCCATCGGACCTACCGTTCCGGCGCGAGCATCCAGCCTACGACGGCGCTCGCATCTCACCGGTGCCGCGCCGTCAACGGCATTCGGCCTTGCCCGGCTGAATGCGGAATTTCTGCGGCCCCGGCATGGTCGACTTCTCGTAGATCACCTTCACCAGCACCGAACAGGTCTGCGACGACACGCGATAGCCGCCCTGGGCCCGCTCGATGCGCTCGATCGGCGCCTGCTTCAACGCTGCGGCCACGTCCTGGCTGCCGGTGACGGCCTGGATTTCGCGGCTGCTTTGCCAAAACGGCGGCAGCGCGGCCCAGGCCGGCACCGCCGAGGCCAGCAGTAGGGTCGCGATCGCCAGGCGATGAATCGTCGTGCTGCGCATGGCCCTGTCCCTCCGCCGGGCGTCGTCGTGCGCCCTCGCCCGCCGATCCTAGCGCGCTTGCGCACGCTTTGCTGCGCGCACCGCGATCCAGGATGAGCAATCGGTCGCATTCGGTCCGGCCCCGACGCAACGAGGCTGCCACATCGGCTCGCTACGGTGACGTTTCCCCCAGCCCTACGTGCCGAGCCGCCGCCATGCACGATCGCGACGATACCGCCCTGCCCCGCCGCCGTTTTCTAGGTCAAAGCGCCGCTGCCCTCGGGTGGGGCGCCGCTCGTCTCGCCCTGCCCACCCTGGCCGCGCCGGCGGTGATCGCATCGGAGACAGCGCGGCCGCGCCTGGATTACGGCATCCAATTCGGCGATGTCGGCGCACAAGGAGCCACTGTCTGGGCACGCAGCGACCGTGTTTCGCGCATGTGGGTGGAGATCGACCGCGACGAACGCTTCCGCCGCCCACTGCGCCTGTGCGGTCCTTGGGCCACCGCGGGCAGCGACTTCACCGCCCGCCTGGACCTGCCCTTGCGGCCCGACGGTGCCGCACGCCATGTGCGGGTCGCGTTCGAGGACGCCGATAGCGGCTTGCGCAGCGCATGGAGCGAAGGCCGTTTGCGCGCCGCGCCGGATCGTTCGCGGCCGGTGCGATTCGTATGGGGCGGCGACGTCGCCGGCCAGGGCTGGGGCATCAATCCGGAGATCGGCGGCATGCGCATCTTCGAGGCCATGCGCCGGCGGGACCCCGACTTCTTCCTGCACTCCGGCGACAGCGTCTATGCCGACGGGCCGATCGCCGCCGAGCAGGCCGCCGAAGACGGGCGGATCTGGCGCAACCTGGTCGCCGAAGGCGTGCATAAGGTCGCCGAAACCTTGGACGAGTACCGCGGCCGCTACCGTTACAACCTGCGCGATGCGCACCTGCGCCGATTCGCCGCGCAGGTGCCGCAGCTGTGGCAGTGGGACGATCACGAAGTGGTCAACAACTGGTCGCCGGGCAAGGATCTGAACGCCGATCCGCGTTATGCGGTGAAGGATGTCGACCTGCTGGTGCGGCGTGCGCGCCAGGCCTTTCTCGAGTACTCGCCGCAGCGTCGGCTGCGCGATGCTGCGGCGACGCGGATCGACCGGGTCGTGCACTACGGCCCGCTGCTGGACGTGTTCATGCTCGACATGCGCAGCTATCGCGGCCCCAATACGCACAATCTGCAGACTGCGCCGGATGCCGATACCGTCTTCCTCGGCCGTCGCCAACTGCGCGAACTGATCCACAACCTGCGCCGCTCGCGCGCGACCTGGAAGATCGTCGCCGCCGATATGCCGCTGGGCCTGCAGGTGCCGGACGGCAGCGACACCGCCGGTCGCAAGCGCTGGGAAGCGGTCGCCAATGCCGATCCGGGTCTGCCGCGCGGGCGCGAGCTGGAGTTCGCCGAATTGCTGCGGGCGATCCGCGACGTACCCAACGTGGTCTGGCTGACCGCCGACGTGCATTACTGCGCCGCGCACTATTACGACCCGAACCGGGCGGCATTCCAGGATTTCGCGCCGTTCTGGGAGTTCGTCGCCGGGCCGCTCAATGCCGGTTCGTTCGGGCCGAACGCGTTGGATGCGACTTTCGGCCCGCAGGTGGTGTTCCAGAAGGCGCCGCCGCATGCCAACGCCTCGCCGCTGGCGGGCTATCAGTTCTTCGGCGAGGTCAATATCGATCCGTTGACCCGCGAGTTGCGGGTGGACTTGCGCGATCTCGACGGGCGCAGCGTGTATGCCAAGAGCTTGGCGGCGGCTTGAGGGTTAGCGGCTTGGGGAACTGGCGGCGCAACGGCCGCTGGGTTGCAGGTCGCGGCGTAGCGACCGGGACGGGACGCGGTCGCGGCTCGTGCCGCTCCTACTCCCTGAAACCGGATTCGCTGGGGCTCAATGCTTGAGATCCAGCCTGGCGGTCTTGTCGCGGTAGCTGCGCTTGGGATCGGCGCCGAGCAGCAGCTTCACCCCGGCCAGCAGGCTGTTCTCGTTGAGCCAGACTTCGGCCTGGTCCGGATCAAACCGCAGCAGGGCGAGCTTGGGATCGTCCTTGCCGCCCTCGTACCAGGCGGCGATGAAGGGATTCCACAGCCGCTCGATCACCGCACGGTCGAGCCGGCGATGCAGTTGACCGGTCACGGTCGCGAACAGTGCATGGTCTTTCGAGGCCAGGGTCATCACCGCCGCAGCCGAGTCGCCGTCCTGGGCCTGCACCAGCCCGTTGTCGGTCGCGGTGAAAAACCATATCGGCCCGTGCGCGTGCTCGTACAGCGCGGTCATCGGCCGCGGCAAACCGAGGCGGCCGCCTGCGCTCTCCAAGCCCAGCATCACGGTGCGGTCGGACTCCAGTGCCTTCCAGAATTTCTGCTCGAGTTCCTGCGGGGTATGCGACATGTACGGTCTCCTGAA
Source organism: Lysobacter firmicutimachus (assembly GCF_037027445.1). Classification (NCBI taxonomy): domain Bacteria; kingdom Pseudomonadati; phylum Pseudomonadota; class Gammaproteobacteria; order Lysobacterales; family Lysobacteraceae; genus Lysobacter; species Lysobacter firmicutimachus. The sequence continues at coordinate 2,667,141 of NZ_JBANDL010000002.1, forward strand.
CGCTGGGTCGAAGTCGAGCGATCGATAGCCGGTGGGCCGGGCAGCTCAACGTTTGCCGGCCGGGAGCGGGTCTTGGTCCGGGTCGTAAGCCGGCGGCGTATAGAAATTGACGGTCTTGAGCAGACTGCGGCCGGTATTGCGGATTTCGTGGCGCTCGCCGCGTTCGATCGCGATCAGGCTGCCGGCGCGCAAGGTCCGCCGCACGCCCTCGACGATCGCCACGCCGGTGCCGGACACGACGTACAGCCATTGGTCGGCGCCGCGATGGCGATTGTCCGGACCGCCCTCGCTGTCGCCGGGCGCGATCACCATCTCGGCGGCCTGGGCGCGGCGCAACGTGAACGCGACCCGAAACCCTTTGCCGAAGCGAAAATGCTTGTATTGCATCTGGGTTCTCCCTTGCGATGGCCACAGCCTCGCGGTTGCGGCGTTAAGCGCGCACAGCGGCGGCGTGAAGAAACCCGCATTCACGCCGCGACAACGAAGCGAGCCCAAGCATCGACCCACCCTCTACCCGGAATCGCAGCTTGCCTACCGCGCATCGATCCGCCGCCTCGCCCCAGCGCCTGCGCATCGGCTGCGCAGGCTGGTCGCTGCCGGCCGCATCCCGATCGCACTTCGGCGCCGGCGACAGCGTCCTGCAGCGCTACGCCAGCCGTTTCGATGCGGTCGAGATCAACTCCTCGTTCTATCGCCCGCACCGGCGTGCGACCTACGAACGCTGGGCGGCCAGCGTGCCCGACGGCTTCCGCTTCAGCGTGAAGCTGCCGCGCAGCATCACCCACGAGGCCGGCTTGCGCAGCGTCGGCGAACCGCTCGCCGAGTTCGTCGGCCAGGTCGAAGGGCTAGGCGCCAAGCTCGGCGTGCTGCTGGTGCAGTTGCCGCCGCGGCTGGCCTTCGATGCCGCGGTCGCGGCGCACTTCTTCGCCATGCTCGGCCGGCGCAGCGCTGCGCCGGCGGTGTGCGAGCCACGCCACCGCAGTTGGTTCGAACCGGCCGCGCAGGCGCTGCTGCAGCGGCACCGGATCGGCCGCGCCGGGGTAGATCCGGCGCTACCGCTCGCCGCCGCCGCGACGCCTGGCGCCGCTGGCGGCGTGCGCTACTGGCGCTGGCACGGCTCGCCGCAGGTCTACTACAGCGCCTACGGGTCGCAGCGCCTGCGGGCGATGGCGCAGGCGGCGCTGGCATCGTCCGGCGATGCCGAGGCCTGGTGCATCTTCGACAATACCGCGGCCGGACATGCGGTCGAGGACGCGCTCGCCCTGCAGGCGCTGTGTGCGGATGCGGACTGAGACGCGCGGGATCTAGGGCGCCAGCGCCCGCAGCGTGTCCAACCGGTCGGCTTCCGCCGCGGGTTTGTCGTGGCGCCAGCGCAGGATGCGCGGAAAGCGCACCGCAACGCCCGATTTGTGCCGGCCGGAACGATTGACGGCTTCGAAAGCGAGCTCGAACACCTGCTGCGGCTCGACCGACCGCACCGGCCCGAATCGCTCCAGGGTGTGGGCGCGAATCCATCGGTCCAGCGCTAGGATCTCGGTATCGTCCAATCCCGAGTACGCCTTGGCCACCGGCACCAGCGCGCCCTCGTCCCACAGCGCGAAGGTGTAATCGGTGTAAAGACTGCTGCGCCGGCCGTGGCCGGACTGGGCATAGACCAGCACCGCATCGATGCTCAGCGGATCGATCTTCCATTTCCACCAGTCGCCGCGACGGCGGCCGCGCTGGTAAGTCGATTCGCGGCGCTTGAGCATCAGTCCTTCGACTCCGCGTTCGCGCGCCTGCTCGCGGCAGGCCGCCGCTTGCTGCCAACTCCGCGCCGGCACCTGCGGCGATACGGCGATGCACGGCTCGCCGATCTGCTGCAGCAACTCGGCCAGGGCGGCGCGGCGCAGCGACAGCGGGCGCGCGCGCCAGTCTTCGCCGTCGAGTTCGAGCAGATCGTAGGCCAGCACCCGCGCCGGCGCTTCGGCCAGGGTCTTGGCGCCGGGCTTGCGACGCTGGATCCGAGTCTGCAGCGCGGCGAACGGCCGCGGCGTCTCGTCGCCCTCGCGCCAGACCAGCAGCTCGCCGTCGATCACGCAGTCGCGGCGCAGCCGTTGCGCCGCCGCCTCGATCTCGGGGAAACGCCCGTCCAGACGTTCCTCGCCGCGCGACCACAGCACCGCCTCGCCGCGCCGGCGCAACAACTGCAATCGGATGCCGTCCCATTTCCATTCCAGCAGCCAGTCCTCGACCGCGCCGAGGCGCTCGACCGGCGTCTCCAGCGGCGAGGCGAGGAAGAACGGGTACGGCTGCTGCCGGTCCTCGACCCGCGCCTGCGGCTCGAGCAGGCCGGCGACGAACTGCGGCGACGGCGCCCAGTCGCCGAGCATGCGCTGGGCGATCAGGGCGATGTCGACCCGCGACCATTCCGCCAACGCCTGCTGTACGAGTTTCTGCGACACGCCGACCCGCAGCGCGCCGGTCAACAGCTTGTTGAACACGAAACGCTGCGCGAACGGCAGCGAACGCCAACCGGCGACCACGGCTTCGCGACGAGTGATCGGGTCGGCGCCTGCACACGGCGCCAGCCGCTGATCGATCCATACATGCAGCGGCAGGTCCAGATTGCGTTCGGGGTCGTCCAGCAGCAGGGTCAAGGTTTCGGCCAGGTCGCCGACCTGGTCGTAGCTCTCGTCGACCAGCCACACCGGCAAAGCCGCCTCGGCGGCGATCCATTCGCGCAATTCGCGGGTATTGGCGATGCGCGCCAGCTTGGCGCCGGACAGCAGCCACAGGGCCCAGGCCAGGTCCTGCGTCGACGCCTGTTCGAAATAGGCGCGCAGGGCGGCGCGTTTGTCGCCGGTCGCGGTGCTGCGGTCGAGCTGCTGGTACAGGGCGGCGAGGCGCTTCATGTCGCCGGGCTTTCGAATTCGGCGCTGCGCCACGCCTCGGTGCGCAGGCCGCGTTCGGCCAGGCTACGCAGCAGCGCGTCGCTGCGCCCGTGCGTCGCGATCACGCGACCGGCACCGCTGTCCTCGACGCTGCGCAACAACGCCGGCCAGTCGGCGTGGTCGGAAACCACAAAGCCGCGGTCGATGTTGCGCCGGCGGCGATTGCCGCGCACTCGCATCCAACCCGAGGCGAAGCCGGTCTGGACCCGGCGGAACCGGCGCATCCAGGCCGAGCCGGCCGCCGAGGGCGGCGCCAGCACCAGTTCGCCCGCGTAGTCGTCGCGTCCGCCCTGCTCGGCCACGTGCGCGGTCTCGACCATGGCGATGCCGGCCCGGCGATAGACCTCGACTCCCGCGGCGATCGCGCCGTGCAGCCAGACCCTGCGCGGATCGATCCGAGCCAGTTCGGCCAGCAGGCGCTGCGCTTTGCCCAACGCATAGCAGAACAGCACCGCGGCCTCGCCGCGCGCCGCGCAGTCGAGACGCCATTGCACGATCTCGGCCACCACCTCGGCGGTGTCGGGCCAGCGGTAGACCGGCAGGGCGAAGGTCGACTCGGTGACGAAGACGTCGCAGCGCTGCGGCCGGAACGGTGCGCAGGTCGGGTCGTGCTGGCGCTTGTAGTCGCCCGACACCACCCAGACCCGGCCGCCGGCCTCGATCCGCACCTGCGCCGAACCGAGCACATGCCCGGCCGGATGCAGCGACACGCTCGCGTCGCCGAGCGCGAAGACCTCGGCGTAGTCGTAGCTGCGATAGTCCTGTTCGCCCAGGCGCCAGCGTAGGATCGGCAAACCGTCGCGAGTGCCGTGGTACTCCCCCATGCCGTGCCGCGCATGATCGCCATGGCCGTGAGTGATGACCGCCCGCGGCACCGGCCGCCACGGGTCGACGTAGAACTTCCCGTGCGGGCAGTACAGCCCTTCCGGGCGAACCACGATCAGATCGTCGCGGGCGGCGTCGGCGCTCATGCGGGCAGCCTAGCGCGGCGCCCCGGCGCCACGCTTCACACCGTTTAGACCGCGCCGCTGCAGCATTCTGCCCCGCACCGCCCGGACCGCGTGGTGTCGGGCTTCGCGCTATGCGGGCGGCGGCGCGCCCTGGCGGCGCTCGGCATCTTGCGGGCGACCGTCGTGCGCAGGGTTTCGACCGTGCGCTCAGGCGTCGAGGGTCGCGCCGCCGTCGATGCGCAGATCGTGCAGGGTGATGTGGCGGGCGCGGTCGGACAGCAGGAAGCAGACCGCTTCGGCGATGTCGTCGGGTTCGGCGATGCGCCGCAGCGGGATGCCGAGCCGATAGGACGCCGGCACGCCGTAGAGGATGTCGCGCCGCGCCTGCTCGTCGGCGGCGAAGGCGCGCTGCATCGCGGTGTCGGTCGAGCCGGGCGAGACGATATTGCAGCGGATGCCGAACGGCGCCAGCTCCAGCGCCAGACAGCGCAGGTACTGGTGCGCGGCGGCCTTGGAGGCGGCATAGGCGGCCATGCCGATCCGCGGCGCGGCGGCGGCGTTGGAGCCGACGGCGACGATGCTGCCGCGGCCGCGTTCGCGCATGCGCCGGGCGACCGCGCGGGTGGTCGCGAACACCGCCCGTGCGTTGACCGCCATGCAGGCGTCCCAGTCTTCGAGATCGAGCTCCAGGCTGGCGCCGACGCGCAGGATGCCGGCGACATGGGCCAGGTGCTCGATCGGGCCGCGCTCGCGCTCGATCGCCGCGACCACCGAATCCACCGCTGCGGCGTCGGCCAGGTCGAGCGCGGTCGCGCCGACTTCGGCGCCGCAGTCGCGCAACCTCGCGGCGGTCGCCGCGAGCGTGTCGCCGTCGCGATCGATCAGCGCCAGCCGCGCCCCCTCGCCCGCCAAGCGCTCCGCGGTGGCGGCGCCGATGCCCCGGGCGGCGCCCGTGACCAGCACCAAGCGGCCGGCGAATTCGCCGGCGCTCGCGCTCGCAGCGCCGGCGTTCATGCCGCCGCTTCCTCGAACGCATCCATGATCCGATGCCGCTCTTCGTGATACCGGTCCTCATCCCAAGTTTCTTTCCAGTACGGCACGGCGTACATCATCGAGCGCGGCACCTCGCGCTCGCGGGCGAGGAAGTCGCGGATCGCCACCACTTGAGCGGTTTCGCCGGCCAAGGTCACCGACAGCCTCTGCCCGGTCGGCCATGGCATGGCCCGCAGCGCATCCAGCAGCCGCCGGCTCGGCGCCGCCGGCGCCCCGTCGCGCGAGAACCAGCGCGCATGCAGGCACGGGTGCGGCGGCAGGTCGAGTATCTCGCCGGCATCGGGCACTTCCAGCAACGCGTCCACCCGGGCCTGCGCCGGCAGTTGCGCGATCACTGCGCACAGCAATGCGTAACTGCTCGGGTCGCCGATCAGCACAAAGCGTTCGGCTTGCGGCTGGAACAACGGCGGACCGGCCGGACCGGCCAGGCCGAGCGGGTCGCCCGGGCGTGCAGTCGCCGCCCAGCGCGAGGCCGGACCGTCGTCGCCGTGCAGGACGATATCGACATCCAGCTCGCAGGCCTGCGGGTCGTGGCGCGCCACGGTGTAGGTGCGCACGTGCGGACGCGGCGCATCGGCCGGCCACACCGGCCCGCGCTCGCCCATGCCGGGCAGCGCCGGCGCCTCGCCGGCCACGGCCGGGAACAACAGTTTGATGTGGGCGCCCTCGCAACCGCCCGGAAACCCGGCCAGGTCCGCGCCCGACAAAGTAATGCGGCGCATCTGCGGACTGCGTTGGACGATGCGCGCGACCCGCAGCAACCGCGGCCGCGACGGCGCGCTCATGCGGCCTCCGCGGCGGTGCCGCCGCAGTGCGCCGCCAGCGTCGCCAGACTGGTGTCCGGGCGGGCGATGACCGCATCGAGCAAGTTCAGCAGGGCCGCTTGGTGCGCTTCCAGCACCTCAGCCGGATAGGCCTGCGGGTTCGCCTCCAGGTCCAGGCGCAGGCCGTCGGGCAAAGGCGAGACGGTGATATCGAGGTCTTCGACCGAGCCGACCGAAATCGGATGGGCGCGGCTGCGCAAGCCGTCGAAGACGAAGCCGCGGTCGAACGGCATCAGGTTCAGCACCGGCCCATACAATTGCGCGTGGCTGTCGGCCAGGCCGAGGTCGCCGCGCAGCCACTCGTAGTTGTAGCGTTGGTGCGGGCGCAGGGCGCGCAGTTCGCTGGCGACCTCGCGCACCAGCGCATCGAAGCTCTGGCCCGGGTCGAGCGCGATCCGCAGCGGCACCACGTTCATCGCCATGCATGGGACGCCCAGCGCGGCGCTGCCCAGCCGGTTCATGACCAGCAGACCGAGCGCGATCTCGCGCGCACCGCTGCGGGCATGCATCCAGGCCGCGATCGCTGCGACCAGCCAGCTCGCCCAATCCGCACCCGCCGCCCTCGCGGCGGCTTGCCAGGCCGGGTACTGCGCCGACGGCAGCAAGTGGCGCAACGAATGCGCAGCGGCGTCGGGCGCGCACTTGCGCCCCAGCGTGACCGGCTCGCCCGCGCCCTGGAAACGCCCGAGCCAGAACGCGCGGTCTTCTGCACAGCGCGCCGAGCGCCGGTAAGCGGCGTCTTCGGCCACCACCGGCGCCAACGACCAGTCGCGCGCCGCCGACGCCGCGGGCCCGCCGACGGCGGCGCTGTACAGTTCGGCGACGCGATGGATCAGCAGCAAATAGGCGAAGCCGTCCAGCGCGATGTGGTGGACGCGCAGATACCACAGATGCCGTCGCGGCCCGAGCCGGAGCAGCGCGCTGGCGAACAACGGCCCCTGCGTCAGATCGGCGCGGCGCGCGAGGTCCTTGTGCATCCAGCCCAGCGCCTCGCTCCATGGATCGGCGGCGGTGGAGAAATCGATCGACGGCCATTCGACGCAGCGAGCCGGGTCCAACGCCTGGATCAGACCGCTTGCACCGTCGCGGTAGCGCATATGCAGCGCATCGCAGGCACGCAGGGTCTGCGTCACCGCCGCCTGCAGGGCCTCCACATCGAGTTCGCCCTCCAGTTCCACCGCTTCGGCGGTCCACAGCGACGGGCTGTCGGGGTCGAGTTGCTGCGCGGCCCACATGCCGTATTGCGGCCCGGTCAGGCCCAAAACCTCCGGTCCGCTCATCAGGCTGCCCGGCGCGAATCGATCAACCGCCACCAGTCGGCGACGCTGGCGCGTTCGGCCAACTCGACCAGGCCGATGCGCTCGCCGCCGGCCGACCAGCGTTCCAGCAAGCTCATCAACCGGATCGAATCCAGGCCGATCTCGAACGGATTGTCGTCGGCGCCGACTTCATCCAAGGGCAATTCGACGATCTGCGCCAGTTCGCTGCGCAGCTGCACCAGGCTGCGCGGCAGTCCCAGGCCCGCGCTCAGCGCCGCCTCGCAGCCGGCGCGGTCGATCACCACGCCGCAGCGGCGCGAGACGTAATCCAGCGCCATCGCATGTTCCTGGGCGGAAAAATCCGCGACCGCGTCGCCGACCAGGAACGGCTGAATGTCGTGCATGAAGGCGTCGGCCACGGTCATCATGCAGCCGATATGGGCGTAGATGCCGCACACGATCAGTTGATCGCGGCCTTGCGCGCGCATGCGCTCGCCCAGGTCGCTGGAGACGAACGCGCTGTAGCGCCACTTCGTCAGCACCGTGTCCTGCGGCCGCGGCGCGATCTGCGCCGCGACCGGGGTCAGCTCCGGCTTGGCGGTGATGCCCGGCCCCCACCACGGCTGCAGCAGCCCGCGCTGGGCCGCGCTCTGTGCGCCGGGCTGGGCGGTGTAGACCACCGGCACGCCGGCGCCGTCGCAGGCTTCGCGCAAGGCGCGGATATTGTCGATCAGCGCCGGCACCGGCGCCTGGCTGCGGTCGTAGAAGCCGAGGAAATAGTCCTGCATGTCGTGGATCAAGAGCACGGCCCGCGCCGGCTCGGGTCGCCAGTCGACGCGGTTGGCAGGCAGGCGCTCGGCGCCCGGCATGGGGTAACTGGCAATAGTCGGGATCGTCATGAAGGGTCTGCGATAACGGTAGGGAAAGCCGCCGCGGTCGGCGCGGCGGCGGAAACGGGGGCGCCCGGGGCGAGGCGCGCGCGCAAGGCCTTCTTGTCGATCTTGCCGACCGCGGTCCGCGGCAGCTGCGCGACCACTTCGATCCGGTCGGGCACCTTGTAGGCGGCCACGCCACGCTCGCGCACGAAACGTTGCAGCTCGCGCGGCGCCGGCGCCGGCTCGCGCAACACCACGAACGCGCAGCTCTTCTCGCCCAGCCAGCGGTCCGGCATCGCCACCAGGGCGGCGTCGAACACCGCCGGATGGGCGAGCAAATGGCTTTCGACTTCTTCCGCGGCGATCTTTTCGCCGCCGCGGTTGACCAGGTCCTTGGCCCGCCCCTCCACCACCAGATGACCGCTCGGCAGGCGGCGCACGCGGTCGCCGGTGCGATAGAAGCCGTCGACGGTGAAAGCGCGCGCGTTATGCGCCTCGGCCTTGTAGTAACCGCGGATGGTGTAAGGGCCGCGGGTCAGCAAATGCCCGACTTCGCCCTCGGCGACCTCGACGTCTTCGTCGTCGACGATGCGGATCTCGTCGTCGTCGCTGATCGGCCGGCCCTGGCTGCCCAACACCAGCTCCGCCGGATCGTCGTCGCGGGTGTAGTTGACCAGCCCCTCGGCCATGCCGAATACCTGCTGCAGGCGGCAGCCGAAGGCCTCCGGCACGCGCCGGGCGACCTCGCCGGCCAGATGCGCGCCGCCGATCTGGATGGTGCGCAGGCTGGACAGGTCGTAGCGGCGGCGCGCGGCCGACTCCAGCCAGGCCAGCGCCAGCGCCGGCACCACCGCGGTAAGGGTGACCCGCTCGCGCTGGATCAGTTCGAAACAGGCGTCCGCCTCGGGGCGTCGCGCCAGCACCACGCAGCCGCCGGCATCGAACACGCCCAGGGCGCCGGGCGAACTCATCGGGAAGTTATGCGCGGCCGGAAGAGCGCACAGATAAACGCAATGCGGGTCCAGGCCGCAGATCCGGGCACTGGCGCGGACGCTGTACAGATAGTCGTCGTGAGTGCGCGGGATCAGCTTGGGCACGCCGGTGCTGCCGCCGGACAGTTGCAGAAACGCGACCTCGCCCGCATCCGGGCCATCGACCGGCTCCCCGGCCGGCAGCGGTTCGTCGTAGAGCGCGTCGAACGCGTGGAATTCCTGCGCGTCGCCGACCACGATCGCCGACTCCAGGCAAGCGTGCTCGGCCTGCAGTTCGCGCAGCATCGCCCGATAGTCGAAACCGGCTTCGCGGTCGGCGACGATCGCCGCACGGGCCTGGGCGTGGCCGACGAAGTACCCGATCTCCGCGCGCCGGTGCGCCGGCAACGCGAACACCGGCAGCGCGCCGACCCGGAACAGCGCGTAGCAAGCGACGTAATGCTCGGCCAGATTCGGCAGCTGCAACACCACCCGGTCCCGCGCCGCGATCCCCACGCGGCGCAATCCGGCGGCGAAGGCGCGCACGCGCCTGTCGAACTCCGCATACGACCAGCGGCGATCGCCGCAGACCAGCGCTGTGCGCCCGGAATGCTGCGCGGCGAGCTGCGCCAGCCGCGTGTACAGGCCGATGCCGGCCCAGTGGCCGCGTTCGCGGTAGCGTCGGGCGAATTCCGCCGGCCAGGGCACGAAGCCGTCCAGGCGATCGGGCCCATTCTCCGATGCGGCGCTCATGCCCCGCCCTCCCCCATTGCCGGCTCCACGGCGTGCGCCAGCCCCATCGCTCCCAGCATGGTCCTCAGCTTGGCGCTGGTTTCGGTCAGCTCGGCCTCCGGCTCGGACCCCGCGACGATGCCGGCGCCGGCAAACACCGTTGTCCGCTGCTCTTCGACCAGGGCGCAACGGATGGTCACCGCCCATTCGCCGTCGCCGTCGGCATCGCACCAACCGACCAGGCCGGTGAACAGTCCGCGGTCGTAGCCTTCCAGTTCGCGGATCGCGTCGCGCGCGCGCTCGGTCGGCGCGCCGCACACCGCCGGGGTCGGGTGCAGCGCCAACGCCAGGCGCAGGGAGCCGGTCGCCGGGTCTTTCAGCACGCCGTCGACCCGGGTCGACAGGTGCCACATGGTCGGCGTCGCCAGCAACGACGGCATCGGCGGCACTCGCAACTCGCGGCAATACGGCGCCAGATTCGCCGCCACCGCCTCGACCACCAGGGCGTGCTCGTGCAGGTCCTTGGCCGATTCCAGCAAACCGCGGGCACGGCGCGCATCTTCGTCGGGATCGGCGGCGCGCGGAATCGACCCGGCCAACGGATTGGACACGATGCGCGCCCCGCGCTTGGCCAGCAGCAACTCCGGGCTCGAGCCGATCAGGCAAGCCGGCGCCCCTTGCAACGCGGCCAGGTCCATGGCGAAGGTGTACGCCGAAGGCGCACGCGCCAGCAGTTGCGCCAACAACTGCGGTACGTCCACTCGCGCGCCGATGCGCAGGCTGCGCGACATCACCACCTTGCGCAACGCGCCGTCGCGGATCTGCGCCAGCGAGCGTTCGACGTTGCGCTTGAACTGGGCCGGCGCCGGCACCGGCTCGATCGCCGGCCGCGCGCGCGCTTCGCCGCCGGGCACGGCGCTGAGCGCCGCTCCGCGATGGCGCGCGCGTCCGGCCGCGAACACCGCCTGGGTCGGCAACCACAACCGCGCGCCCTGGCTGCGGTCGAACGGCACCGCGCCGAGCAAAGGCAAACGGCCGTGTTCGATCGCGATGTCGGCCAGCAGGCCTTCGGCGGCGCCGGCGAGATCCTCGTCGATGGCGCGGCCGAGCGGCGCGAGCAGGCCGCGCGCGTGCAGTTGTTGCTGCGACGAGGAAAACAGCGAGTCCTGCGCCTGATAGCCGGACAACAACGGTGGCGCAGCGACGGTCGCTTGCGCCGAAACGGGAGCGGAATCCTGACGCGCCAGTCCATTGGCTTCGCCGATCATGGCGCGCCTCCGCAGGCGGCGGCGACAAGGTGGGACGTGTGCGGCCGCGGAAGCGCGCGCGCAAGGACACGGACTGGCGCGATATGCGCGCCGCGAGAGGATTTCACGGAAGCACCTGCAAGCTCTGGGAGAGGGGCGAGCTTGCGGGCGCGGGCGCCGGCTGGCTGAGAGACGGCCGCAACAGCGCCGTCGAGTGCCGGATAAAGTAAGCGCAGCGGGCGGCGTTGGCAAGGCGAAGCGCGCGCGCTTCGCTGCGAGTTGTGTGCTGCGCCGCACGGTCCGGAACGACCGTGCGGCATCGCATTGCGTGCGATCGTGCGCGGCGATCAGTAGTCCTGGTAGTAGACGTTGTCGACGAAGACGTCGACGTTGCTGCCCGGCGGATCGGCCGCGAGCATGAACATCTGCTTCAAGGCGCGCAGATCCAGATCATGGAAAGCGCTGAATGGAATACTGACCTCGTGCCAGCGGCCGTCGCGCACCAGCCCGTACTGCTGGCCGCCCGGAGCGAACACGATCCAACTGTCGCCGAAGGAGCTGTTGAGGCCGATCTTGAAGCTGTTCGTCGCGGTGGTGCGCATATGGAACTTGAGCCGGCCGTTGCCGAAACGGCTCAGGTTGCGATAGCCGGTATACACCCCGAGGCCGTACCAGGCGCCGGCGTTGGCGCGGAACGCCATCGACTGGCTGCCCTCGTAGGCCGGCGCGGCGATCGGCGTCAGGTTGTTCCACAGATACAGTTCCGCGTCGCGGCCGTAGTTCAGACGCGCGTTCATATCGCCGCGCTCGGTGTACACGCCGAATTTGCCCGCCGGCGCTTCGGCGCCGGTGTAGAGCTCGCTGCCCGGGTTCTGGTACAGGCGGATGTAGTCGATTTCCATCCTGCCCGGCAGCGGCGCGCTGATGCCGGCATTGGACAGGATGCCGGTATAGCTGCCGCCGACGGCCAGGTTCAACAGCAGAAAGTGCTGTTGGTGAAACTCGTGCAGCGACGCACCTTCGATGTCGGAAATCGCGAATTCGAAGAACTGCCGGCCGTCGACCGACACGCGGATGAACTGCGGGTCCCAGGTCATGCGGTACACGTGGAAACCGCCGGCGAGGTCCGACGCGCTGTCGTAGTCGCGGCCGTAATCGGCCTGCGAACCGCGGTAGTCCCAATGCACCGCCGCGCCGACACGGCGATTGGTCAAGCCGGCGCCGATCGCCGCGGCCGAGCCCATCTCCATCAGGTCGATTTCGCCGCGCGCCGGCCAGTTGCCGACCGTGCCCAGCATCCAGTACGCCGGCCACAGGCCGTTGCGCAGGTCCGGCACCTTGATCCGCGCCTCCAACGTGCCGTATTTGAAGTGCAGGCGACCTTCGGTCTTGAGTCGCGCCGACGTGAAACCGCGGCTGCCGAAGGCCTCCCGCCGCGCTTCGATCACCAGGCGACCGTTCTCGATCCGCGCATTCTCCGGCCGGCTGGTGTAGTACTGCAGCTCGCTGTTGCCCCAGCCGCACAGGCCGATCTGGCAGCCGTCGCCGACGTCGTAGGTCCAGCGGTTGCGGTCGATGGCCGGGCCGTTGAATTCGTCCTGCCAGACCAGGGTCTGCGCGGCGGCCGGCGACGGTGCGCAGACGGCGCCGAACAGCGATGCCAGCAAGGCCGAAGATGCGAAGCGTACGAGGTTCATGGGCGGACTCTCCTGCAGCCAGTGGGGGCGTCTGCCGCGGCAGACCGGCCGAATGTCCTCGCTATGACAGCGCTGTCAACGGCTGAGGCCGCTTACCGCGGCGCGGATGCGCCGGATTGCCGGCCGGGTTCACGCTTCCGGTGTGGCCGGCGTGCGGCTGCGCTGCTCCGCGTGCTGCAGGACAGCACCCGCCGGCGTCGCGCCGGGCTCGCGGATCGGACGCGGACGGCGATAATCGGGCTTTGCTTCCGGTCCCGGCCCGCATGCCCCTGTCGCGCCTGCTGCTACGTACGCTCCTGCCCGCCGTCTTGCTGTGCGCCGCCCTGCCCGGCCGCGCCTTGGACCTGCCGCAGCGCTGGGTCCATGGCGCCGCCGGCGAACCCACCCTGCAAGTACAGGCCGCCGCACCGGGGCTATGGGTGCTGCGCCAGTCCAAGCGCTCCAATTTCGAGGCGCCGTTCCTGTATCTGATCGCCGGCGAACGCCGCGCCCTGCTGCTGGACAGCGGCGCCGAACCCGTCGCCGGCAGCGATCTCCCGTTGCGTGCCACCGTCGACGCATTGCTCGCTCAATGGCAGCGCGAACACGGCCGCGGCGAAACCTTGCCGCTGGTCGTCGCGCACACCCATTCGCATCGCGACCACACGCACGGCGACGCCGCTTTCCGCGATCGCCCGCAAACCCATGTCGTCGGCCGTTCCGTCGAGGAAGTCGCCGCGTTCTTCGGCCTGACGCGTTGGCCCGAAGGCGAGGCCGGGTTCGACCTCGGCGGCCGCGAACTGCGCGTGCTGCCGCTGCCGGGGCACGACCCGGCGCATATCGCGGTCTACGATCCGCCCACCCGCAGCCTGTTCAGCGGCGACAGCCTGTATCCGGGACTGCTGACCGTGCGCGATCTGAACGCCTACCGCGCCAGCGCGGCGCGCCTGGAGGCATTCGCCCGCCGCCGGCCGGTCGCGCAGGTCCTGGGCGCGCACGTCGAGATGAGCGCCCGCCCCGGCGAGTTGTATCCGATCGGCACGGCATTGCAGCCGGACGAGCACGGCCTGGCGCTGGACGGTGCGGTCCTGCGCCGCTGGCGGGCCGATGTCGAGGGGCTCGGCGATTTCCTCCACCAGGACACGCGCGCTCAGTACGCCTTCGCCCGCGTGCCCCACGCCGGCGAGTTCGCCGATGCGCCCAACACCCACGGCATGCTGGTGGCCGGGGTCGATACGGTCTATCTCTCGCATCTGCCGATGCTGCATTCGCCGCACGACTACCAGTTGATCTTCGAGGCCGAACTGCCGGCGCAAGCGCTGGCGTCGTACCGCGACGACGCCGGCCGCCACCCGCAGGACTACTACACCCTGGCGCCGAGCGAGCGCTGGGCGCTGGTGCAGACGATCAAGCCCGAAGCGCGCTTCCGCGCCGACCTCTATCGCGGCCATTTCGAACGCGACGGGACGCCGATCGCGCGCGAGGTGGAAGTGACGGTGCGCCGGATCGTGCATTTCCGCCGCTTCGAACCCGGCCGCAGGCCCGACCCCGGCGCCTGGATCGCCTTTGGCCGCGGCCGCGAACGCTTCCTGGCCCATCGCATCGAAGGCGCTCCGGACATGGACCAGATCGTCCGCATCGACGGCGATGCGGCGCCGGAAGGCCAGACGCTACGCCGTCCGCAGGCGCGCGGCAGCGGCGAGTTGCGGGTCGGCGACGGCATCGGCCGGGGCCGGGTCGAGCGCGTGCTGTACACCGAATACGGCGATCTGGCGCGGTGAGGGGCGCGACCCGCGGCTTGACCTTCCCACGTGGGAAGGTTGCATGCTGCATCGCGCGGACCCATCGGCAGCGGCTTGAAACCCGGCGGCCGCTGCACCATTCTGTGCCCCGCCCTCCTGTCGGCGTTTCATGACTCTGTATTCGCTCCTGTTGCGCGTGCTGCTGGTCGTCGCCCTGAGCCTGAACGGCTATGCGGCGGCGGCCATGTCCGTGAGCGGAGCGCATGCCATGCATGCCGCCCCCGACCGCGCCGTCGCGCTGGCCGCGACCGGATCGGCGGCGGACGACGCTTCAAGCGATTGCCATGGCCGCGAACGGGCGACCGATTCCGCACCGGCCCTCGCCCCCGAATCGCCGGCGCCCGACCGCGGCCCGCCGACCGACGACTGTTGCGGCAAAGCCTTGTGCCAGTGCGACTGCCTGCAAGCCGCCGCGATCGTCCGCATCGCTCTGCCCCTGCCGGCGCCGCTGGCCGCCGCGCGCCCGGCGCCGGCGCCGGACACGGTTGCGCCCGACGCCGGCTCGAACCGCCTGATCCGACCTCCCATCGCCTGAGTCCTTCGCCGGAGCTCGCGCTCCGCTGACCGGCATCGCCGCGCGCCTCCCGCGTGCGCGCCTGCCGCGACTGTCCGTGGCCGCTGCGCCCCTTGCGCGTGCCGCTTGCCCGGACCCGAACGCTTCGCGACACTGCTCGCGACGCTTCCCGCAAGGAAGGTCTCATGAACCGATATCCCCGTCTCGGCGGCAACGACGCCGCGCATCCGCCCGACGCCAGCCGGCGCCGCTTCGTCACCGGCCTCGCCGTCGGCGGCCTCGTCGCCGGCAGCGGCTTGTGGCGCCACGCCGCGGCCGCGCCGCTGGCCGGCGCGCCGCAGGTGCTCAGCGGCACCGAATTCGACCTGTCGATCGGCGCCGCGCCGGTCGATTTCACCGGCCGCGTGCGCAGCGCGATCACCGTCAACGGCAGCCTGCCGGCGCCGCTGCTGCGCTGGCGCGAAGGCGACACCGTGACCCTGCGCGTCGCCAACCGCCTGCGCGAGGGCATGACCTCGATCCATTGGCACGGGCTGATCCTGCCGGCCAACATGGACGGCGTGCCAGGACTCAGCTTCGACGGCATCCGCCCGGGCGAGAGCTATGTCTACCGGTTCAAGGTCGGCCAATCCGGCACCTACTGGTACCACAGCCATTCCCTGTTCCAGGAACAGGCCGGCCTGTACGGCGCGATCGTGATCGACCCGCGCGAACCGGCGCCGTTCCGCTACGACCGCGAGCACGTGCTGCTGTTGTCGGACTGGACCGACCTGGACCCGGCGGCGCTGTTCCGCCGGCTCAAGAAGATGTCGAGCTACGACAACTACTACAAGCGCACCGTCGGCGATTTTCTCCGCGACGCGGGCGAGCGCGGTCTGCGCGAGACCCTGCGCGACCGCGGCGAATGGGGACGGATGCGCATGACCCCGACCGACCTGTCCGATGTCAACGGCCACACCTACACCTATCTGCTCAACGGCCGCACGCCGGCCGGCAACTGGACCGGCCTGTTCCGGCCCGGCGAGAAGGTGCTGCTGCGTTTCGTCAACGGCTCGGCGATGACCTACTTCGACGTGCGCATTCCGGGGCTGAAGATGACCGTGGTCGCCGCCGACGGCCAGTACATCCACCCGGTCACGGTCGACGAATTCCGCATCGCCGTGGCCGAGACCTTCGACGTGCTGGTCGAACCCAGCGGCCAGGACGCCTACACCATCTTCTGCCAGGACAACGCCCGCACCGGTTATGTACGCGGCACCCTGGCGGTGCGCGAGGGCCTGCAGGCCGAAGTGCCGCGCAACGATCCACGGCCGTTGCTGACCATGGACGACATGGGCCACGGCGGCATGGGTCACGGCGGCCACGACATGGGCGGCATGAAGGGCATGGAAGGCGGTTGCGGCGCCAACATGGGCCACGGCGGAGGGACCAAGGGCATGGAAGGCGGCTGCGGCGCGAACATGGGCGGCGGCGCTCACGCCCAGCACGGCGCCGCGGCGGCGCCCCAGGGCGACCCGCGCCTGATCGACATGCGTGCGATGAGCGTGGCGCCCAAGCTCGACGACCCCGGCATCGGCCTGCGCGGCAACGGCCGCAAGGTGCTGACCTATGCCGACATGCGCAGCCTGTTCGACGATCCCGACGGGCGCGAGCCCGGCCGCGAGATCGAGCTGCACCTGACCGGCCACATGGAAAAGTTCGCCTGGTCCTTCGACGGGCAGAAGTTCGAAGGCGCCGAGCCGATCCGCATGACCTACGGCGAGCGCCTGCGGGTGGTGCTGGTCAACGACACCATGATGACTCACCCGATCCACCTGCACGGCCTGTGGAGCGACCTGGAGAACGAGCGCGGCGAATTCCACCTGCGCAAACACACCATCGACATGCCGCCCGGCACGCGCCGCAGTTACCGCGTGCGCGCCGATGCGCTCGGCCGCTGGGCCTACCACTGCCACCTGCTCTACCACATGGAAGCCGGGATGATGCGCGAAGTGAGGGTCGAAGAATGAGCCGTCGTCGTTCGCGTATTTCCGCACTGAGCCTGGCGCTGTGCGCCGCCGGCCTGGCACCCGGCCTGGCCGCGGCGCAATCGGCGCACGCCGGGCACGCTCCGCAACAGACTGACGCGCCCGCTGCGCAATCGGCCGAAGTCGATCATTCGAAGATGGATCATTCGAAGATGGGCCACGGCGAAGGCGACCCTTCGCAGACGGATCACTCGAAGATGGGTCACGGCGAGGCCGATCATTCGAAGATGGGCCACGGCGTAGCCGATGGCTCGCCCGCCGCGGCCGCGGTTGCCGGCGAACCGCGCGAGCCGATTCCGGTGCCGACCGAGGCCGACCGCGCCGCGGCGTTTCCGCCGCTGCAGCACCACATGCAGCACGCGCCCGCGGTCAATCACTATCTGTTGTTCAACCGGCTCGAATCGGTCGAGGCCGAGCACGGCGGCGCCCAGGCCTGGGAAGCGCAGGGCTGGATCGGCACCGACACCGATCGGCTGTGGCTGCGCAGCGAAGGCGAGCGCGAGCACGGCAGCACCGAATCGGCCGATCTGGAAGTGCTGTACGGCCGCGCGATCTCGCCATGGTGGGATGCGGTAGTCGGCATCAAGCACGACTTCCGCCCCGAGTCGTCGCAGAGCTGGGCCGCGTTCGGCGTGCAGGGCTTGTCGCCGTACAAGTTCGAAGTGGCCGCGACCGCCTATGTCGGCGAATCCGGACGCACCGCGCTCAACCTGGAAGCCGAGTACGAACTGCTGTTGACCAATCGGCTGATCCTGCAGCCGCTGATCGAGGTCGACCTGAACGGCAAGGACGACGCGCGGCGCGGGGTCGGCCGCGGGCTGAGCACGGTCGAAGCCGGCCTGCGCCTGCGCTACGAGTTCAGCCGCCGCTTCGCGCCGTACATCGGCCTGAGCCGCGAGCGCGCCTTCGGCGACACCGCCGATTACCGGCGCGCCGACGGCGAGGACGTGGACGACACCCGATTCGTCGCCGGCATCCGGCTCTGGTTCTGACGAGGACGCCATGAACAACACGCTACGCAATACGCTGCGGCTCGGCGCCGCGGCGACGGCCGCGCTCGGCCTCGGCGCGGCAGCGCTATGGGCCGGGCTGTACGACGTCGGCGCCGACGCGCCGCACACGCGCCCGGTCTACGCCCTGCTGGACTACGCACGCGAACGTTCGGTCGCCGTGCGCGCTCGCGAACTGTCGGTCCCGACGCTGGACGACGCCGAACGCATCCGCCAGGGCGCCGGCAACTACGAGGCCATGTGCGCAGGCTGCCACCTCGCTCCCGGCCGCGGTCCGACCGAACTCTCGCGCGGGCTGTATCCGGCGCCGCCGAACCTGAGCCGGCATTCGGTCGACCCGGCCCAGGCGTTCTGGACCATCCGCCACGGCATCAAGGCTTCGGGCATGCCGGCCTGGGGCGCGAGCATGGACGAGGCGCACCTGTGGAATCTGGTCGCATTCGTGCGCCGCATGCCGCGCATGGACGCGGCCGAGTATCGCGACTGGATCGAGCGCAGCGACGGGCATTCGCACGGCGGCGGCGAAACCGCCGGCGCGGGTTCCGGCCACGCCGGTCCCGGACATGCCTACCCGGCGCACGCCCACTCGGAGCAGGCCGACGCCAGGAGGGGCGATTCCGCGAGCGCCGACCCGGCGGGCCACGCCGCCATGACGCATCCCGCAGCGAAACCGCGCCGGCCGGCGACGGCGGCTTCGCCGCAGGCCGCACCGGCGGCACCGCCGCCGCCCTCGCCCTCCGATACCGCCGCCGCGAGCGCACACGGACACGACGGACACGGCGGAAACCCTGCTCATCCTCCCAAGCCCGCGCCGGCTCGCTCTGGCCCGACGCCCTCAACGCAGCCCCCGAGCGATGTCGAAACCACGCCCGCCGACCATGAAGCACACTCGCATCGGCACTGAATGCGCCCTCCGGTCTGTGTAACGCCCCCGGCCGCGGCGATCCGGCATCGCCGCGGCCGACCGGCGCCGATCTTTGGGGCGACGAGGCCGACAGGCTATGATCCCCCGCAGGACGATCCGGCCCGAGTCGAGGAGCACGCCATGTCGATCACCTCCAAGGCCCGCCGCGACGCCAAGAAGCGCAAGCTGGCCAAGGCGCGCAGCGCGCCGCCGCCGGGCCCCGGCATCGAACCCCATGCCGAGCTGCGCGACGACGCCGGCCGCCTGCTCGGCGGCATCGTGCGTCGTGAAGGCGAATGGACCCTGGGCCTGGGCGGCCGCATCGTCGGCGGCTCGGAAAGCGCCGCGCGCGTGCTGGCCCTGCTCGAGCGTGCCGCCAGCCTGCACCGCCGCGAAGGCCGCGAAGTCAGCCTGGGCTGCTCGCCGGCGCTGCGCCGCGCCGCCGACAGCGAAGTCGCCGAACGCGGAATCAGCTTCGAACAATTCCGCGCCGAACTCGAACGCGAACTGGCGCTGGAACCCGACCCGCAACACGGCGGGCTCGGCGCCGCCGACGGCGTGCGCCACTGATCCGCTGCGGCGCGCTTGCGCCGCGCCCCGCCGCCGCAATCACTCCGCGCTGACGCCGCAGCGGTTTTGCTGGGCGCATGCCCCGGATGCAGCGCCGGTCATGATGGACCTCAAGAGCGGCACCCCGTACTGGGCGATCCGCAACGGCCTGATGCACGCGTTTCCGCCGCTGCGGCAGGACCTGCGCTGCGAGGTCGCGGTGATCGGGGGCGGCATCAGCGGCGCCCTGATCGCCGACGAACTGGCCGCGCACGGCATCGAAACCGCGCTGTTCGAGCAGCGCGACATCGGTTGGGGCAGCACCGCCGCCAGCACCGCCCTGCTCCAGTACGAAATCGACACGCCCTTGCTCGAGCTGTGCCGGCGCTACGGACAAGACGCGGCGGTCGCCGCGTACCGCGCCTGCGCCGACGCCATCCCGGCCCTGCAATCGGTCGCGCACGGCCTGCGCGACGTCGATTTCGCCCGCTGCGACAGCCTGTACTACGCCAGCAAGCCGCGCCATTGCAATGCCTTGCGCGATGAGGCCGCGTTACGGCTGCGCCACGGCCTGAAGCTGCGCTGGCTCGACGCCGGCGAACTCGCCGCCGGTTACGGCCTGCGCGCGCCCGGCGCCATCCTCAGCGCCTGCGCCGCGCGGGTCGACCCGTATCGGATGACCCTGCGCCTGCTGGCCCGCCTGCAACGGCGCGGCATCGCCGTGCACGACCGCACCCGCCTGGAGCTCGTGCGCGCGGGATCGCGGTCGGTCGAACTGCGCAGTCAGGACGGCTTGCGCGTGCGGGCCGGTCATGCGGTGATCGCCGCCGGTTATGCCGGCCAGCATTGGATCCGTCAGCGCCTGGCGCGCAACCGCAGCAGCTACGCCTTCGTCACCGATCCGCTCGACGAGGCCATGCTCGACGGCCTGCGCGACACCCTGGTCTGGGAAACCGCGCGGCCGTACCTGTACCTGCGCTCCACCGGCGACGGTCGCCTGCTGGTCGGCGGCGCGGACGATGCGGTCGACCGGCCCGCCCGCCGCGACCGGCGGGTGCCGGACAAAGCGAAAAAACTGGTCGAAGCGGTCGCGCATCGCTTCCCGCGGCTGGCCCTGCAGCCGGTCTTCGCCTGGGGCGGCACTTTCGCCGAAACCGCCGACGGCCTGCCCTGGTTCGGCGCGCACCCGCAGCACGGCCCGCGGGTCTTGTTCGCGATGGCCTACGGCGGCAACGGCATCACCTACAGCATGATCGGCGCCGGCCTGCTGCGCGCGGCGATCGAACGCCGCGCGCATCCGCTGGCGCAGTTGTTCTCGTTCGAACGATCGCGTTGAGGCGGTAACGGCGCGCTCGCGCCGGCCCCTGCCCGGATCAGCGTTCGGCCGGCGCGAACTCGGCGAAGGCCGGATGGCCCTCGGCGGCCGCGTGCACCTGGGCGGCGGCCGTCGGTCTCCACGGTCGCGCCGCCCGCGATGCGCTGGCGGCGGATCTGCGCAGGCGGCACCGAGGCCAGGAGGGTGAAATTCACCCGGCCAGTGGATCCACTCCAGCGAGCTCGCGGCTACGTCCAGCGATCGCAGCGCGATCCGGCTCGCGCCGATGCGGGGGGCGGCATCGCCGGCGAACACCGGGACCGCGTCGTCGGTGCCGGCGCCAGGCGAGCCGGCGCTGGGGGCCTTGAGCAGCGCGTTCGCGCTCGTGCGAGGGTTTCAGCCACGCCACCTGGCAGCAGGCGTTTTCGTCATCTCGGGCCACCGGGGTGGGCATGGCGCGCACGAACACGCGATCGGCGTCGCGTTCCGCCGCACGGTTCGCAATCGCGGCCGAGACGACGACGGGCCGCTTGCGCGGCCCGTCGTGTACTTCGCATCGCGTTGATCCCGCCGGTCGCGGACGCGGACGCGGCGGTCGGGCTCCGTGGATCAACTCAGCACGGTTCGCTCGCTCAGGAACGCACCGGCACCAGGGTGATTTCGACCCGGCGGTTCTGCGCCCGGCCGGCCTCGGTGTCGTTGCTGGCGATCGGCCGGGTCTTGCCGGCACCGGTAAGGATGAAGCGATCGCGCATCAGGCCCTTGGACATCAGGTAATTGCCGACGCTGGCGGCGCGCTGTTCGGACAGGCGCTGATTGACCGCGTCGGTGCCGATGCTGTCGGTGTGGCCGGCGACCTCGACGATGGTCTGGTTGTACTCGGTCAGGGTGCCGGCGACGTTGTCGAGCACCGGATAGAACTGCGGGTCGAGGTTGGCGCTGTTGAAGGCGAAGGTGATGTTGCTCGGCATGTTCAGGGTGATGTTGTCGCCGTTGCGGACCACGTCGACGCCGGTGCCGGCCATGCGTTCGCGCAGCGCACGCTCCTGGCGGTCCTGGTAGTTGCCGATCGCGCCGCCGGCCAGGCCGCCGACGCCGGCGCCGATCAGGGCGCGCTGGCGACGCTCGGTGGCGTCGTCGCCGCTGAGCAGACCGGCAGCGACGCCGGCCAGGGCGCCGATCAACGCGCCCTTCTGGGTCTTGCTCATGCCGCCCTGCTGCTGCGGCGGCGGGTTTTGATTCGGATAGCTCTGATTCGGATAGGGCTGCTGCGGCTGTCCGCCGTAGTAACCGCCTCCGCCGGTCGCGCAGCCGGCGAGCATCGCAGTCATGGTGGCGGCGGCCAGGGCGAGCTTGATCTGGGTTTTCATGGACGTTCCTCGGGCGGTGGCTGCGTTACGTGCGCGCTCAAACTAATCACGCCGCCGTCGCGGGCGGGTGACGAGCGCGCGCGGCGCTGCGCCGCGATTCAGCTTGCGAGGAGGCGTACCGACCGCTCAGGCGACGACCGGCTCCGGCATCAGGGCATCGGCGCCGGCTGCGTCCAGGGTCACGTCCCAATTGCCCATCAGCGCCAGGTACAGCAGCTTGTCGAATTCGCTGCCGAAACGCTGGATCACCGCGTCCGGGTCGGGGATCAGCTTGCCGTCGGCGATCAGGCCGAAATGAACCTTGCCGTTGTAGCTGAGGATCGAGATGCCGACGCCGATCGAGCCGGTCTGCGGCACCCAGAACATCATCCCGTCGAGCCGGCAACCGGCCAGGTACAGCGGCTGCTGCGGCCCGGGCACGTTGGTCGCCACGGCGGTGGCCTTGCGGCTGAACAGCTCCAGCGCCAGCCCCTGCACCTGCGACGGCGCCATGCCGAGCGCCGCCAAAAGGCCAAATGCAACAATGGCTTGGCGTGAGTTCTTGAGGTTATTCATACACTCGGCGACCCGCTCGACCCGGCGGATCGGGTTGTCCTCGCCGACCGGCAGGTCGAGGAATACCAGGCCGAAATGGTTGCCGAGCTTGCGCGCGTGCTCGAGCGGACGCAGGTTGACCGGCACGGTGGCGCGCAGGGTCAGGCCGTCGACCTGGTCGCCGCGTTCGATCATGTAGCTGCGCAGGGCGCCGGCCGCGGTCGCCATCAGCACGTCGTTGACCGTGCAGTCGCAGGCGCGCCCGACCGCCTTGACCTCTTCCAGGTCCAGCGGCTCGGCCCAGGCCACTCGCTTGCTGACCCCGAGCTTGCCGCGCAGCAGCGACGGCGGATCGTCCGACAGCGACAGAGCGTGCAGCAGTTCGCGCGCGATCTCGCCGCCCTCCTTGGCCAGCATCGCCGCCAGGGTCGGGTCGCGGTACATCTCCATGCCCTTCTCGACCACCTTGCTGCCGAGCTTCATGTAGCGGTCGACCGCACCGACCCGGCGGGCGACATCGACGCCGTCCTGCTTGAGCCAGGCCTGGGCCAGATCGCTGCCCTTGGCCGGCTGCGCGGTGGTGTCGGTCAGCGACAACAGCACCTGCACCAGGGCGATGCCGTCGGCGTAACTGTGATGGATGCGGGCGACCAGGGCCGAGCCGCCGTTGTATCGCTCGACCAGATGGAACTGCCACAGCGGCCGGCTGCCGTCGAGCGGACTGGACGCGAGCTGGCTGACGAAGCGCTCCAGCGCGCGCTTGCCGCCGCGCCCCGGCAGCGCGGTGTGCTGCACGTGCCAGTCGATATCGAAATCGTCGTCGGTCTGCCAATACGCGCCGGCGGCGGTGTCGACCGCCTTCTGCCGGAACCGGGTATAGGCCAGGAAGCGCTGCTTGACCACGCGCTTGAGCGCCTCGACCGACATCGGCTCGGCGAACATCAGCACGCCGGTGATCATCATCGGGTTGGTCGGGCGCTCCATCCGCAGCCAGGCCGTATCGACCCGCGACATCGGTTCGCGCCGAGCGCGCTTGCGCGATTGCGTCGCCGATCCCGATCCCGCCTCTGCCTTGGCCATGCGTCCTCCCCGGATGTCCGGCGAGTGAATCATGCGGTCGCGGGAGCGGTCAACGCGCTTGCTCGGGATTAGAGATTCGGGATTCGGGATTGGCTAAAGCGGGATCGTCTGCTCTTGCTCGACGAATCCCAAATCCCCAATCACGAATCCCGGCCCCGATAGGCCTGCAACGCCGCATCCCGCCCCGCGGCCAGGTCGACCAGGGGCTGCGGCGGGTAGTCGGGGGCGACGCGGCGCAGGCGGGCGGGGTCTTGCCAGGGGGCGAAGCGCAACGGCAGCGGCAGCGGCGCCAGTTCCGGCAGCCAGCGCGCGATGTAGGCGCCGTCGGGGTCGAACTTCTCGGCCTGGGTCACCGGGTTGAAGATGCGGAAGTACGGTGCGGCGTCGGCGCCGGTGCCGGCGACCCACTGCCAGCCCAGGGTGTTGTTGGCCAGGTCGGCGTCGACCAGGGTGTCCCAGAACCAGCGCGCGCCGTGGCGCCAGTGGTAGCGCAGATGCTTGGTCAGATAGCTGGCGACGATCATGCGCACGCGGTTGTGCATCCAGCCGGTGGCCCACAGCTCGCGCAGGCCGGCGTCGACGATCGGCACGCCGGTGCGGCCCTGTTGCCAGGCTTCCAGCTTGAGCGGCGACAACCGCGCCCAGGCGAAGTCGTTGAAGCGCGGATTGAAGTTCTGCTCCGGGGTGTCCGGGAAGTGATGCAGCAGGTGGTGGGCGAACTCGCGCCAGCCCAGCTCGCGGATCGCCGCGTCGACGTCGCCCGCGTTGCCGGCGTTGCGTTCGGCCTGCAGCGCCGCGACCGCGCGCCAGGGCGCGATCTCGCCGAAGTGCAGATGCGGCGACAGGCGCGAGGTGCCGACCCGGTCGGGCCGGTCGCGTTGCTGCGCGTAACCGCGCAGTGCGCCTTCGACGAAGGTATCCAGCGCCGCCTGCGCCCCGCCCTCGCCCGGCGTCCAGTGCGGCCAGAACGAGGCGTCCCAGTCCAACGCCGGCGCCAGCTTGAGCGCCGCCAGCGGCACGCCCTCCGGCCCCTCGGCAACGTCCGGCAGCGACGCCGGCGCCGGCCAGCAGGCCGCATCTCGCCAGTCCGCCAGCGCGGCGCGCCAGAACGGGGTGAACACCTTGAACGGCCCGCCCTGCTTGGTGCGCAACGTCCACGGCTCGAACAACAACGCGCTGTTGTGGCTTTCGGCCCGCACGCCCATGCGCCGCAGCGCCTGCTTGATGCGGGTGTCGCGACGCTCGATGTACGGCTCGTAGCGCCGGTTCCAGAACACCGCGCGCGCGCCCATCGCCAGCACCAGCGACTGCAGGGTCGCCAGACTGGGGCCGAAGAAATGCCGCAGGTGCGAACCGCGCTTGCGCAAGTCCGCGTCCAGCGCGGCCAGTGCGCGATGGCGCCAGGCGTCGGAGGCCGCCCCGGGACGCCAACTGCCGTGCTCGTCGGGAGCATGGATATAGACCGGCACCGGCGCATAGCCGGCCTCGAGCGCGGCGCGCAAGGCCGGGTTGTCGGCCAGGCGCAGGTCGTTGCGGAACCACACCAGGGCGACGGGCGGAGCGTCGGGCATGCGGCGGCGAGCGGCGTCAGGGACCGGCAGTATGCATGAGCGAGGAAAAAGTGGAGAGGAGCGGAAACGAAACAGGGACGGAGGGGGCAAGCGATGCTTGATCCCCTCCGCCCCCGGCACGTCCCCTAACCCATCGACGCCAGGAACGAGCGTGGCGTAGCCGCCGGTTCCTCCGAGGCGGCGCAGCCGCCGCCTCGTTTCAGCTTACTGCGCCTGCAGCTCGGCGATGGCCGCCTGGGTCTGGACCAGGCCCCAGCCGGTGTTGTCGTCGCGGCCCGGCGCGTCCAGATCGATCGCGGTCACCGCCAGCGCATCGCGCACCTGCTGCGCGGTCGCGGTCGGCTTGGCGCTCCACGCCACCGCGGCCACGCCGGACACATGCGGGGTCGCCATCGAGGTGCCGTCCATGTCGACGTAAGCCGTGTTGCTGGCCTGCGGCACGGTGTCGACGGTCGCGCTCTGGCCGGACAGGCCGGCGATGATCGCCTCGCCGTCGGCCTTGGCGATGCCGACCGCCGGGATGGTGCTGTGATTGGCCGCACCGGTCGCGGTGACGCCGAGGGTGGCGTGCAGAGCGCCGTCGACGTTGTTGTAGATCACCACGCCGACGCCGCGGCCCTTCTGCACCGCCTGCACCTTCTCCAGGAAGCTGTTGGTGCCGCGCTGGCACAGCACGACCTTGTTGCGCCAGGTCGAGCTGGACGCCGTGCATAGGCCGCCGTTGACCCAGCCCGCACTGGCGGTGGCCTGCTTGGAACCGTCGATCGGGTTCATCGCGAAGCTGCTGTTGCCGACCTTGAGCGGGTCGTCGACCAACGGGAACGTGCTGTGCACGCCGACGCCCGGCGCGGACAGCTCGACCTCGCTGTTGTACTGGGAGAAATCGGCCTTGGCGTTGTTCGCGTCGACCGCGGCCACCGAGACCACGCTCGGATACGAGGCCGGGTAGCTCAGCGTCGCGTTGCCGTCGTTGCCGGCCGCGGCGATGTTGAGGATGCCCTGGTCGGCCAGGCTCTGGAACGCGTTGCGCTCGGTGGTCGAGCTGCCGCTGCCGCCCAGGCTCATGCTGATGATCTTGGCGCCGGCGGTAGCGCAGCGGTTGGCCGCGTCGACCAGGGTCGAGCTGTACGTCCAGGAGCACTGGCCCTCGCCGGAATAGCCGTTGGTGCCGAACACTTTGATGATGTGCAACGAGACCTTGCCCGGGCTGACGCCGACCACGCCGGTGGCGTTGTTGGCCGCAGCGATGGTGCCGGCGACATGGGTGCCGTGGCCGCAAGTGTCGTTGTTCCAGCCGGTCGGATAGCCGGTCATGGCGATGCCGGCGAAATCTTCATGGGCGGAATTGATGCCCGAGTCGATCACGCAGACCTTGATCCCGGCGCCGGTCGCGGCACCGGCATCGATCGTGCCGTCGCGGTTGGCGTCCCACACGTCGCGGGCCTGCACCTTGTCGATGCCGTAAGGCACGGATTGGGCCGAGGGATAACGCGGCAGGTCGGGCTCGATCGAGGCGATGTTCGGGTTGTTGCGCAGGGCTTGCTGCGCCTGCGGCGGCAGGGTCGCCACGAAAGCGTTGAGCTTGTCGAACTGGAAGTGGATCGCACCGCCGCCGGCCTGCAGCGCCTTGCGCACGTTCTCGCGCTCGGCCGACTGCTTGAACTTCACCCAGACGCGATTGGGATCCGGGCCTTGCGCCGCGGCCAGATTCGATACCGCCAGCATGGACAGACCCAGGCCCAGTGCGCACACCAACTTGCGTTGCTTCATTCGTGACTCCCCGAGATGAAAGGCGGCCCGGACGCGCCGGACCGATAGCGATACGTCGCGGTCTGGGCCGCGACGCACATCCGACGCTAGCCGCATCGGTGGCGGCACGGGAATGAGTGAAACCCCTCAGGGAACATATAATTTTGTGACTTTCGTCACAAATTTATTATGATGAATGCAGCGGTTCTGTCCGCTGTAGGGTGGACACGACGTTTATGCGTTTCGTTAGATCCAGTCGGGAAAACGCGCGACGCCAGCTCGGTCCACGGCTACGCACGCTCGAAGCCGGCAGGCGCCTTGGCTATCGCAAGGACCACCCGCGCCGGACGGTGACCGCCGGCTCAGCCCGGCGGCGCGCGAGTCGGTGGATCGGTCCGACGGAAGAATACCGACGCCCCCGGGACCGGCCTGCGGACGCCTCCCCTAGAGTGCAGGCCCGCCCCGCCTGCAGGCATCCGGGGAAGGGCCGCCGGACGGGGCCACACCGTCGGGTCCGCGCCGCTCAGCTTTCGACGAAGCGCACCCGGCGGGTGATCGAGCAGGTCAGCTCGTAGCCGATGGTCCCGCTGGCCCGGGCGATACGCTCGACCGGCAGCTCCGGCCCCCACAGCTCCACCGGGTCGCCGACCTTGGCTCCGGGCACGCCGCGCAGGTCGATGGTCATCAGGTCCATCGATACCCGGCCGATCACCTGGGTGTCGTGGCCTGCGACCCGCACCGGGGTGCCGGACGGCGCCGCGCGCGGATAGCCGTCGCCGTAGCCGATCGCGGCCACGCCGACCCACATGTCCTGCGGGCACTCCCAGGTCGCGGCATAGCCGATCTTCTCGCCCTTGCGCACGCGGTTGACCGCGATCAGCCGGGTCGACAGGGTCATCGCCGGGCGCAGGCCGAAGTCGGCGCCGCTGCGGCCCTCGACCACGCTGATCCCGTACAGCAGGCCGCCGGGGCGGATCCATTGCGCGTGCGCGTCCGGCCAGCCCAGCACCGCGGCCGAATTGGCCAGCGAACGCGGCCCGTCCAGGCCCTCGGTGGCGGCGGCGAATGCGCGCAACTGGGCGCGGGTCTGGCCGTAACCGGCCTGGGCCGGGTCGAGCTCGTCGGAACTGGCGAAGTGGTTCATCAGCACGATGCCGTCGGCGACCGCGGCGCTGGCGCGCAGGCGCGCGTGCGCTTCGCGCACCTGGTCGGGGGCGAAGCCGAGCCGGTGCATGCCGCTGTCGACCTTGAGCCAGCAGCGGATCGGTTCGCCGGGAGCGGCCTGTTCCAGCATCTCGATCTGGCTGGGATGATGGATCACCGATTCGACCCCGAGCCGGCGCAGCTGCGGCAGATCGTCGGCCTCGTCGAAGCCTGACAGCAGCACGATCGGCTGCGACAGGCCGGCCGCGCGCAGCCGGTCGGCGTCGGACAGGGCCGCCACGCCGAAGGCGTCGGCGCCTTCCAGGGCGCGGGCGACCCGTTCCAGACCGTGGCCATAGCCGTCGGCCTTGACCACCGCCATGACCCGGCTGTGCGGAGCGAGCGCCCGGGCCTGGGCGAGGTTATGACGCAACGCGTCGGTGTGAATGTTTGCGCAAGTCGGTCGTGCCATGCGCCGCATTCTAGCGACCGCAGCCGGCCGCCCTATGAGCTGAGTGTGAAGTTGCCGCGCTTGCGCAGGACGGGCAAAGCCCGGGGACGCCGGCTGCGGGACGGGGTCACGAAGCAGGAGCCGATCCCCCTCCCCCATTTTCAAGGGGGAACAGCGACAGCTCGGGAGAACAGCAGTGCCGGAAAAATGGCAGCAGCTCGTGGCAGCCGCGCGAAACATCGCCGGCGCGCGACGAATGTTCTTGTAGGAGCGGCGTGAGTCGCGACCGCTGGCCCGCGCAGCCCATTCGTCTCGCTGAGCACGCCAAGGGGTAGGCGCGGCGCAAGCCGCGACGACGAGCTGGCGGAAGCGGCGAAAACTACGGCAGGCCGATCCCCCTAGCCCACTTTTCCAACAGAACTGCGGCAAGAACGAAAAAGCCGCGCGGACAAAAGCCCGCGCGGCTTCGAGTTCGAGCCTGGAACGGTCGCCGGGCGTGCGGAACTTCGACGGAAAACGGGCCAGCCCGCAAACCGCCGTCCGATCCGCCGCCGCCTAACTCCTACGCGCCAACTCCCGAGCTATCAGGCTCAGTCGCAGCGACGCTCGATCACCGTCTCGGTCTTGTTCTGCTGGTGCTCCTGGATCTTGCGGCCCGCGAAGGCGCCGCCGACCGCACCGGCCGCCGTCGCCAGCTTCTTGCCGTTGCCGCCGCCGACCTGGTTGCCCAGCAGGCCGCCGGCGACCGCGCCGATCGCGGTACCGGCGATCTTGTGCTGGTCCTTGATCTGCTTGGGACGCTGCACTTCCACGTCGTAGCAACGCGGGGTCTTCTTCGACTTGCTCTGAGCGCCGGCGACGCCGGTCGCCGCGACGCAGGACATCAGCACGATCGCGAGGGTGGATTTCAGGTTGGAGTTCATGGACGCACCGATGATAGGGAGGAAAGAATCGAGCGATACGATGCGCCGCGCTGCGTCACGAACACGTCAACCGAAAGGCGGCGGCGGTTCGTGCGACGCGCAGCGGCCGCATCGCGCAGCAGGCTAGCGCGGTGCGGCTGAACGGGCGATGCAATATCGGCGCGCCGGCATTCGCGGTGCCATGCCGCATTCGACAACGTGCGCGCCATCACCGATTCGCGGGCTCTCATCGCCCGGCGCCGGGCGGCGGCATCCAGCCGGGCCGCTGCGTCTCGCCCGTGAGGCCGGTCCGCGCGGCCGCGTGCGCTCATGCGCTCAACGCGGCTTGCTGTGCCAGAGCGCGTTGACGATGATCCACTTGCCGTCGAAGCGGCCCATATGGAAGTAGTCGACGAACCACGGCGTTTCCACCCGCACCGCCGCGGCATTGCCGGCCACGTCGAGCACCCGGCAGCTGCGGTTCCATTGCTCTTTCGGGGTTTTCAGCACGCCCTGCTTGGTCAGCTCGACCAGTTCTTCCTTGGACATACGGCGCAGCCCCAGGCGTTCGTACGGCGTGTCGCCGATCACCGCGCGCTTGGCCAGGTCCGGATGCAGGGCGCGGGCCACCCGCTGCGGATCGCCCTCGAGCTGGCCGTCGACGTAATCGAAACAGGTGGCCTCGATCGCGGCGATCGTCGCCGGGTCGGGTTGTGCGGCCGGTGCGGCGGCGCTTGCGGCGGCAAACAGCAGGGAAAACATCGACACCCTGGCCTCCATCGAACGCGGACGCGAACCGGAGCGGTTCGCCGGCGCCGAGCATAGCCGGGCGCCGAAACCCGGCCAGTGCCGGTGGTCGGGGGCCGGGACGAACCGCGCGTATCGCGGTGCGGACCCGGCCGGGTCGACTCACTCGAACGAGCCGATCGAGTCGTGGCTGAGGTTGTCGAAGCGGGTGTATTCGCCGAAGAACTTGAGCTTGAGCGAGCCGGTCGGGCCGGATCGCTGCTTGCCGATGATGACCTCGGCCAGGCCTTTGTCCGGCGAGGTTTCCTTGTTGTAGTAGTCGTCGCGGTAAATGAAGATGATGATGTCCGCGTCCTGCTCGATGGCGCCGGATTCGCGCAGGTCGGCCATCACCGGGCGCTTGTCCGCGCGCTGTTCCAGCGAACGGTTGAGCTGCGACAGCGCGATCACCGGCAGGTTGAGCTCCTTGGCCAGGTGCTTGAGCGAGCGCGAGATCTCGGAGATTTCGGTGGCGCGGTTTTCGCTGTTGCCCGGCACCGACATCAGCTGCAGGTAGTCGATCACGATCAGGCCCAGGTCGTGTTCGCGCTTGAGCCGGCGCGATTTGGCGCGCAGCACTTCCGGCGACAGGCCCGGGGTGTCGTCGATGAAGATCTTGACCTCGCGCAGCTGGCGGATCGCGCCGGTGACGCGCGCCCAGTCCTCGTCCTCGAGCTGGCCCGAACGCAGGCGCTGGGCGTTGACCCGACCGACCGAGGAGATCAGGCGCAGGGCCAGCTGGCTGGCCGACATTTCCATCGAGAACACCGCCACCGCCTTCTTGGTGCGGAAGGCGACGTGCTCGGCGATGTTGAGGGCGAAGGTGGTCTTGCCCATCGCCGGACGCGCGGCCAGGATCAGCAGGTCGGTGTTCTGCAGACCGGCCGTCATCTCGTCGAATTCGGTGTAGCCGGTCGGCAAGCCGGTGACCGCGCCGCCGTTGGCGTAGCGCGTCTGCAGCACGTCGAACGCCTCCGACAGCGCCTTGGTCACCGGAGTGAAGTCGGTGCGGCCGCGGGCGCCGGCTTCGGCGATCGCGAACACCTGCTGCTCGGCCTTGGCCAGGATTTCGCCGCTGTCGCGGCCGTCGGGCTGGAAACCGTCGTTGACGATTTCGGTGCCGACCTCGATCAGCTTGCGCATCACCGCCTTGTCGCGAACGATCTCGGCGTAGGCGGCGATGTTGGCCGCCGACGGCGTGGTGCTGGCCAGCTCGATCAGATAGGCGCCGCCGGCGACCTGCTCGGACAGGCCCTGCGAGTCGAACCACTCGCCCAAGGTCACCGCGTCGAACGGCCGGCTGCGCTCGGCCAGCTCGCGGATCGCGCGGTAGATCAGCTGGTGATCGCGGCGGTAGAAGTCTTCCTCGACCAATTGGTCGGCGATGCGGTCGTAGGCGTCGGGCGCCAGCATCAGGCCGCCGAGCACGGCTTGCTCGGCCTCGACCGATTGCGGCGGCACCCGCAATTGGTCGACGCGCTGCTCGGCGCGGGTCTCGAAACGCTTCTCGCCGCGGAAACCGGATCGTGCGCTCATCGGAAAGGCGTTCCTCTGCTCATCAAAAGCGGCGGCCGCGGCGGCGGCCGTACGAGCCACGGCACGTTGGGCGCACAGGCTCGGCATGGGTAACAGGCGGACCCAGCCGCGCGCGCCGCCCGGCAGACTGCCGGGTAACGGCCGCAGAACCGGGGACGGGCATCGTAGCCGCGATGCGCCGGCGGGCGTTGCATACAGCTCTGTTGTGGACTTGTGGCGAAGCTATGGACAAGGTGTGGATAACTGCCCATCTATCGCCCGCCCGAGTCGCTCAGACTGAGACCCGGCCGCAACCCCAACGCACACTCTCAAAAAAGCGAAAGGCGCCGTGACGGCGCCCTTCGCATGCCACGGTCGGGCGGTCGATCAGGCGGCTTCGGCCGCGACGATGACCTTGACCGTGATTTCGACGTCGGCGTGCAGATGCAGCAGCACGTCGTATTCGCCGGTGCGGCGGATCGGGCCTTCGCCCATGATCACTTCCGACTTGCCGACTTCGTAGCCGGCCTTGGTCAGCGCCTCGGCGATGTCGCGCGGGGTCACCGAACCGTACAGCTTGCCTTCGGTCGCGGCATTGGCGTAGACCGTGATCTGCGCGCCTTCCAGCTTGGCCTTGCGGCCTTCGGCGCCGTCCAGCTGGGCCTTGGCCTTGGCTTCGTACTCGGCGCGGCGCGCTTCGAACTCGGCCAGGTTGGCGGCGGTGGCCGGGACGGCTTTGCCCTGCGGCACCAGGAAGTTGCGGCCGTAGCCCGGCTTGACGTTGACCTTGTCGCCGAGGTTGCCGAGGTTGGTGACCTTCTGCAGGAGGATCAGTTGCATGGGTGTGCTCCGTATTCGTTAGCGGGCCTTTAGGTCCGCAGCAGGATTCGCTGTCCGAAGAGCTGGAATCGGGATGCGCTCGGAGGCAAGGGTCGGATCGCGAAAGAACTGCGCGGCCCGCGCCCTCGCTCCTGCCCTCTCCCGCGAGCGGGAGAGGGGGACAAAGCGTTCGCCCGCTTCAGCGGGCGGACCGCTTCACTCAAGCGTTGTGGTTGTCGGTGTACGGGATCAGGGCCAGGAAACGGGCGCGCTTGACGGCCGTGGCCAGCTGGCGCTGGTACTTCGACTTGGTGCCGGTGACGCGGCTCGGCACGATCTTGCCGGTCTCGGTCAGGTACTGGCGCAGGGTGTTGAGATCCTTGTAATCGATCTCCTTGACGCCCTCGGCGGTGAACTTGCAGAACTTGCGGCGGCGGAAGAACTTGGACATGGGGGCGATCCTCAGGCGGCTTCGGCGTTGTCGTCGGCGTTGTCGGCGGTGCCGACAGC
This sequence comes from Lysobacter firmicutimachus, assembly GCF_037027445.1. Classification (NCBI taxonomy): domain Bacteria; kingdom Pseudomonadati; phylum Pseudomonadota; class Gammaproteobacteria; order Lysobacterales; family Lysobacteraceae; genus Lysobacter; species Lysobacter firmicutimachus. The sequence goes on from NZ_JBANDL010000002.1 coordinate 2,700,212, forward strand.
GTTGTCGCTGTCGTCGTCACGACGACGGCGCTCGCCGCGCTCGGGCTTGTCGCCCTTCTCGTCCTTGAACTTCATGATCAGCGACTGCTCGGTGTCGGCTTCGTCGCGCTTCATGACCAGGTGACGCAGGACGGCGTCGTTGAAACGGAAGCCGTCGACCAGCTCGTTCAGCACGGTCTGGGTGACTTCGATGTTGAGCAGGACGTAGTGGGCCTTGACCAGGTTCTCGATCGGGTAGGCCAGCTGACGGCGGCCCCAGTCTTCGAGACGGTGGATCTTGCCCTCGCCGCCTTCGATCAGCGACTTGTAGCGCTCGATCATGGCCGGCACCTGCTCGCTCTGGTCCGGGTGGACCAGGAACACGACTTCGTAATGACGCATGGTGTGATTCCTTGTGGATGAAGGGCCGCCGACGGCGACCCGGTTCAGCCCCCCAACGCCGCAACGGCGCGGTGGAGCAAGGTCCCCTGCCCGGCCTGAAGCCGCGCGGGAGCCGGAAAGTATGGCAGCCCGGGGCCTGTGGGGCAAATCGCCGCCATCCGCCCCGACTCGGGCCGACCGTCGCATAGGGCCGTTCAGGCCCGACGCCCCGGCTTCAGCGAAATCCCGAACCTCCAATCCCGAATCTCACCCCTCTCCGAGACCGCTCCGCTTGCGGGCGATCCAACCGTCGATGTGCTTTTCCAGCACCGCCAGCGGCACCGAGCCGGTCGACAGCACCTCGTCGTTGAACTCGCGCAGGTCGAAGCCCTCGCCCAGGGCCTGGCGCGAGCGCTCGCGCAGCTCGGAGATCTTCAACTGGCCGATCTTGTAGGCCAGGGCCTGGCCCGGCCAGCCGATGTAGCGGTCGATCTCGTTGACCACGTCCTGCTCGGTCTTGGGCGCGTTGTCGAGGAAGAAGGCGATCGCCTTGTCGCGGCTCCAGCCCTTGCTGTGCATGCCGGTGTCGACCACCAGCCGCACCGCCCGCCACATGTCGTAGGCCAGCTGGCCCATGCGGTCGTAGGGGTCGTCGTACAGGCCCATGTCGTAGCCCAGGCGCTCGGCGTACAGGCCCCAGCCCTCGCCGTAGGCGACGAAGTAGCCGGTGCGGCGGAACATCGGCGCATCGGCCAGCTCCAGGCCGCTGGCGAACTGGAAGTGGTGGCCCGGCACCGCCTCGTGCAGCGACAGCGGGATCATTTCCCAGGTCGGCCGGGTCTCGGGCTTGTACAGGTTGACGTAATAGAAGCCGGCCCGGGTGCCGTCGACCGCGCCCGGCAGGTAGTAGGCGGTGGTCGTGTCGGGAGCCACGTTGTCGGGGATCGGACGCACGCCATAGGGCTGGCGCGGGATCTTCTTGGAGATCTTGACCAGCTCCGGATCGATTCGCTTGGACACCGCGCGGTAGGCGGTCAGCAACGCCTCCGGCGTCTTGTGGAAGAACTTCGGATCGCTGCGCAAGTAGGCGAAGAACTCGGCCAGGCGGCCCTTGAAGCCGACCTCGGTCTTGATCTTCTCCATTTCGGCGCGGATCCGCGCCACTTCCTTGAGCCCGATCTGGTGGATCTGCTCGGCGCTCAGTGCGGTGGTGGTGAAGTCGGCGGCGAGGAAGTCGTAATAGGCCTTGCCGTCCGGCAGTTCGCTGGCGGCGATGCCGCTGCGCGCGGCCGGCAAGTATTCCTTATCGAAATAGGCCGCGAAGTCGCGGTAGGCCGGCACCACCCGCTCGCGGATCAGCTGCTGCGCCTCGCCCTGCAGGGCCGCGCGCTCGGCCGCCGGCACGCCCTCGGGGAAGCGCGCGAACGGCTTGTACAGCGGACTCTTGGCCGGATCGTCGACGATCTGCTTGGCGATCTGAGCCGGCACCCGCTGCATCAGCACCTTCGGCGGCACGATCCCGGCCTTGACGCCTTCGCGCATCAGCGCCTGGTTCTGCTCGATCAGGGCCGGCAGGCCGCGCAGCCGCGCCAGCCAGTCGCGGTAGTCCTTGACGGTCTGGAACGGCTGGGCCTCGAGGATGCCGTCGGCCAGTTGCACGCCTCCGCTCTGCCCGATCGGGATCAGGTACTCGCGGAACTTCTGCCGCTGCACCGACTTTTCCAGGTTCCAGGCGAATACGTCGTAATTGAGCTGGTCGGCTTCCGACAGTAGGCTGCGGTCGATCGCCTTCAGCCGCGCCAGCGCCTCGCGGTCGGCGGCCTGGCGGGCCTGGATCGCGCCCAGGCTGACATCGCTCCAGCGGTCGTTGTAACGCTTGTCGCCGTTGAACGTGGCGCCTTCCGGGTTTTCGCGCAGGCCGCGCTGCCACTCCTCATCGAACAGGCGATGCAGGGCTTGGGCGCTGGCGTTGCGCTGGACCGCAGCGGCCTCGGGCCGGGCCAGCGCGTCGGCGGCGGGCATGGCGAGGCCGGCCGCGATCGCGGCGGCGAGCAGGACGGTTCGGAGCATGGCGGGGCTTCCCGGGAAACAGCCCCCGAGTCTAGCCGGCGACGCCGGCGGCGCCTTATGACGAAAGTTGGGACGCGCGCCGCCGCTCAGCGGCAGCCGGCGGAATCCGTGCCGCGTCGTGCGGCCTCAGGCCGCGTCGGCCGAGGTAGTGAAGCTCTCGCCGCAACCGCACTCGGCGGTCGCGTTGGGGTTCTGGAACACGAACATCTCGCCCAGGCCCTGCTTGAGGAAATCGATGCGCGTGCCGTCGACCAACGGCAGGCTGATCGGATCGACGTAGATGCGTACGCCGTCCTGTTCGAACACCGTGTCGCCTTCGCGCGCCTCGCGCGCCAGGTCGGCGGTGTGCTGCCAGCCCGAGCAGCCAGTCTTGGTCACGCCGAAGCGCAGACCCAGCGCGCCGGGCGATTCGGCCAGGAAGTGCTGGACGCGGGCGAGAGCGGCGGGAGCGAGGGTGACGGCCATGCGGGGTTCTCGTAGGGGCGGCGGCCTGACGCGGCGCCGGGTTCATGTTAGCAGTCCGGCCGCGGCCGGCTGTTCCCGATATGGCGGCTGGCCCGGCCGGTTCAAGCCCGGGTTCATGCCACGGCCCGCCCGCGGGGAGCGGATCACCCGGGCCGGTTCGCCGATGCCGGATCGGCCGATCGGCGCGCCGTGACCGCGGCCGCGGTTCCCGCGGGCCGCGCCCCCGGCGCGTGCGGCCTGCGCCATCCGTTATGATCGCCCTCCCTCACACGCAACGCGCTAAGGCGGCACGACATGACGGTGGTAAGCGTCGAACAGGCACTCGCAGGCAAGGTTCCGGCGGGCGGCGAGGTCACGGTACGCGGCTGGGTGCGCACCCGGCGCGACTCCAAGGCTGGTCTGAGCTTCGTCAACGTCAGCGACGGCTCCTGCTTCGCGCCGATCCAGGTGGTCGCGACCGGCGACCTGGCCAACTACGACAGCGAGATCAAGCACCTCAGCACCGGCTGTTCGGTGATCGCCACCGGCACCCTGGTCGCCTCGCAGGGCCAGGGCCAGAGCTTCGAGATCCAGGCCAGCAAGGTCGACGTGGTGGGCTGGGTCGAAGACCCGCTGACCTACCCGATGCAGCCCAAGCAGCACTCGCTGGAGTACCTGCGCGAATTCGCCCACCTGCGCCCGCGCACCAACCTGTTCGGCGCGGTGACCCGCATCCGCCATTGCCTGTCGCAGGCGGTGCACCGATTCTTCCACGAAAACGGCTATTACTGGATCAGCACGCCGATCATCACCACCTCCGACGCCGAAGGCGCCGGACAGATGTTCCGCGTGTCGACCCTGGACATGGCCAACCTGCCGCGCAACAAGGACGGCTCGGTCGATTTCTCGCGCGACTTCTTCGGCAAGGAAACCTTCCTGACCGTGTCCGGCCAGCTCAATGTCGAGGCCTACTGCCTGGCGCTGAGCAAGGTCTACACCTTCGGTCCGACCTTCCGTGCCGAGAACAGCAACACCACCCGCCATCTGGCCGAGTTCTGGATGATCGAGCCGGAGATCGCCTTCGCCGACCTGATGCAGAACGCCCAGGTCGCCGAGGACTTCCTCAAGTACCTGTTCCGCGCGGTGCTGAACGAGCGCGGCGACGACATGGCCTTCATCGCCGAGCGCGTCCAGCCCGACGCGGTCACCCGCCTGGAAGCCTTCATCAATTCGCCGTTCGAGCGCATCGACTACACCGACGCGATCGCGCTGCTGCAGAAGTCGGGCAAGAAGTTCGAGTTCCCGGTCGAATGGGGCCTGGACCTGCAGACCGAGCACGAGCGCTGGCTAACCGAAGAGCACGTCGGCCGCCCGGTGGTGGTGCTGAACTATCCCGAGCATTTCAAAGCCTTCTACATGCGCCTCAACGACGACGGCAAGACCGTCGCGGCGATGGACGTGCTGGCCCCGGGCATCGGCGAGATCATCGGCGGCAGCCAGCGCGAGGAGCGCCTGGACGTGCTCGACGCGCGCATGGCCCAGTTCGGCCTGGACCCGGCTCACTACGGCTGGTACCGCGACTTCCGCCGCTACGGCACCGTGCCGCACGCCGGCTTCGGCCTGGGCTTCGAGCGCCTGGTGGTCTACGTCTGCGGCCTGGCCAACATCCGCGATGCGATCGCGTATCCGCGCGCGCCGGGCAATGCCGAGTTCTGAGCGCGGGCTCCCGTGGCCGATCGGCGCCGCCGGCGAACCCGCGCCAGACCGCAATCCAAATTAGAGGCAGCGAGTGATCCTGTTCCTGGCCCTGACCTTCGTCGGCATCGCGATCTCCGCGGTGTGCGCCTTCGCGATCTTCTGGCCGCTGGCGCTGGTGCACCTGCGCGACCGCCACCCCGCGCTGCGCGGCGAGCTCGGCGAGGCCGCGTTCGTCAGCCCGCAGGCCTGGCGCTGGCTGCTGACCCAGCGCTATCGCGGCGCTGGCGACCGCAACCTCGACGGCCTGGCGACGCCGGCGCGGATCTCGTTGCTGATCGTATTCGCCGCACTGGGCTGCGCCGGCCTGTTGTGGCTGCTTTCCATGGTGGTGTCATGACCGAATCCGAACTCCCCTCCGCCGGCGATGCCGGCGGGTCCCGCAGCGAGCAGTGGTGGCTGGCCACCCTCGGCCGCACCGTGATCTGGGCCCGGCTGCGTGTACGCGAAGCCGGCACCGCCGAGGTCTTCGACAGCGACGGCAATACCCTGCCCTACGACAGCGAAGACACCGCCCGCGCCGCGTTGATGGACGCCGAGTTCGTCGAACTCGACGGCCTCGACGAGGACGATGCGCGTTCGCGCGGCTTCGTCCTGGCCGAGCTGGCGCCGCCGCAGGCCGGCGACGATGCGGCCCTGTCCGCGCTGATGATCCAGAAACTGCCGCAACGGCACTGAGCCCGGCCATGTACCTGCCACGCGCTTTCGCCGAGACCGACCTGGGCGCGCTCGACCGCCTGGCCGACGCCTACGACTTCGCCAGCCTGATCACGGTGCGCGACGGCGCGCCCGAGGTCAGCCATTTGCCGCTGCTGTACCGGCGCGAGGGCGAGCGCATCGAACTGCGGGGCCACTGGGCGCGGCCCAACCCGCAGGCGCGCCATGCCGGCCCGGCCCTGGTGGTGCTGCAAGGCCCGCACGCCTATGTCTCGCCGGGCTGGTACCCGGACAAGGAAAGCGCGGCGCGGGTGCCGACCTGGAACTACGCGCTGGCGCATCTGCACGGACAATTGCAGCCGTTCGAGGACGAGACCGCGCTGGCGCAGTTGGTCGACGAGCTGAGCCGCCGCCACGAAAGCCGCATCGGCAGCGACTGGCGCTTCGAATTCGAACGCGACGACCATCGCCGCCAGCTGCGCGGCATCGTCGGCTTCCGTTTCGTGGCCGAGCGGATCGAACTCAAGTTCAAGCTCAGCCAGAACCACCCCGCGGCCAATCGCGACAGCGTCGCCGCGCAGTTGCAGGCGCAGGACCGCGACGACAGCCGCGCCGTTGCCGCGCTGATGCGCGAGCGCGCCGAACCGGCGACTGCGGGCGACTGAGCCGGCGCGCGGATCGATCGCACCGACCGCGCGCTCGGTCGCGCCGCTCCGCCGCCTCCCGTGGTCCGGCTGGACGAATCGTCAGGGTGACTCGTTCGAGTGAATCGACCGGGTGAGTCGGCCGGATCAATCGAAATCCTCGAAACGGAGACTGCGTATGGATCTGAACCTCAGCGGCAAGCATGCCCTGGTCTGCGGCGCCTCCGAGGGCATCGGCCGCGCGACCGCGCACGAGCTGGCCCTGCTCGGCTGCGACGTCACCGTGCTGGCGCGCCGCGCCGACGCGCTGGCCGCAGTCGCCGACGCGCTGCCGCGCCAGGGCGCGCAGGCGCACGGCTGGATCGCCGCCGACGTCGCCGATGCGGCCGGCCTGGCGGCCCAGGTCGAAGCCCTGGCCGCCGGCAAACCGGTGCAGATCCTGGTCAACAACACCGGCGGCCCGCCGGGCGGACCGGCCCACGCGGCCGCCGACACGGCCTACTTCGACGCCTTCCAGCGCCACCTGATCGCCAATCACACCTTGGTCCGCGCCGTGCTGCCGGGCATGCGTTCGGCGCATTGGGGCCGCGTCGTCAACGTGATCTCGACCTCGGTGCGCGAGCCCATCGTCGGTCTGGGCGTGTCCAACACCGTCCGCGGCGCGGTCGCCGGCTGGGCCAAGACCCTGTCGCGCGAACTCGCCGGCGACGGCATCACCGTCAACAACGTCCTGCCGGGCTACACCCGGACCGGCCGCATCGAGCAGATCATCGCCGATCGCGCGCGCAGCAGCGGCCAGTCCGAACAGGAGGTGATCGAGGCCATGCGCAAGACCGTGCCCGCGCAGCGCTTCGCCGAGCCGGGCGAAATCGCCGCCTGCATCGCCTTCCTGTGCTCGCCTGCGGCCGGCTACGTCAACGGCGTCAGCCTGGCCGTCGACGGCGGGCGCATGCAGTCCATCTGAGCGCCCTGCCCGCCTTGTAGGATCGGCGCAAGCCGCGACCAAGCGACTCGCCCTCCCCCAGCCTGCCGTCCCCTACGCAAAGGCAGGCATCCGCAGCTTCAGCGCCATGGCGCGATGACGCCGCGGATTCCCGTTTCCGCGGGGAGGATGTGCTGCAGCCGCTCGCGCCGCTGCCGCCACACAGTGCGACGAAACCGCGACCGGCGACCTCGCGGCGGGTCGTCCGACTCGGCGCTGTCGCGGCTTACGCCGCTCCCGCGGAGGCGGTGTTACGCCGGCCCAGACGCGAACGCTCGAACCACCACAACGCCGCAGCCGCCGCCAGCCAGGCCAGGAACCACGGCCAAGCCGGCATGCGCGCCGACGCCGCCGGCGCGAACCAACGCGGCGGCGCCGCGTCGGCGACGGTCGTCGCCGGCGTCGACCGCACCAACGCCCAGGTCCCCTGGCGCAACTCGTTCGCGCGCAAGCCCGGCGCCTCGTCCTGCGCACGCACCACGAACGGCACGCGCCGTTCGTCGTCGATCAGCAGATGCCAGCCGGGATGCTGCGGCCAGAATCCGGCGCAACGCCGTGCGCCGGCCGCCGGATCGATCGGCAAGGCGGCGACGCGGCCGTCGGGCTGCATCACCCGGGCCGAATCGCCAAGCCCACACAGCGCGCTGCGCCGGTACTGGCGGAACGGATCGAGCGGCGACGCCTCGTCGCGCACCGGCGCATCTTCGGCACCGGCCCGCGCCACCGTGGCCAGCGCCTCGCTCCACAGCTGCGCATGCAGTTCGTCGCGCCCCGCCAACACCAGCCGGAAGCTGTCGCTGAGCGTCCACACCGCGACCCGGCCGCGGCCGTAGGGGCGCCACGCCGCCAGCGCGGCGCCGTCGGCCGCGCGCAACCAGATCTGCGCATCCGCCGGCAAGGCCAAGGCACGCCGGCTCAGCAACGGCGCCTCGCCGGGCGCCTGGTCCGCTCGCCGTGGCGCATCGGCACTGCCCGGCCCCAGCCGCGCCCGCACCGCAGCCTCGTCGCGCGGCTGCGCCGGCCAGCGCGCCGGCAGCGCATCCGCGCCGCCGCCGAGCGCGAGCCCCAGTCCGCGCCACTGCGCCCGGGTGCGCGCCGACAAGGGCCCGGTCGCGCGCAACAGCACGCCGAGCCCGTCGCGCGCTGCGGCCGACACCGCAGCCCGCGACGCATCGCTCAATCCATCCCAGGCGCGCTCGTCAATCAACAGCAGGTCGAAACCGGCCAGAGTCGCGGCATCGATCGGCAGCGGCGCGTCGCCGATCTGCAGGCCGGCACCGAGCGCGACTTGAGTGTGCAGGCGCACCCCGGCGTCTTCGGCCCAGCGCCGCAGATACTTCGACTCCGGGTTCGGCGCACCGGCCAACAGCCACACCCGTGGCGTCGGCGGCGCGACCACCGTCAGCGGCAACGACAGCGTTTCCACCGCCGTGCCGCGCGCATCGCGCAAGCGCAGCGCGAACTCCACCGGTCCGGCCGCGCGCGCCAGGCCTTCGAGGCGGAAACCGCCGTCGCGTCCTAGCTCGACCCGGTCGATGCGTTGTCCGGCCGGATCGAGCAGTTCCGCGCTGCCGCCGGCGAGGTCGTGCGCGCGGCCATGCAGGACGAAGGCATTGCCCAGGCCGGCCCGCTGCGGCGGCCACCATTCGAGCAGGCCGCGCGGCTGCGATGCGGGGACGAAGCTCAAGGCCAGTCCCTGCGCGGCCTCGCGGTCGCGCGCCTCCAGGCCGGCGCCGATCACGCGCAGGCGTCGTACCTGCGGGTGCCGGCGCAAGGCGGTGGCCAGATCCGGCGCGCGTTCGCCGCTCAAACCGGCGGGCGCTTCCGGCAAGGACACCCGGGCCGTATCGGCGGCGAACGCGCCCGGCGCCGCCGCCGCGGTCAACACCGTCAGCTCCGCCTGCGGCGTGCGCAGCGGCGGAGGGAACAGCGTCAAGTGCAACAAGGCCGCGCACAGCGGCTGGGCGAGCAACAACAGCCCCAGGCGCCAGGCGCGCGCGCGGTGCGGGGGCTCGGCGCGGTACTGCCGCCACAGCAAGCGCAGCATGCCGGCGAACGACGCCAGGGCGAGGACCACGGCGGTCAGCAGGCCCGGAGTCATCGCCCGGCCTCCGCCTGCAAGGCCTCGAAATAGCGCCGGTCGCCGGCATCGCCCGCGGCGCGGCGCGATACCGCGGCCGGCGGTCGCGCCAGCACCGGCCACAGCAGGGCGCGCAAACGCGCCCGGCAGTCGGCGCAATCGCTGCGCTGGCGGACCGCATCGAGCGCGGCCGCGAAGGCGAGCGGGTCGCTCACGCGCTCGGGATGCGCGTCGAGCCAGCGTTCCAGCGCGGCGTAGTCCACCGGCGCCGCGGCGGCGCCCGGCACGGGCTGCAGCGCCTGCCACAATGCCGCCGGCAAGGGATCGGCCGCAGTCGCCGCCGCCAGCGGATCGTCGCGTCGCGCCAGGCCGGCGCGCTCGCCGCTCAGGCGACGGGTGAAATCGATCGGCGGCAGTTCCGGGCCGACACGCGCCAGGTAGATCCGGCTCGCCTGCTGCACCTGCTTGATGAAACGCAGGGCGCGGTAGGCATAAGGCAACGCCTGCTGCGGCCGGCCCTGGCGCAGGTGCAGCTCCGACTGCCACATCTCGTCCAGGGCCGACTTGAGCAAGGCCCGGGTCTTGGGATCGAGCAAGGTCGCCGCCTCGGCGATGTCGTGGGTATGACCGAATTGCTCCAGCACCGAACCGGCCTCGCCGAAGCGCGCGGGCACGGGCGGCCGGGCGTGGTCGTGTCCGTCTTCGTCCGGCGCTGCCGGCTTGTCCGCCACGCCGCCCTCGCCCCCCGCCTGCGCGTGCCCGTCGCGGCCTTGGCCATCGCGCTCGGCGTCGCCGTCGTCGTGCGCATCGCTGGTCGGCAGGGGCGGCGCGCCCTCGGACTCTTCGCCAAGGAACTGGCCGTAGCGCAGCCGCAGCAGGCGCTGATCCACGCCGATCGCGTCGGAGCGCTGGACGAAGCGTTCGCCCTCGAGCTTGCGCCGTTGCGCGATCAGCGCCTCGGCATCGATGATGATCTGGCGCTGGCTGCGGAAATAAGCCGGCATCACCGTCTTGACCAGCCCCTCCACGCCGGTCGCTTCGCTGCCCTGGTCGGCCGGCCAGCGCAGGATCAGGCTGGCGCTGCGCACGTTTTGCGCCTGCGGGCGACGGTTGTCGTCGACGCTCAACTGCACGATCAGATCGTCGCCGCGGGCGAAGCCCAGCGCGGCCAGGTCCAGCCGGTGCGCATAGCGCTTGGCGGCGGCGCCGCCGCGGCCGGGCACGCGCAGGGTCCGCTCGCGGAAAACGATGTTCTCGCCGCTGCCTTGGGCCAGGGTGACGCGCAGGCTGGCATCGGCGGCGAGACCGTAGTCGTCGTTGGCATCGAAGATCAAGGACCAGGAACGCTGATCGGGTCCGACCAGACTCAGGCTGCGATCCGGCGCGATCGTCCGCAGTTGTGGCGGCCGGTCGGGGATCGCGTCGAGCCGATGCAGGCGCTGCGACTGCGCGGCCGGCGCGCCGCGGGCGACGATCCGGTACAGCGCGGAGCGGATCAGCGGGCGTTGCGCACGCCAGTCGCCGTCCTCGCCGCGCTGCAGCGGCAGGCGCTGGCCGTCGAGGAACACCAGTTCGGCGCCCGTCGGCTGCGGTGCGAACCGCAAGGTCCAATCCAGCCTGGAGCCTTCGGCCACGCGCCCTTGCAAGCTGGGTTCGTCGCGCGCCGGCAGCCCGGTATAAGCCGGCGCGCGCACATGCAGGTTCTGCGCCAGCAGGCGCGGCTGTCCCGGCGCCGCTGCCACCTCGGGAGCCGGCGCCAGTGCGGTTTCGCGCCGCGCCGACGGCGAGGTCGGCCACAGCAGGACGGCCGAGATCGCAACGCTGGCGGCGACGCCGGACAGGGCGATACCTCGACCCGACCACGCCGGTCGCAGGTCGGGCGGCGCGCCGGCGGCCAGGCGCGCTTGCAACCGGGCCCGCTGCAGGCGCTGCAGTTCGTTGAGCGTTTCGCTGCGCGCGAACAGCAGTTCGGCGCTGTCGTCCATGTCGCGGCGCAGACCGTCGAGCCGGCGGATCAGCCAGCGCCGGTCGAACGCGGCCGCCGCGCGCCACGCCCAGGCCGCCGCCACGACCGCGGCGAACGCGAAACCGGCCGCAGCCAGGCTGGCGCCGGACGCGCGCCACAGCACTGCGGCGGCCGCAGCCGCCCAAGGCAACGCCAAGGCGGCGCGATCCAGGCCACGGCGCCAGCGCGCCGCGCGCCACGCTTGTTGCAGTCGTTGCGCGGCCGCCGCTGCGTTCACGGCCCACTCCCGCCGCGCGCTCGCGTCGCCAGCCAACGTTCCAACAGCGCCGCCAGCGCGATCGCCACGGCCAGCCAAGGACGCAGATCCTGCGGCGGGAGGGCCGCGGCGACCGCGCCGGTGCGCGGCGCCATGTCGCGCGCCAGCGCCAGGGCGGGCGCCGGCGGGAGCGGCTGAAACATCGCACGCAAGGCGGCGACGAAACCGGGTTCGAGCAGTTCCGGCAGTTGCGCCGGCGCCAACGGGCGGGTCAATCGCAGCAGGCGGCCGCGACCATAGTGCACGCCCTCCGCCAACACGGCGCCGCTGCGATCGCGCCACGCCGCCGCACGCCGTGTGCCGACGCCGCCCGGCCATTGCGCCTGCGCATCGAGCAGTACGATGGCGCCGTTGCGCGCTTTGTCCAGCACCGCTGCCGGCACCGCGCCGGGCGCGAGCCAGATCAAGCCGTTCGCGTCCGACCGCGGCGGCGTCGACGCGGTTGCGATGTCGGCAGGCCGGTGGGGCCCGGCGCTGCCTGTGTCCCAGGCCGACAGCGCGGCGCGGATGTAGCGCGCGTCCGGCGTGCGCTCGGCGACGTACCGCAACGCCGGCGGCGGCACCGTCGCGTCCGGCGTCGCCGGCGGCTGCGATGCGTTGCCGGCAACGATCTCCCACTCCACCCGCCGCGACAGCTGCAACCTTTGCGCGTCCAGGCCATGCAGACGTTCCGGCACGAACACGGTCAGCCGGGTCTGCGCCGGCAGCAGCGCGTCGAGTTCGCGCAACAAGCTGCCGGCCGGCACAGCGCGGGCCTCGGCGGGCGGCGCGGAAGCGCCGTCGGCGACGCTCGGAAAGCCCGGCGCCAACCAACGCAGTTCCGCGTCGTGCGCGGCGGCCGCGGCACGCGCCGCGCTCGGGTCCGCACCCGCCGCCAGTGCGATCCAGGGCCGGTCGCCCTCGGCGCCGGACAGCACCGGCCGCGCCAGCCACAGCGCCAGCAAGGCCAGCAACAACAGGCGCAGCAGCAACAGCGGCCAATCCTCGAAGCGCAGCCGGTGGCGCGGCTTCGGCCTGTGCCGCAGCCAACGCAGCGCGGCGAAGTCGGTCGGCCACTGTTCGCTGCGCCGCGCCAGGTGGATCAACATGGGCAACAGCCACGCCGCCAGCGCGGCCAAGCCCAGCGGCAGCAACAGCGCCAGACTCACGCGCCCTCCGCCGCGTCGCGGCCGCCGAACAGCCGTCGCAACGGCAGATCCAGTGCTTCGTCGAGCACGAACTCGGCATGGCGGATGCCGCAGGCCTGCAGGCGCGCATCGACCGCGCGACGCGCGGCGGCGAAGCGGCGCAGGAAGTCCTCGCGCAAGTCGGCGCCGTCGCCGAGCAACTCCTCTCCGGTTTCCGGATCGCGGAAGCGATGGCCGCCGCGATACGGAAAGTCGCGCTCTTCCACAGTCAGAATACGGATGCTCAACACTTCGCGCCGCGCCGCGGCAAGCCGTTCGGCCACGTCGAGCGCGGCTTCGTCGAAGCCGTCGCCGAGCATCAGCACCAGATCGCCGGCGCCGATGCGCTCCCATAGCGGCCGCAGCCGCTCCGGCGCCGGCCAGCGGCCGCGTGCGCGCAGCGCGTGCAGCTCCCGCCACAGCCGGTCGCGCTGACGGGTACCGGTCGCCGGTGCGATCAGGCGCAAACCGTCTTCCTGCAATGCGATCAGGCCGAAACGATCGCCCTGGCGCAGCGCCAGCTCCGCCGCGCACGCGGCCAGAGCCTTGGCCGCGTCGAGCCGGCTCCAGCCCGGACGCGCCGCGTCGCCCTGCCCCATCGACGCGCTCGCGTCGATCAGCAGCCACAGCGCCAGCGGGCTTTCGCGCTCGGCCTCGCGGACGAAGAAACGATCCGAACGCGCGTACAGCTTCCAGTCGATCTGGCGCGGCTCGTCGCCGGGCTCGTAAGCGCGGTACTGGGCGAATTCCAGGCCGGCGCCGCGGCTGCGGCTGCGGTGCTGGCCCAGGCCGTGCGCGCCGACCGCGCGCCGAGACACCAGGCTCAGGCTGCGCAGGCGCGCCCGCACCGACGGCGGAATCAGCTCGTGCATCCGCGCCGGCTCAGGCGTCCGGCGCGGGCAAGGCGCGCAGCAACGCGGCGACCACGTCGTCGGCGCTGCGCGATTCGGCCTCGGCCGCGAACGACAGCAACAGGCGGTGGCGCATCACCGGCGCGGCCAGGGCGATCACGTCCTCGCGGGTCGCGGCCAGGCGCCCGTGCAGCAGGGCGCGCGCCTTGGAGGCCAAAGCCAGCGATTGGCCGGCACGCGGGCCGGCACCCCACTTCACCCACTGCCGGACCTCGGCCGGCGCGCCGTCGCCGGGCCGGCTGGCGCGCACCAGGCGGGTGATCCAGCGCAGCAGGTCTTCGCTCAGATGCACCTCGCGCACCCGCGCCTGCAGCGCCAGCAGGTCCGCGCCGTGCATCACCCGCGGCACCTGTGCGCCGCGGCTGCCGGTGGTCTGGCGCAGGATGTCGTGTTCTTCGTTCTCGCTCGGATAACCGACCCGGATATGCAGCAGGAACCGATCGAGCTGCGCCTCGGGCAAGGGATAGGTGCCGGCCTGTTCGAGCGGGTTCTGGGTCGCCAGCACGAAGAACGGCGCCGGCAGCGCATGGGTGACGCCGGCATAGCTGACAGTGCGCTCCTGCATCGCCTCCAGCAGCGCGGCCTGGGTCTTGGGCGGGGTGCGGTTGAGCTCGTCGGCCAGCAGCAGGTGGGTGAAAATGGGGCCGGGCTGGAAACGGAAGTGGCGGTGGCCGGTGCCGTGATCCTCTTCCAGCAGCTCGGTGCCGAGCAGGTCGCTGGGCATCAGGTCGGGAGTGAACTGCACGCGCCGGAACTGCAATTCCAGCGCCTGCCCCAGCGAGCGCACCAGCAAGGTCTTGCCGAGCCCCGGCACGCCTTCGAGCAGGCAGTGGCCGCCGGCGAGCAGTCCGATCAGCAGTTGTTCGACCACTTCGTCCTGGCCGACGATCGCCTGCGCGATCGCCCCGCGCAACTCGCCCAATCGCGCCAGCAACGCCTGCAATCCGGCTTCGCCGCCCACTTCGTCCGCTACCGCCTTGGTGTTCATGTCTGGTCCCGATTCCTACTGCGTCGAATGCAACGGCAAGAGCGAAAGCAACAGCAACAGCAAATCCCCCGCGTTCGCTGCGCGGACGCCACCCCCTTTGTCGAAGGGGGCAAAGGCGCGAGCGCTGGTCGCAAGCGCCCGGCCCTTAGCCTTTCCCGCGCCTTTCCCGCGCCTTTCCGAATCTCTGCCCTGCCTTTGCCTGCGCCTTCGCCCGTGCCCCTACGATTCCCTATTCCCTATTCCCTATTCCCTAATCCCTATTCCCTATTCCCCATTCCCGCCCCTCACCCCATCAACGCATACATCGCGATATTGACCGCGAACTTGGTGTTGTCCTCGGCCAGGAAACGCTTGTTGCGCCAGTCGTAGTCCCATTCGCAACCGTAATCCTTGTTGCTGTAGAGCACGCCGAGGCGGCCGTCGATCTCGATGCCCTGCAGGTAATCGTGAACCAGGTCGTCGCCCCAACCGTTGAGTTCGAAACCGGTCGCGGGCGGGCCGTCGAAAACGAAGAAGCTGCGGTAGATGGGGTGGTTCCGGGGCAGGCGCTTGAGCGCCTTGCGGCCGAAGATCGCGGCCATCTGGCTTTCGAACGAACGCGCGAACAGGCCGTCGATGTCGTGGTTGCAATCGTCGACGAACACGAAGCCGCCGTTGCGCACGTAGCGCTCGAAGTTGCGCCGCTCCTCGGGGTTGAACTCGACCAGTTTGTGCCCGGCCAGGTAGCAGAACGGCGCGCCGAGCATCTTCGGGTCGGACAAGGCCAGCACGTGTTCCTTGGGGTCCACGCGCAGGTCGGTGTAGTCGATCAGCGCGGTGAGCAGATTGGCCGGCATGCGCTGGTCCACGTCCCAGTCGCCGGAGTCGTACTTGAGCCGGGTGAACCAGAAGTCGTAATCGGCCGCAGCCCGCGCCAGCGGCGAGCGCGCCAGCCAGGCACCGGCCAGGCCGCCGGCGAGCAGGCGCAGGAAGGCGGCGCGGTTCACCGCCGCCCTGGCCTGCCGGCGTGCGCCGACCGGGGCGGTCCGCGATGCCGCAGCGGCGAACCGTCCCGCACCGCCATGCTCAGACCGCGTCCGAAAGCGAGGTGAACGTGAAATCGCGCAGCTTCATCGGCGGGATCATCATCACGAAGCTGGACTCGTCGCCCGCCACCCGCACCGGGCGGCCGAGTTCTTCGATGTTGTTGAGCATGATCACCGGCGATTCGTTGAAGCGGAAATTCTTCACCGGGTGCTTGATGACGCCGTTTTCGATGTAGAAGGTCCCGTCGCGGGTCAGCCCGGTCAGCAGCACCGTCTGCGGGTCGACCAGGCGGATGTACCAGGTGCGGGTGACCAGGATGCCCTTCTGGGTGCCTTTGATCAGCTCGGCGGTGGACTTGTCGCCGCCAGCCATCAGCAGATTGCCCGGCCGGCCGACCGCCTTCTTGCCCTGCTTCTGGGCCCAGTAGCGCGAATAGCCCAGCGCCGCGATCTTGCCGTTCTCGACCACGGCCATCTTCTCGCGCGGCAGACCTTCGTTGTCCCAGGGCAGCACCGCGGCGCGGGCGTCCCAGGGATCGGCGGTGATGTTGACCCGGCTGTCGTAGACCTGTTCGCCGAGCTTGTTGCCGCCGCCCTTCTTGGACAGGAAGCTGCGGCCTTCGTCGGCCTGGCGGGCGTCGAAGAACCCCATCATGAACGAGATCAGCCCGGCGGCCGCGGCCGGTTCCAGGATCACCGTGTACTTGCCCGGCTCCAAGGCCTTGGCCTCGGCCGACTCGGTCGCCTTGCGCATGGCGATGCGCACTTCGTTGTCGGCCTTGAAGTCGGCGGCGTCCTTGAGGTTGCGGCCGACCCAGCCCGAACCGCGGCCGTCGTCGGTGCGCACGGTGCAGGTGTAGTTGAAATTGGTCGCCTTCTGATAGCCGAAGTTGCCGTTGCTGTTGGCGATGGCGACGAAACTCTGGCCGTCCTCGAGGAAACCGGCGGCGGTCAGCTTGCCGGCGCGGCACGGCGCGATCGAATCGGAGGCGGCCTTGGCGCGGAATTCGGGATCGATCGCCGCGGTGGATTCGCTGAAGGTCGGGCTGGGCTTGTAGTCCTGCTTGCCGATCGCCGGCACGAACTCGGGATTCTCCGGCGCCAAGCGGGCCAGGTCCTCGGCGCGGCGCACCACGCGCTCCAGCGCGGCATCGTCGAACTCGTTGATGGTGGCCACGCCGACGCGCTTGCCGAAGGCCACCTGCACGGCCAGGTCGACGTTGCTGACGATGCCGCTGGTCGAAACGTCGTTGAGGGCGAAGCGGATGTTGCCGTCGATCGAGCCGGTCAGGGTCGCGGTGCATTCGTCGGCCTTGGACAGCGCGATGACCTTGTCCAGGATGGCCTTGGCTTCGGCTTCGGTGAAGATGCTCATGGTCGTTTCTCCTGCGCCGGTCAGCCGAGCTTGCGGGCGGTGTTGATGACGTTGACGCCGTTGAAGCGCGCCGTGGCGGAGCCGTGCGAGACCGCCGAGACCTGGCCCGGCTGCCCCTTGCCGTCGAAGAACGAGCCGCCGAGGCGGTAATCGCTTTCGTCGCAAACGGCGACGCAGGAGTTCCAGAATTCCGGCGTGCGGATCTGGTAGGCGACGTCCTCGAGCATGCCGGTGATCTTGCCGTTCTTGATCTCGTAGAACAGCTGGCCGCCGAACTGGGCGTTGTAGCGCTGCTGGTCGATGGAGAACGAACCGTCGCCGACGATGTAGATGCCGTTCTCCACGTCCTTGATCATGTCGGCGACACTGAGCTTGTTCTTGCCCGCCGCCAGCGACACGTTGGCCATGCGCTGGAACTGCACGCTGGACCAGGAGTCGGCGTAGCAGCAGCCGTCGGATTCGGTCTTGCCCAGGATGTGGGCCTGGTCGCGGATGGTCTGGTAGTCGACCAGCACGCCGTCCTTGATCAGGTCCCAACGCTTGGTCTTGACGCCCTCGTCGTCGAAGCCGACCGCGCCCAGGCTGCCGGCCTGGGTCTTGTCGGCGAACACGGTGACCTGGTCGCTGCCGTACTTGAACCCCGACTTGAGCTTGTCGACGGTGGCGAAGCTGGTACCGGCGTAGTTGGCCTCGTAGCCGAGCACGCGGTCGAGCTCGAGCGGGTGGCCGATCGACTCGTGGATGGTCAGCCAGGTATGCGAGGGATCGAGCACCAGGTCGTACTTGCCCGGCTTGACCGAGGGCGCGGTGAGCTTCTGCCGCGCCTGCTTGGCCGCGGCGATCGCGTCCTCGACCATGTCGTAGGAGTGGCTGTAGTTGACCACGCCGTTGGGCGACACCACCTTGCCCGACGCCGCGCCGTCCAGGTACTCGAAGCCCATGCCCATCGGCGAAGACAGGCCCTCGCGGGTGCGGAACTTGCCGCTGGCCTTGTCGATCGCGGTGACCGTCATCGGCGCCCACACCCGGTGCACGTCCTGGTCGATGTAGGAGCCGTCGGTGGAGGCGAAGTACTTCTGCTCGTTGACCAGGAACAGCATCGAGTTGACGAAATCGGCGCCGGCCTTGAGCGCGGCGGCGTTCACGCTCAACAACAGGTCCGCCTTGTCCTTGATCGGCACTTCCATGGCGTTCTTGCGGATGGGAGTCTTCCAGGCCACCTCGCCCACGCCCGGGGCCTGGGCCAGCTCGACCTTGGCGGTCTGGGTCTTGGCGTTGGCGCGGGCGATCGCCGCGGCCTGCCTGGCCGCCTCGGCCACGCTCTTGTCGTCCAGGCGGTTGGTCGCGGCGAAGCCCCAGGCGCCGTCGACCAGCACGCGGATGCCGATGCCGGTCGACTCGGTGTTGACCACGTTCTCGACCTTGTCCTCGCGGGTGATCACGAACTGGCGCAGGTAGCGGCCGATACGCACGTCGCAGTAGCTGGCGCCGGCGCCGCGGGCGGCGGTCAGCGCGGTGTCGGCCAGGCGCTTCTTGCGCGCCACGTCGAGCGGAACCAGCAGCGCTTCGGCGGCGATAGCGCTGCCGAAGGGAATCATCAGACCGGCGATGCCGAGCCCGGTCATGCCCAGGAAGTTGCGTCTGTCCACGTGATTGTCCTGCCCTGAGTGGCCCCGCGCGAGCGCGCCGGGCATGAGTGAATGAACCCGCCGGAATGTGCGCAGCGTCATTCACGGGCGTCAAGTGCATACCGGCACGTTTGCGCACGACGCGTACCGAATCGGGCGAACAATCACCCGGCAATGCAGGCGATTGTGCCGATGTTGCGTTGCGGGCATGACTTTCGACCTAGACCGCCGACCGCCAGATCGCTGGCCGGGTGCGATCGGCGAAGCCTCGGCGTCCGCACCGGGGCTATCATCGCCGGCGCGAACCTTACAGGCGGCCGACGTTGGGCATCTACGCGAACATTTTGATCCGCCGCGTCGCCGCCGACCGCGTCGACGACGCATGGCTCGACGCGATCTCGGCCGGACTTTGCCGCGCCATCGGCACAGACCGGTTCGTCTGGATCGAAAACCGGGCAGACCCCGATCTGCATGCGCTTCTCGTCGCTTGGCATGCACGACTCGCCGCACATCCGCTGGCCGAGGCTTATTGCCTTTGCGACCCAGACCTTTACGAGCCTGGCCTGTGCCACGAAGCCGACCGACGCAAGCACGAACTGTGGGCGCTGATGCAGGACGACCTGGATCCGCGCCCCCTGCAAGGCCAGCGGGTCGTCCAGCGCAGCATGAATCTCAGCCGCGAACCCGACGATCCGCCGCCGGGTTCGCGTTACGAGCAAGATGGCCCGCCGATAGACGCCGATCCGGGCGAATGCCTGCTCCAAATCCGCTTGTCCGGCAGCTACTACTATGAAGACTACCCATGCGGCGATCCGGTGTTGCATGCGGCGGTGGCCGACTGGCTCGATGCGCACATCCCCGGCTGCGAAGTCTGGTACGGCGGCGACGCCAGCGGTGTGCTCGCGGTACCGTTCGGACCGGACCGGCGCCGGCAATTGATCGAGCACGCCCGCGCCCGCGGCGATCTGAACCGATACTGGCAACCGCCCTCACGCGCCGATTGAGGCCCGCCCTGCGGCTCGACAGCGAACTCGCCCTCGCCGCCCGCATCGCCGACACCACCCGACCGCGCTATGGGCGCCGCCCGGCCCACGCGTTAAGCTTGCGCCATGCACACATTCCGGCACTGGATCGACGGACAGGCCCGCGATGCGGGCAGCGGCCGTTGGCTCGATGTCCACGATCCGGCCAGTGCGCTGGCGTATGCGCGGGTCGCCGCCGGCGGTGCCGGCGACGTCGACTTGGCCGCAGCGGCGGCGCAACGCGCTCTGCCGGGGTGGGCCGGGCTGCCGCCCAGCGAGCGCGCACGCTGGCTGGAGGCGCTGGCCGCGGCGCTGGAAGCGCGCACGGACGACTTCGCCCGGGCCGAGTCGCGCGACAGCGGCAAGCCGATCCGGCTCGCCCGCGAAGTCGAGATCCCGCGCGCCGTGGCCAACCTGCGCTTCTTCGCCCAGGCCGCGACCCAGTTCGCCAGCGAATCCCATCACGGCCAGGCCGGGCTGAACTACACCCTGCGCTCGCCGCTGGGCGTGGTCGCGACGATCTCGCCCTGGAACCTGCCGCTGTACCTGTTCACGTGGAAGATCGCCCCGGCCCTGGCCGCCGGCAATACGGTGATCGCCAAGCCCTCCGAGGTGACCCCGGCGACCGCCACCCTGCTCGGCGAACTCGCCGCGCAGATCGGTTTCCCGCCGGGCGTGCTCAATATCGTCCACGGCCTAGGCCCCGAAGTCGGCGAAGCCATGGTCCGCCACCCCGCCGTGAAAGCGGTCTCCTTCACCGGCAGCACCGCGGTCGGTCGACGCATCGCCGGCATCGCCGCGCCAATGTTGCGCAAGCTCTCGCTGGAGCTGGGCGGCAAGAACCCGACCTTGGTGTTCGCCGACAGCGACTGGCGCGCCCAGCTCGACACCCTGGTCCGCTCGGCGTTCCAGAACTCCGGACAGATCTGCCTGTGCGGTTCGCGCCTGCTGATCGAACGCGGCATCTACGCCGAAGTCCGCGACGCCCTGGTCGAGCGCGCGCAGGCGCTGCGCGTCGGCGACCCTAGCGACGAAGCCACCGCGCTCGGCCCGCTGGTCTCGCAGGCGCATTTCGACAAGGTCGTCGCCGCGCTCGAGCGCGCCCGCGGCGAAGGCGGCACCGTGCTGTGCGGCGGCCACGCGCTCGACCGGCCCGGCTGGTACGTCGCCCCGACCCTGATCGAAGGCCTGGGCCCGGACTGCGCCAGCAACCGCGAGGAGATCTTCGGCCCGGTCGCGACCTTGCAGGCCTTCGACGACGACGAGCAGGCCCTGGCCCTGGCCAACGCCAGCGACTACGGGCTCAGCGCCAGCGTGTGGACGCGCGACCTCAACCGCGCCCACCGCCTGGCCGCACGCCTCAACGTCGGCATGGTCTGGATCAACACCTGGCTGCAACGCGACCTGCGCACGCCGTTCGGCGGCGTCGGCGCGTCCGGCCTCGGCCGCGAAGGCGGCGTCGAGGCGATGCGTTTCTTCACCGAGGCCAAGAACGTCGGCCTCCATCTGGGATGACCGCTGCAATGAGTAGTACCGCCACCAGTCCGCTCGAAGACCTGCTCGAACGCAACCGCGAATGGTCCGAACGGATCAACGCCGAAGACCCCGAGTTCTTCGCCCGCCTGTCCCGCCAACAAGCGCCGGAGTATCTGTGGATCGGTTGCTCCGATTCGCGCGTGCCGGCCAACCAGATCATCGACATGGCCCCGGGCGAGGTCTTCGTCCACCGCAACATCGCCAACGTGGTCGTGCACACCGACCTCAATTGCCTGTCGGTGATCCAATTCGCGGTCGACGTGCTCAAGGTCAAGCACATCCTGGTGGTCGGCCACTACGGCTGCGGCGGCGTGCACGCCGCCCTGCACAGCCAGCGCGTCGGCCTGGCCGACAACTGGCTGCGCCATGTCGCCGACGTCGCCGACAAGCACGCCGGCTGCATCCACCACGCGCACAGCGACGAGCGCCACGACCGCCTGTGCGAGCTCAACGTGATCGAACAGGTACAGAACGTGTGCCTGACCACCATCGTCCGCGACGCCTGGACCCGCGGCCAGCCGCTGGCCGTGCACGGCTGGGTCTACAGCCTGCGCAACGGCCTGGTCCACGACATGGGCATCGACGTCGACGCCTACGACAAACTCGACGGTCTCTATGCCGCCGCGGTGGCGCGGGTCAACGGCTATCGTGGGGATTCGCCGCGATGAGCGACGCGGTGAGCGCCGCGCCGCGCCCGGTCGGCCGCTACCCGCACGCGCGCCGGGTCGGCGACCTGCTGTTCCTGTCCGGAGTCGGCCCGCGCGACGCGGCCAGCAACGCCGTGCCCGGCAATGTCCACGACGCCGAGGGCCGGCTGATCGCCTACGACATCGAGCTGCAATGCCGCTCGGTGTTCGCCAACGTACGCGCGGTGCTGGAAGCCAGCGGCGCGTCCTGGGACGACTTGGTCGACGTCACCGTCTACCTGACCGACATGGCGCGCGATTTCGCCGCCTACAACGCGGTCTGGGCCGAGTACTTCCCCGACATCGAACGCGCGCCCTGCCGCACCACCCTGGGCATCACCGCCTTGCCGACCCCGATCGCGATCGAACTCAAATGCATCGCCCGCCTGCCGACGGGCGTCGCCGAGGACTGACCATGCTGCCCGGCCCGATCAACCTGCAAGCCTGGATCGACGAACACCGCCACCTGCTCAAGCCGCCGGTCGGCAACAAGGTGATCTACGTCGGCGACTTCATCGTCATGGTGGTCGGCGGGCCCAACCAACGCACCGACTACCACTGGGACGAAGGCCCGGAGTGGTTCTACCAGCTCGAGGGCGAGATGATCCTGCGCATTCAGGAGGACGGCGCGGTGCGCGATATTCCGATCCGCGCCGGCGAAACCTTCCTGCTGCCGCCGCGCGTGCCGCATTCGCCGCAACGCCTGCCCGACTCGGTCGGCCTGGTGATCGAGCGCAAGCGCCTGGCGCACGAGGACGACGGCCTGATGTGGTTCTGCGAACGCTGCAACCACAAGCTGTACGAAGAATTCTTCAAGCTGCGCAACATCGAGACCGATTTCCCGCCGGTATTCGACCGCTTCTACTCCTCGCGCGAGCACCGCACCTGCGGCCAGTGCGGGCATTTGAACCCGGCGCCGGCGCGCTACGCGATGCCCGACACCTGAGCCTCGACCGATGCGGGCGCCCTCGCCACCGCCGTCGCCCCCGCCCAACGGCCTGCTCGCGGCCGCCGCGCAACACGTGCGCATGGTCATGAAACACGACCGGCCCGCCTGCCTGAACGACCGCGCCGAACCCAGCCCGGGATCGCCAGCGCCGGAACCGGCCAAGTAGACTGCCGTCATGCTCAAGATCGACACCCACGCCCACTACCTGCCGCGCGACTGGCCCGACCTGGCGCGCAAGTACGGCGACGACCGCTTTCCGGTGATCCACCACACCGACGACGGCCGCCACCGCATCTACAAGGACGGCAAGTTCTTCCGCGAGATCTGGTCCAAGACCTGGGACCCGGAAGAACGCATCGCCGACTACGCCCGCTTCGGCGTGCAGGTGCAGGTCATCAGCACCGTGCCGGTGATGTTCAGCTACTGGGCCAAGGCGCACCAGGCGCTGGACCTGCACCAGGCGCTCAACGAGCACATGGCCCAGGCCTGCCGCGACTACCCGCGCCACTACGCCGGCATCGGCACGGTGCCGCTGCAGTCGCCGCGGCTGGCGGTGCAGGAGCTGGAGCGCTGCATGGACCAGCTGGGCCTGCAGGGCGTGCAGATCGGCAGCCACGTCAACGACTGGAACCTCGACGCGCCGGAACTGTTCGAGTTCTTCCAGGCCGCCAGCGAACTCGGCGCGGCGATCTTGGTCCACCCCTGGGACATGATGGGCACGCCGAGCATGCCCAAGTACTGGCTGCCCTGGCTGGTCGGCATGCCGGCCGAACAGTCGCGCGCCGCCTGCTGCCTGGTGTTCGGCGGCGTGCTCGAGCGCCTGCCGAAGCTGAAGATCTGCCTCGCCCACGGCGGCGGCAGCTTCCCCTACACCATCGGCCGGATCGAGCACGGCTTCAACATGCGTCCCGATCTGGTCGCGACCGACAACCCGCGCAATCCGCGCGATTATCTGTCCCAGTTCTATTTCGACTCCTGGGTCGCCGATCCGCGCGCCTTGCAATACCTGCTAGACACCTGCGGCGTGTCGCGGGTCATGCTCGGCACCGACTATCCCTTCCCGCTCGGCGAGCAGTCGCCCGGCGCCGGCATCGCCTCGCTGCAGCTGCCGGCCGCCGATCAGGCCCGGCTCTACCACGGCACCGCGCTGGAATGGCTGGGACTGCCGAAGTCGCGCTTCGAATGAGCCGCTGCCGCATCGCCGCGTCCTGCGCCGCAACGCGTCCGCACCGAACCGCCACGAGCCCCGCATGCCGCACCTGACCCTGCACTACACCGCCAACCTCGCCGGCTTCGACGCCGATGCCGCGCTGGCGGCGATCAACCGCGTCCTCGCCGACAGCGGTCATTTCGATGAGGTCTCGATCAAGAGCCGGGCTCTGCGCCTGGATCACTACCGGATCGGCACCGCCGATGCCGGCCGCGGTTTCGTCCACGTCCAGCTCAAGATCCTGCCCGGCCGCGACGCTGCGGTGCGCGCGGCGTTGTCGCAGGCCGTGCTCGACGCGCTGCGCACGCTGTTGCCGGCTTCGGCCGGCGCGGCCGAATTCCAACTCTGCGTCGAAGTCGACGAGATCGTCGCCGACGTTTATCGCAAACATGTACTCGCACCGGACCCGCTTTGAGCCCATGACCGACCTGCATTCCGCGGCCCACGCCGCCGCCCTGGACGCCGCCGATCCGTTGCCGAGCCTGCGCGATCAGTTCCTGGTCCCGCGCCACGGCGGCGCCGAACAGGCGTATTTCGTCGGCAACTCGCTCGGCCTGCAGCCGCGCGGGGCCCGCGCCCACGTCGAGGAAGTGCTGGACAAGTGGGCGACCGAGGCGGTGGAAGGCCACTTCACCGGCCAGGCGCAGTGGATGCCCTACCACGAGCTGGTGCGCGAGCCGCTGGCGCGCCTGGTCGGCGCGCAGCCGCAGGAAGTGGTGGCGATGAACTCGCTGACCGCCAACCTGCATTTGATGATGGTCAGCTTCTACCGCCCGACCCGCGAGCGGCCGGCGATCCTGATCGAGGCCGGCAGCTTTCCGTCGGATCGCTACGCGGTGGCTTCGCAGATCGCCTTCCACGGTTTCGACCCGGCCACCGACCTGATCGAGCTCGAACCCGACCGCCCCGGCGGCCTGATCTCGATGGAACGCATCGAACGCGCCATCGCCGAGCACGGCCCGCGCCTGGCGTTGGTGCTGTGGCCGGGCGTGCAGTACCGCACCGGGCAAGCCTTCGACCTGGCCGAAATCGCCCGCCTCGCCCACGCCCAGGGCGCGCTGTGCGGCTTCGACCTCGCTCACGGCGTCGGCAACCTCGACCTGCGCCTGCACGACAGCGGCGCCGATTTCGCGGTCTGGTGCCATTACAAGTACGTCAACGCCGGCCCCGGCGCGGTCGCCGGCTGTTTCGTCCACCAACGCCATGCCGACACCGACCGGCCGCGCTTCGCCGGCTGGTGGGGCCACCAGGCCGCGACCCGCTTCCGCATGGGGCCGGAATTCGTCCCCACCGTCGGTGCCGAAGGCTGGCAGCTCAGCAACCCGCCGATCCTCGGCCTGGCGCCGCTGCGCGCCTCGCTGGCGCTGTTCGACCGGGTCGGCATGGCGGCGCTGCGCGACAAGTCGCGGCGTCTGACCGGTTACTTGGAAGCGCTGATCCGCACGCGCCTGCAACAGACCCTGGACATCGTGACCCCGGCCGACCCGGCCCAGCGCGGTTGCCAGCTCTCGCTGCGGGTGATCGGCGGCCGCGGCTTGGTCGGCCGCGAGGCCGGCCGCGCCTTGTTCGACCACCTCGCCGCGCACGGCGTGTTGGGCGACTGGCGCGAACCGGACGTGATCCGGATCTCGCCGGCGCCGTTGTACAACACCCATGCCGACGTGCAGCGCTTCGCGGCGACCGTCGAAGCCTGGGTCCATCCCGCCTGAGCACGCATCGCCAACCCGCGCTTCGTCGATCCCAAGGACCCGACGCCTTGAACAACGCCGCTCCCAAGCACCTCACCATCATCGGCGCCGGCCTCGCCGGCGCCCTGCTCGCCACCCTGCTCGCCCGCCGCGGCTGGCAGGTGGACGTGTACGAGAAGCGCGGCGATCCGCGCCAGCAGGGTTACCAGGGCGGACGCTCGATCAACCTGGCCCTGGCCGAGCGCGGCCGCCACGCGCTGCGCTTGGCCGGGGCGGACGATGCGGTGATGGCGCAGGCAGTGATGATGCGCGGCCGCATGGTCCACTTCCTCGACGGCCGCACCGACCTGCAGCGCTACGGCCGCGACGACAGCGAAGTGATCTGGTCGGTGCATCGCGGCGAGCTCAATCTGATCCTGCTGCAGATCGCCGAGGACGCCGGTGCGCAGCTGCACTTCCATCGCGGCCTGCACTCGGTTGATTTCGAGCGCCGGCTGGCGGTGTTCCACGACGACCGCGACGGCAGCTCCCACGAGATCGTGTTCGACAGCCTGGTCGGCGCGGACGGCGCAGGCTCGGCCCTGCGCGGGGCGATGAAGCAGGCCGCCGACCTGGGCGAGCGCACCGAATTCCTCGGCCATTCCTACAAGGAGCTGGAGATCCCGCCGGCCGCCGACGGCGGCTTCAGCATCGAACCCAACGCCCTGCACATCTGGCCGCGCGGCCGCTACATGTGCATCGCCCTGCCCAACGACGAGCGCACCTTCACCGTCACGCTGTTCCTGCCCAACGAAGGCGAGCCGAGCTTCGCCAGCGTGCGCAGCGGCGCCGACGCGCGGGCTTTGTTCGAACGCGATTTCGCCGACGCGCTGCCGCTGATTCCGCAATTGGAAGAGGACTTCGAGCGCAATCCGACCGGCTTGCTGGCAACCCTGTACCTGGACCGCTGGCACCTGGACGACCGCGCCGTGCTGCTCGGCGACGCCGCGCACGCGATGGTGCCGTTCCACGGCCAGGGCATGAACTGCGCATTCGAGGACTGCGTGGCCCTGGCCGAGCGCCTGCTCGCCGACGACGATCGCGCCCGCGCCTTCGCCGAGTTCCAGGCCCGGCGCCTGCCCAGCGCGCGCGCGATCCAGGCCATGGCGCTGGAAAACTATCTGGAGATGCGCGACCGGGTCGACGACGACGACTACCTGCTGCAACGCGCCCTGGAGCGCGAGCTGGCCGAGCGCCACCCGGACCGGTTCATGCCGCGCTACGCCATGGTCACCTTCCACCGCATGCCTTACGAAGTCGCGTTCGAGCGCGGCCAGCGCCAGCGCGAACTGCTGGTCGAACTGACCCGCGGCCACGACAGCCTGGGCAGCCTGGACTGGGACGCGGTCGACGCGACCGTGTGCGCGCGCCTGAGCCCGCTGCCCACGGACGAGTGAGCCCATGGCCGCGAGCTTCCTGTTCTACGACCTGGAAACCTTCGGCGCCGATCCGCGCACGACGCGCATCGCCCAGTTCGCCGCGATCCGCACCGACCCCGACCTCAACCCGGTCGAGACGCCGATCAGCGTGTTCGTCAAGCCCGCCGACGACCTGCTGCCCTCGCCGATCGCCACCCTGATCACCGGCATCGCGCCGCAGGACGCGCTGCGCGACGGCGTCGGCGAGGCCGAAATCTTCGCCCGCATCTTCGACGAGATGGCGCGCCCGCAGACTTGCAGCGCCGGCTACAACTCGCTGCGTTTCGACGACGAATTCGTCCGCCACGGCCTGTTCCGCAACTTCTACGACCCGTACGAGCGCGAGTGGCGCAACGGCAATTCGCGCTGGGACCTGCTCGATGTGCTGCGCTTGGCGCACGCGCTGCGCCCGGACGGCGTGGTCTGGCCGCAACGCGAGGACGGCGCGACCTCGTTCAAGCTCGAACACCTGGCCGAGGCCAACGGCGTGCGCGAAGGCGACGCGCACGAGGCCTTGTCCGACGTGCGCGCCCTGATCGGCATCGCGCGCAAGTTCAAGACCGCGCAGCCGCGTCTGTGGGAGTACGCCCTGCGCCTGCGCGACAAGCGCTTCGCCGCCGGCTTGCTCGACGTCATCGGCATGACTCCGGTGCTGCATGTCTCCCAGCGCTATCCGGCCGCGCGGCTGTGCGCCGCGCCGGTGCTGCCGCTGGCGCGGCACCCGCGCATCGACAACCGGGTGCTGGTGTTCGACTTGGCCCAGGACCCGCTGGCGCTGCTGAACCTGGCGCCGGACGAGATCGCCGACCGTCTGTACACGCCGACCGCCGACCTGCCCGAGGGCGAGGAGCGGATCGCGCTCAAGGAAGTGCACCTCAACCGCTGTCCGTCGCTGATCGCCTGGAACCATCTGCGTCCGGCCGATTTCGACCGGCTTCGGATCGACCCGTCCCAGGTCGAGCGCCGCGCCGCGCAAATCCGCGAGGCCGGGCCGGAGCTGGTCGAGAAAGTCCGCTGCGTCTACGCCCAGGACTCGGCGCGCGAGCCCGGCGATGTCGACGGCTCGCTCTACGATGCCTTCATCAACGAAGCCGACAAGCGCCTGTTCCGGATCGTCCGCAGCACCGCGCCGGAAGCGCTGAACAGCGTGGTCTTCGACTTCCGCGACGCACGCTTGCCCGAGCTGCTGTTCCGCTACCGGGCGCGCAACTGGCCGCATACCCTGGACGCCGGCGAACGCCGGCGCTGGGACGACTACCGGCGCCGGCGCCTGACCCAGGACGCTGGCCTGGCCGAATACGGGTTCGAGCGCTTCGGCGCCGAACTGCAGCAGGCCCGCGCGATGGCCGGCGAGGACGGCGCCAAGCAGGTGCTGCTGGACCGGCTGCAGGCCTGGGCGGCGGAGATCGAGCGCAGCCTGGGCTGAGTCGGGGCCGTAGGGCGAGCAGCGAGCACGGCCGGGACGCGCTTCCGCCGCGCCCGGCCGAACGCGACCTCCACACCGCTCCGTCCCGCCCCGGGCTACTCTCTCTCCGCCGGTTCCGTTTCGGCCGTCTACCCACTCTGCCGCCAACTTCCGCCTTATGCCCAGCTACTTCTCCGAGGCCAGCTTCAAATTCCTGCGTTCGCTGGCGCGCAACAACAACCGCGAATGGTTCCACGCCCACAAGGCGGCCTTCGAGGAGCGCGTACGCGGCCCCTTCCTGCGCCTGCTGACCGATCTGCAACCGGTGCTGGCGCAGGTCAGCGAGCACTACCGCAGCGAGCCCAAGAACGTCGGCGGCTCGTTGTTCCGGATCCAGCGCGATACCCGCTTCGCCAACGACAAGGCGCCGTACAAGACCCATCAGGGCGCGCGGCTGTTCCACGAGCGCGGGCGCCAGATCGAAGCGCCCTCGTTCTACATCCACCTGCAGGGCGGCGAGTGCTTCATCGCCGCCGGCGTCTGGCATCCGCAGCCGGACACCCTGCGCAAGATCCGCCATTTCGTCCTCGACAACCCGGGCAGTTGGAAAGCGGCCGCCTACGCGCCCGCGTTCCGCAAGCGCTTCGACCTCGACGACAGCGAAATGCTGACCCGCGCCCCGCGCGGCTTCCCGGCCGAGTTCGAATTCGCCGACGACCTGCGGCGCAAGAATTTCGTCGCCCTGCGCGCCATCGACGACGCCACCATGACCGGCCCGCGCCTGCTGTCTACCCTGGAAAAAGACCTGCAGGGCCTGGCGCCGTTCACCGACTACCTGTGCGCGGCGCTGGACCTGGAATTCTGAGAACCGGGCGGCCGCGGCCGGGAGACAAGGGGGAGCGAAGGTCGCAGCACGCGCCGCCTATCTCCTGCCCGCCGCCTCCTGTTCTAATACGCGTCCGCCCTCCGCAAGACGCCGCTCCGGTGCCCGCCGACTTCCGCCGCTACGCCCTGTTCTACCTCGGCTACTACGGCGTGCTCGGCGCCTACACGCCCTACATCGGCCGCTGGGTCGCCAGCCACGGCCACGGCGGCTACGCGGTCGGCGCGATGCTGGCGCTGTGGTACGGCGGCCGCATCGTGGCGCCGCCGACCTGGGCGCGTTGGGTCGCGCGCAGCCCGCGCCCGGGCCATTGGCTGTTCGCCGGCTGCCTGCTCGCGGCGCTGATCTTCGCCGGCTTCCTGCGTTACGACGGCGGCTTGGCGTTGTTCGCGGTGATGGGGCTGTTCGCGGTCTGCTTCAATGCGGTGATGCCGCAGTTCGAGGCCATGACCCTCAACGCGCTCGGCCCGCGCAATCACGACTACGGCCAGATCCGCATGTGGGGCTCGATCGGCTTCCTGCTGGTCGCGGCCAGTTACGGCTGGCTCCTCGACCGGCTCGGCGACGACGTCTTCATCTGGCTCACCCTGCCCTGGCTGGCGCTGACTGCGTTCGCGGCCTGGCTGCATCGCGCCGATCCGGCGCAGCCGCCGCCGGCGGCCGACGCGCCGCGCGACGCCTTGTGGCGGCGCCCGGGGATGCGCCCGCTGCTGATCACCGTGCTGCTGGTGCAACTGGGCTTCGGCCCGTTCTACGTGTTCTACACCCTGCATCTGCAGGCGCACGGCCACGACGGCTTCGCGGTCGGCCTGCTGTGGGCGATCGGCGTGCTGTGCGAGATCGCGATGTTCTGGCAGGCGCCGCGGTTGGTGCAGCGCTTCGGCGCGCCGCGCCTGATCGCCGCCTGCATCCTCGCCACCGCCGTGCGCTGGGTGCTGGTCGCCGCCTTCGCCGGCTCGTTCGCCTGGATGGCGCTGGCCCAGGTCAGCCACGCGCTGAGCTTCGCCGCATTCCACGCCGGCACGATGCGGCGCATGGCCGAACTGTTCCCGCAACGGCGCGACATGGCCGCGGCGCAGGGCCTGCTGTACGGCTTCAGCGGCGGCATCGGCGGCGTGCTCGGCGCCGGCATGGCCGCGCTGGCCTGGCAACGCGGCGGCGGCGCCCTGGCCTTCGCCGCCGGCGCAGCCTGCTCGGCGGCCGCACTCGCCGTGCACGTGTCGATGCAACGTCGCCGCACCGAAGCCCACGCCTGATCCGATCGCCGCCGTCGCGCAGCGCTGCGCGCCGATTCGCGCAGCGACGCGGCACAGTTGCGCGAACTGCACAAAGGATCACGCTTTACATCGCCCCGCTACCGCACTGCCGCATGACAGCAACATGCGCCTACGTATGCTCGAAATCCTGGGCCACGCAGGAAGCGACGGCCGGATCGCCGGACGTGCCGAAAGGAATTCGGCATCGCGCGTCGGGCATTCTCGGGGAGCAGACATGCAACAATTCCGCAATCGGTTGCGACCGTTGGCCGCAGCCGCCGTCGCCGCTGCGCTCGCCGCCGCGCCGCTGGCCGCCGCTGCCAACACCGGCGTCGCCTTCGTCCACGGCACCGGCAAACAGACCAACGCCTACCAGGACTACTGGAAGCCGGCGATGGTCGACAGCGTGCGCCAGGGCCTGGCCAACCCGGCCAATTACACCGTGGTCAACTGCGACTTCGAGCAGTACATGTGGGACAGCCGCGCCGCCGGCTGCCTGGCCCAGCAATTGACCGACTTCATCGCCGCCAAGCAGATCACCCGCCTGATCGTGATCACCCACTCCAACGGCGGCAACGTGATGCGCTGGATCTTGTCCAACCCGACCTACGACAGCCGCTATCCGAACATCATCGCCAAGACCGTGCGGGTCAACGCGATCGCGCCGTCCTCGGCCGGCACCCCGCTCGCCGATGCGGCGATGAACGGCAACGTGTTCGAACAGGCGGTCGGCTGGCTGCTCGGCTACAAATCCGACGCGGTGAAGATGCAGCAAGTCAGCTGGATGGCCAACTACAACCGCAACAACCTCTATGGCACCGCCGGCCGCCCGGCCCTGCCCAAGCCGTTCCGCAGCGTGGTCGGCACCGACGTCGATTCCTCGCCGTTCGACGGCGACAGCTACTGCGGCGGCTACGCCGAGAACGTCGGCCTGGAGACCACCCAGAATTGGCTCGACAGCTGCTCCGACGGCTTCCTCAACTGCTCCAGCCAGTCGGCCGCGGGCAGCGTCTGGTTCCAGGACAAGCAGCGCACCGCTGGCGGCGAGCCGCTGAGCCACAACCAGAGCCGGCGCGCTTGCTTCAACCTCAACACCATCCTGCGCAGCGACATGACCCAATGAGGCCGACGACCATGCGAACGATCCTGACTCTCGCACTGCTCGCCGCAGTCGCCGATGCCTTCGCCGCCGATGCGCCGATGCTGCCGCCGGCGAGCGCCGACCAGGTGCCGCAGCGGCTGAGCGCGCTGGCCGCGCCCAAGGCCGCGATCGAGCGCGCACCGGTGCGCTTCTCTTGGGCGCTGGACCCGTATGCGCCGCTGACCGCGGATACGCAACCGAGCGTGGTCGAGAGCCGCGAGTACTGGCAAGAGGCCGACGGCGCCGAGTTGCAGCGCGGCCTGGACCTGTCCACCAGCGCGCCGGGCGCCCTGATCCGGGTCAGCCCGGTCGCCGGCGCGGCGCAGGTACCCGCCGATGCGGTGCAACTGCGTCGCGCCGGCCGGCCGGTCGCGCTGGCCCAGCGCAACGACGCGGCGCAATTGCAGGCCGCCGGGCTGCAGGTCGCCGACGGCAGCGCCGCGGTGCAACTGGCCGACGAAGCCGGCCCGGGTCACTACGCCCTGCAGGTCGCGCAGGCGCGCGGCCGCTACCTGGTGCACGTGTACGAACCGCACAGCCCGGTGCGCCTGCACGCATCGCTGAGCCGCGACCGCGCCCTGGCCGGCGGCCGCAGCGAGGTGATCGTCGACCTCAGCGACGGCCCGCGCCAGATCGCCGACGCGCAAGGCAGCGCCTTGCTGGTCGCGCCCTCGGGCCGCAGCTGGCCGGTGCCGCTGCGCCGCGGCCGCGACGGCCGCCTGCGCGCGCCGGTGGCGCTGCCGGCCGATGCCGGCGACCAACCGCCGGGACTGTGGGAGGTTCAGGTGTTCGCCGCCGCCGGCGACGTCCAGCGCGACGTGCGCACCGCGCTCGCGGTGGCCCAGCCGACCGCGCGCCTGGAAGGCCGCTACGCCTTCGACCCGCGCCGCATGAGCTTCGATCTGCCGGTCCGCGCCGCCTCGCCGGGCCGCTACGAAGTACGCGGCACGCTGTACGCCAGCGGCCCCGACCGCGCTCTGCGCCCGGTCGCCATCGCCCACAGCGCACAGTGGCTGGACCGCGGCCAGGGCCGGATCGAATTGGCCTTCGACCGCCAGCAACTGCCGTCCGGCTTCGGCGCACCGTTCGAACTGCGCCAGCTCGAACTCAACGACCAGAGCCGCCTGGCCCCGGTCGAGCGGCGCGAACGCGCCGCGCGAATCGGGCGCTGAGCGCCGCGTCGCTCGCGGTTCAAAGCCCCGTCTCCGGCTTGCCGGGCGATGGCTACGCTTTCTAGCCGTCAGCGCCCCGCGCAGCAGCCTCGCATCTAGGTAGGCCCTCTCCCGCTTGCGGGAGAGGGGTTGGGGTGAGAGCCGTGCGGCATCGCGTCTCCGGCGGCCACGCTCGCGTGCGTCGCCGCGGTGAGTCGCGGCTCGCGCCGCTCCTACAGGCAAGGCGGTCCTCGCACACTGAGGCCGCCGGCCCACGCCGGCGACGAACTATCGCGCCGCTTAAGCCGGCGTAAGGCCGACACCGCTAATCTGTCGGCTCACCCTCACCGGACCGCCCCGATGAAGAAATGGATCGCCGCGCTCGCGCTCGTCCTGGCCCTGCTGCTCGGCTACGTCGCCGCCGGCCCGTTCCTGACCGTGCGTGCGATCCGTGCTGCGGTCAAGGAAGGCAACCCCGGCGAGCTGTCCAAACACGTCGACTTCGCCGCCATACGGCTCAGCCTGAAAGCCCAGGTCAACGACTACCTGGTGCGCCGCGCCGGGCCGGAGGTGCAGTCCAATCCATTCGGTGCGATCGGTCTGAGCCTGGCCGGCAGCGTCGCCGGCACCGCGGTCGATGCGATCGCTACGCCGATGGGCATCGGCGCGGTACTGGAAGGCCGCAAGCTGTTGCGCCGCGTCGACGGCAGCGCCGCAGACCGCGACGCCTACGCGCCGGTGGCGCCGGCCGAACCGCTCAAGAAGCTGAGCTATCGCTTCGAATCGCCCTCGCGCTTCACCGCCACCGTCGCCAACGCCGACGGCGACCCGGTGGTGTTCGTGCTGACCCGCGACGGCCTGAACTGGACCGTCACCGACGTGCGTGTGCCGCTGGAGCGCATGTTGCCCTGACCCGCCCCGCCGCCTCGCCCGGGCGCGCCGGCGACGCATCGACCGTGCCAAGAGCCGCACCGCCGGTCGCCGTAGTCGACCGCGCCTCCGGCACGATTCGTGCCGGCCGGTTTTTCACCCTCGACTAACGCCGTCGGGCGCAGCGTCCGCTCGTCCATCCGCAGTCATGAGGGTCGACGACATGAAACGCATCGCCCTGAGCGCGTTGATCGCGACGTTCGCCATCGCCCCGGCGCAAGCCGAGCACCACGAATTCCGCGCGGTCCTGGAAGGCGAACAAGAGGTGCCCCTGGTCTCCACCGCAGGCGGCGGCGGCTTCCGCGCCCGCATCGGCGACGGCGGCGCGATCCATTACGAGCTGTCCTATTCCGATCTCGAAGGCGCCGTGACCCAGGCGCACATCCACCTGGGCCAGCGCGGCGTCAACGGCGGCATTGCGGTATGGCTGTGCTCCAATCTCGCCAGCCCGCCGACGCCGCCCGGCGTGCAGGCCTGCCCGGCGCCGCCGGCGCGCATCACCGGCACCATCCTGCCCGCCGACGTGGTCGGCCCGGCCGGCCAGGGCATCGCCGCCGGCGAATTCGAGGAGCTGGTCCGCGCGCTGCGCCAAGGCAACGCCTACGCGAACGTGCATACCAGCAAGTTCCCGGGCGGCGAAGTGCGCAGCCAACTCGGCGATCGGCGCAACGACTGAGGCGCCCGATCGAACCGGCGCGACGCCGGCTCGAAACAACCGCCGTCCGGACCAGGTCGTCTCAACTTTCCCAGGGTCGGACGACGACGCCGCGCAAGTCGCGCGCGGGCGTGGTCTGTGGTTCGCGCCGCGACGGAGGCTCAGCGATTGGCCACGCCGTGCGGCACATGACCGGCAGCGACGTGATCGCGCGCCGAGCGGATGTTGTGCTCGGAATCGTCGAAGAAGATGTCGGCGCCGAAGGCTTCCAGGAACGGCCCCTTGGAGCGGCCTCCAAGGAACAAGGCTTCGTCGAGGCGGATGTTCCACTCGCGCAGGGTACGGATGACCCGCTCGTGCGCCGGAATCGAGCGCGCGGTGACCAAGGCGGTGCGGATCGGCGCGTCCTGGCCGACCGGAAACGCCGCCTGCAGCCGATGCAGGGCGTCGAGGAAGCCGCGGAACGGGCCGCCCGACAGCGGCTCGCCGGCGTGGCTGCGCTCGTGCTCGGTGAACGCGGCCAGGCCGCCCTCGCGCGACACGCGCTCGCCTTCGTCGTCGAAGATCACCGCATCGCCGTCGAAGGCGATGCGCAATTGATCGGGACTCAGATGCGGCGCCAGCCGCGACGGCGGAGTCGCCGGCAGCAGGGTCGCCGCGGCCACGCCGGCGGCGAGCGCGGCGCCGACGTCCTCGGCATTGGCCGACAGGAACAGGTCGGCGCCGAAGGGACGGATATAGGGAAACGGCGGCGCGCCGTTGCTGAAGGCCGCGCGCTTGATCGACAGGCCGTGATGGGCGATCGAATTGAAGATGCGCAGGCCGCTGTCGGCGGAATTGCGCGAGATCAGGATCACCTCGACCCGGGGCGCCTCCGCCTGCGCGCCGTGATTGAGCGCCAACAGCTTGCGCACCAACGGAAACGCGATGCCAGGCCGCAGCACGTCGTCCTCGTGATCGCGCTGGAACGCGGCATAGGCGTCGATGCCCTCGCGCTCGAACAGCGCGTGGCTGTCCTCCATGTCGAACAGGGTGCGCGAGGAAATCGCGACGATCAGGGGGTCGGCATCACGGTCGGGCATGGAGGCATTGTAGGACGCGTCCGGGCGGATGTGGCGGCGGCGGAGAGAAGCAGCGGACGACCCGATGACAGCGCAACGCTCCGACGGCCGCCGGCCTCCCGGCTCCTATCCGCTGGCGTCTGCCCTTATCCTTGCCCTTTCGCCAGTCCGGACCCGCTCCATGCCCGCCAGCCCCGCCTCGCCCGCTTCCGATCCGCAGCTCGGCCACGCGCTCAAGTCGCGGCAACTGGTGATGATGGGCCTGGGCAGCGCGATCGGCGCCGGCCTGTTCCTCGGCTCCGGCGTCGGCGTGCAGACCGCCGGACCGGCGGTCCTGCTGTCGTATCTGATCGCCGGCACCCTGATCATCATCGTCATGCGCGCGCTCGGCGAAATGGCGGCGGCGCGCCCAACCAGCGGCGCGTTCTCGGTCTACGCCGCCGATGCGATGGGGCCGACCGCCGGTGCGACCCTGGGCTGGCTGTGGTGGGTGCAAATCGTCATCGTGGTCGCGGCGGAGTCGGTCGGTGCGGCCGGCTTGCTGGCGACGGTCTGGCCGGGCCTGCCGGTGGCGGCGACCTCGCTGGTGTTCATGACCGCCTTCACCCTGGTCAATCTGCTCGGGGTGCGCAATTTCGGCGAATTCGAGTTCTGGTTCGCGATCCTCAAGGTCGGCGCGATCCTGGCCTTCATCGCCATCGGCGCGGCGCTGCTGCTGGGCCTGTTGCCCGAGGTGGCCTCGCCCCGCTTGTCCAATTTCACCGATCACGGCGGCTTCGCGCCCAAGGGCTGGGCCGGGGTCGGCGCGGCCTTGCTGGTGGTGGTGTTCGCGTTCGGGGGCACCGAGATCGTCGCCGTCGCCGCAGCCGAAACCCAGGACCCGGAACGCAGCATCACCCAGGCCATCCGCACCGTGGCCTGGCGCATTCTGGTGTTCTACGTCGGCTCGCTGGCGGTGATCATCGCCGTGGTGCCGTGGACCAGCGAGGCGCTGAAGTCGCCGTTCGCGGCGGTGCTGGAGGCGGCGCGGATTCCGGGCGCGGCCACCGCCATCACCCTGGTCGCGGTCGTGGCCCTGCTGTCGGCGCTCAACGCCAACCTCTACGGCGCCTCGCGCATGATCTACTCGCTGGCCCAGCGCCGCGAGGCGCCGCGCTTCCTGACCCACCTCAGCCGCAGCCAGGTGCCGGTGGCGGCGGTGCTGGCCAGCGTCGCTTTCGGTTTCGTCGCCACCGCGCTGGAGTTGCTGTACCCGGAGAAAGTGCTGCCGGCGCTGCTCAACGTGGTCGGCTCGACCTGCCTGCTGGTGTGGACGCTGTCGCTGCTCTCGCAGCTGATCCTGCGCCGCCGCGCCGATCGGGCCGGCACCGCGTTGCCGTTCAAGATGTGGGCCTTCCCCTACGTGACGTGGCTGGGGCTGGGCATCCTCGCCCTGGTGTTCGCCCTGGCGCTGATGACCCCGGGCCCGCGCGTGCAATTGCTGTCGACCGTGGCCCTGACCCTGGTCATCGCCGCGCTCAGCGAGGTCGCCCGGCGCCTGCGGGCGGGCCGCTGATCCAGGCTCGATTCGTCGTTAGAAATATGGGCCAAGTCGTTGATCGAAGAAATTAATCGCGCGTCACTTAATGTCATTTCGAGCTGCCGTGCCCGCAGCCGACGGGGCGGCGGAGCCGACCCGACATGAACTCCGAAAGCCACCGCGTCGGTCTGGTCGGCGCCCTACTGATGCGCGACGGCTTGGTGCTGCTGGGCCTGCGCGCCGGCTTCAAGCGCCTGGCGCCGAACCGTTGGGACATGCTCGGCGGCCATGTCGAACCGGGCGAAACGCCCGAACAGGCGCTGCGGCGCGAAATCGAAGAAGAAGCCGGCGTTCGCATCGACGTCTGCGCGCCATTGGCCGAAGTGGAGCGCGACGGCATCCGGCTGCGGATCTATCGCGTCGACGCCTGGCGCGGCGAGCCGCAGGCCTGCGGCGACGAGCACCGCTGCCTGCATTGGTTCGAGCCGGCGCAGGCCGCCGCGCGACCCGACCTGTCCGATCCCTGGATGCGCGAGTTGCTGCTGAAACTGGCCTGAGCCGCGGCCTCAGCCGCTGGTGAACTGCTCGATCAGCATGCGCTCTTCGAGGTTGTGCTCGCGGTCGAACAGCAGGGTCACGGTGCGGTCGCGCGATTCGCGGATCATCACCTCGACCACGTCGCGCACCTCGTGCGAATCGGCGGTGGCGCTGACCGGGCGCTTGTACGGGTCGAGCACGCGGAATTTGACCTCGGTATCGGCCTTGAGCAGCGCGCCGCGCCAGCGCCGCGGCCGGAACGCGGCGATCGGGGTCAGCGCGATCACCGCCGAACCCAGCGGCAGGATCGGCCCGTGCGCGGAGAAGTTGTAGGCGGTGCTGCCGGCCGGCGTCGCCACCAGCACGCCGTCGCAGATCAGCTCGTCCAGACGGGTCTGGCCGTTGAGGTCGATCCGCAGGTGCGCGGCCTGGCGGGTCTGGCGCAGCAGCGAGACCTCGTTATAGGCCAGCGAGCCGAAAGTCGCGCCGGACTCGGTCTGGGCCACCATCTCCAACGGCCGCAGCACCGCCGGTTCGGCCGCGGCCAGGCGTTCGAGCAGGCCGTCGCCGGCATCGGCGTACTGGTTCATCAGAAAGCCGACCGTGCCCAGCTTCATGCCGTATACCGGTTTGCCCAGCGCGCCGTGGCGATGCAGGGTCTGCAGCATGAAGCCGTCGCCGCCGAGGGCGACCAGCACATCGGCATCGCCGGGTTCGTGCTGGCCGTGCCGGGCCGACAGGACGGCGAGCGCGCGCTGCGCATCGTCGGTGTGACTGGCGAGGAAGGCGATGCGGGGCGTCGCGGTCATCGGCGGCTCCGTGAACAGGCCGCCAGCATAACCCGCCGGCCGTGGCGGTTTCCGCACGCCCCGTCGCGCCTCGCCGATGCCGGCCTGCGGACGCATTCCGCAGGACGCGCCGCACCGTTCCAGGGTAGGAGCGGCGTCCCTCAGGGATTCCCTCTGGTCACAAGCCGCGACCGCGTCGCCACAGCCACGGCGCAAGCGCAGCGATCCCTGTAGGAGCGGCGTAAGCCGCGACCGCGCCGGCTCGGCTGCGGCGCCGGCCCGGATCGGCCGTGGTTCTGCGGTCGCGGCTCACGCCGCTCCTACAAGAGGGGCGATGCTTGCGCCCATAGCCATACAACAAAGAGCCCCTCCCTGGCGGGAGAAGGCTCGATGGCAGCGATCCCTGTAGGAGCGGCGTAAGCCGCGACCGCGCCGGCTCGGCTGCGGCGCCGGCCCGGATCGGCCATGGTTCTGCGGTCGCGGCTCACGCCGCTCCTACAAGAGGGGCGATGCTTGCGCCCATAGCCATACAACAAAGAGCCCCTCCCTGGCGGGAGAGGGCTCGAGCGCAGCGATCCCTGTAGGAGCGGCGTAAGCCGCGACCGCGCCGGCTCGGCTGCGGCGCCGGCCCGGATCGGCCGCCGTTCTGCGGTCGCGGCTCACGCCGCTCCTACAAGAGGACGACGCTTGCGGCGCCCGTACCCCGGCAACAAAAAGCCCCCTCCCTTGCGGG
The DNA here is from genome assembly GCF_037027445.1 of Lysobacter firmicutimachus. Taxonomy (NCBI): domain Bacteria; kingdom Pseudomonadati; phylum Pseudomonadota; class Gammaproteobacteria; order Lysobacterales; family Lysobacteraceae; genus Lysobacter; species Lysobacter firmicutimachus. The sequence continues at coordinate 2,739,186 of NZ_JBANDL010000002.1, forward strand.
AGAGGGCTCGATGGCTATCAACCGCCGCTCGGGGCCGGCCCGACGGTCGGCCCCACGCTCGATCAGCCGCGCGCCGCCAACTGCGACAGGCGCTGCACCGCGACCGAAGCGGTCGGGTAGTCCAGGCTCTTCTGCGCGGCCAGCTCGGTCAGCATCGCCAGGGTGAAGCGCAGCGACTGGTCGTCGCGGCCCAGCCACTGCTGGACCTTGGCCTCGGCGGTGGCGCCCGGCATCTTCAGCACCTGCCCGACCAGGACGCGCTGCTGGGTCGACAGTTCCTCGCGCAGCACGCCGCGCGCGACCGCATGCCAGCGGCCGTCGACCACCAGGGCGTCGATCTGCTCCTGCAGCCACGGCAGGCGCAGCGCTTCGCCGAGGCGGAAGTGAACCTTGGCCACCTCGACCGGCTTGAGCTTGCGCTCGCGGGCCAGTTCGATGATGTCGCAGCTCGGCTCCAGGTACGGCAACGCCGCCAACTGCGCCGCCAGCGCCTCCGGCACGCCCTTGGCCCTCCAGTCGGCGTAGGCGGCGTCGTGCGCCGGCCGCTGGCCATCGCCGAGGATGCCCTTGCCGGCGCGGATGTCCTTGAAGCCGTCGTGGTAGCGCTCGACCGCGGTGGTGATGTCCGGAATCGCGCCCGGCCGCGACAGCAGCCAGCGGGTGAACGAGCGCTGCAGGTTCCAGATCACCTGCAGGGCGTCGATCTGGGTCGACTCGGCGACCACGCCGTCGAGGGCGTCGATCTGCGCCCACAGCGCGCGCGCATCGAGGGTCTCGCGGGTGATGGTGAAGGCCTTGGCGACCTCGCCCGGGGTGCGGCCGCTGTCTTCCTGCATGCGCAGCAGGAAGGTCGCGCCCATCCGGTTGATGGTCGAGTTGGTCACCGCGGTGGCGATGATCTCGCGCTTCAGGCGGTGGTTCTCCATCGCCTTGGCGTACTTCTTCTGCAGCGGCTCGGGGAAGTAGCGGACCAGTTCCTTGGACAGGTACGGGTCTTCCGGCACGTCCGAATCGAGCATCTGCTGGAACGCGACCAGCTTGGAGTACGACAGCAGCACCGACAGTTCCGGGCGGGTCAGGCCCTGGCCGCGCGCCTTGCGCTCGGCGATCTCGGCGTCCGAGGGCAGGAACTCGATCTGGCGGTCGAGCAGGCCCTGCGACTCCAGAGTGCGGATGAAGTGCTGCTTGGACCCCAGTCGGCTCAGGCTCATCCGCTCCATCAGGCTGATCGCCTGGTTTTGGCGGTAGTTGTCGTTCAACACCAGGCCGGCCACTTCGTCGGTCATCGACGCCAGCAGCTTGTTGCGTTCGGGCAGGGTCAGCTTTTTCGCCTGGACCTGGCCGTTGAGCAGGATCTTGATGTTGACCTCGTGGTCGGAGGTGTCCACGCCGGCCGAGTTGTCGATGAAGTCGGTGTTGAGCAGCACGCCGTGCTGGGCGGCCTCGATGCGGCCGAGCTGGGTCAGGCCCAGGTTGCCGCCCTCGCCCACCGTCTTGCAGCGCAGATCGCTGCCGTTGACGCGCAGGCCGTTGTTGGCGCGGTCGCCGACGTCGGCGTTGGACTCGCTGGAAGCCTTGACGTAGGTGCCGATACCGCCGTTCCACAGCAGGTCGACTGGGGCCTTGAGGATCGCGCTCATCAGCTCGACCGGGCTCATCGCCGCGACCGCGCCCTCGATGCCCAGCGCCGCCTTGATTTCCGGCGACAGCGGGATCGACTTGGCCGAGCGCGGATACACGCCGCCGCCCTTGCTGATCAGCTTCTTGTCGTAATCGTCCCAGCTCGAGCGCGGCAGCTTGAACATGCGCTCGCGTTCCTTGAACGTCTTGGCCGCGTCCGGGTTCGGGTCGAGGAAGATGTGGCGGTGGTCGAACGCCGCGACCAGGCGGATGTGCTTGGACAGCAGCATGCCGTTGCCGAACACGTCGCCGGACATGTCGCCGATGCCGACCGCGGTGAAGTCCTGGCTCTGGCTGTCGCGGCCCATGGCGCGGAAGTGGCGCTTGACCGACTCCCAGGCGCCCTTGGCGGTGATGCCCATGCCCTTGTGGTCGTAGCCGACCGAGCCGCCGGAAGCGAAGGCGTCGTCGAGCCAGAACTTGTGCTCGGCGGCGATGCCGTTGGCGATGTCGGAGAAGGTCGCGGTGCCCTTGTCGGCGGCGACGACCAGGTACGGATCGTCGTTGTCGTGGCGCACCACGTTCTTCGGCGGCACGATCTTGCCGTCGACGATGTTGTCGGTGATGTCGAGCAGGCCGTTGATGAACATCTTGTAGCAGGCGATGCCCTCGGCCAGCACGGCGTCACGGTCGCCGCCCAGCGGCGGACGCTTGGCGAAGAAACCGCCCTTCGAGCCGACCGGCACGATCACGGTGTTCTTGACCATCTGCGCCTTGACCAGGCCCAGCACCTCGGTGCGGAAGTCTTCGCGGCGGTCCGACCAGCGCAGGCCGCCGCGGGCGACCGGGCCGAAGCGCAGGTGCACGCCTTCCACGCGCGGGCCGTAGACGAAGATCTCGCGGTAGGGCTTGGGCTTGGGCAGGTCCGGCACCTGGGCCGAATCGAACTTGTAGCTGACGTAGCCGCGCTCGCCGCCGTCGGCGGCGCGCTGGTAGTAGCTGGTGCGCAGGGTGGCGTTGATCACGCCGATGAAGCTGCGCAGGATGCGGTCCTCGTCGAGGCTGGAGACGCGGTCGAGCAGCCCCTTGAGCGCGCCCAGGGTCGCTTCAGCCTGGGCCTCGCGCTTGCCGCTGCGGGCGTCGAGCACCGGCTGCAGCACCGCCATGACCGCGGCGTCGCCGCCGGCGAGCACCTCGAACTGCTCCTTCAAGCGCTCCTGGCCGGCCTTGATCTCGACCTTGCTCTCGCTGCCGGTGGTCGGGTCGAAGCGGGCTTCGAACAGCTCGACCAGCAGGCGCGCCAGCAGCGGGTAGCGGCTGAAGGTCTCTTCGACGTAGCTCTGCGAGAACGGCACGCCGACCTGCAGCAGGTATTTGCAGTAGGCGCGCAGCATCGCGACCTGGCGCCAGGACAGGTTGGCGGCCAGGATCAGGCGGTTGAAGCCGTCGTTTTCGGCGTTGCCGCGCCAGATCTGCGCGAACGCGTCCTCGAAGGTTTCGTCGAGGCGGTCGACGTCGATGTCCTGGGTGGTGGTCTCGACTTCGAAGTCCTGGATGTACACCGGCTGGCCGTCGACGGTCAGGCGGTAGGGATGCTCGGAGATCACCCGCAGGCCCATGTTCTCCATCATCGGCAGCGCATCCGACAGCGGGATGTCGTCGAGCTGGCGGTAGAACTTGAAGCGCAGGCCGCCCTCGCCCGGGCGGGTCCGGCACAGGCTCAGGCGCAGGTCGTCCGGACCGCTGAGCGCGGCCAGGTGGGCGATGTCCTGGGCGGCGACCGAGGCCGAAACTTCGTCGATGTAGCCGGCCGGCAGGGCGCGGCCGTAACGATGGGCCAGCGCCAGGCCCTGCTGCTCGCCGTGGCCGCGGACCAGCGCGTCGCGCAGCTCGTCCTGGCGGTTGCGCACGATTTCGGCCAGTTCGGCCTCGATCGCGGCATTGTCGATCTGCACCGCGTCGCCCGACTTCGGCCGCACGATCAGGTGCAGCTGGGCCAGCGGCGATTCGCCGATGTGCACGGTGGTGTCGACATGCTCGCCGTGCAGCTTGTCCTTGAGCATCGCCTCCACGCGCAGGCGCACGTCGGTGTTGAAGCGTTCGCGCGGGATGTAGACCAGGCCCGAGAAGTAGCGGCCGTAGCGGTCGCGGCGCAGGAACAGCTTGCTGCGCACGCGCTCCTGCAGGCCGAGGATGCCCGAGGCGGTCTTGAACAACTCCTCCTCGCTGGACTGGAACAGCTCGTCGCGCGGCAGGGTTTCCAGCACATGGCGCAGGGCCTTGCCGCTGTGGCTGTCGGCGGCCAGGCCGGACTGCTGCATCACATAGGCGTGGCGCTGGCGCACCAGCGGGATGTCCCAGGGGCGACGGTTGTAGGCGCTGGAGGTGTACAGGCCGAGGAAGCGCTTCTCCGCCACCGGGCGGCCGTCGGCGTCGAAGCTCAGCACGCCGATGTAATCCATGTAGCCCGGACGGTGCACGGTCGAGCGCGCATTGGTCTTGGTCAGGATCAACGCGTCGACCGAACCGGACTGCGGCATGTAATGCGCGGCCAGCGAGGTCAGCGGGCGCGGCTTGCCCGCGTCCTTGCCGCGCAGCAGGCCCAGGCCGCTGTCCTTGATCGCGCGCAGCACGTCCTGGCCGCCCTGCTTGACCACCTCGTACTCGCGATAGCCGAGGAAGGTGAAATGGTTGTCGGCGGCCCAGTGCAGGAAGGCCTGCGCTTCGCGCTTGCCCTCCTCGGAAATCGGCATGCGTTCGCCGACCAGTTCGTCGGCGACCGCGTTCATGCGCTCGCGCATCTGCGCCCAGTCGCGCACGCTCGCGCGCACGTCGGCGAGCACGGTCTCCAGCGACTGCCGGATCGCAGCCATGGCCTCCGGCGTCTGCCGGTCGATCTCCAGGTGCATCAGCGACTCGGCCACGCCCTGCCCGACCGCGACCAGCTTGCCGGCCTTGTCGCGCAGGAAGGTCACCACCGGGTGGCCGAGCACATGCACGCCGATGCCCTGGTCGGCCAGGGCCATGGTCACCGAGTCGACCAGGAACGGCATGTCGTCGTTGGCGATCTGCAGCACGGTGTGCGGCGATTCCCAGCCCTGCGCCTTGAGGGTCGGGTTGAACAGGCGCACCAGCGCCGAGCCCGGCTTGCGGTCGCGGGCGAAATCGAGGAAATCGGCGGCCAGCGCGGCCCAGCCTTCGGCCGGATGCTGCGGCAGTTCGTCGCCGCTCATGCGCTTGTAGAACGCCTGGGCGAAGGCCTCCGCCTCGGCATGGCGCGCCTTGGGCAGGCGCTTGCGCATGGCTTCGACGATCGGGCTCAGGTCGACGGCCTGCGCTTCGGCGGCCGCCGCGGTGCGCGGCGCCTTGGCCGCGGCGGACTTGGCGGCCGGCTTCAGCGCGGCCTGCTTGACCGGGGCTTGCTTGGACGAAGCCGGCTTGACGGCCTTGGCGGCCGGTTTGGCGGGTTCGGACTTGGAAGCTTTGGTTTTATTGCTCATGGGAACGTTGGCGATCCGGATGGAATGAGGCCCACGCTTTCGCGCGGGCCAGAGAGAGGTGAGTGCCGGGAATGACGGGCTTGCAGGGCGGCAATGGACGCGGCGCCGTAGTCGAGCGACGCCCCCGCGCGGCCGCGCGCCGTCGGGCGCGGACCGGATACGGCGACGTCGTCCGCGACGCGCAGGCCCATGCCGCCGTCCTCAGGACAGGCGGTGGGCCGTGACGAGCCGAAACGTTTCATCGGGCTGGGGCTTCAGCGCAGGCCGGTTTCGTTGCGGGCGATGACCAGGCGCTGGATTTCGCTGGTGCCTTCGTAGATTTCGGTGATCTTGGCGTCGCGGAAATAGCGTTCCAGCGGCATTTCCTTGGAGTAGCCCATGCCGCCGTGGATCTGCACCGCCTGGTGGGCGATCCACATCGCCGCCTCCGAGGCGGTCAGCTTCGCGATCGCCGCTTCGTTGCTGAAGCGGCCGCCGTGCTTGTCGGCCTGACCCTTCTGCCACGCCGCGCGCAAGGTCAGCAGCAGGGCCGCGTCGAGCTTGCACTTCATGTCGGCGATCTTGGCCTGGGTCATCTGGAACGCGCCGATCGGCTGGCCGAAGGCCTTGCGCTCGCGCACGTACTCCAGGGTCTTCTCGTAGGCGGCGCGGGCGATGCCGATGGCCTGGCTGGCGATGCCGATGCGGCCGGCGTCCAGCACGCCCATCGCGATCTTGAAGCCGTGGCCCTCGTCGCCGAGCACGTCCTCGGCCGCGGCGACGTAGTTCTCGAATTCGATTTCGCAGGTCGCCGAGGCGCGAATGCCGAGCTTGGGCTCGGTCTTGCCGCGGTGGAAGCCCGGCTTGGCCGTATCGATCATGAACGCGGTGATGCCGCGCGCGCCCTTGTCCGGGTCGGTCATCGCGAACAGGACGATGTACTTGGCGACCGGGCCGGAGGTGATCCAGCTCTTCTTGCCGTTGATGACGAAGCTGCCGTCGGCCTGCTTGACCGCCTTGCAGCGCATCGCGGTGGCGTCCGAGCCCGACTGCGGCTCGGTCAGGGCGAAGGCGCCGATCTCGCGGCCCTCAGCGATCGCGCGCACGTACAGCTGCTTCTGCGCCTCGGTGCCGAACTTGAGAATGCCGTTGCAGAACAGCGAGTTATTGACCGACACGATGGTCGAATGGGCGGCGTCGCCGGCGGCGATCTCGACCATCGCCAGGACGTAGCTGATCGGGTCCATGCCTGCGCCGCCGTACTCGGCCGGCACTTCGATGCCCATCAGGCCGTTCTCGCCCAGGGTGCGGATGTTCTCGAGCGGGAACTCGCCGGTCTGGTCGTGGTGCTCGGCGCTGGGAGCAATCTTTTCCTGGGCGATACGGCGCGCCACGTCCTGGATCATCAACTGCTCTTCGGTAAAGCCAAAATCCACGTCGCACCTCTGCTGGGTTTGAGCGCTGCGGCCGTTCCCCCATCGCGGCGCGCTCTTCGGCGCTGCCGCATCCCGGAACGACCGGCGCGTTGGTTCTGCGTCCTGGTCCGCGCTCCGTTGCCCGGACCGCGACGGCGAATTGTAGCCGCGCGCGCCGAATAACCCCACCCGTCCGGCTGCCCGGATCTGGCGTCATCCGTGCGCGGCCGACGCGCTTCAGTCGCCGTTGCGGCTTGCTGCACCGCCGCACGACTTGACCTGGGCGCACGGCCGGCACACACTTATCGCTATATCGCGATACGTTGATGAATGCCGGAATAGGAATGCGGGATTGCGGATTCGCAAAGCCCAATCTCCCCGCCCCGACGCAACCGCTTTCACGAATCCCCAATCCCGAATCCCGAATCCCGACCAAAGCATGGATCTCGAAGGCTGGTCCTCCCGACTCAAAGTATTCGCCGACGCCACCCGCGTGCGGCTGCTCGCGCTGCTCGAGCGCGAGGAGCTGACCGTGGCCGAGCTGTCGGCGATCACCCGGCTGGCGCAGCCGCGCGTGTCCACCCACCTGTCCAAGCTCAAGGAGGCCGGGCTGGTCCGCGACCGCCGCGCCGGGGTTTCGGCCTACTACCGTTTCGACGAGGCCGCGCTCGACCAGGCGCAGCGCGCGTTGTGGCAGACCCTGAGCACCGGCAGCGACGACCCGCTGCTGCGCCAGGACGCCGAGCGCGTGGCCGGGGTTCTGGCGATGCGCGCCTCCGACCAGAACTGGGCCGACTCGGTCGCCGGCGACATGGAGCGCCATTACTCGCCGGGGCGCACCTGGGAGGCGCTGGCGCGCTCGGCCCTGCCCTTGCTGCAGCCCGGCGACGTGCTCGACATCGCTTCCGGCGACGGCGTGCTGGCCGAACTGCTGGCGCCGCACTCGAACCGCTACGTCTGCCTCGACGCCAGCACCAAGGTGGTGGCCGCGGCGTCCGAGCGCCTGCGCAAGCTGCGCAACGTCGAAGTCCGCGAGGGCGACATGCACGCCCTGCCCTTCGACCCCGCCAGTTTCGACCTGGTGGTGCTGATGCACGCCCTGACCTACGCCGAACACCCCGCCCAGGCGGTGGCCGAAGCCGCGCGCGTGCTGCGCCCGGGCGGCCGCCTGCTGTTGACCAGCCTGGCCCGCCACGAGCATCGCGGCGCGGTCGAGGCCTTCGGTCACGTCAACCTCGGCTTCTCCGAGAAAGACCTGCAGAAGTTCGCCGGCAAGGCCGGGTTCGAGATCGTCAGCTGCGAGACCGTGACCCGCGAGCGCCGCCCGCCGCATTTCGAAGTGATCGCGCTGATGGCGCGCAAGCCCGCCGCCGAGCCGGCGCGCAAGCCTGCGAAGAAGTGAGGACCCGTCGATGAAACACCTGCCGTGGCTTCATCCCGAACGCGCCCAGGCCCTGCTGCAGGGGCTGGCGCAGCGCATCCTGGTCATCGACGGCGCGATGGGCACGATGATCCAGCAGCATGCGCTGGAGGAAGCCGATTACCGCGGCGAGCGTTTCGCCCACGGCTACGACCGGCTGTACGCGGCGCACGGCGACGACCACGCCCACGGCGACGGCTGCGGTTGCGCGCGCGACCAGCGCGGCAACAACGACCTGCTGACCCTGACCCGGCCCGACATCATCGCCGGCATCCATCGCCAGTATCTGGAGGCCGGCGCCGACCTGGTCGAGACCAACACCTTCAACTCGACCACGATCTCGCTGGAAGACTACGGCCTGGAGCATCTGGCGCGCGAACTCAACCTGGAGGGCGCGCGGCTGGCGCGCTCGGTCTGCGACGAGATCGAGGCGCGCGACCCGGCGCGGCCGCGCTTCGTGATCGGCGTGCTCGGCCCGACCAGCCGCACCGCCTCGCTGAGCCCGGACGTCAACCGCCCCGGCTACCGCGCGATCAGCTTCGACCAGTTGCGCGAGGCCTATCGCGAGGCCGCGGACGGCCTGATCGACGGCGGCGCGGACGTGCTGATGGTCGAGACCATCTTCGACACCCTCAACGCCAAGGCCGCGCTGTTCGCGATCGAAGAGGCCTTCGACGCCCGCGGCGCGCGCCTGCCGGTGATGATCTCCGGCACCATCACCGACGCCTCCGGGCGCACCCTGTCGGGACAGACCGCCGAAGCGTTCTGGTACTCGGTGCGGCACGTGCAGCCGGCCGCGGTGGGGCTGAACTGCGCGCTCGGCGCCAAGGACCTGCGCGTGCACATCGACGTGCTGGCGCAGATCGCCGACGCCTGCGTCAGCACCCATCCCAACGCCGGTCTGCCCAATGCCTTCGGCGGCTACGACGAGACCCCGGAGGACATGGCCGCGGTGCTCGGCGAATTCGCCCGCGCCGGCCTGCTCAACCTGGTCGGCGGCTGCTGCGGCACCACCCCGGCGCACATCGCCGCGATCGCCCAGGCGGTCGAGGGCGTGGCGCCGCGGGCGCGGCTGCAATTGATCGACGCGGCGGCGTGACCTTCTCCGTGCCGCCCTCCTGCCGCCGTTCCCGCGCAACCGGGAATCCAGAGACTTCAGAGCCATGCCGCGATAGCGCCCTGGGTCCCCGCCCTGGCGGGGACGACGAGCAAACGGCAGCGAACGCAACTCGACATCACCGATGACCTCCGCTCTCCCCCGCCACACCCGCCTCAGCGGCCTGGAGCCGCTGCAGATCACGCCCGAAAGCAATTTCGTCAACGTCGGCGAGCGCACCAACGTCACCGGCAGCGCGCAGTTCAAGAAACTGATCCTGGAAGGCCGCTTCGACGAGGCGGTCGCGGTCGCGCGCCAGCAGGTCGAGAACGGCGCCCAGGTCATCGACGTCAACATGGACGAGGGCCTGCTCGATTCCGAGCAGGCGATGGTGGCCTACCTCAACCTGATCGCGGCCGAACCGGATATCGCCCGGGTCCCGGTGATGGTCGACAGCTCCAAGTGGAGCGTGATCGAGGCCGGGCTGAAGTGCCTGCAAGGCAAGGGCATCGTTAATTCGATCTCGATGAAGGAAGGCGAGGCCGAGTTCCTGCGCCAGGCGCGGCTGGTGCGTCGCTACGGCGCCGCGGTGGTGGTCATGGCCTTCGACGAGGCCGGCCAGGCCGACACGGTCGAGCGCAAGGTCGAGATCTGCTCGCGCGCCTATCGCCTGCTGACCGAAGAAGTCGGCTTTCCGCCCGAAGACATCATCTTCGACCCCAACGTGTTCGCGGTCGCCACCGGCATCGAGGAGCACAACGACTACGCGGTCGCCTTCATCGAAGGCGCGCGCGAGCTCAAGCGGCGTTTTCCGCACAGCCATATTTCCGGTGGCGTCTCCAACGTCTCCTTCTCGTTCCGCGGCAACGAGCCGGTGCGCCAGGCCATCCACGTGGTGTTCCTGTACCACGCGATCCGCGCCGGCATGGACATGGGCATCGTCAACGCCGGCGCCTTGCCGCTGTACGACGACCTCGACGCCGATCTGCGCGAACGGGTCGAGGACGTGGTGCTCAACCGCCGCAGCGACGCCACCGAGCGCTTGTTGGAGATCGCCGACCGCTACAAGGGCAAGAAGGGCGAGAAGAAGGCCGAGGACCTGCGCTGGCGCGACAAGCCGGTGCGCGAGCGCCTCAGCCACGCCCTGGTCCACGGCATCGATCAATGGATCGAAGAGGACACCGAGACCGCGCGGGCCGAGGCCAGCCGTCCGCTGGACGTGATCGAAGGCCCGTTGATGGCCGGGATGAACGTGGTCGGCGACCTGTTCGGCGCCGGCAAGATGTTCCTGCCGCAGGTGGTCAAGTCGGCGCGGGTGATGAAGAAGGCCGTCGCCTACCTGCTGCCCTTCATCGAAGCCGAGAAGCTGCGCACCGGCGACGCGGGCAAGTCCAACGGCAAGATCGTCATGGCCACGGTCAAGGGCGACGTGCACGACATCGGCAAGAACATCGTCGGCGTGGTCCTGGCCTGCAACAACTTCGAGGTCGTCGACCTGGGCGTGATGGTGCCGGCGCAGACCATCCTCGACCGCGCCCGCGCCGAGAACGCCGACCTGATCGGCCTGTCCGGCCTGATCACGCCCTCGCTGGAAGAGATGAGCCATGTCGCCCGCGAGATGCAGCGCCAGGGCTTCACCATGCCGCTGCTGATCGGCGGCGCCACCACCTCGCGCGCCCACACCGCGCTGAAGATCGACCCGCACTACCAGGCGCCGACGATCTGGGTGAAGGACGCCTCGCGCGCGGTCGGCGTGGCTCAGTCGCTGATCTCGATCGAGCTGCGCGAGCCCTTCGTCGCCGCCAACGCCTCCGACTACGCGGAGATCCGCGAACGCCACCGCAACCGCGGCGACGGCAAGCGCCTGGTCTCGCTGGACAAGGCCCGCGGCCAGCGTTTCGACGGCCGTTGGGCCGACTACGCGCCGCCGGCGCCGAAACTGGCGCCGGGCGTGTATGCGTTCGACGACTATTCGCTGGATGAGTTGGTCGACTACATCGACTGGACCCCGTTCTTCAACACCTGGGAACTGGCCGGCCGCTACCCGGCGATCCTCAGCGACGAGATCGTCGGCGCCCAGGCCAGCGAACTGTACCGGGACGCGCGGGCGATGCTGGCCAAGATCGTCGGAGAGAAGTGGATCTCGGCCAAAGCGGTGTTCGGCCTGTGGCCGGCCAACGCGGCCGGCGACGATGTGGTGGTCGATCTGGGCGGCGCCGCCTCGGGCACCGGCGATGCGCCGCAATTCGCCGCCCCTGCCCCTCGCCGCGTCGAATCCCCAATCCCCGATCTCGAATCCCAAACCCTGCACTTCCTGCGCCAGCAGACCGACAAGCCGGCCGACCGGCCGGACTTTTGCCTGGCCGATTTCATCGCGCCGCGGGACAGCGGCCGGCAGGACTGGATCGGCGCGTTCGCGGTCACCGCCGGCCTCGGCATCGAGCCGCACGTGGCCCGGTTCGAGGCCGACCACGACGACTACAACGCGATCATGCTCAAGGCCCTGGCGGACCGCTTCGCCGAGGCCCTGGCCGAACGCCTGCACGAGCGCGTGCGCAAGGAATTCTGGGGTTACGCAAGCGACGAGGCGTTGGACAACGAGGCGCTGATCGACGAAGGCTACCGCGGCATCCGCCCCGCTCCGGGCTATCCGGCCTGCCCGGAACACAGCGAGAAGGCGAGCCTGTTCGCGATGCTCGACGCCGGCGCCAACGCCGGGCTGGAACTGACCGAGAGCTTCGCCATGTATCCGGCCGCGGCGGTGTCCGGTTACTACTTCAGCCATCCCGACAGCCAGTACTTCGTGGTCGGACGGGTGTCCAAGGAGCAGGTCGAGGACTATGCCCGGCGCAAGGGTGTGAGCCTGGCCCAGGCCGAACGCTGGCTGGCCTCGAATCTGGATTACGATCCCGAGTGAGCCGCGCGGGCCGCAGGGCCCGCCTGCACGCAGACCCTGTCCTGGATTTCGCAGCCGCGCCTGGCGCCGGGCGGGCCTGACGTTGTCCCGGCCGCCCCGCCTCGCGCCATTGCCGCCGTTACCCAGAGAGTTGCCAGGATGAGCGACATTCTCCTGCCCGAAGACATCGCCTCCGAGTCGTCCTCGGACCCGCGCGGCAACGCCGCCTTCATCGAAAAACACGCCGGTCCCGGACGGATCGGCCTGTGCGGCGGCCGCGATTTCATCAACAAGCTGATCCGCAAGGCGCAGGCGCCGCTGACCGAAGACGGCCACCGCAGCCTGTGGTCGCATGCGTTCTTGTTCAACGAACGCCGCAGCGACGGCCAGTGGTGGGTGATCGAGTCCGACCTGGACCTGCGCTACCGGCAGATCCGCCTCGGCGTGCAGGAAAACCGGGTCGCGCGTTATTACGACGCCGAGGCTTTCCCCAACGTGGCGATTCTCGACTTCGGTCTCGACGAGACCCAGATCCGCCAAGTCCAGGTCGCCGGGCTGGACCTGCTGGCCGGGCTGTCGAGCTATTCGATCAGCGAGCTGGTCGGTACCTTGATGGCGATGCACAGCCGGCGCCTGCGCCGGCGCAGCAATCTGCTGGCCAAGGAAGGCGCGCTGTACTGCTCGGCCCTGGTCCAGCATTGCTACCACGCCGCCGGGATCGAGTTCCTGCCCGGCGTGCCGGGCAAGAACATCGCGCCGCACGACATCGACGACTCGCCGATCCCGCACGCCACCCATCGCATCATCCGCGACCTGGGCGTGTCGACCGTGCGCACGCTGGCGCACAGCGCCCGCGCGCGGCTGAGCTCGGCGCTGGACTGAGCGCCGCGCCAGCGTACGCCGCCGGCCCGTGCAGGACCGGCGGCGCCGCCATGGCGGACGGGGGTTTCGGCGCCGCGGTTTACGGCCCCTGCGGCGGCAAGGGACGCTCGACGTTGTGGCGGGTCACCGCGCATTCGGAGAAGCCCGAACGCTGGGTGTTGATGAACACGTTCTCGACGCAGGTCGCGTCGACCGCACCGGCGATGCCCTGCAGCACGCTCGGATCGCGCTGCATGATGGTGTTGTGCACCACCCGCGCCCGCGGCGACTGCTCGAGCCGGATCATCCGGTCGCTGCCCTCGAAGTCGAGGAACTGGTTGCCGATCAGCTGCGTGTCCGGCGCGTCGACCAGCATCAGGCCGCTGCGGCCGCCGCGGAAACCGGCGACGACGTTGTTGCTGAGGATCGCGCGGTTGAGGCCGATCACCTGGATCGCCGGCTGCTGGCTCCATGCCGGCTCGACGTCGAAATAGCCGAACACCCGATTGCCGGTGATCCGGATCGGCTCGGCATAGGGGTCGCGGTTGCCGTGCACCAGCAGCGGGGCCTGCTTGGCCCGCACGACGGTGTTGTTGACCAGTTGCGAGGCGCCGCGCGCGTCCAGCTCGATGCCGTGGTCGAAGCCGTCGACGCGGCAATTGCGCACGATCACGTTCTCGCCGTGCGCGCGGATGCCGGCGGGGCCGGCGCCGGCGCCGGGCGGTGCGATTACGCTGCGGCTGCGGCAGTCCAGCTCGATATTGCTGCCCTGGATCTCGATCGGCAGGATGCGGTTGGCGCTGAGGCAGTACTTGCCGGGGTGGTACACCTGCACCTGCTGGGGATCCAGCACGTTTTCGCAGGCGAACGCGGATGCGCTGAACATCAGGCCCGACAGGGCCAGGCCGGTAATGGCGATGATTCGCATGAAGTTCCTCTTCGTGAGTTGTCCAATCGCGGACGGGACGCCTCCCCGGCGTCTCGTCCGCATCGCGATGATGAACCCGCGACGTCTCCCTGGCCGCGACCGGCGCCGCGGCGCGGGATCAACTCCACGACTCAAGGGACGGACGGACTGAGCTGCTCGATGTTGTTGCGCTTGGACGCGCACTGCTCCAGGTTCGACGGCGTGGTGTTGACGAACACGTTCTCGATGCAGGTCGCATCGCGCACGCCGTCGCCTTCGATGCCGCGCACGTTGTACGGCCGCAGCGCGGTCACCGTGTTGTGGACCAGGCGAGTGCGCGGCGAGTAGCGGTCGAGATAAAAGGCCGAGCCGACGCCCGACTCGAAATCCAGCACCTGGTTGCCGGTCAGGCGCACGTCGGCCGAATGCTCGACATGGACCACGCCTTCGCCGCCGAAGCCGGCGACCACGTTGTTGACCGCCTCCAGGCGGTTGGCGCCCTGCAGCCGGATCGCCGTCACCGGCTGCATCGCGCCCTGGTTGCCGTAGTTGGCGATGCGGTTGCCGATCAGGCGCACGCCGTCGCCTTCGGCCAGGTCGTTGCCTTGCACCAGCACGCCGACCGACTGCGGACGCAGCACGGTGTTGTTGACGATCTGGGTGTCGCTGGCGCGGTCGACGTATACGCCGCGCGGCCACTGCTCGATGCGGCAGTTGCGCACGGTCACGCCGCGACGCGGCGCGATCGTCACGGCCGCGTCCCAGGACGAGCCGGCGCCGTTGCCGAGCAGGCGGCCGCGGCAATCGAGCTCGACGTCGTCGCTGCGGATTTCGATCGGCAGATCGCGGTCGGCGAACAGGCAGTACTTGCCGGGGGCGTAGATGTCGCGCTGGTCGGGCTGGAGCACGAAGTCGCAGGCGGCGGCCGAAGCGCTGGCGAAGACGGCGGCCAGGGCGAATCCCGCACGGGAAACGATGCGCATGAAATCCCTCTCTTGTCGATAGGTCCATCGATGCCGGTCGATCGGCGAGGGCCGATCGCGGACGCGGCGAACGCAGGATCGCCGCGCGCGGCGAGTATGCACGAGGCGCATCTCATCTCGCGATTCCGATGACGCGAACCGCAGGCGCGCAGCGTCGGCGTCAGGGCCGGGCTTCGATCCAGGCGCGGGTCTGCGCCAGCACTTCCGCCGACAGGTCCGGATCGTCGCTGGAACGCGCCAGGATCAACGCGCCGACCATCGCCGACCATCGCCCGATCGCATGACGGCGGCGTTCGGCCTCGTTCGCACCCGGCGCCGACGCGCTCATCGCCCGCAGCGCTTGGCGCAGGAAGGCGGTCATCGCCGCGCGCGCCTGCGGCGCCTGGCGCAGGGTCTCGGCCGCCAGGCCCGCGGTCGGGCAACCGCCGGCCAGATCGGCGCAGTGTTCGGGCGACAAATACGCGGCGAGGAACGCCGCCGGGTCGTCCGGGGCCTGAGTCGCGGCCAGCGCATGCGCCAGCGCTTGCGCGATCAGATCGTCCTTGGACTGAAAGTGGCCGTAGAAGGCGCCGTGGGTCAATCCGGCGGCTTTCATGACCTCGGCCACTGTCACCGCCTCGAATCCGCGCTCGCGGAACAGCCGCGCCGCGGCTTCGAGGATTCGCCGGCGGTTCTCGCCGACCTGTTCGCGACTGACTTTCATGGCACCTCCGGCGACGGCTTGACATGTTACATGACGACCATCATGATAAATCAAACATGATACTCATCATGAATAAACCCCTTCGCCCTCCCGCCCGTTCACTCCAGCCCCGAGGCCCGTTCCCATGCCCACCCCGCTTCCCACCGTCCTGGTCACCGGCGCCTCCAGCGGCATCGGTGCCGTCTATGCCGACCGCTTCGCCCATCGCGGCCACGATCTGGTCCTGGTCGCGCGCGATCGGGCGCGCCTGGACGCCCTGGCCGCCCGCCTGCGCGCCGAAACCGGCGTCCGGGTCGATGTGCTCGCCGCCGATCTCAGCGACCCGGCCGCTCTGGCGACGGTCGAAGCGCGGCTGCGCGACGACGCCGCGATCGAAGTGCTGGTCAACAACGCCGGCGCCAGCCTCGCCGGCGGCTTCCTCGAACAAGGTCCGGAGCGGGTCGGCCAGCTGATCGCGCTCAATGCCGTCGCCCCGGCGCGGCTGGCCGCGGCGATCGCGCCCAAGCTGGCCGCCGCCGGCCGCGGCGCCGTCGTCAACATCGGCTCGGTGGTCGGGCTGGCGCCGGAGTTCGCGATGGCCGTGTACGGCGCGACCAAGGCCTTCGTCCTGCACTTCAGCCAGGCCCTGCAGGTCGAACTCGGCCCGCGCGGCGTGTACGTGCAAGCGGTGCTGCCGGCGGCGACGCGTACCGAGATCTGGGAACGCTCGGGCAAGGACGTCAACGCCCTGCAGGGCGTCATGGAAGTCGACGAACTGGTCGATGCCGCCCTGCTCGGCTACGACCGCCGCGAGCCGGTGACGATCCCGCCGCTGCCGGACGAGGCGCAATGGACCGCCCTGGAAGGCGCACGCCGGGCGATGCTGCCGAACTTCGCCCAATCGCACGCCGCCGAGCGCTATCGCAACCGCGGCTGAGCCCGGCCCGGACGCACGCGCCGCCGCGGGAACGCACGCTGTCGCCAAACAGTACGCAATGGTATGTTTGGCGCCCCGCACCGCATTCCCGCGGCGGCATCCGCGATGCCGCGCCTGCCTCATGACCGATCTGCTGCTGTTCTCCCACGCCAACGGTTTTCCGGCCCCGGTCTACGACCTGATGCTGGAATCGCTGGCGGGACGCTTCCGGATCGAACGCCCGGAGCGGATCGGCCACGACCCGCGCTACCCTGTCACCCGCGACTGGCCGCACCTGGTGGAAGAACTGAGCGCGCGGATCGGCGCCGCGGCCGGCGACGCCGGTCGGATCTGGCTGGTCGGGCATTCGCTGGGCGGCTATCTGAGCCTGCTGGCTTCGCTGCGCCTGGCCGGCAGCGCGCTGGGCGCACGCGTGGCCGGCGTGGTCATGCTGGATTCGCCGCTGATCGCCGGCTGGCGCGCGCGCCTGGTGCAGATCGGCCGCCGCACCGGCCTGGACAATCTGGTCATGCCGACCCGCGCCACCCTGCAACGCCGCCGGCACTGGCCCGACCCGGATGCGGTACGCGCGCACTTCCTCGCCAAGCCGGCGTTCGCGCGCTGGGACCGGCGCGTGCTGGACGCCTATGTCGAGCACGGCACCCGCGCGGTCGACGACGGGTCGCGCGAACTGGCCTTCGAGCGCGAGGTCGAGTACCGGATCTATCGCAGCCTGCCGACCACCGCGCTCAGCGACCGGGTGGCGCAGGTACCGGTACCGGTCGGCTTCCTCGCCGGCACCCGTTCGCGCGAGCTGCGCCATGCCGGCCACGCCGCGACCCGGCGCCTGGTCGGCGAACGCTGGCGCTGGCTGGAAGGCAGCCACCTGTTCCCGATGGAGCGGCCGCTGGACACGGCGCGGGCGATCGAGGCGATGATCGATCGCCTCGCCGCGCACGAGCGGCGCTGAGGGCGGACATCCCGCGCAGGCGCCATCGCCCGGGCTCGTGCATGCGGGCATGCCTCGGCCGCCCCTTCGCCATCGCCCCCTCACCGCCGCCCTTCGCGCGCGGCATCCGCCACGCCGATTCCGCCCGGCCGATTCCACCCCGCCGATTCCGCCCGGCCGCGACGTCCGCCGCTGCACCGCATCAAGCGCCGCAGCGAGCGCGGCCGTCCGCGTTCGCCGGCGCCAACGAAAACAGCGGCCCGGGGCCGCTGTCGATGGATGCGGAGCGCGCGCCGGACGCCCAGGCCCGGCGCGCGACAGGGTCACCAGACCAAGTCGTCGGGCACCTGGTACTGCGGATCGGCGTACGGGTCTTCTTCGGCCGGCGCGTTCGGATCGACCTTCAGCGCCACCGCCGGCGCGAACACCGCCTCGGCCTGGGCCAGCATCGCCGCGGTCACCAACAGGTAGCGGCCTTCCATCTGCACCACGCCGAGTTCGCCGGCGTTGAGCTGCTTGAGCTGGGCCTCGGTGACGTAGATGCGCTTGATCTTGCCGCCGTACGGAAAGTGGCGCGCGATCTCGGCGTCGGCGGCGTTGAGCGCCTGGTCCTTGAGCAACTCGGCGAGCTTGGCGCGCGCCTCGCGGCGCAGGCGCGCCTCTTCCTGCTTGGCCTGTTCGGCGGCGATGCGCTCTTCCTTCTCGCGCTGGGCGCGGATCGCATAGGCCTTGGCCAGGTCGATGTCCTCGCGCGTGCGCGGCTTGCCCTGGCCCGGGCGGCCTTGTCCCGGACGGCCCTGGCCGGGCTTGGCGCCGCCCGGCTTGTGACCGCCGGCCGGACGGCCTTCGGCCCGGGCACCGTCGGGCCGGGGCCCGCCAGGCTTGCGCGCGTCATGGCGCGGCGGGCCCGGGCGCGCGCCCGGCTTGGCCTCGGCGCGTGCGCCGGGCTTGCCGCCGCGGCGTTCGTCCGGCTTGCGCTCGGGGCGTTCGGGCTTGGGCGCGGGCTTGAAACCCAGGCCCAGCAATTGGTCGCGCAGACTGTCGCTCATGATTCGGTACTTGAGGTTCGGTGCGAGCGCAAAGCGCTCAGTAATGCGGCGGGGGCGGTTCGGCGGCGGCGTCGCCGGTCAGCGGCGTGGCCGCCATGGCGGACCGCAGTTGCTTGATCTCGTCGAGCGCGCGGTGCAGCAGCAGCGAATTGCGGGCTTCTTCGCTGCGCGCCGCGGCCAGCGCGTCGCTGAGTTCGTTGAGCGCGTGCTCCTGGAACGCGAGCCGCGTTTCCAGGTCGATCAGGCGCTGGTCGAGTTCGGTGGTCACGGTTCGGCTCGGACGTGAAAAAGGCGGCGCGGCGGCTCAGCCGGCGTCGATCAGGATCGAACGGCCGCGGCCGATGCCGTAGTACGCCAGATCGGCGGCTTCGACTTCGTCGGGGTGGTAGAGGTTGCGACCGTCGAAGATCACCGCGTCGGCCAGAGCTTGCCGGATGCGGACGAAATCCGGGCTGCGGAACTGCTTCCACTCGGTCACCACCACCAGCGCGTCGGCGTCGGCCAGGGCGGCGCGGGCCGAATCGCACAGCACCAGATCCTCGCGTTCGCCGAAGATGCGCTCGGCCTCTTCGTTGGCTTCCGGATCGTAGGCGCGCACGCGCGCGCCGGCCGCCCACAGCTGCGCCAGCAGGGTGCGGCTGGACGCCTCGCGCATGTCGTCGGTGTTGGGTTTGAACGCCAGGCCCCAGACCGCGAAGGTCTTGCCCTTCACGTCGCCGCCGTAATGGCGTTGGATCAGTTCGAACAGATGGCCCTTCTGGCTGTCGTTGACCGCCTCGACCGCGTCCAGCAGGCGTGCGCCGTAGCCGTGCTGCTGGGCGGTGCGGGCCAGCGCCTGCACGTCCTTGGGGAAGCAGGAACCGCCGTAGCCGGCGCCGGGATAGATGAAGTGCCAGCCGATGCGCGGGTCCGAACCGATGCCCTGGCGGACCATCTCCACGTCGGCGCCGACCTTCTCGGCGATGTTGGCGATCTCGTTCATGAAACTGATCTTGGTCGCCAGCATCGCGTTGGCCGCGTACTTGGTCAGCTCGGCCGAGCGCACGTCCATCACCACGATGCGCTCGTGGTTGCGGTTGAACGGCGCATACAGGCGCTTGAGCTTCTCGACCGCGGCCGGGTTGGACGAGCCCACCACGATGCGGTCCGGGCGCATGCAGTCGTTGACCGCATCGCCTTCCTTGAGGAATTCGGGATTGGACGCGACGTCGAAGGCGATCTCCAGGCCGCGCGCGCGCAGTTCCGCGGCGATGGTGGCCTGGACCTTGTCGGCGGTGCCGACCGGCACGGTCGACTTGTTGACCACCACCACCGGGCGCTCGATGTGGCGGCCGACGGTCGCGGCGACCGCGAGCACGTACTTGAGGTCGGCGCTGCCGTCTTCGTCCGGCGGGGTGCCGACGGCGATGAAGATCAGGTCGCCGTGGCCGATCGCGCTGGCGGCGTCGGTGGTGAAATGGAGGCGGCCGGCGGCGTGGTTGGCCTTGACCATCGGCTCCAGGCCGGGCTCATAAATCGGAATCACGCCGCGGTTGAGGCCTTCGACTTTGGCCTGGTCGATGTCGACGCAGACCACGTCGTGGCCGACGTCGGCCAGGCAGGTTCCGGTGACCAGACCCACATAGCCGGTACCGAAGATGGTGACGCGCATTCGTTGCTCTCAGTGCTGGGTGTCGCGGCGCCTGGGCGGCGCGCCGCGTCCGTGGGGACGCGGCGCGCGCGAGGCTCACTTCTGCTGCGGCGGCTGGGTGCCCATCGCGGCCGATTCGGCGCCCTGCGCGTTCGGCTTGACGATGTCCAGCAGTTCGACGTCGAACACCAGGGTCGCGTTCGGGCCGATCGGGCCGCCCGGGGTGCCCTGCTCGCCGTAGCCGAGCTTGCTCGGGATCCACAGCTTGAACTTGCTGCCGACCGGCATCAGCGCGATGCCTTCCTGCCAGCCCGGCACCACCGCGCCGAGCGGGAACACCGCCGGCTCGTTGCGGTCGTAGGAGCTGTCGAAGGTCTTGCCGTCGAGCAGCGCGCCCTTGTAGTGCACGCGCACGGTATCGCTGGCCTTGGGCTTGGCGCCCTTGCCTTCGCTGACGATCTGGTACTGCAGGCCCGAGGCGGTGGTCACCACGCCCGGCTTCTTGCCGTTGGCGGCCAGGAACTTGTCGCCCTCTTCCTGGTTGGTCTTGGCCATCGCGACCATCTTTTCCATCTGCTTGGTGCGCACCTTGTTCTGCAGGCGCTCGCGGATCTGGCGCGCTTCCTCTTCGCTCAGCAGCGGCTTCTCGCCCTTGATGTTGGCCTGCATGGCCTTCTGCAGCACGGCCAGGTCGAGGTCGTCCTTCAGCAGTTCCAGCGAACGGCCCATGTCCATGCCGATCAGGTAGCTGTCCTGCTCCTTCTCGGTCTTCATTCCGCCGATCGCCTTGACCTCGGCGCCCTTGGCCTCGGTCGCGGCCTTGGCGTCGGCGGCCGGCTTGTCGCCCGGCTTGCCGGCCTGGTTGCAGCCGGCGGCGAACAGCGCCATCGAACCCACGGCCACGGCGAAGGCGGCGTTACGCATGAAAGGCTTCATCAAACTGCACTCCTGAATACGGAAAAGCGAAAACGGAATGGGAACCGGCCCGGCGGCACAAACTGCCAGCCGGCAGCTGAACGCAACGAGTCTGCGCGGCGACCGGTCAGAGGATATCGAGCAGTTCGACTTCGAATTCCAGGGTCGCGTTCGGGCCGATCTTCGGCGGCGCGCCCGACGGGCCGTACGCCAGCTCGGCCGGGATCCAGAACTTGAACTTGCTGCCGACCGGCATCAGCGCCAGGCCTTCCTGCCAGCCCTGGATCACGCCGTTGACCGGGAATTCGGCCGGCTGGCCGCGATCGTAGGAACTGTCGAAGGTGCTGCCGTCGAGCAGCGTGCCCTTGTAGTTGACGCTGACCTTGTCGGTCGGCTTGGGACGCTCGCCCGAGCCCTGGCGCAGCACCATGTACTGCAGGCCCGAGCCGGTCACGAACACGCCCTTGACCTTCTTGTTGCCTTCCAGGAATTCCTTGCCCTTCTTCAGGTTGGCTTCGCCGGCGACCGCGGCCTCGGCCTTCATCTTGGCCTGCAGGCGCTCGCTGAAGCCGGTCAGCACGGTGCGCGCCTCGCCCTCGGCCAGCAGCGGCTTGCCGCCGGCCAGCGAAGTGCGCAGGGCCTGCACCAGCACCGGCAGTTCGATCTCGCCTTTGATCTGCTGCAGCGAGGGGCCGACCATGTAGGTGCCGATCAGCAGGCCGACCTTGTCCTTGGCCACTTCCGGCGGCTTGGCGCCCGGCGCCTGGCCCTGCACCGGCTTGCCGTCGCGGGCGGCGATGCGCGCGCGCAGGGCCTGGTCGACGGTGCGCGCTTCGTCCTGGCCGATCAGCGGCTTGCCGCCGTCGAACACGTTCTTGACCGCGCGCTCGAACGCGGCGGTGTCGAGGTCGGGACCGACCGGCTTGAGCGAACTGGCCACGTCGAGGCCGATGGCGTAACTGACTTTTTCGCGATCGTTGGCGAGCACGGTCTTTTCCTGGGCAGAGGCGACGCCGCCGAACAGCGTCGCAGTGGTGATCAACACGGCCGCGCCGCGCACGAAAGCCTTCATCGGGGTCCTGCTCCTGGTTGCAGTCCTGGTGGTGTATCGATACGCCGCAGTCCGGCGCAAGCCCGTCATTGTCGCGGGCCGGCGCTATGGCGGCAATGTTCCAGTGTGACGTCGCGCAAGCTGCGAAGTTCCGCATCCGTCCCGGCCGCGCGCGGCCGAAACCCGACCGTGCGCGCAAATCCGCCGGCCGGGCTCAGCGCTTGGCCGCGCCCGGGCGCGGCGCCGCCAGGGCGCGCTCGATCGCCGCGACCAGCGCCGGATCGTCCGGCGCGGTCTTGCTGCCGTAGCTGGCGATCAGCCGGCCGTCGCGGCCGATCAGATACTTGTGGAAATTCCACTTCGGCGCCTCGCCGCCGGCGGCCTTGGCCAGGTCGCGATACAGCGGCGTGGCCTGCTCGCCGACCACGTGGACCTTCTCGAACATCGGGAACTTGACCCCGTAGGTCAGAGTGCAGAACGCCTGGATCTGCTTCTCGTCATCGAACTCCTGCGCCCGGAAGTCGCCCGAGGGGAAGCCGAGCACGGCGAAACCGCGCCCCTTGTACTTCGCCTGCAGGCCTTCCAGCGCTTCGAATTGCGGGGTGAAGCCGCATTTGCTGGCGGTATTGACCACCAGCAGCACCTGGCCGCCGTACTGCGCCTGCAGATTCACCGGGGTCTTGCCCGCCAACGGCCGGAAGCTGCGATCGAGCAGGCCGCTGGCGGCCGCGATCGCCGAGCCGGCGGCCAGCACGGCCAGGCACAACGCGGCGATGGCGGCCCGACGGGCCGGACGGGGGCGCGCCGCGGGGCGCAACTGCGGGGTCTGGGACATGAACAGGCTCCGTCGCGAGGGGGAAGCCCGGTCGGGACCGGGCGGCCGGCCAAGTATGACTTTAGTTGGGCCGGCGGCGATTGACGCGACGTGTTTAGGTGTTATAGTTGCATACAACACCGGCCCACTAACGAGCAGGACGTTCGAATGAACCGCAAGCTCCACAACTCCATATCGGCCCTGATGGCCGCCGGCGGCGCCCTGGTCCTGGGCCTGGTGATCGCCCTGCCCGCCCCGAGCGTGTCCGCGCCGCATCTGGCCGACGCCGTCCAGAGCCGCCCGATCGACCTCGACCTGGGCCTGATCCAGACCCGGGTCCGCTTTGACCCCGCCTATGTCGAGCGCGCCCGCGCCCGCAGCGGCGACCTGGCCCGCGTCGCCGGCCGCATCGGCGCCCGCGCCGAACAGTTGGAACGCGACGCCGACGGCGCCGCCCTGGCCGCCTTCGCCACCGGCATGGCCGGCGAAGTCGCCGACCTGGCCGCGATCGCCTCGGCCATCGATCCCCCCGCGGCCGCGGAGCCGGCCAGCGCCGAAAGCAAACGCAAGGCCGGGAAGGCCGCGCGCCGCAACCGACGGAACCTCGTCATGCCTTATTTCTCCTTCCTGCCGCGGGGCTGAACCATGACCGCAATCCAATGGAGCGACGGCGCTCCGATCTATCGCCAGCTGAAGGAGCGCGTCGTCGCGATGATGCTCGACGGCGTGCTCAAGCCCGGCGATGCCCTGCCGTCCGTGCGGCAGGTGGCCGCCGAATACCAACTCAACCCCATCACCGTCTCGCGCGCCTATCAGGAATTGGCCGACGAGGCGCTGGTCGAAAAACGCCGAGGCCTGGGCATGTACGTGACCGAAGAAGCCGCAAGGAAACTGCTCCTCAACGAGCGCGAACGCTTCCTGAAAGAAGAATGGCCGCTGGTCCTGGAGCGCATCCAGCGCCTGGGCCTGAGCACCGAGGAACTGCTCGGCGCAGGCAACGACCAGAAGGCGGGCACGCCATGACCGACGCCATCCGCATCGACCCGGGCCACATCGTCACCGCGCGCAATCTGCGCAAGCGCTACCGCAACAAGCTGGCGCTGAACGATGCCGCCTTCGACATCCCGGCCGGCCGCATCGTCGGCCTGATCGGCCCCAACGGCGCCGGCAAGACCACCGCGCTCAAGGCCATCCTCGGCCTGATCGCCTTCGACGGCGACCTGTCCGTGCTCGGCCGCGACCCGCGCACCCAGCGCGACGACCTGATGCGCGACGTGTGCTTCATCGCCGACGTCGCCGTGCTGCCGCGCTGGCTGCGGGTGCGCGAGGCGATCGACTTCGTCGCCGGCGTGCATCCGCGCTTCGACCGCGCCAAGTGCGAGCGCTTCCTGCACGGCACCCAGCTCAAGCCCAACCTGCGCGTGCGCGAAATGTCCAAGGGCATGATCGTGCAGCTGCACCTGGCGCTGGTGATGGCGATCGACGCCCGCCTGCTGGTGCTGGACGAGCCGACCCTGGGCCTGGACATCCTCTACCGCAAGCAGTTCTACCAGCGCCTGCTGGAAGACTACTTCGACGAGAACAAGACCATCCTGATCACCACCCATCAGGTCGAGGAGATCGAACACATCCTCACCGACGTGATGTTCATCCGCGACGGTAAAGTCGTGCTCGACAGCCAGATGGAAGTGCTCGGCGAGCGGTTCGTCGAGGTGCTGGTCAACCCGGACCAGGCCGTGCACGCACGCAACCTCGGCCCGATCGACGAACGCGCGCTGCCGTTCGGCAAGACCGTGATGCTGTTCGACGGCATCCCGGCCGCGCAGCTGGACGGGCTGGGCGAAACCCGCACCCCGGGCCTGGCCGATCTGTTCGTCGCCACCATGAAGGGAACCTACGCATGAACGCCGCAGACGACATCCTCGCCCCCTCGCCCGCCGCGCCGCGCGCGGTCGCCGCGACGCCTCGCCTGCAGACCTTCAAGATGCTGCTCAAGCGCGAGTATTGGGAACACCGCGGCGGCTTCCTGTGGGCGCCGTCGATCGTCGGCGCCATCGCGATCGTGTTCACCCTGCTCGGCGTGGTCGCCAGCACCGTGATGCTGCGCAACGCCGTCAGCAAAGGCGAAGTCGATCTGGAGAACGTCAAGATCGGCGTAGGCGCCGGCTCCGAGGCCGGCTTCGCCGGCGACGTGGCCCTGCTCGGCGGCATCGGCATGGTCAGCATCGTGCTGGTGTTCGTGGTGTTCTTCTACGCACTGGGCTCGATCTACGACGAGCGCAAGGACCGCAGCATCCTGTTCTGGAAGTCGCTGCCGGTCTCCGACACCCAGACGGTGCTGTCCAAGTTGGCCTGGGCCCTGGTGCTGGCGCCGTTGCTGACGATGGCGATCGGGCTGGTGGTCGGCGCGATGCTGTGGCTGATCTCGTGGCTGGCGATGGTGATCAACGGCGTGCCCGGCGCCAGCGCCCTGCTCACCGAAGCGCATCCGTTCCGGCTGATCTTCCAGCTGTTGTGCGCGTTGCCGGTGTACGCCCTGTGGGCCCTGCCGACCATCGGCTGGCTGATGCTGTGCTCGGCCTGGGCGCGCAGCGTGCCCTTCGTCTGGGCGGTGGTCGCGCCGCTGCTGGCCTGCATCTTCGTCAGCTGGCTCGACATCCTGCCGGGCATCGAGATCCCGCACGACAAGATCTGGTACGCCGTCGCCTTCCGCGGTCTGCTGAGCATGGTGCCGGCGAGCTGGTACCTGAGCCCGGGCATGGAGCACGTCCGCGACTCGACCATCCACGGCCCGGAAGAGCTGGCCCGCTCGATCGAACTGGGCAGCAGCCTGCACGCCCTGGGCACCGCCGACCTGTGGATCGGCGCGATCCTCGGCGCCGCCATGGTGTACGGCGCGATCCGCCTGCGCCGCTGGCGCGACGAGGGCTGAGCCCCGCGGCCCCGCCCGCCTCCGGCGCGGCGGGGCCCGATCCGGCCGACCCGGCCCCGCCCGCAACGCAACCATCGCGGCCCACGCCGCATCCATCGAACTCCCTTCCCGCCCTGGAGCCTCCGATGCGCCCCTTCGTCCCCCGCGCCCGTACCGTTCGCCTGCTCCCCGGCCTGCTCGCCCTCGCCCTGCTGCCGCTGGCGGCCCAGGCCGAACCGCGCTGCGATCATTCGCAACCGCGCGAGTTGAAGCTCGACCTCGCCGGGGTCAAGGCGGTGGTGTTCGAGAGCGGTTCCGACGATCTGCACATCGTCGGTTCGCCCGGCGCCCGCGCCGAAGTCCGCGGCAGGGCCTGCGCCTCCGACGCCGCCGATCTGGCCGGCCTGCGCCTGAGCCAACGCCGCGCCGGCGACAAGCTGATCGTGCGCGCCGAACGCGAGACCCAACTCAACCTCGCGTTCAACCGCTACGCCTACATGCAGTTGCACGCCACCGTGCCGGACAGCACCCGGGTCCAGCTCAAGACCGGTTCCGGCGACGTCGATGTCGACCGGGTCGCCGCGCTCAGCATCGACGTCGGTTCCGGCGACATCAAGGCACGCCGCGTGCGGGGCCTGACGGTGGCCGATGTCGGTTCCGGCGACGTCGACCTGGAAGACATCGGCGCGCTGCAGGTGATCTCGCTGGGCTCCGGCGACCTGCTCGCGCGCGGCATCGGCGGCGACGCCAAGCTCGGCTCGGTCGGTTCCGGCGACGTCGCCCTGGAACGCGTCGGCGGCTCCGTGACGCTGGACCGGATCGGCTCCGGCGACCTGGAAGTGCGCGACGTGCGCGGCGACCTGCGGGTCCGTTCGATCGGCAGCGGCGACGTGAAGCACGCCGGCGTGGCCGGTCGCGTCGACCTCCCCAAAGACGATTGACGCCCGCTGCGGCGTCCCCTCTCTTCAAGGCGATACCCAAGGAATCTCGGCGATGAAACTTCCGCTCGCGTCCGCGCTGTGCCTGTCCCTGCTCGTCGCCGCCGCCGGCAGCGCCTGCTCGGACCGCACGCCCGAAGTCCACGTGATCGCGCCGGTCAGCCTCTCCGGCGACCGCATCCAGGTGCGCGGCCAAGGCGGCGCCCGCGCCGAGATCGGCCCCGACGGCGCGCTCAGCATCGACGGCCGCGCGGTCGCGCTGGCGCCGGCGCAGTTTGGATGCGAGCCGGCGCTACTACGTCCAGGCCATGGGCATGACCCAGAACGGCATCGCCGTCGGCAAGGCCGGCGCGGCGCTGGCCGGCAAGGCGGTCGGCAACGTCATCAGCGGCCTGACCCAGGGCGACACCGAGTCGATCGAGCGCAAGGTCGAAGCCGACGCGAAGGAAGTCGAACGCCAGGCGCTGCGCCTGTGCGAACGGATGGCGTCGCTGCGCGCCGCCCAGGACGAGCTCGCCGGCGCCCTGCCGGCGTTCCAGCCGTTCTCGGTGGTCGACGCCGACTCGGTCGACGATTGCAAGAAGTGAACGCCAGGCACGGGCGCCGACGGCGCCCGTGCCGGCCGGCCCGGCTCAGTCCTCGTAATCGCGGCCGGCGGAATCGCGGGTGTTCTTCTGCACCGCGATCGCGCCGAACAGGCTCAAGGCGAACGCCATGCCGTAGAAGCCTTTCTCGCTGAGCATCAGCTGCGCGTTCCACAGGCCGACGAACAACAGCAGCAAGGCGCCGACCATCGAAAACCAGGCCAGGCCGTAATACAGGCCGGTGACCGGAATGCCTTCCATCCTGTCGCGCACGCTCTTTTGCACCGAGACTGCGGCGAACAGGCCGTACAGCAACAGGGTCAGGTAATAGCCTTTCTCGTTGAGCAGCATGTCGGCGTTCCACAAGCCGATCAGGAAGGCCGTCGCACCGAGCAGCAGCGCGCCCCAGGAGGCGCCGACGAAGGCGGCGGAGGGCTTGCGGGAAATGACGCGATTCATTCGGGATCCTTGTCGTAGTAGCGGCCATGGCCGAGCGGCCGCGCGGGCGGCGTCGCGATCGGCCTGCGTTCGGCGGCCGATGCGGGCACCGGCCGGTGTCGTACGGGCGCTCCCAGCCCGCGCGCGCACTATGCCGCGCGCCGGGACGCCTGTCATCCAACCCGCCGCCTCAGGCCGCGCCGGCGGCCGGTACCGCGCCCAGAGCGGCGCGATCGGCGGTGACCCGGTCGCGACCGGCGCTCTTGCTCGCGTACAAGGCCGCATCGGCGCGGCGCAACAGCTGTTCGCCGCTCTCGCCCGGCCGCAGTTCGGCCACGCCCAGGCTCAGCGCGATCGGAATCAGGCGGCCCTCGATCGACAAAGGATGATCGTTCAGGGCCAGGCGCATGTGCTCGGCCACTCGCAGCGCCTCGTCCAGGCGCGCGCCGATCAGCACCGCGACCATCTCGTCGCCGCCGTAGCGCCCGCACAGATCGCCCGGGCGCAGCCGGTTGCGCGCGCGCAGGGCGACGATGCGCAAAGCTTCGTCGCCGGCGCGGTGGCCGTGCTCGTCGTTGATGCGCTTGAAGTGATCGATGTCCAGAAACAGCACCGACAGCGCCTCGCCGCTGCGCTGCGCGCGGCCGACCGCCGCGGCCAACGCCTCTTCCAGCGCGGTGCGGGCCAGCACGCCGGTCAGCGCATCGTAGGAAGCGCGGTGCTGGGCGCGGTCGCGATCGTGGCGCAACTGGCGCAGGCGCGAGGTCAGGCCGAACAGCAGGGCCAGGCCGCTGAAGGCCAGGCTGGAGGGATAGGCGAACTCCAGCCAACGGTACATCGGCCACCAGCGCTGGTAGGCGCCGACCAGGGCCACCAGGCTGACGATCAACGGGCTCCAGGCCACCAGCAGGAACACGCCTTCGCGCTGGCGCCGCCATACCGCGGCGCCGATCGCGTACAGCACCACCGCGATCGCGGCCAGCAGCACCAGGTTGCCGAAGCTGCCGCTGTAGCGCCAGGTCTTGAAGATCGTCACCGCGATCAGCCCGCCGAGCAGCACGCAGCAACCGTCCAGCAGGCGCGCTGCGGTCGGCTGCAGGTCGCGCAGCCGCAGGAACAGGCTGAAGAAACGCAGCGACGCGACCACCGCCGCGGTGTTGAGGATGATGTCCATGCGCCGGTCCAGGGCCAGCGGCCCCAGCTCCAGCCAGGCGCGCATTTCGCCGCCTTCGATCGCCATCGCCAGCATCTGCGTGGCCAGGGTCAGCCCCAGGAACACGTAGCCGCGCTCGCGCAGGCCGATCCACAGGCCGAACGCCAGCAAGGCGATCAGGCCGAGCACGGTCAGCACGAAGGTGCGCACCGCGACGTACACGATGTCGCCCCGGTAAACCTCCTGGCCGGGCAGGATCGAGACCTGCGCCGGCACCACGTCGGCCGCGATCATCCGCAGGTACAGGGCATCGCCGCGGCGCAGTCCCTGCGGCAACGGAAACACCAGAAACCGGGTCGAATGGCTGTAGTCGGCATCGCGGCCGTAGATCGCGCGCGCCAGCGGTTCGCTGTCGCCCGGCCGCCACAGTTCCACCCGTTTGCGGTGCGGCGGGGTCAGCACCAATTGCGGCGCGTTGTGCGGGGCGATGTCGCGCAGGGCGACCAGGCGCCACCAGCCCACTTCGCGGCGCGCGGTCGGCACCAGCCGGCCGTCCTCGACCTCGGCGAAACCCGACGCGGCCGCGCCGGACAGGACCTGCCACAACGCGGGTTCCTCGGCGCCGGTCCAACGCGCGACCGCCAGCTCGGTGGCCGGCGGCGGCAAAGCGGTCTGCGCCCGCAAGGGGCCGCACCACACCAGAATCAGGCACAACAGCGCGAGCCCCGCTCCGCCGATGCGCCACACCCCTCGATCCATGCCCGTAATCCGATGGTGCCCGCCGCAACCGCCGCGCCAAAGTCCGCCAACCGCGGCCGGCGACGGCGCGAACCGGCGCCGCAAGCGCCTGCGGCGGCAAAGAGTAACCCGGGAGGCGGCGATTTCGTCGCCGCCCTCACTTGCCGTCGCGACCGTCCCGCAGGATTCGTCGATCCGCAACCTGCGGCGGGGCGCGATCCGTGCGCGGCCGCCGTGGGCCCGCCGATCGGGCGGGCCGATGCCTTCGCCGCGCACGCGCCGCCGCCGCGGACCGCGGCGCGCGGCCAGGCTGCCGCGGCCTACGCCGCGGAGCCCGATGGAGCCCGTCCGCTCAGCCCGCCGTGCGGGCGTTGGCGGCCGGCGCCGCGGCGGGCGCGGCCTGCGCGCTCAGGTCGACGTGGATCTCGTCGCCGATCGGCACGCTCTGCGGGTTGCAGGCGGTGGTGCCGACAAGCAGCGACAGGACGGCGGCGTAGCGCAGCACAGCGGTGAGTTTCATGAGCGAGGCTCCTGGTTATGGCGACCGGATCGGGTCCGGGGGTCGGGGGAAAATCGTCCGCGCTGCGCATCCGGCGCCGTTCGGGCGAAAGGCATAAACCGCGAAGATAACCCGGCCATTGCGCATCGGTTACCGCTCAATAACCGATCGCCGAAGCCGTGCCACCGCGGCGGGTCCGGCGGCTCGCGCCGCCGGATCGGCGCCTCCGCCGGGGCCGGCGGCGACGCGCGACGAGTGCGGCGGTGCCGGTGCCGGAGCGGATCCGTCCGCCCCGCCCCCTGCGCCGCCGGGGTCGAGATTATCCGCCTGGGTGTTTGCGAATATCCCCCCTGGGTGCGGCGAGGATATCCAAGCCGCGCCGATGCAAAATACCACCTGAGTCGCGAAACTAAATCCCCGCACATTTTCCGGCAAACGGCGCACGGCACATTCAGCCGCCGGCGCCGCCCCCGCCGGCCTGGATTCCGCCGCGGGTCAGCGCTGCCGGGTCGAGCAGGCGGCGCAGTTGTTTCTCGCTCAGCCCGCTGTCCTCCAGCGCCACCTCCAGCACCGGCCGGCCTTCCTTATAGGCGCGCTTGGCGATCGCCGCGGCCTTTTCGTAGCCGATGATCGGATTGAGCGCGGTGACCAGGATCGGATTGCGGTCCAGCGCTTCGCGCACCCGGTCGCCGCGCACCTTGAGCCCGGCGACCGCGTTGTCGGCGAGCAG
The DNA here is from genome assembly GCF_037027445.1 of Lysobacter firmicutimachus. Classification (NCBI taxonomy): domain Bacteria; kingdom Pseudomonadati; phylum Pseudomonadota; class Gammaproteobacteria; order Lysobacterales; family Lysobacteraceae; genus Lysobacter; species Lysobacter firmicutimachus. Next base: position 2,769,860 of record NZ_JBANDL010000002.1, read on the forward strand.
GCGCATCGCGTTGCCGAGCAGGCGGATCGAATCGAGCAGGTCGTAGGCGATCAGCGGCAGCATCACGTTGAGCTGGAAGTTGCCGCTCTGCCCGGCCACGGTGATCGCGGCGTGGTGGCCCATGACCTGGGCGCAGACCATCGCCAGGGCTTCGGGAATCACCGGGTTGACCTTGCCCGGCATGATCGAGCTGCCCGGTTGCAGCGCCGGCAATTCGATCTCGCCCAGGCCGGCCAGCGGGCCGGAATTCATCCAGCGCAGATCGTTGGCGATCTTGCTCAAGGCCACCGCCAGCGCGCTGAGCTGGCCGGACAGTTCGACCGCGTCGTCCTGCGAGGCCAATCCCTCGAACTTGTCGGCGGCCGACTCGAACCGGGCGCCGGTCGCCGCCGACAAGGCCTTGGCCACGGCCTTGCCGAAGCGCGGATCGGCGTTGATGCCGGTGCCGATCGCGGTGCCGCCGATCGGCAGCCGGCGCAGGCGTTTGAGGCTGTCCTCGATGCGCTGTTGCGCCGAATCCAGCTGCGCCGCCCAGGCGCCGAACTCCTGGCCGAAGGTCAGCGGCATCGCGTCCATCAGATGCGTGCGGCCGGTCTTGACCACCTTGGCCAGTTCCCGCGCACGCCCCTGGATGGTCTTGCGCAGATGCGCCAACGCCGGCAACAGAAATTCGACGATCGCCAACTGCGCCGACACCCGGATCGCGGTCGGAATCACGTCGTTGGAACTCTGGCCCAGGTTGACGTGATCGTTGGGGTGGATGGCGTGGCGGCCGTCGCGCGAGGCCAGGGTGGCGATGACCTCGTTGGCGTTCATGTTGCTCGAAGTGCCCGAGCCGGTCTGGAACACGTCGATCGGGAAATGCGCGTCGTGCTCGCCGGCGGCGACTTCGGCGGCGGCGGCGCGGATCGCCGCGGCCTGGGCCTTGCCGAGCAGGCCGAAACCGCCGTTGACCTCGGCCGCGGCGCCCTTGACCAGGGCCAGGGCGCGGATGAATTCGCGCGGCATCGGCACCCCGGAGATCGGGAAGTTCTGCACCGCGCGCTGGGTCTGCGCGCCCCACAGGGCCTGCGCGGGAACGCTGAGTTCGCCCATGCTGTCGTGTTCGGTGCGGAAACCGGCGCCGGCCTGCTGCTTGGCGTCGGGCCGTTTGCCGCCGCCGGCCTTCTTGCCGCCGGTCCGATCGTTGCCGGAGGCCTTGTCGCCGCCGCGCTTGCCGGCCGCGCCCGCGGCCGAAATCTTGCGTTTGCTCGCCATTGCCAACTCCATTGAGTCGTGGGGGAGACGCGCCGCCTGCGCCGCGCGTCGTGTCGATCGGATCGCATCGACCCACTTTCAAGACCGGCCGCGAGGGGGCCGCCGTGAACCGGGTCGTCGTGCTGGCATCGGATTCCGCTGGCGGGCGCCATCATCGCCGCGGCACCGGCAGGCGTCGAGTGCGGGCGGCGTTGACGCCCGACTCGGTCAGGTCGCCGGCGAGCCGGCCGAGCGCGCACCGGGGTTCCGCGCGGCCGCGGGCGGCGCGGCCCGCGCAGGGGGTAGAATGGCGGACTGTTTCCTCCCCGCCGCGTGCCATGTCCGCCGATCCCAAGACCACCCTGCTCGCCCTGTCCCCGCTCGATGGCCGTTACGCCGGCAAGGTCGACGCGTTGCGGCCGATCTTCTCCGAATTCGGCCTGATCAAGGCCCGCGTCAAGGTCGAGGTGGAGTGGCTGCTGGCGCTGGCCAACGAGCCCGGCATCGTCGAGCTGGCGCCCTTCTCCGACGCCGCGAGCGCACGCCTGCGCAAGCTCGCCGACGAGCTCTCGGTCGAGGACGCGGCGCGGGTCAAGGAGATCGAACGCACCACCAACCACGACGTCAAGGCGGTCGAGTACCTGATCAAGGAGCGGCTCAAGGACGACGCCGAGCTGGGCCCGGCGCTGGAGTTCGTCCATTTCGCCTGCACCAGCGAGGACATCAACAACCTCAGCTACGCGTTGATGCTCAACGAGGCCCGCCAGCACGTGCTGCTGCCGCGCCTGGACGAGCTGATCCAGAAGCTGCGCGCGATGGCCCACGACTACGCCGCACTGCCGATGCTCTCGCGCACTCACGGCCAGACCGCCTCGCCGAGCACGGTCGGCAAGGAAATCGCCAACGTCGTCGCGCGCCTACAGCGCCAGGGCGAAACCCTGGCCGGGGCGCAGATGCCGGGCAAGATCAACGGCGCGGTCGGCAACTACAACGCCCACGTCTCGGCCTATCCGGACATCGACTGGCCGGCCTTCGCCCAACGCTTCGTCGCCTCGCTGGGCCTGGACTGGCAGCCCTACACCACCCAGATCGAGCCGCACGACGGCATCGCCGAGGTCTGCGACGCCCAGCGCCGCATCGATACCATCTGCATCGACCTGTGCCGCGACGTGTGGGGCTACATCTCGCTGGGCTACTTCAAGCAGGCGGTCAAGGCCGGCGAAGTCGGCAGCTCGACCATGCCGCACAAGGTCAACCCGATCGACTTCGAGAACGCCGAAGGCAATTTCGGCATCGCCAACGCGCTGTTCGAGCATTTCGCCGCCAAGCTGCCGATCAGCCGCTGGCAGCGCGACCTGACCGACTCGACCGTGCTGCGCGCGCTCGGCACCGCCTTCGGCCACGCCCTGATCGGCCTGGACGCGCTGCTGCGCGGCCTGGGCAAGCTCAGCGCCAACCCCGAGCGGCTGGCCGCCGACCTCGACGCGTCCTGGGAGGTGCTGGCCGAGGCCGTGCAGACGGTGATGCGCCGCTACGGCCTGCCCAACCCTTACGAGCAACTCAAGGCGCTGACCCGCGGCCAGGGCATCAACGAAGCGTCGATGCGCGAATTCATCGCTTCGCTGGAGCTGCCGGCCGAGGCCAAGCAGCGCCTGCTGGCGATGACGCCGGGCAGTTACACCGGCCTGGCCGAGCGATTGGCGCGCGAGATCTGAGCGCAGCCGCCGCTGGCGGCCGCCCCTGGGTAGGAGCGGCGCGAGCCGCGACCGCGGGTTGCGGGCAGCCGCGCGGCAAACATGGAGCGGCGCGGTCGCGACTTGCGTCGCTCCTGCAAAAGAACAAACTCGGCGGTTTCGCTGCGCGGCGCGATCGAACATAGTGGGCGGCCCCAAGCTGCCGTTCGAGATGTGCCGATGCGACTGCGTGCCGGTTTGTCCGCCGCCTCCCTGCTGTGCCTGTTGACCGCCTGCGTCGCGCACGCGCCGGCCAAGCCCGACCGCGCCGCCGGCACCGAGTTCGCGCCCTGCGCGGCCGACCCGGACTGGAACCAGCCGACCCAACCGCGGCGCATCCACGGCAACACCTGGTATGTCGGCACCTGCGGCCTCAGTGCGGTGCTGATCACCTCCGACCAGGGCCATGTGCTGATCGACGGCGGCAGCGAGCGCGCCGGCCCGTTGATCGAGGCCAGCCTGCGCGCGCTCGGCGTCGATCCGCGCCAGGTCCGCTATCTGCTCAATTCGCACGAACACAACGACCACGCCGGCGGGCTGGCGCACCTGCAGCGCGTCACCGGCGCGACCGTGGTCGCGCGCGCGCCCGCGGTCGCCGCGCTGGAGCGCGGCAAGGGCGACCGCGGCGATCCGCAGTTCCTCAGCGTGTCGCCGTTCGCGCCGGTGCGTGCGGTGCAGACCATCGGCGACGGCGAGACCCTGCGCCTGGGTCCGATCGCGCTGACCGCACACGCCACGCCCGGGCACACGCCCGGCGGCACCAGCTGGAGCTGGCGCGCCTGCGACGAGGCCGGCGATTGCCGGGCGATCGCTTACGCCGACAGCCTCACGCCGTTGACCGACGCGGTCTACCGCTACAGCGACGAGTCCGCGCACCCCGGCGTGGTGACCGCGTTCCGGCGCAGCATCCGCACCGTCGCCGAGCTGCCCTGCGACATCCTGGTCACGCCGCATCCCAACGCCAGCAATCTGCTCGCCCGCCTGGACGCACCGTCCCCGGCGCCGCAAGGCACCAGCAACGACTGCCGGGCCTATGCCGCGTCCGGCAACGGCAAGCTCGAAGAGCAACTGGCCAAGGAAGCCGCATCGGCACCGTGAACCGATGGCTCGCGTCGCGTCCAACGGCGGCGCGGCGCATCGCCACGCCGCCTTAGCGCCGCGCTGCGCACACTGCGGGCCTCTCGCCTGCGGAGACGCCTGATGCGTCAGCTGATCAATATCGATGTGCCCGAGCTGGACGCCGCACTGGCGTTCTACACCCGCGCCTTCGGCCTGCACGTCGGCCGCCGCCTCGGCGCGGACGTGGTCGAACTGCTCGGCGGCAACGCACCGGTGTATCTGCTGCGCAAGCCGGAGGGCTCGCCGGCGGCCGGCGAGGAAACCCGCCGCTACGCCCGCCACTGGTCGCCGGTCCACCTCGACGTGGCGGTCGACGACCTCGACGCCGCCCTGGCCAGCGCGCTGGCCGCCGGTGCGCGCCAGGAGGGCGCGATACGCGCCGCGAACTGGGGCCGGATCGTGACGATCGCCGATCCCTTCGGCCACGGCTGGTGCCTGCTGCAGTTCCTCGGCCGCGGCTACGACGAAATCGCCGGTCCGGCCGCCGGATCGCCCGCCGGATCGCCTGCTGGATCGGCCGCCTAGGGTCGACCCCAGCTCGGGTCGCTCCGGATGGCGGACCGGCGCAGGCTGTGGCGAGATTCGGGCAGCCCGTCTCATCCCGCCTGCCGAGGCTGCCGCCATGTCTTTCGTCAGCGATATCGCCGGTACCGTCACCCGCGTGGTCGAACCGCTGCTGCAGCGCGAACCGCCGCCGCCCCCGCCGGCGTTGACGGCCGAGCAGATCCAGGCGCGCGCCGACGCCGCGACCTCCGACCCGCAGCAGCGCGAACTGCTGGTGCAGGGCTACACCCAGGCCCAGCAGGACCAGGACGGCGCGCTGTGGCAGCAGACCGAACTACTGCAGACCCTGTACCACGATCGTGAAGTGCTGACCCTGAGCCGCTCGCTCGGCGCCGACGATACCGTGCCGGAAGGCTGGCACCGGGCCAGCGACGCGGAGCTGGCCCAATACGGGCTCAGCGCTGCGCAATTGCACCCGCAAGGCTCGGGCTTCAACGCGCAGCTGTTCATTCCCGATCCGGCGGTGTTCGGCCCCGACGCCGCGCCGGTGCTGCAGTTCGAAGGCACCGACTTCGGCGACCTGGAGGACGTCAACGCCGACGTCGCCCAGGCGATCGGCAACGACGAGGCCTATTACAACCAGGCCATCGACATCGCCAGCTCGGTCGCCGAACACGGCGGCGACGAGGTGATCTTCAGCGGCCACTCGCTCGGCGGCGGCCTCGCCACCGCGGCGGCCCTGGTCACCGGCAACCGCGGCGTGGTCTCCAACCCGGCCGGCGTGCATCCGGCCACCGTCGAGGCCGCGCTGGCCGAACGCGGCCTGCGCTTCGAGCAGGCCGACGGCAACATCACCACCTACGCGGTCGACGGCGACCTGTTGACCGAACTGCAGGCGGCCACCTCCGGGCTGTCGGCCGACAACGCCGACGGCTTCGCTGCGATCCTCAACGGCGTCGGCCTGGCGGTGAACCGGTTCCAGGACGAGGTGCGGCTACCGACCGACGCCACCGCCGAGGGCGTGCTGAACCTGCCCGACGCGGTCGGCCGCCGGGTGACCCTGGACGCGACCGACGCCGAGGGCAACCCGCGCGAGGGCATCGTCTCGCTCGAAGACACCATCGACGGCATCAACGCCGCTTCCGACCGCTTGCCGATCGGCGAACTCGGCGACGTCGCCAAAACCGTCGGCGACGGCGGCGGCCTGTTCGGCGACATCGGCGGCGGCTTCGGCGACCTGATCGACAGCGGCACCGAATTCATCGACGAGCACCTGCCCGGCCCGGCCGGCGACATCGTCGGCGTGTTCGGCGACGGCGTGGAGACCCTGGGCGACGGCATCGAATCGCTGGGCGATCTGGTCGAACAAGGCGGCGACGTGGCCGCCGATGCGACCGATGCGATCGAGACCGGCGTGGCCACCGCGATCGAGGCCGGCCTGGAACCCGATACCATCCCGAGCGTGTTGGAGATGGTCGACCGGCACAGCTTCGGCGTGTTCGACGACTCCATGGCCAGCCATATCGGCGGCCAGGAAGCGGCGCTGCGCGAGCGGCTGGATTCGTGACCACGGCCGCGCCTACACCGCGCCTTGCCGCGCCCGCGTCGATACGGCCCGTACTGCCGGCATGCCGACCGCACCGTTCCACGCCGCTGCGCACTTCCGCCGGCTGTGGCCGGCGCTGCTGCTGAGCCTGGGCGCTTGCGCCGAGCGCGCTCCCGCCTCCGCCCCTCATCCCATCGCCGAGCCCGCCGCCATGACCGCCACCCCGCACCTGGAGCAGCATTTCAGCGGTCCCGAACTGGCCCTGGCCGAGGCGGCCGCGGCCGGGCGCGGCGACGAGGTGCGGCGCCTGGTGAGCGAGGAGCGCGCCGACCCCAACGCGGTCTCGCCGGGCGGCCTGCCCTTGCTGGCCTGGCCGATCCTGCACGGCAACGCCGACGGCGTGGCCGCGCTGCTCGACGCCGGCGCCGACCCCAACCGCGCCGTGCCCGCGCTCGGCACGGTCATGGTCTGGGCGGCCAAGGCCGAACGCCCCGAGTTGCTGCGCGCTCTGCTCGACCACGGCGGCGACGCCAACGCGCAGGACCTCGACCGGCAGCCGCTGACCCGGGTCGCCGCCCTGGCCGGACGCTGGGACAACGTGCGCCTGCTGATCGAGCACGGCGCCGACATCGACGCGCCCGCCCACGGCCGCCCCGGCGACACCGTGCTGGCGTATTACTCGCGCGGCCAGTTCGACAAGGCGCACTGGCTGCTGGAACGCGGCGCCGATCCGGGCCACCGCCTCGACGCGGCCGCCGACCCGGAGCGCATCGGCGCCCAGCCGGTGGTCGAGAACGTCTACTGGTGGCCGGTCGACGCCGGCAAGTTCCCGCAACTGGCGCAGTGGCAGCAGCGCTGCCAGGCCCTGCTCGCCGAGCGCGGACTGAGCCTGCCGCGCGAGCCGGCGCACCTGCGGCGATTGCGCGCCGCGCAGAGCGGCGGCAGCGCCGCGCCCGCCGTCGACGCGCGGGCCGAAAGCGAACGACGCGAACGCGAGCTGCGCGAGCGCCTGCCGCAACGCTGAGCGCCGGCCTGGGCCACGGTCGCGGCGGCGGCATTGGCGTAAACTCCGCGCCCATGCGACCGCTCCCCATCGAGATCGACGCCGCGCGACGCCCGCCCCTGGGCATGTCCGCCGCGGCCTTCCTGCGCGATTACTGGCAAAAACGCCCGCTGCTGATCCGCAACGCTTTTCCCGGCTACCGCTCGCCGATCCAGCCCGAAGACCTGGCCGGCCTGGCCTGCGAAGAAGGCGTGCTGGCGCGGCTGATCCAGCACGATCGTAGCCGCGACCATTACTCGCTGCGCCACGGCCCGTTCGACGAAGCCGAGTTCCCGGGCCTGCCGACCCAGGACTGGACCCTGCTGGTGCAGGACGTCGACAAGTGGGACGCCGACGTCGCCGCGCTGCTGCCGGCGTTCGGCTTCCTGCCGCGCTGGCGGATCGACGACATCATGGTCTCGTTCGCCGCCCCGGGCGGCTCGGTCGGCGCCCACACCGACCAGTACGACGTGTTCCTGCTCCAGGCCCAGGGCCACCGGCGCTGGCAGATCGACGCCCGCCCCGGCGCGCCGCAGGACTTCCGTCCCGACGCCGAGCTCAAGCTGCTGCGCGAGTTCGCGCCCAGCCACGATTGGGTGCTCGGTCCCGGCGACATGCTCTACCTGCCGCCCGGCGTGCCGCACCACGGCGTGGCCGAGGACGCCTGCCTGACCTTCTCGGTCGGCATGCGCGCGCCGTCCGCGGCCGAGCTGATGGGCGACTACATCGACACCCTCGCCGCCGAAGCCGACGAGAGCCTGCGCTACGCCGACCCGGACCTGGCGCCGCCGCGCGACCCCAACGAAATCGACGCCACCGCGATGGGCCGGGTGGTGGAAGCGTTGAACGTGCTGCGCATGAACGACCCCGACCGCCTCGGCGACTGGTTCGGCCGCTTCATCACCGTCTATCGCGCCGCCGGCGAAGTGTCGGCGGGCGGCGCGCCGGCGCGCTCACGGATCGAGATCGAGTGGGACCTGGAACGCGGCGCCGGCCTGTGGCGCCACCCCTGGTCGCGGATGGCTTGGCGCCGCGCCCATCGCCGCGGCGCCGCGGCGCGGCTGTACGTCAGCGGCCAGGAATTCGCCCTGCCCGCCCGCGACGCACAAGCCCTGGCCGGTGCGGCCGAACTCGACGCGGCGGCCTACACCACCCTGTCCGAAGCCGGGCGCGAATGCGTGCTGGCCTTGCTCGCCGCCGGCCATTACCGGCTCGGCCTGGACGAAGACGAGGCCGAGGACGGCCTGGGCGGAGACGGAGAAGAGGAATGAACGCCGGGTTCCGGGTGGTCGAGGTCCAGGACTACGCCGCCGCCCTGCCGGCCCTGCGCGCGGTACGCCAGGCCGTGTTCGTGCAGGAGCAGCAGGTGCCGGCCGAACTGGAGCACGACCTCGCCGGCGACCCGCTGTGCCGGCACGTGCTGGCGCTGGATGCCGACGATCGCCCGATCGGCACCGGCCGGCTGACCCCGGAACGGCGCATCGGCCGGCTCGCGGTGCTGGCGCCATGGCGCGGCCGCGGCGTCGGCGAGGCCCTGCTCGAGGCCCTGATCGCCCGCGCCAAGGCACTGGGCTGGCGCCGGGTGAGCCTGCACGCGCAAACGCCGACGGTCGGCTTTTACGCCCGCCACGGCTTCCTGCCGCACGGCCCGCGCTTCCTCGAGGCCGGGATCGAACACCAGGACATGCAGCGCCAGCTCGACGCCCCGAACCCGGTCGAAGACGCCGAAGGCGCGCTGGCCGCGCTGATCGGCGCCGCCGCCGGCGCCCGCCGCGAGCTGTCGATCTACAGCCGCGAACTCGACCCCGGCCTGCTGGACCGCCCCGAAGCCCTGGCCGCGCTGCGCCGGCTGGCCACCTCCGGCGGCCGCAGCCGGATCCTGCTGCAGGACCCGCAGACCCCGCAGCGCAGTCTGGCGCCGCTGCTGAGCCTGGCCCAGCGCCTGCCCAGCGGCTTCGAGTTCCGCGCCATCGAGGAGCCGGTCGACCTGGACTATCCCTCGGCGTTCGTGGTCAACGACCGCGACGGCTGGTATTTCCGCCCGCTCGGCCATCGCTACGACGGCGAGGCCCGGATCGACGGCGGCGCCCGCGCCCGTCAGCTGCGCGCGCAGTTCCTGCCGGTATGGGAACGCGCCCGGCCCTGCAGCGAGTTCCGCGCCCTGGGCATTTGAACGGGACGGTTATCCGGGGAAGCCCGCCGCCGGGCCGAATCTGAGGCCCGGCTAAACCGCGCCGGCCGCGCCCGCCGCCGCGCCGGTACGGCTTGAAACCCGGCGCCGCCCCCCAAACTCCAGCGCATTGCCGGAACGGGCCGTATCCCGCCATCGGCCCGATATCGGGCCGAAACGGCCGCCTAGACGTAAGTAGTTATGCCGCTGGCCTTAACACTACCGTTATACTTCCGATTCTTATGAGCGCCGACCGCCGCCCGCGCGCGCGCGACGGCGCTTCCGAACCTCCCCCTGAGTTTCCCGATGCCATCGTGGACAGTCTCCTGAAGCAGTTTTCGCAGTCCTCGCAACTCGGCGCCAACGCCGCCTTCATCGAAGACCTGTACGAGCAGTACCTGGTCGATCCCGACAGCGTCGGGCCCAAGTGGAAAGCCTATTTCGACGGCTTCAAGGGCCGCGAAGCCGGCGACGTCCCGCATTCGGCGGCGATCGAGAGCATCGCCGCGGCCGGCCGCGCCGCTTCGCGCGGGGTGGTCACCGCCGCGGCCGGCGGCGGCAGCGACGAGCGCGAGCGCGCGGTCGGCAAGGTCATCACCGCCTACCGCTCGCGCGGCCACCTGGCGGCCAACATCGACCCGCTGGGCCTGCTGCAGAAGCCGGACGCGCCGGACCTGGCGCTGGGCTTCCACCGTCTGTCCGAAAGCGACACCGGCAGCGAGTTCTCCACCGGCGGCGTCGCCGGCAAGGAACGGATGAAGCTCGGCGACCTGCTCGCCCTGCTCAAGGCGACCTACACCGGCCCGATCGGCGCCGAGTTCATGCACATCGCCGACGCCGAGCAGCGCCGCTGGATGTACGAGCGCCTGGAAGGCGCCGGCGGCAAGTTCGGCCGCACCGCCGACGACAAGAAGCGCATCCTCGAGCGGCTGACCGCGGCCGACGGCCTGGAGCGCTACCTGGGCACCAAGTACGTCGGCCAGAAGCGCTTCTCGCTGGAAGGCGGCGACGCGCTGATCCCGCTGATGGACGTGACCATCCGCCGCGCCGGCGAACAGGGCGTGCAGGACGTGGTCATCGGCATGGCCCACCGCGGCCGCCTCAACGTCCTGGTCAACACCCTCGGCAAGCCGCCGCGCAAGCTGTTCGACGAGTTCGAAGGCAAGTTCGACCACGACGAGCACGCCCACACCGGCGACGTGAAGTACCACATGGGCTTCAGCGCCGACGTCGCCACCCCGGGCGGCCCGGTCCACCTGGCGCTGGCGTTCAACCCCTCGCACCTGGAAATCGTCAATCCGGTGGTCGCCGGCAGCGTGCGTTCGCGCCAGACCCGCCGCGGCGACAAGGGCCGCGCCCAGGTGCTGCCGATCCTGCTCCACGGCGACGCCGCGTTCGCCGGCCAGGGCGTGGGCATGGAGCTGTTCCAGATGTCGCAGGCGCGCGGTTTCGCGGTCGGCGGCACGGTCCACGTGGTGATCAACAACCAGGTCGGCTTCACCACGTCCGAGCGCCAGGACGCGCGCTCGACCCTGTACTGCACCGACGTGGCCAAGATGGTCGGCGCGCCGATCCTGCACGTGAATTCCGACCACCCCGAAGCGGTGGTGTTCTGCGCCGAACTGGCGCTGGACTTCCGCCAGCGCTTCGGCAAGGACGTGGTCATCGACCTGGTCTGCTACCGCCGCCACGGCCACAACGAGGCCGACGAGCCGGCGGCGACCCAGCCGCTGATGTACCAGGTCATCCGCAAGCACAAGACCCCGCGCGAGCTCTACGCCGAGCAGTTGGTCGCCGAAGGCACGCTCAAGGCCGACGAGGCCCAGGCCCTGGTCGACCAGTACCGCGACAAGCTCGACGCCGGCGCGGTCACCACCGAGCTGGTCGAGGTCAAGCCGGACGAGTTCACCATCGACTGGTCCAAGTACCTGTCGGGCAAGCTGAGCGACGCGGTCGACACCAAGTTCGAGCGCAGCAAGCTCGACGCCCTGGCGGTCGAGATCAACGCCATCCCGGACAGCGTCAAGCTGCACCCGCGCGTGGCCAAGATCTACGAAGACCGGCGCAAGATGGCCGCCGGCGAGCTGGGCGGCGACTGGGGCTTCGCCGAGAACCTGGCCTACGCCACTCTGCTCAGCGAAGGCTACAAGCTGCGCCTGGTCGGCCAGGACAGCGGCCGCGGCACCTTCTTCCACCGTCACGCGATCCTGCACGAGCAGAGCACCGACGAATACGTCATGCCGCTGCGCCGCCTGGTCAAGAACCCGACCGACGTGACCATCATCGATTCGCTGCTGTCCGAGGAAGCGGTGATGGCGTTCGAGTACGGCTACTCGACCGCCGATCCCATGACCCTGGACATCTGGGAAGCGCAGTTCGGCGACTTCGCCAACGGCGCCCAGGTGGTGATCGACCAGTTCCTGTCCTCGGGCGAGGCCAAGTGGGGCCGCCTGTGCGGCCTGGCCCTGTTCCTGCCGCACGGCTACGAAGGCCAGGGCCCCGAGCACAGCTCGGCGCGCCTGGAGCGCTTCCTGCAGCTGTGCGCGCTGGAGAACATGCTGGTCTGCGCGCCGACCACCCCGGCCCAGGCCTACCACATGATCCGCCGGCAGATGCGCATGAGCACGCGCAAGCCGCTGGTGGTGATGACGCCGAAGTCGCTGCTGCGCCACAAGTTGGCGGTGTCGAGCCTGGACGAGCTGGCCAACGGCGAGTTCCAGCACCTGATCCCGGACGCCGCCGCCAACCCCAAGAAAGTCAAGCGCGTGGTGCTGTGCTCGGGCAAGGTCTACTACGACCTGTACGAGGAAGCGCAGAAGCAGGGCCTGGACGACGTCGCCCTGGTCCGCGTCGAGCAGCTCTACCCGTTCCCGCGCGAAGCCCTCGCCGCCGAACTCAAGCGCTTCGCCGCGGCCAAGGACGTGGTGTGGTGCCAGGAAGAACCGCAGAACCAGGGCGCGTGGTACCAGATCCGCCACCACCTCAGCGCCTGCCTGGCGCCGAAGCAGGCGCTGCACTACGCCGGTCGCGCCCGTTCGCCGTCGCCGGCGGCCGGCCATCTGGCCGACCACGTCGCCGAGCAGACCAAGCTGGTCGCCGACGCGCTGGTCAATTCGCTGCAAGGAGAGTCCAGCGCCGAATAAGGCGCTGGTTCTTCGAGTCACCCCCATACGCATATCCACATACAAGCAATCCAGGATGCCTGCCCCATGAGCACCGAGATCAAAGTCCCCGTCCTTCCCGAGTCGGTCTCCGACGCCACGATCGCGACGTGGCACAAGAAGCCGGGCGATGCGGTCAAGCGCGACGAGAACCTGGTCGATCTGGAAACCGACAAGGTCGTGCTCGAAGTGCCCTCGCCGGTCGACGGCGTGCTCAAGGAAATCAAGTTCGCCGAAGGCGCGACCGTCACCAGCCAGCAGCTGATCGCCATCGTCGAAGCCGGCGCCGTCGCCGCCGCTGCGCCGGCCGCTGCGGCCCCGGCCGAAGCCGCGCCGGCCCCGGCCAAGGCCGAAGCCGCCAAGCCGGCCGCTCCGGTCGCCGCCTCGGCCAACGACCAACTGCCGCCGGGCGCGCGCTTCGCCGCCAACGTCCAGGGCGTCGACGCCTCGCAGGTCGAAGGCACCGGCCGCAAGGGCGCGGTGACCAAGGAAGACATCGTCAACTACGCCAAGTCCGGCGGCGTCGGCGCGGCCGCCGGCCTGCGTCCGGAAGAGCGCGTGCCGATGACCCGCATGCGCGCCCGCATCGCCGAGCGCCTGATGCAATCGAAGAACTCGATCGCCATGCTGACCTCGTTCAACGAAGTCAACCTGGGCAAGGTCATGGCCATGCGCAAGGAGCTCGGCGAGAGCTTCGAGAAGGCCAACGGCGTCAAGCTGGGCTTCATGAGCTTCTTCGCCAAGGCCGCCGCCAACGCCCTGCAGCGCCACCCGATCGTCAACGCCTCGGTCGACGGCAACGACGTGATCTACCACGGCTACTCCGACATCTCGATCGCCGTGTCCACCGACAAGGGCTTGGTGACCCCGGTGCTGCGCAACGTCGAGCGCATGGGCTTCGCCGACATCGAGAAGGCCATCGGCGACTACGCCAAGAAGGCCCGCGACGGCAAGCTGGCGCTGGAAGACCTGCAGGGCGGTACCTTCACCATCACCAACGGCGGCACCTTCGGCTCGCTGATGTCGACCCCGATCGTCAACCCGCCGCAGTCGGCCATCCTCGGCATGCACGCCATCAAGGAGCGCGCCATCGTCGAGAACGGCCAGGTCGTCGCCGCGCCGATGATGTACCTGGCGCTGTCCTACGACCACCGCATCATCGACGGCAAGGACGCGGTGCTGTTCCTGGTCGACATCAAGAACCAGCTGGAAAACCCGCACCGCATGCTGCTGGGCATGTAATGCCGAGCCGGGATTCGGGAATGGGGATTCGGGATTCGCAAAGGCAACAGCCCGCGCGGGTGCCCCCCTCTCCCGAAACCTCGGCTTTATCGCAGCACTTTCGCGGGCTTCGGAATTCGCAGCGCTGACGCGCTTTGAACGAATCCCGAATCCCCAATCCCGAATCCCGTGAGCGAATCAATGAGCGAACAATTCGACGTAGTCGTCATCGGCGCCGGTCCGGCCGGCTACCACGCCGCCATCCGCGCCGCCCAGCTCGGCCTGAAGACCGCCTGCATCGACGCCGCGCTCGGCAAGGACGGCAAGCCCGCCCTCGGCGGCACCTGCCTGCGCGTGGGCTGCATTCCGTCCAAGGCCCTGCTCGACAGCTCGCGCCAGTTCTGGAACCTGCAGCACCTGTTCGGCGAGCACGGCATCAGCGCAGACAACGCCAAGATCGACGTCGCGACCATGGTCGGCCGCAAGGACAAGATCGTGAAGCAGTTCACCGGCGGCATCGCGATGCTGTTCAAGGCGAACAAGGTCGCGCCGTTCTACGGCTTCGGCACCCTGCACCCGGGCAACGTGGTCAAGGTCAAGCAACACGACGGTTCCGAAGTCGAGCTCAAGGGCACCAACGTCATCATCGCCGCCGGTTCGGACTCGATCGAACTGCCGTTCGCCAAGTTCGACGGCGACAAGATCGTCGACAACGTCGGCGCGCTGGACTTCACCTCGGTGCCCAAGCGCCTGGGCGTGATCGGCGCCGGCGTGATCGGCCTGGAGCTGGGCAGCGTGTGGAAGCGCCTGGGCGCCGAGGTCACCATCCTCGAAGCCCTGCCCGACTTCCTCGCCGCCGCCGATGCCGAGGTCGCCAAGACCGCGGCCAAGGAATTCAAGAAGCAGGGCCTGGACATCAAGCTCGGCGCCAAGGTCTCCAAGGCCGAGATCAAGGGCGACGAAGTCCACCTGACCTACAACGACGGCAAGGCCGACCAGCAACTGGTCGTGGACAAGCTGCTGGTGGCCGTCGGCCGCCGCGCCGCCTCCAAGGGCCTGCTGGCCGAAGGCACCGGGGTCAAGCTCAACGAACGCGGCCAGATCGAGGTCGACGAGCACTGCCATACCGGCGTCGACGGCGTGTGGGCGATCGGCGACTGCGTGCGCGGCCCGATGCTGGCGCACAAGGGCTTCGAGGAAGGCATCGCGGTGGCCGAACTGATCGCCGGCCTGCCCGGCCACGTCAACTTCGACACCATTCCGTGGGTGATCTATACCGAGCCGGAAATCGCCTGGGTCGGCCGCACCGAACAGCAGCTCAAGGCCGAAGGCGTGCCGTACAAGACCGGCAGCTTCCCGTTCGCGGCGATCGGCCGCGCGGTGGCCATGGGCGAGCCAGCCGGCTTCGTCAAGGTCATCGCCCATGCCGAGACCGACCGCGTGCTCGGCCTGCACCTGGTCGGCGTCGGCGTCTCCGAACTGGTCCACGAAGGCGTGCTGACCATGGAGTTCAAGGGCTCCGCCGACGACCTCGCCCGCATCTGCCACGCTCACCCGACCCTGTCGGAAGCGATCCACGACGCGGCGATGGCGGTGGACAAGCGCGCGATCCATAAGGCCAATTGACGGCCGGGATTCGGGATGGGAGATTCGGGATTCGCAAAGCGGTTCCGACCCGACCGATCCTACGCAGACGCCAGGCCCGTGCCTGGCGTTTTGCGTTTCTGCTTGCTGCCATCCCCGCCCCCGATGTCCGCTTTTACAAATCCCGAATCCCGAATCTCGACTCCCATGCGAACCCTCTGCGTCTACTGCGGCTCCAACTCCGGCTCCAAGCCGATCTACACCGAACGCGCGATGGCGCTGGGCCAGCGGTTGGCCCGGGACGGCATCGCCCTGGCTTACGGCGGCGGCAACGTCGGCCTGATGGGCGTGGTCGCCGATGCCGTGCTCGAAGGCGGCGGCCAGGTCATCGGGGTGATTCCCGAACAGTTGGCCAACTGGGAAGTCGCCCATCGCGGCCTGAGCAAGCTGGAGATCGTCGGCTCGATGCATGAGCGCAAGGCGCGCATGTTCGACCTGGCCGACGGCTTCATCGCCCTGCCCGGCGGCTTCGGCACCCTCGACGAGATGTTCGAGATGCTGACCTGGCGCCAGCTCGGCATCGGCCACAAGCCCTGCGCCTTCCTCGACATCGACGGGTTCTATTCGCCGCTGATGGGCATGCTCGACCGCATGGTCGAAGAGCGCTTCCTGCACCCCGACCAGCGCCAGGACCTGTGGCACGGCGACGATATCGACGCCATGCTGGGCTGGATGCGCGATTACGTGCCGGCGTCCTCCTCGAAGTGGATGGACGAAAAGCGCCGCAACGCGCTGCGCTGAGCCGCCCTGCCGCGGCACGGCGGGCTCGCGCAGGCGCTGTTCCCAGCCGCGCTCCGGCGCGCGTTTCGCGAAAGCGTCCGCGCAAAGTACCCTGGGAAAATACGTCCGGAAAAAGGAGTTCCGACCATGCGCCGTAACGCATTGCCGCTGACCGTTCTGGCCCTGTCCGCGTTGTGCGCCTGCCAGCCCGCGTCGCGCGGCGGCGGCAACGCGGTCGAGGACACCACCATCGAAGTCGAGCGCAGCGGCGGCGGCGCCGACAGTCCTGTCTATCGGCTGCGCATCGACGGCAACGGCATCGCCATGTTCAGCGCGCCCGACGCCAGCGGACGTCATCCGCTGCGGCACTCGAACGGCGAGGTCATGGCCATGCACCCGCTCGACGAAGCCCAGCACGTGGCCCTGGTCGGACTGCTCAACTCGCAAGCCTTCGCCGCACTGGCCCCTCGCTACGAGGCAGGAAGCAAAAACGGCGCCGTCACCACCATTACCGTTGCCGGCCGCGCCGGCAAGCGCCGCGTCACCCAATACGCCGTCGCCTGCCTGCGCGACAGCAAGCGCCCCGGCGCCGTGCCGTCGAACGCCGTCGGCCCGGGATCGGGTTTCGTTCCCGACGTGTTCTGCGAGGCCGTCGACCTGATCGAGAACGCCAGCTGCGCCGGCTACTGGTCGGCGCAGACCCGCCCGCCGCGCGAGCCGTCCGATCCGCGACTGTCGCCGCCGGAACGTTGCCGACTACCGACCCAGGGCACGCCCGGCGGCGCCCCGCCGATGCTCTGATCCCATGCGGCGGCATGGAGGCTTGCATCCGCATGCCCCGCCGTCCCTTGCCGATGCGTCGCCCGTCCAGGGTTTGCCGCTGCGGGCGGCAACCCGCGCCGCCGCGCGCTTCGCGACCCGGTCCCCGAAGCCGCCGACGCGCTCGGCTATCATCGCGTTTCTTCATTCGCCCGCGGCCGCAGCGCCGCGCGCCATCGGACGGACCGACGCCATGCCCCTGCCCGCCTCGTTCAACGCCTTCCGCATCCACAGCGACGCTGCCGGCTATCGCAGCGGCATCGAGGCGATCGGCCTCGACCAGCTCGCGCCCGGCGAGGTGGTGATCAAGACCGCCTACTCCTCGATCAACTTCAAGGATGCGCTGGCCGGCACCGGCGAAGGCAAGATCCTGCGCCGCTTCCCGCTGGTCGGCGGCATCGACGTCGCCGGCCACGTGGTCGCCTCGACCGATCCGCGCTTCAAGGAAGGCGATGCGGTGCTGACCACCGGCTGCGGCCTCAGCGAGACCCGCGACGGCGGCTATAGCGAGTACGCGCGGCTGGAAGCGCAGTGGACGATCCCGCTGCCGTCCGGGCTGAGCCTGCGCGAGAGCATGATCCTGGGCACCGCCGGCTTCACCGCCGCGCTGGCCCTGCACCGCATGCTCGACAACCGCCAGACCCCGGAACTGGGGCCGCTCGCGGTCACCGGCGCCAGCGGCGGCGTCGGCTCGCTCGCGCTGGACATCTTCAGCCGCGCCGGCTTCGAGGTGCATGCGATCAGCGGCAAGGCCGAGCAGGCCGACTACCTCAAGCGCATCGGCGCCAGCCAGGTGCTCGGCCGCGACGCCCTGCAGACCGCGCGGCCGATGGAATCGGCGCGCTTCGGCGGCGGCCTGGACAACGTCGGCGGGCCGATGCTGGCCAGCCTGCTGGCGCAGACCGCGCCCTACGGCAACGTCGCCACCGCCGGGCTGGCCGCCAGCCACGAACTGGCGACCACGGTGATGCCCTTCATCATCCGCGGCGTGTCCCTGCTCGGCGTGGCCTCGGCCGGCACCGCGCGCGAGATCCGCGACGAGATCTGGCAGCGCCTGGGCAGCGACTGGAAACCGCGCCACCTGGAGCGGATCTGCACCCGCGAAGTGCCGCTGAGCGGGCTGGCGGAGGTCTTCTCCGGCATGCTTTCGGGCGGTTCGCTGGGCCGGACCCTCGTCGTGATCTAGTTGGCATTGCAGCGGCGCGGCGCGTCGCTACAATCGGCCGCAGATATTTGGGGGAATCACATGGCGCGCATTCTGATCGTCGACGACTCGCCGTCCCAGTTGATGGGCATCCGTCGCATCGTCGAAAAACTGGGGCACGAGGCCTTGACCGCGGAAGACGGCGCCGCCGGCGTCGAAGCGGCCAAGCGCGAGCTGCCCGACCTGATACTGATGGACGTGGTGATGCCCAACCTCAACGGGTTCCAGGCCACGCGTTCGATCTGCCGCGAGCCGACCACCAAGCACATCCCGATCGTGCTGGTCACCACCAAAGACCAGGACACCGACCGCGTCTGGGGCATGCGCCAGGGCGCCAAGGCCTACATCACCAAGCCGTTCAGCGAGACCGATCTGTCCGAGATCATCGGCCAGTTGCTGCCCTCAGCGGCCTGAACGGCCGGCGCGCCGCGCGCCGGACCGCAAGCGAAAAATCCCGGCCGAAGCCGGGATTTTCGTTTCTGCGTCCGCCGATGCGTCCGCGGCGGCGGATTCAGTCGCGCCGCCAGTCCTCGCCGAACGCCGCGCGCAGGCGCTGGTAAGCCTCGCGCTGGGCCTCGCTCTCCGGCTTCGGCGCCAGCACTTCCAGCTCGACGATCTGGTCGCCCGAGGGGCTGCCCGGCAGGCCGCGGCCGCGCAAACGCAGCTTGCGCCCGGCTTCGGAAGCCGCGGGAATCTTCAGCTCGACCGCGCCGCCCAGGGTCGGCACGCTGACCGTGGCGCCGAGCGCGGCCTCCCACGGGGCCAGCGGCAGCACGTGGACGACGTTGCGGCCGTCGACCTCGAACTGCGGGTGAGCGGCGTATTCGATCTCCAGCAGCAGATCGCCGTGAGTGCCTTGGCCGGCCAGGCGGATCAGCTGGCCCGGGCGGATGCCCTTGGGCACGCGCACGTCCAGGGTCTTGTTGTTGATCGAAATGCGCACGCTGCCGCCTTCGTAGACGGTTTCCAGCGACACCGCGAGCTTGGCCCGAGTATCGCCGCGCGGCGGCGCGCTGCGCCCGGCCTGGCCGCCGAAACCGCCCGCCGCCGAACGTCCGCGGCCGAACAGGTTCTCGAAGAAGTCGCTGAAGCCGCCGCCGGCGCCGCCGCCGGCGAAGATCTCCTCGAAATCGACCCCGCCGCCGCCGTAGCCGCCGCCGAACCCGCCGGGAGGCGGTTGCACTTCGTCGCCGGGCCGATAGCCGCGCGCGCGCAGCTGATCGTAGGCGGCGCGCTTCTGCGGATCGCGCAGCGCCTCGTAGGCCTCGTTGACGGCCTTGAACTTCTCCTCCGCGCCGGCCTCCTTGCTGACGTCGGGGTGGTACTTGCGCGCCAGGCGCCGATAGGCCGTCTTGATCTCGGCCTCGCCTGCGCTCGGCTCCAGGCCGAGGGTCTCGTAGTAATCCTTGAACTGCATTGCCTGCTCCCGACTCGCAACCGCCAGCGTCAGCGTACTGCGCTCACGCCGCCTTGACGCATCATTAAGCGGACAGCATGGCGGCGTCCGGCGCGATTTCAAGTCGCGTTGACGCGACATTAGCGCCGCCAGCCTAGACTCGACCCCATCACAGGAGAATCCCATGAGCATCCAGGTCGGCGACCGCCTGCCCGAAGTCGTCCTCAAGCGCATCCACGAAGGCATCGAGAGCGTGGACACCCGTGCCCTGTTCGACGGCCGCAAGGCCGTGCTGTTCGCCGTGCCCGGCGCCTTCACCCCGACCTGCTCGGAAAAGCACCTGCCCGGCTTCGTCGAGCACTTCCAGCAGTTCCGCGACAAGGGCATCGAAGTGGCCTGCATGGCCGTCAACGATCCCTTCGTCATGCAGGCCTGGGCCAAGAGCCAGCACGTGCCCGAGGGCATGATGATGCTGTCCGACGGCAACGGCGACTTCACCCGCGCGCTCGGTTTGGAGCTCGACGCCAGCGCCTACGGCATGGGCCTGCGCTCCAAGCGCTTCGCCCTCTACGCCGAAGACGGCGTGGTCAAGCAACTGCACGTCGAAGCGCCCGGCGAGTACAAGGTGTCCTCGGCCGAGTATCTGCTGGAATCGCTCTGAGTCCCCGGCGTCGGCCGCGCGACCGGTTCGCGCGGCCGACGCTCCTCCATCCACCGCTCCACCACACGCCGAGGTACACCGCCCCCTTCCCCCGCCGCCAGGAGGCCGCCATGCCTGCCAAGCCCATGCGCCAGAACGACGCTCCCGCGTCCGCGTTCGTCACCGACCTTGCGACCATCCGCGCCCGCGCCCGCCAGCACATCGAGGACGGCGCGATCACCGCCAGCTACACCGCCGACCGCAGCGCGGTGATCAAGCTGCTCAACGAAGCCCTGGCGACCGAGATCGTCTGCGTGCTGCGCTACAAGCGCCACTACTTCATGGCCAGCGGCCTGATGGCCGAAGCGGTCAAGGCCGAATTCCTCGAGCACGCCAACCAGGAGCAGGCCCACGCCGACCGCATCGCCGAGCGGATCGTGCAACTCGGCGGCGAGCCCGACCTCAACCCCGACGTGCTGTCCAAGCACGCCCATGCCGAATACGTCGAAGGCCGCGATCTGCGCGACATGGTCAAGGAGGACCTGATCGCCGAACGCATCGCCATCGACAGCTATCGCGAGATCATCCGCTTCGTCGGCGACCGCGACACCACCACCCAGCGGCTGATGGAAGACATCCTGGCCCAGGAAGAGGAACACGCCGACGAGCTGGCCGACCTGCTCGACGGCTGGACCGGCCAGTAAGCGTCCCTATAGGAGCGGCGTCCGACGGGATTTCTTCCGGTCGCAAGCGGCGGCCGCCGAGGCGGCGTATGCGCGCGACCTTTCCGCAGCCCGGATCGTTGGCGAGTTCTGCCGCTACCGGGCTTCGGATGACACGCTGTCGAACACCGCTTCGGTTGGTCGCGGCTCACGCCGCTCCTACAAGGGCCTGCTCGGCGAACAGGCCGCGGCCGAGATCGAACGCGGTCTGCAACTGCGCGGCAGCCTCGTCCGGGCGGGTGTGCAACAGCAACTCCGAGGTCAGCACGCGCGCGCCGCAGTAGTCGAAAATGCCGTGGTCGATCTGGGTCTTCATCGCCGTTTCGTAGCCATGCTTGGCGTAAGTGCGGCGGCCGGCACCGCCGACGCCGATCAAGTGCACCTCCAGGCGTTGCAGCTTCTTGACCACCCGGCCGTCGGCCTCGTCGTAGGCCCATCCGTTGGCGAACACGCGATCGACCCAGCCCTTGAGCAGGCCCGGCATCGACCACCAGTACACCGGAAACACCAGCGCCAGGCCATCGGCGCGGTCGATGCGCGCCTGTTCGGCGAGCACGTCGGCCGGGGCTTCGGCGCGACGATAGAAGCCCTCGATATCGGCGGCGTTGAAGCGCGGGTCGAAGCCTTCCGCGGCGAGATCGGCGATTTCGCCGCGGTGGCCGGACTCGGTCAGGCCGGCGGCGAGACGGGCCGCGACCGCATGGGTCAGCGATTGCGGGTCGGGGTGGGCGACGACGATGAGCGCGTGCATGGGAACTCCTGAATTGAAATTACTAAAAGTAACCTACATAAAGTAAGTTACGATCAGTATATTCCCCCGTCAAGCCTCGGATTCGGACCGATTGCGTCGCCTGCCCGCACGCACTGGCCGCGCCTGCAGATGGGCCTGATCGTGCTGCTGACCGGCGCGGTCGGCTTCCTGGTCTCCTACGCCTTGCTCGTTGCCGGCGTGGACGCCATGGCGCTGCGCTATCCGCTCGCCGCCGCCGGCGCCTACCTGGCCTTCCTCGCCCTGCTGTGGACCTGGGCGCGCACGCGCGAACACGATGCCTGGAGCGAGGTCGATCCGACCGAGGTCGGTTTCGACGCCGGCGGCGGCCGGCCCGCGGCCCAAACCGCGGACACCGGCGACGGCGACTGGGACGTGTCCGTCGCCGACGCCGGCGACGAAGCGGCCTGGGTGCTGGCGGCGCTGGCGGTGGCGCTGTGCGCCGGGCTCGCCGCGCTGTGGGTGATCTGGATCGCGCCGGCCCTGATGGCCGAGTTGATCCTCGACGTCGCCCTGGCCGGCGGCCTGTACCGGCGCCTGCGCCGGATCGAAACCTCGCATTGGCTGAGCACGGCGCTGCGGCGCACCGCCCTACCGTTCCTGATCATCGCCGCGATCGCCGCCGGCGCCGGCGCGGCGGGCGCCGCCTATGCGCCGGGCGCGCAGACCTTCGGCGATGTGCTGGCGGTCTGGCACGGCACAAGTTGAAACGCAGCCCACCGCGCGCGCTGCAACGCCGCTTCATTTGGGAGCGACCTAGGCCGCAACAACCGCAGCGACGGACGCAAGCGCAGCATCCGAAGCCGTGGCCGTCGATGTGTTTCGGCACGTTCCAAGGCAGTGCCGACGGCTCCGGCTTCGTCGCAACGCCGGCGTACACCACTGCGATGGTCGCGACTTACGCCGCTTCTACGCTGGAGGACGATCGGCTCTTGCAGGAGCGGCGTCGCGCTCAGCGCAAGACCTTGAAGCGCACCCGCGACCAGGCGCCGGTGTCGGCCAGCGCGGTCAGTACGTGCTCGCCGGGTTCGCCGAAGTCGTGCTCGAAGCGTCCCCTGCCCTGCGACTCGCCGATCAGCCGGCCGTCGAGCAGCCAGCGCACCCGCGCGTCGCTGCCGAGCGCGCGCACCGACAGGCGCAGCGGCGCCTGGCTGCCGGGCGCGCGCGCCAGGGTGGCCTGATCGTCGATGCCTTCCACGCGCAGTTCCTCGACCGCGTCGCGGCCGTCGTCGCTGCAGTCCGGCGCCAGCGCCGGCAGTTGCGAGGCGCGCCGGGTCTCCACGGGCAGCCACGGCGAGGCCAGCGCCGGCCAACGGGCGATTTCGCGCGGTTCGCGCCGGTGCGGCCGCGAGCACTCGGCCGACAGGCGTTGGCCGCTGTCGGCATCGGCGTCGAAGCGTTCCATGCCTGCGCTCCACAAGCGCGCGTCGCGTTCGGCGAAGGTCGGCGGCACCGAGCCGTCCAGGGTCCAGGCCTGCATGCGGCGCTGGCACAGCGCCGGCGCCTGCGGATCGGGCGGCAGCCCAAGCGGCCAGCAGACCTCGATCTGTTCGACCCCGCGCGGCGGCGGCCGCAACGCGGCGTCGCCGCGTTGCCGCGGCAGGCTGTCGACCACTTCGAACAGCAGCGGCAAGGCGGTGACCGCGCCGTACTGACCCGGCAAGGGCGTGCCGTCCGGACGCCCGACCCAGACTCCCACGGTGTAACGGCGGGTGCTGCCCAAGGCCCAGGCGTCGCGGAAGCCGTAGCTGGTGCCGGTCTTCCACGCCACCCGCGGCCGCCCCTGCGGGTCGAAGGTCTGTTCGACGCTGCCGGGGCGCGGGTTGGCCTCGAGGATCTCGCGCACGATCCATGCCGCGCCCGGCGACAGCAGGCGCCGGTCCAGGCGCGCCTCGTCGGCGCGGTAACGCACCCGTCCGGCGACGCCGTTGCGGTTGAACGCGGCGTAGGCGCCGACCAGATCCTCCAAACGCGCGCCGGTACCGCCGAGTATCATCGCCAGATTCGGCGTCGCGCCGCGCGGCCAATGCAGATCGATGCCGGCATGGGCCAGGCGCGCGGAGAAACGCGACGGCCCGACCCGCTCGAGCAGATCCACCGCCGGCACGTTCAAGGACAGGCGCAGCGCGGTCGCGGCGCCGACCGGGCCATTGAACGCCGCGTCGAAATTGCCCGGCCGGTAGCCGCCGAAGGCCTGCGGCGCGTCCACGAACAGGCTCTCCGAGTGAATCAGGCCGTCGTCCAGGGCCAGGCCGTACAGGAACGGCTTCAAAGTCGAACCCGGCGAGCGCCAGGCCTGGACCATGTCGACATGGCCCAGCCGCGCGGCATCGCCGAAGGTTACCGAACCGACATAGGCGCGCGCTTCCACAGTGGCGTTGTCGACCACCAGCAGCGCCGCCGACGTGCGTTCGGGCAAGGTCGAGAAGTACGCCGAAACCCGGTCCTCGAGCGTGCGCTGCAGTTCCAGGTCGATGGTCGAGACGATCCGCCCCGCCTTCGGGTCCTCGCTGCGCAAGCGTTGCGCCAACAACGGCGCGTAGCGCGGCGGCTGCAGCGAACGCGCCACCACCGGTTCGACCCGCGCATCGGCGACCTGCGCCGGCGTCCACACGCGCAACGCGGCCATGCGCGCCAGCACCTTGTCGCGGGCGATGCGCGCGCGCTCGGGCTCGCGGTCCGGCCGCAAGCGGCTCGGCGACTGCGGCAACACGGTCAACAACGCCGCCTCGGCATGCGACAGGCGCGCCGAGGGCTTGCCCAGATAAGCCCAGCTCGCGGCCTCCACGCCTTCGACGGTGCCGCCGAACGGCGCCCGGTCGAGGTAAAGGGCCAGGATTTCGCGCTTGGACAGGTGCGCCTCCAACTGCAAGGCGCGCAGCACTTGGCGCAGCTTGGCGCCGAGGCTGCGCCGGCCCTCGCCGGGACGCGCGTCGAGGATGCGCGCGACCTGCATGGTCAGGGTCGAACCGCCCGACACCACCCGCCCGCTGCGCAGCCATTGCCCGGCCGCGCGCAGCATCGCCAGCGGATTGATGCCGGGGTGTTTCCAGAACCAGCGGTCTTCGTAGTTCAGCAGCGCCTGCAGGTACAGCGGCGACACCTTGGACGCCTCGACCGGATAGCGCCACACGCCGTCGCGATCGGCGAACGCGCGCAGCGGCGTGCCGTCGGCGGCGACCACCACCGCACCGGCGTCGCGCGGCTGCGGCAGGGGCAAGGGAAAGGCCAGGTCCAGCAGCATCGTCGCGGTCGCCAACGACAGCGCCAGCAGCAAGGCTTGCAGCACGCGCCGGCGCAGCCGTTGCCGGCGCGGCGGAACGGGTGCGGGCGTAGCGGCGGCGGAAACGGACGGAGCGGACGGCATGACGAGGACGACTGAGAAAATCAGGCTACGGCGAAACTTCCGGCGAGAAGCGTACCGCTGCGGCGGACCGCAGAGGCGGTGTCCGGCAGGCGGCCTCCCGGCCGGGACACGGCACGGGCGCCGTCAGGCGGCAGACGCGGCGCGCCAGGCCCTCGGCCGACGGGCATTCGCGCAACGCGCCGGGCCAGGGCCTGGACACGGAAGCCCCGGCCGCAGAGCCGGCGCATCGCGCGGCCGCCGCGCGACCGGTGGCCTCGCCGGACGCAGACGCCGCGCGAAGGCGAAGCCGGCGCCGTCATCAACCCGCGGTGTTGATCGCGACGATGTCCAGCTTGCCTTCGCTGAGCAACAGCACCAGGTTCTGGCCGCCGTCGCCCTGGCTCTGGGCCACGTCGATGCGAGCGTCGATGATGCGGTTGTCGTTGCCCTCCTCGCGGTCTTCGTCCGGGTCGAAAACGATGTTCAGGCTGTATTTTTCGCCGTCCGGCGCCGGCACCACGACGCCGTGGCCGCCCGCGGCATCGCGCTTGAACGGTTGGGCGACGGTCGCGGCGATCGCCGCGGCATACAGATCGGCGCGGTCCTTAGGAAACAGATCCTGGAAGTGCGCCTGCGCGGTGGCGCGGTCGATCTTGCCGCCGGTCTTCTTCGCCACCGCTTCCAGCGGAGTGTCGTAGATCGGCCAGTAGGTCACGTCGAGCGGGAAGCGTAGCGCGTCCAGCACCACGCGCCGGTCGCCGGACGCGAACGCCGCGCCGAGCGGCTTGAGCAGGTTGACCACCCGCTGCTCGACGGTCTCATGGCCGACCTGGGCCAGGCCCTTGCCGTCCCAGGCGTAGACGTAATAGCCGACGGTCTTGGGCCGCGCGGCACTGCAGATATCGGGCTCTTCGACGTAGAGCTTGCCGTCCTCTATCTTGCGCGGGAACGCGCAGTAATCCGGCAGCCCCGCGCGCGGCAACAGTTGCGCGCCCTGCGGACGCGACATCGCCACCGCCAGGCGCATGTTCGCGGCCATGGTCGCGTCCGGCGTGCCCTCGCCGTAGGCGATCACGACGTCGTCGCTGCCGTCGCCGTCGAGATCGCCGAGCAGATGCGAGTAGCCCAGGCGCTGGAAGTCCGGTTCGGTCTTGCGCAGGGCGGCGAAAGCGCGCTCGGCGATCTGCTGTTTCGACAAGGCCGGCGCGGCCGCGCTCGTCGCGGCCGCAGCCGCAGTCGCATTGGCGGCCGCATCGGCCTGCGCGGCAGCGGCGGGCGCAGCCTGTCCGCCGCCCTGGCAAGCGCCCAGGCCCAGGATCAGCCCCAATGTCGGAATCATCAGCGCGGGGGAATGTCGCATGTTCGCTCCTTGCGTTCGTTGCGTTCGTTGCGTTCGTTGCCTGCGCGGGTCGCGGCGGGTCGCCGCGGCTCGCACGAGGCGAGAAAAACCTTACTCGCTTTCGCTGTCGAAGCCGCTGTGATCGAGCAGGTAGAGCCGGCCCTGGATCAGCAGAAAGCGGACCGAATAGCCGACCCCGTCGCCGTGCGGCCATTCCAGCGTGGCGACCGCATCGTTGACCGTGTCGCCATCGCCGAGTTCGGCCAGTTCGCCTTCCGGTTTCAGGTTCAGGTGCAGCTTGCACTCGCTGCGCACGGCCATACGCTCGTTCGCGCCGAGCTGCCGGAACGCCTGGCCCGACAACGCCTGGACCGCGGCGATGAATCCGGCCCGGCGCGCAGCCTCGTCGAACAGCAGATCGGCCGCTGCGGCGGACGCGCCGGCCGCGGCCGGCCCCGGCCGCAGGAACGCGGCCGCATCGGCGCTACGGCCGCTACGCAAGGCCTCGGCCAGTTCGCCCAACTGGGCCTGGATCTGCTCCTCGTTGGAGCGTTCGGCGCTCTGGCGCAGCCCCTGCGCCGTCCATTCGTATTCGTAATGGGCGATGGTGCGCGGGAACGGAATCATGCAGGCTTCCAGCGAATCGACCCGCAGCCGGCCGCGGTCGATGCCGCGCACGGCGGCGCAATAACGGAACAAGTCCGGATCGTCGCGCTGCAGCTCCAGGCCGGCGTCGCGCATCAGCAGAATGCGCACGGTGTTGGCGACGTGCCGCGTCGCGCCGTCGGCGCCGATGCCGTACTCGACCGCAACGTCGTCGCGGCCGTCGCGGTCCAGGTCGCCGAAGGCGAACTGGCTGTAGTAGTCGTCGAAATCCGGATCGTCCTGGCGCAGCACCGCTTCGGCCGCCGCCTGCAGCGGCGGCACCGGCGCGGGCGCTTCGACCGGCGCCGGTGCGGATTGCGGCGGGTCGGCGGTCGCCGCCACCGCGGGCTCTGCCGGCGCGCTGTCGAGCGCACCGGCATCGGAGCGCGCGCAGGCGCTCAATCCCAGCAGCAGGGCCAACGCGCCGAGCGCGCCCGCCTGCCGCACGCGCGCGCGCGCCGCCGCGACGGGAAGCGCACGGCCTCCCGTCGCCGAGGCCGCCGCGGTCACGGCTGGCGCACCGTCAGCGTCGACGGCACCGCCTTGCCGACCCCGCGCAGGTCGGGACGGTACATGTCCTCGACCAGCGACGGCGGCACCGTGTAGGTGCCCGGCGTCACCGCGCGCACCAGGTAGAACACCCGCGCAGTCTGGTTCTGCTCCAGCTTCAGCGCGGCGACGTAGCGATCGTCGCGGAACTCCTCATGGCGCACTTCGGCGGCGCTGCTGCGCTCGGAGATCTCGATCCCGTCCACCACCACGCCGGCCCATTGCTTGGCGTCGCCGAGGTTGAAGTTCTCGATCTCCAGGCCGGCCGGCAGCAGGTCGGTCAGCAGCGCGTCGGGCATGGCGCGGTGGGCCTTGATCGTGACCTGCACGATCAGCGCCTCGCCCTCGACCAGGCTGCCGCCGCTCCAGTCCTTGCCTTCAGTGGTGTAGTACTTGCGCCCGACCTCGATCTGCGAGGCGTCGGCCGCCGGTGCGCTGCGCGGCACGCCGGCCACCTCCATGCTCGCGTACAGCGGCGGCTGGCCGGTCGGGGCGAAGCTGACCCCGCGCGCCAGCGCCGCATAGTCGAACAGGCGCCCGACCAGCTTGCCCGGATCGGCATCGGAGGCGACGTCGCCGACGTTCCAGCGGCCGCCGATCTGCTTGCCCTGGTCGGCCATCAAGGCCTTGCCCAGCCGCGCCAGCGCGACTTGCTCCTGGGTGCTCAGCCACAGCCAGCCGCTGTTGCGGCGCGCGTCGAGTTCGCGTCCCATCGCCACGCTGCGCGCGTCGTATTCCGGCCGCGACAGTTTGTGCTCGTGGACCAGGGCGATCATCAGCGCATCGTCGCGCAAGCGGCTGCCGTAGTCGCCCAGGTACTCCGGACGATCCGAGGTGTCGCGGGCGAAGCCTTCCTTGATCGCCTTGGCGCCGCGCGTCTTGTCGCCCTGCAGGCTCAGCGCCAGGCCCAGGTGCACCAGCGGCAAACCGGTCAGGCTGTTCTTGCGGTCGTTGTCGTACATCGCGCGCAAGGTGCCCAGCGGCGCCCGGTTGACCCGCGCCAGCACGTAGCCGGCATGCGCCTGGTAAGCGAACTTGAGGTGTTCGCGGCGGTCGTAGCCGTAGAACGAGGCATTGCCCGACAGCAGGTCCTCGTTGAGCACCTTCAAGGCCTTCTGCAGCATGGTCTCCGGCACGGCGAAGCCGCCGTCGCGGGCGTCGAGCAGGAACTCGACGATGTACGGCGTCAGGCCCGGGTTGACGTAGTCGCCATCGCCCCACATCGAGAAATGGCCGGAGCCGATCTGCATCGCCGCCAGGCGGCCGAACGCACCTTCCATGCGCGCGCGCCGCTGCTTGGCGTCCAGGCCCTTGGCGCCCAGCATCTTGGCGGTGGCTTCGTCGAGCTCCAGCGCGGCATAGCCCTTGCTGGTGGTCTGCTCGGCGCAGCCGTAGGGGTACTCCAGCGCCCCCTGCAGGGCGCTGGCGAACGGGATCGGCGGCAGCGCGCTGACCACCATGCGGGCATTGACCGAATCCGGCATCAAGCCCTCGGCCAGGTCGGCGCCGAGCTGGACCGCGCCGAGTTCGTCCAGCACCCGGGTGCGCGAACGCAACACCGCCGGCCAGGCCGGCCGCACCGGCACGTCGTAGCGGCGGTCGACCTGATAGCCGTTGCCGTCGACCCGCACCCGCACCTGGGCGGTGGTGTAGCCCTCGCGGGCGACGACCGGGAAGGTCAGGGTCTTCTTGGCCTCGACCCCGAGCGAGAGCTTGCGTTCGCCCTCGCTCAACGCCAGCGGCCCGATGCCCTCGACCTTGACCGAGAACTCGCCGGGCTTGCCGGTGAAGTTCTGCACGTCCAGGGTCACGTTGCTCTTGTCGCCGGGCGCCAGCACCCGCGGCGTGCTCGCCTCGGCCAGCACCGGCGCGCGCACCACGGTCTCGGCGTCGCGGTTGCCGTAGCTGCCGCCGGCATAGACCAGGGCCGAGACGCGCAAGGTGCCGTTGAAATCGGGCACGCGCAGCTTGACCCGCGCATTGCCCTTGGCGTCGAGCTTGACCGGCCCGGCGAACAGGTCGACGGTCTGCACCCGCGCGGTCGGGCGCCGCGCCTGCGGCAGGGCCAGCAAGGCCATGTCGCCGCCGAAGCGGATCTTGGCGGTGTCGCCCTCATAGCTTTCGATCACCCGGCCGTAGACGTCGTAGGCGTCGACGCCGAGGCGGCGCTGGGCGAAGAAGTGCGCGGCCGCATCCGGCACCGCGAAACGGGTGATGTTGAGAATGCCCAGGTCGACCGCGGACACGGTGACGTAGGCGTCCTTGCCGGCCAGCTGCGGCGCGCTGACGGTCACCGGCAGATCCTGCTCGGGCCGCATCAGCTTGGGCACGTTGAGCCCGACCGCGACCTTGCGCGCGCGCCGGTCCATCGGCACGTGGGCGACGCCGACCGCGCGCGCCGGGGTGATCTTGCTCGGCGCGCTGCCGCCGCGGAACACCAGCGCGGTGACGTAGACGTCGTGGCGCTCCCAGTCGGCGGTGACCGGAATCTCGAACTTGCTGCCGGCCTTGGCCTGGATTTCCTGCACGTACAGCATGCGGTCGGTTTCGACCATCAGCAGGCCCGGGCCTTCGTGCGGCGGGGTCAGGGTCACCTGCAGGGTGTCGCCGGCCTGGTAGCCGGTCTTGTCCAGGGCCAGCTTGACCTTGTCCGGACGTGCGTCGAGGCCGCGGTTCTGGTCGTCCCAGCTCCAGCCGGCGCGGAACGGATAGCGCGTGGTCAGGCGCGTCGCCGGGTCGTAGACGTCGAGCCGGTATTCGCCCCATTCGACCGGGAAATCGATCTTCTGCGGCGCGGCGCCGGCGTCCACGGTACGCACCTGCACGTCCTCGTAGCGACGGGTGAAGTCGTAGTCCCAGCCGCCGTCGTCGTCGTAGTTCCAGTGGTAGTCGCGATGCTCGCGCACCAGGGTCACGCGCAGGCCCTTGCCCGGGCGCGGCTTGCCGTCGCTGCCGACGCGGGCGATCTCGAAGCCGGCATTGCTGTCGGTGGCGGCGCCGTCCTTGTCGTCGAACAGCGGACGCACGCCGACCAGCGCATCGGCCGGCCACAGCACCCGCTTGAGGCTGCGGTTGACGCTGCGGCCGCCGGTCTCGTAGACGCTGCCGGTGACGATCGCGGCGATGGTGCTGACCGGCTTGGCCTCGTCCGGCAGGGCGATGTCCTGCTCCAGCTTGCCGTCCGGGCCCAGGGTCGTGTCGATCACGTCCTTGGCCTCCTTCGGCAGGCTCAAGGTCGGGTCGCCGAAGAAGTAGCCGGGCAGTTGCTCCAGCGGATGCTGCTCGACCGTCACCGCGAGCTTGGCGGTGAAGCGGTTGCCGGCCGCGGGCGCGCCGTACAGATAGGCCGCGTCGACCCCGAGCTTGAACGGCTGGCCCGGGCGCAGCACCTCCGGCGCCTTCAGGTCGAGCTTGAGCCGCTCGGGCAGGAACTCTTCGATGCGCAGGGTCATGCCCTGCACCGCTTCCTTGCTCGCCGGGTCGGTGCGGAACTCGACCCGCCAGCGGCCGGTCGCGGCGTCGACCGGAATCGCCTGGGCATGGCGCACGTAGCCTTGCGGATCGGGCTGCAGGCGGGTTTCCAGGAAGGTCTTGCCGTCGGGCTGGACGTAACGCAGGAACACCGGCTGCAGCGGCTTGCCCTTGGTGTCGACCGGCTTGCCGTCCTGGTCGCGCAGCAGCGCCGACAGGCGCACGGTCTCGCCGGGGCGGTACAGATCGCGGCCGGACCAGGCGAACACGTCGAACCAGGCCTGCTCGCGGCCGGCGACGGCGAACTCGGACAGGTCCAGCGCCGGCTGGTTGAACGGCAGCATCGACACGTCGCTGCCGCGCTGGGCGATCAGCACGTGGCCGGCGTCGAGCCGATAGCCGAGCATGGCGTTGCCGTTGCGGTCGGTCTCGCCCTTCAACGCCGGCTCGCCCTGCGCGTTGAGCACCTTGAGTTCGACCCCGCCGACCGCCTTGCCGGTCTCCAGCGAGGCGACATGCACGAACAGCTTGTCCTTGTAGGCGCGGGCGTGCAGGCCGAGGTCGCTGACGGTGAAGAACGCGGTCTCGAACTCGTCCTTGAACTGGCCGGCACGCTTCATCACCGCGAAGTACAGGCCCGGTTCCTGCAGTTCCTTGATGTCCTGCAGCGGCAGATAGGTCAGCACCCGCTCGTTGGGCTTGCCGCCGAGCACGAAGCGGTTGACGTAGACCGGCTCGGCCAGCTTCGACAGCGGCTTCTTGTCGTCCCAGTCGCGCTCCAGCTCCCAGCTGCCGCGGCGGCCGCCGCGCTGGTACTCGGCGAAGAACTTGGGCAGCTCTTTTTCCTTGACCCGCAAGAACTCGACGTCGACCTCGGGCACGTTGATCGACACCACCGGCAGGCCGCGGCTGTCGCGCGCCGGCAGCACGCTGCCCTGCGAGGCGAAACCGACCACCGGCTCCAGCGGCCCGGTATAGACCTCCTTGCGGATCTCCCGGCCGACGCGGTCGCCGGCCGCGGCGGTCAGCCCGGCCTTGATCGTGACCACGTAGTCCTTGCTGGCCTCCACATGCGGGAAGCGCAGGATCTTGCCGTCGTCGTCCAGCACCCAGCTGCCCTGCACCGCCGCGCCGTTCTTGTCGGCGACCGCGATCAGTTCGTCGAAGCTCTGGGTGCCGACCAGCGGCTGGCTGAATTCCAGCGCGATCGCCAGTTCGTCGCGTTTCTGGTCCGGGTAGGCGGCGACCAGGCCGAAGCCCTTGACCGCCTCGCGCTGGGCCTGGATCGCTTCGCCGCTGGTTTCCGGCAGCTGGCCGCTGGTGTCGCGCTTGCAGCCGGCGAACAACGCGGTCGCGGCGATCAGCAGCGCGGCCAGGCCGCGGGTGGCGGAGCGCACCGCGCTCGGGCGCGGCATCCGCCGCGGGTGAGGTTGCATCGGGGATCCGTCCTGGCCGTGCGAGCGCATCGTGCGTGTCCTTGCAGAAACTGCGACGAGTATAGAGCGGGCTTGGTGATCGACAACCGTCGGCGACCGTCCGCCCGAACGCTCGCTGACGATCGGTTAAGGCCATCGCGCCCGTTGTCGGTTCGACTGCCGTCACTGAACGCAACCGCGCCCGCGCAGCGGCCGTCGACTTGGCACCGCCGTCACTGCCGGCCCGGTCCGCCCTGCCTAGACTGCGCGCCGTCTTGGCGACCCGGATCGACGTCGCCACCGGGATTCGCGATGCGCAAGAGCGACGACAACCTGGTGATCTACACCCAGAGCGGCCAGGCCCTGTGGTCGTCGATCACCGCCGGCTACGGCCCGAGTTCGGCGATCCTGCAGACCGACGGCAACGTGGTGATCTACACCGCGGCCGGCGTGCCGCTGTGGCATACCGGCACCGGCGGCCACTAAGGCCCGCCCTCCGAGTTCGACCGTCGTTGCGGACCCGCGGCCGAGGCCGCGGGTCCTCGGCCGCCGGCGCGGCGCACGGCGCGCAGACGAATATCGGCGATCGATTCGCCGGCTCATGTCGAAAGATAATGATCCGGGGCTGCGAGGGCGATTGCAGAATCGCCCGGACCCGCATCACAACCGCCTCTGGAAAGTCTGTCGGATTCGGAAACTGCGAAATCGCGCGAATATGCCGCTGCCGCCATAACCGGCGCGAAGCGCGCCCCGGCGCTAAAAAACCCGCAAGATCGCGGCAAACAAGCCCGCGATCACATTGGAAAATCCGATCCGTTGCATAACCGCGCGCGGCCTGGCCGCAAGTTATTGCTGCGACGCAGCATAATATTCGAAACATTATTACACTCGCGCTGTGCGAGAAAATCGATCCGCCAAATCGCGCAAAGCCGATGACAGAACGATTTCAGAAGAAATCATGTTGCGGCGCATAGCGCACAGGTCGCATTCGCTATGTGACCTCCGTAGCCGCCGTTGACGGCTTTTTCGCCCCGCCCCTAGCGTGCCGTCCGCCGCGCGACGCGTCAGCGCGGTATCCGCACGAGGTTCGCCTGCGCAGGCGCTGAGGCACGGACGGCCATGCGCGCCGTCGCGCGACGGGCTACGGGGGAGCGGATGCACGAGCAATGAGAGCCGGCCGCGCCCGCGGCCTCCATCCAACTCGTTTCGGGGGTTACACCAGTGAATCGCTACGTATCGCCCAGCCTGCATGCCCTGTCCTTCGCCCTGTCGCTCGCTCTCGTCTCCGGCGCCGCCGGCGCGGCCCAGCGCGTGGACCTGCACAGCAAGGATGTCGCCCAGCTCAACAAGCAGTACCGGGCCGCGGTCGCCAAGTCCGGCGTCGCCGCCAAGGCCAGCGTCCGCCACGCCGAACTGATCTCGCTCGACGCCGACTCCTCGCTGGTCCAGCTCAAGAGCAGCCAGGACGGCAACGGCGTGCGCAACTACCGCTATCAGCAGACCTTCCGCGGCGTGCCGGTGTTCGGCGAGCACGTGGTGGTCAGCGAAGACGCCCAGGGCAACGTGCGCACCCTGTTCGGCCGCTCGGTCGAAGGCCTGGCCGCGGAACTGCCGGCCGCCGCGCCGAAGCTGAGCTCGGCCCAGGCCCTGAGCCTGGCCAAGAGCGCCGCGCTGGGCAAGCGCGCCTCGGCGCTGCAGACCCGCAACGAAAGCAGCCGCCAGATGATCTACATCGACGACAACGGCCGCGCCCACATGGCCTACGTCGTCAATTACTTCGCCGATGCCGCCCAGGGCGGCGAGCCGACCCGTCCGTTCGTGATCGTCGACGCCAACAGCGGCAAGATCCTCAAGCAGTGGGAAGGCCTGAACCATGCCCTGATCGGCACCGGCCCGGGCGGCAACCAGAAGACCGGCCAGTACGAGTACGGCACCAACTACGGCTACAACGACGTCGCGCAGAGCGGCAGCACCTGCACGATGAACAACGCCAACGTGAAGACCGTGAACCTCAATCACGGCACCAGCGGCAGCACGGCGTTCTCGTACACCTGCCCGCGCAACACGGTGAAGACCATCAACGGCGCCTACTCGCCGCTGAACGACGCGCATTACTTCGGCAAGGTCGTGTTCGACATGTACAACAGCTACGTCGGCCTGCCGCCGCTGACGTTCCAGCTGAGCATGCGCGTGCACTACAGCAACAGCTACGAGAACGCGTTCTGGGACGGCTCGGCGATGACCTTCGGCGACGGCGCCACGCGCTTCTACCCGCTGGTGAGCCTGGACGTGTCGGCGCACGAAGTCTCGCACGGCTTCACCGAGCAGCAGTCGGGCCTGATCTACTCCGGCCAGTCGGGCGGCATCAACGAAGCCTTCTCCGACATCGCCGGCGAAGCGGCCGAGTTCTTCATGAAGGGCAGCAACGACTACCTGGTCGGCGCGCAGATCTTCAAGGCCAACGGCGCGCTGCGCTACATGGACGACCCGACCCGCGACGGCCGTTCGATCGGCCACGCCAGCAACTACACCAGCGGCATGGACGTGCACTACTCGTCCGGCGTGTACAACCGCGCGTTCTACCTGCTGTCCAGGAAGGCCGGCTGGGATACGCCGAAGGCGTTCAAGGCCTTCGCCAAGGCGAACAAGGACTACTGGACCCCGAGCACCGACTTCAACAACGGCGCCTGCGGCGTCGAGAAGGCGGCGACCGATCTGGGCTACACCGTGGCCGACGTTTCCGACGCGTTTCTGACCGTCGGCGTCGACTGCCCCGGCGGCCCGGGCCCGGGCCCTGGCACCACGTACACCAACGGCACCGACTACGCGATCAACGACAACTCCACCGTCGACAGCCCGATCACGGTCTCCGGCCGCACCGGCAACGCCCCGACCAATGCGCAGGTCTCGGTGAACATCATCCACACCTACCGCGGCGACCTGAAGGTCGACCTGGTGGCGCCGGACGGTTCGCTGTACAACATCACCAACCGCGCCGGCGGCAGCGCCGACAACGTCACCGGCACCTACACGTTCAACCTCTCCAGCGAACCGCTCAACGGCACCTGGAAGCTGCGCGTGAACGACAACGCCAACCTGGACACCGGCCGCATCGATACGTGGAGCATCACGTTCTGATCGCGATCGGCGCCTAGCGGCGTCAAGCAAGAGAAACCCCGGCTTCGGCCGGGGTTTTTTTGGTTGGGGATTGGGGATTGGGGATTGGGGATTGGGGATTGGGGATTGGGGATTGGGGATTGGGGATTGGGGATTGGGGATGCGGATGCAGATGCCGGTCGAAGACCGGCACTGCCGCGTCCACAGCACGCCAGATGCCGTCGAGCCTGACGCCAGCCCGCGCTTCCCCTTTTGAAAAAGGGGGCTGTGGGATTCGTCGTTGCCCGGCGTGGCGTGCCGCGCTTGCGGCTCAGAACTGCACGATCGGCTTGAACCCGCCGAAGATCATCCGCTTCATGTCGAACGGCATCGCCTGCGGCCCCATCCCGTCCAGGCGGGGGTCCTTCATCACCAGCGCATTGACCTTGTCGCGGTGCTTGCGCGACTTGAACACGATCCACGAGAACGCCACCGTCTCGTCCGGCTTGAGCTTCACGCTCTGCGGAAACGAAGTGGACTTGCCCGGCTTGACGTCGTCGGCGATCGTTTCGACGTACTGCAGCGCGCCGTGTTCCATCCAGATCTTGCCGGCCTTGCGCGCCAGTTTGCGATAGGCCGCGACATTGGCCTTCGGCACCGGCAGGACATAACCATCGACGTAGCTCATCACTTCCTCCGATCGGGGGAATGCCCCCGTTTCAGGAACAGGACGACGGCACCGCATCGGGCGGTCCGCCACGCATCGCCACCATAACGCCGTGCGCATACGCCGGCCGCGAACTGCGGCACAGCGGAGCGCCGTCGGAGCGGCTCATTGCCACGACGAGCCGGGCACCCGGAATTCGACAGCCCGCGGTGGCCCGCAAAGCAAAACGCCGCCCATGCGGCGGCGTTCGCTGAATACGCGGATCGCGGCTCATTCGCCGGTCTTTACCTCGGCCTTGGCGTCGGCTTTGGCCACCGCCTCGACCTGAATGCGCAGATTCACGCTCATGTCGAAACCGTAGTCCTTGCCCGCGTCCATGCCGAACTGGTCGCGCTGGAACTGCGCGCTGGCGTCGGCGCCGCACAGCTCGCGCTTGAACATCGGGTGCGGGATGCACTTGAACGTGTTGATCTTCAGTTCCAGCGGCTTGGTCACGCCGAGCAGGGTCAGTTCGCCCACCACCCTGGTCGGTGCTCCGTCGCGGAACTCGGCCAGCTTGCCCTTGTAGGTCGCGGTCGGAAACTTGGCGGTGTCGAACAAGTCCGGCTTGTTGGCATGTTCGTTCATGGCATCGAAGCCGAAATCGATGCTGGCGGTATCGATCACGATCTCGACCGTGCCGGTACCGGCCTGCTTGTCCAGGACCACGCTGCCCTTGGACTTGTTGAACTTGCCGCGCCACACCGACACGCCCATGTGATCGGCTTCGAAGCTCGGATAGGTGTGGCTGGGGTCGATCTCGTAGGTCGTCGGCGCGGCGGTGGCGGCGCCGGCGGCGAGCGCGAACGGGGTTACGAGACAAAGCGCGAGCTTGTTCATGAAGTAGTTCCGTGGCGGAAAGTCGCGGGCACGCTAGCACCGCACCGCCGGCCGCCGCAATCGGGGCAGCCCCCGACTGTAGGAGCGGCGTGAGCCGCGACCGCCGAAGCGATGTAGGCAAGCGCGGCGTCCGAAGCCAGGACGGCGCAGATGGTCGACGCCGTATGGACGACCTCCGCAAGCGACGCTCACGTAAACCGCTTCGACGGTCGCGGCTCACGCCGCTCCTACAAGAGCCCGCCCGCAACGAAAAACGCCGCCCGAAGGCGGCGTTTTTCGCGATCGCGCCCGGCGACCGGGCGATCAGGCCTCCGGCACCGGCGAGCCCGCCGCGTCGGGCGCGGCTTCGCCGACCGCCACCGCCGCTTCGCCCTCGCCGCCGTCCTCGCTCTCGTCCAGCGAGGCGTCGACGCGTTCGATGGTCTGCAGGCTCTCGCCTTCGGACAAGCGCATCAGGGTCACGCCCTGGGTGTTGCGCCCGACCTGCGAGATCTCGGCGGCGCGGGTGCGCACCAGGGTGCCGCCGTCGGAGATCATCAGCACCTCGTGGTGATCGCTGAGCTGGATCGCACCGACCAGAGCGCCGTTGCGCTCGGTGGTCTTCAACGCGATCACGCCCTGGGTGCCGCGACCCTTGCGCGGGTACTCCTCGATCGCCGTGCGCTTGCCGTAACCGCGTTCGCTGGCGGTCAGGATGTCGCCGTCGCCGTCGACCACCACCAGGCTCACCACCACCGTGCCGGTGTCGTTCGGGACGTCGGCCGCGTCGGCATCGCCCTCGGGCACCGCCGCTTCGTCGGCCTCGGACTCGCTGGCCGCGAGCAGGCGCATGCCGCGCACGCCGCCGGCGGTGCGGCCCATCGGCCGCACGGTCGATTCGGAGAAGCGCGAGGCGCGGCCGTTGGACGCGAACAGCATCACGTCGCGGTTGCCGTCGGTCAGGGCGACGTCGACCAGGGCATCGCCCTCGTCGAGGTTGATCGCGATCTTGCCGCGCGCGAGCTTAAACGCGAACTCGGTCAGCGGGGTCTTCTTGACCCGGCCGTTGCGGGTGGCGAAGAACACGAAATGGTCTTCGTCGTAGCTGCGCACCGGCAGCAC
This sequence comes from Lysobacter firmicutimachus, assembly GCF_037027445.1. NCBI lineage: Bacteria > Pseudomonadati > Pseudomonadota > Gammaproteobacteria > Lysobacterales > Lysobacteraceae > Lysobacter > Lysobacter firmicutimachus. Next base: position 2,808,014 of record NZ_JBANDL010000002.1, read on the forward strand.
CGCCTGCACCTGCTCGCCGGCCTCCAGCGCCAGCCAGTTGATGATCGGGCGACCGCGCGCGTTCGGGCCGGCCTCCGGCAGCTGGTGCACCGGCAGCCAGAACACCCGGCCGGTGCTGGTGAAGGTCAGCAGGGTGTCGTGGGTGTTGACCAGCCACAGCTTGTCGATGAAGTCCTCGTCCTTGGTCGCGGCGGCGTTGCGGCCCTTGCCGCCGCGCTTCTGCGCGCGATAGGCGCTGACCGGCTGGCGCTTGGCGTAGCCGGCATGGGACAGGGTCACGACCACGTCTTCCGGCGCGATCAGGTCGAGGATGTCGAGGTCTTCCTCGCTGGCGCGGATCTCGCTGCGGCGCTCGTCGCCGAACTCTTCCTTGAGGTTGCGCAGCTCGGTGCGGATGACGTCGAGCAGCACGTCCGGGTGCTCGAGGATCTCGATCAGGCCGCGGATCGCGTCGAGCAGCTGGCGGTATTCCTCGGTCAGCTTTTCCTGCTCCAGGCCGGTCAGGCGGTGCAGGCGCATTTCCAGGATCTGGTTGGCCTGGACTTCGGTGAGCTGGTAGCGGCCGTCGGCGAAACCGACGCCCGGCGGCAGGTCTTCCGGACGCGAGGCCTCCGAACCGGCAGCGGCCAGCAAGGCGCCGACCAGGCCCGGTTCCCAGGTCTTGGCCAGCATGCGCTCGCGCGCTTCGTTCGGGTTCGCCGAGGTCTTGATCAGCTCGATCATCTCGTCGATGTTGGCGAGCGCGACCGTCAGGCCTTCCAAGATGTGCGCGCGCTGGCGCGCCTTGCGCAGTTCGAAGATGGTGCGGCGGGTCACCACCTCGCGGCGGTGGCGGACGAAGGCTTCCAGCACCTGCTTCAGGGTCAGCAGCTGCGGGCGGCCGTCGACCAGGGCGACCATGTTGATGCCGAACACCGACTCCATCTGCGTCTGCTGATAGAGGTTGTTGAGCACCACTTCGGCCGACTCGCCGCGCTTGATCTCGATGAAGATGCGCATGCCGTCCTTGTCGGACTCGTCGCGCAGCTCGCTGATGCCTTCGAGCCTCTTCTCCTTGACCAGCTCGGCGATCTTCTCGATCAGGCGGGCCTTGTTGACCTGGTAGGGGATCTCGGTGACGACGATCGCCTCGCGGCCGGTGTCCTGGTTGACCTCGATCTCGGCGCGGGCGCGCATGCGCACGCGGCCGCGGCCGGTGCGGTAGGCCGCCACGATCCCGGCGGTGCCGTTGATGATGCCGGCGGTGGGGAAGTCCGGCCCCGGGATGTGCGCCATCAGGCCGTCGACGTCGATCTCCGGCTCGTCGATCAGGGCGATGGTGGCGTTGACCACCTCGACCAGGTTGTGCGGCGGGATGTTGGTCGCCATGCCGACCGCGATGCCGGCCGAGCCGTTGACCAGCAGGTTCGGCACCCGGGTCGGCAGGACCGTGGGCTCGAGTTCCTTTTCGTCGTAGTTGGGCTGGAAATCGACGGTTTCCTTGTCGATGTCGGCCAGCAGCTCGTGAGTCAGGCGCGTCATGCGCGCCTCGGTGTAACGCATCGCCGCGGCGTCGTCGCCGTCGACCGAGCCGAAGTTGCCTTGGCCGTCGACCAGCAGGTAGCGCAGCGAGAACGGCTGCGCCATGCGCACCAGGGTGTCGTACACCGACTGGTCGCCGTGCGGGTGGTACTTACCGATCACGTCGCCGACGATACGCGCCGACTTGAAGTGCGGCTTGTTGGCGTGCGTACCGAGTTCGTTCATCGCGTACAGCACGCGACGATGCACCGGCTTGAGGCCGTCTCGCACGTCGGGGAGCGCGCGGCCCACGATCACGCTCATGGCGTAATCGAGGTAGCTGCGGCGCATCTCGTCTTCGAGATTGACCTGGATGATTTCCTTGGCGAGTTCGGCCATCAGGGTTCCGTTGCGGGCGGTGGTTCGACCGCCCCGCGCGGGCCTCGGCGTTCCGGTCGGAACGCCGCGCTGGAAGCCGAAAACAGCACCCCGGCGGGCCTGTCCTGCAGCTCGCTCGGGGCGGCATCAAAGAGACAGGAAATCATAGCACGAAATGCGCTCGCACAGGGCCGCGATTCCCACGCAGAAACAATCACTTGAGCGTTATTTTCAGCTGCGTTGCAGCATCGCGGCGAAAGCGGCGAAAAGCGGCCCATGCGGGAGCCCGCGAGGGCCCGATGCGACCCGGGCCGAGCGCACGCGCGGTGCCGCCCCAGGGCTGCCGGAAACGTCGTGGAGGCATGACGGAGCACGTCCCCCCGAAATCTCCGCGCGCCGACCGGGACACCCATCCAGGGCTTTGCCGACGTAGGGCGCTGACCTCTCCGCCCCCGGTCTTGCGGGGATGACGGCCGCAAGAGTCGCGAGCGAACTCCACGCTGTCGTGGCCGCGGATGCGGGCCCGGCGTCCGACTTCCCCGCGGCCGCGCATCCAGGGCTAATCGAGGCAGGATTTAGAGGCCGCCGCACCCGCTCCTTCGCCAGGAGGACGGGCCGGGACATGGCGCCTCGTGCGCGGGCCTAACGGCCTGGAAGTTCGCGGCATTCCCGATCGGCCGTCCTCCCCGCGAAGGCGGGATGTCAGGGCGATATCCAGGCGAGAATTCGAAACCGGCGGCCGCGCGCCTGCGGCCCCGACAGCCGCACGGGCTCAGCCGAACGCCGCTTTCATCGCCGCCGCATCCGGGCGTTCGATCACGCCGCGCTCGGTGACGATGGCGTCGATCAGCTCGTGCGGGGTGACGTCGAATACCGGGTTCCAGGCCCCGATGCGCTCGGCCGCGGTGCGCTGGCCGCCGACCGCGAACAGCTCGCCCGGATCGCGCTCTTCGATCTCGATCGCATCGCCGCTGGCGGTGACCATGTCCACCGTCGACGAGGGCGCGGCGACCATGAACTTGACCCCGTGGTGGCGGGCGGCGATCGCCAGCTGGTAAGTCCCGATCTTGTTGGCGGTGTCGCCGTTGGCGCAGATGCGGTCGGCGCCGACGACCACCCAGCCCACCTTGCCGCTCTTCATCAGGTGCGAAGCGGCGGCGTCGGCGATCAGAGTCGGGGCGATGCCGTCCTGTTCCAGCTCCCACACGGTCAACCGCGCGCCCTGCAGCCAGGGCCGGGTCTCGCCGGCGAACACCTGCTGGATGCGGCCCTGGGCGACGCCGGCGCGGATCACGCCGAGCGCGGTACCGAAGCCGGCGGTGGCCAGCGAGCCGGTGTTGCAATGGGTCAGCACGCCGCTGCCGGGCGCGATCAGCGCCGCGCCGAGCGCCCCCATGCGCCGGTTCGCGGCCAGGTCCTCGTCGGCGATGGCCTGGGCTTCGCGGCTCAACACCTCGCGCCAATCGGCGCCGGTCGACGCCAGCGCCCGGCGCATGCGCGCCAGCGCCCAGGCCAGGTTGACCGCGGTCGGGCGGGCGGCATTGAGCCGCTGCATCGCCGGCTCGATCTGCGCCAGCGCCGCGGCGCCGTCGGACGCCTCGACCGACCGCGCCGCCAGCACCGTGCCCCAGGCCGCGGCGATGCCGATCGCCGGCGCGCCGCGCACGGTCAGGGCGTGGATCGCGGCGGCGACCGCATCGCTGTCCTCGCAGCGCACGTACTCGACGGCGAACGGCAGCTTGCGCTGATCGAGCAGTTCCAGGGCGTCGCCGGTCCAGCGGATCGGGCGGATGCGGTCGTAGCGGTCGAAGTCGATGGCGTCGTTCATGGGGATAGTTTAGCGGATGCGTGTCGCCGGCCATGAGCGTGCAGGCCGTGAGGGCGCACAGGCTGGCGGGAGACAGGAGAACGCGGCCGCCGGAAACGGCGACGCCTCCGCTGCGCAGCAGCGAAGGCGTCGCGGGTCGCTCGTGTCAGGCCCGATCGGTTGGGCCTAAACGGTCGGGCCCGATCAGTTGACCATGAAGCGGCCGCGGCAACCGTTGGAGACCCACACACCGTTGCGGTCCCAGCCCCAGGTCTGGCCTTCCACGCACGGCGAACCCGAGTTCTGGCGCAGCAGGCGCACATCGCGGCGCACGGTCATGTTGCAGCGATTCTGGCGGTTGTTGTTCGACTCGCAGCTGATCTCCTGACCGCCGCCGCCCCAACCGCCGCCGCCGCCGCCCCAGCCGCCGCCACCGCCGTTCCAGCCGCCGCCGCGGCCGGCGACGAATTCGCCGCGGCAACCGCCGCTGACCCAGACCTGGCCCGGGCGCGAGCCCCAGGTCTGGCCCTCGATGCACGGCGAATTGGACAACTGGCGCTGCAGGCGCGCGCGGTTGCCGGAGATGCTGCAGCTGCGGGTACGGCCGCTGTCGGATTCGCAGCGCACGACGTCCCCGCCACCGCCACCGCCCCAGCCGCCGCCACCGCCGTTCCAGCCGCCGCCGCGACCGGAAGCGAATTCGGCGCGGCAACCGTCGGTCACCCACACGCCGTAGCGGTCGTAGCCCCAGGTGCGGCCCTGGATGCAGGACGACTTGGACAGCTGGCGTACCAGTTGCACCCCGCCGCGCGTGTCGGCGTCGCAGCGCTGCTGCCGGTTGCCGTCGGATTCGCAGCGGAAAGTGCCGTCATTGCCGTAGTAGTCGTCGTACTGCGGCGCGGCCTGGACCGCGCCGGCGGCCAAGCCGAGGCCGATCAACAGACCGAATCCGGAAACGATGCGTGCGGACATGTGCGTGCTCCTTGTCAATGTGCCGAGGACTCTAGCTGAACCCGCTTAACGTCAGCTCAAGATTTCGGTGACCGGCGATGCGCGAAGTCGGCGCGTTGCGGCCCCGTTCACTCAGCGCCTAGTGTGCCGCCAATGGCGCACTGCGCCATGCGCCGTCGGTCGCAGAGCCGGAGGCCGGACCACAGTACCGGCGCGGCTATCGCTCAGCCGCCGCCGCGGCGGTAGTCCAGCTCGAACTCGGCGCGGCAGCCGTCCTCGACCCAGACCCCGTGGGCGTCGTAGCCCCAGCTGCGGCCCTCGATGCATTCCGAATTGGACAGCTGCTTGACCAAGCGCACGCCGAGGCCGGTATCGCCCTCGCAGCGGCGTGCGCGGCGGTCCTGCGATTCGCAGCGCAGCAAGGCTTTGCGCGGCGGCTCCGGCGCTGCGGGTACCGCAACCGCCGCCGCTTCGCCGCCGATCAGGCGGAACTCGGCGCGGCAGCCGCCGGCAACCCAGATGCCCTGCTCGTCCGCGCCCCAGGTCTGGTTGCGCAGGCAAGGCTGCTTGGACAATTGCTGGGCCAGGGCGACGCCGTCGACGATGCGCGCCGGACAATGGTTCCAGCGCCCGCCGCGCGATTCGCACTTGATCACCCGCGCGCCGGAGGTGCTGTCGCGGCCGCGGCCGCCCTTGCCCAGCACGAAGTCGGCCGCGCAGCCCTGGGTCACCCAGACGCCACCGCGATCGGCGCCCCAACTGGTGCCTTCGACGCAGGGTTTGCCGGACGTGCGGCGGATCAGCCGCACGCCTTCGCGGGTATCGGCCGGGCAACGCACCACTTCCTCGCCGCTGGAGGCGCAGCGCAACAGGCGCCCGCCGTACAGGCGCTCTCCGACCGGTTCGGCACGCGCCACGCCGACCGCGCAGGCCACGCCCGCGAACGCCAGTAGGTGGATCGCGGCTGTCAAACTACGCATGCATGGCCCCCCAGACCCAATGCGATCACTCTAACCGCGTCGCATTAACTTGCAATCAAAACGCGGCGTCGGCCCGCAACGTGAAGCTGCACGGTTCAGGGGGGTTCATCGCCATCAAGCACGCGTGAAGTCGAACGCCAGCGCATCGGCGATGCGGCCGGTGCCGAGCATCGCCATCAGCAGCCGGTCGACGCCGAGCGCGACCCCGGCGCAATCCGGAAACCCCGCCGCCAGCGCGTCGAGCAAGGCCTGATCGCGCGGCGGCGCCGACTCGCCGCGCTCGCCGCGCAGGGCGCGGTCGCGATCGAAACGGGCGCCCTGCTCGGCCGCGTCGGCCAGCTCGTGGTAGCCGTTGGCGACTTCCAGCGGCCCCAGGTAAAGCTCGAAACGCTCGGCGACCGGATGGCCGTCGCCGTCGTCGCGCAGCCGCGCCAAGGCACATTGCGAAGCCGGGTAGTCGCATACGGCGAGCATGCGGTCGGCGGCGAAACCCGGCTGCAGGCGGTGGGTCATCAGCAAGTCGAGCCAGTCGTCGCGGGTCAGCCCCTGCGGATCGATGACCACCTCGCCCAATGCGGCGCGCAGTTGCCCTTCGTCGGCGACGAACGGGTCCAGCCCGAGCCGGTCGCGGTACAGATCGCGGTAGCGGATCGTGTCCAGGGGCGCTTCGCGACCGACCAGGGCCAGCGCGGTGCGCACCAGGTCGGCGGTTTCGCCGATCAGCCGGCGATGGTCCCAGCCGACCCGGTACCACTCCAGCATGGTGAATTCGGGGTTGTGCCGGCCGCCGGCCTCGCCGTCGCGGAACACCCGCCCGAGTTCGTAGCAATCCCCGAACCCGGCCGCGAGCAGCCGCTTGAGCGGAAACTCCGGCGAAGTGCGCAGCCAGCGGATGCGCGGCGCGCCATCGGTGCGGCCGCTGAACTGCAGCGAGAACGAGGCGATGTTGGGATCGGTGTTGCCGGCCACCGACATCACCGGGGTCTCGACTTCGGTCACCCCGCGTTCGGCGAAGAAACCGCGCACCGCGGCGTTGAGCCGCGCGCGCAGGCGCAAGGCCTCGAACGAAGCCGACGGCCGCCACGGCGTGCCGGCCGCGCTCATTCGTGTTCGGCCAGGAAGGCCAGCAGGCGCGCTTCGTCCCAGACTTCGACGCCCAGCTCCTGGGCCTTGTCGAGCTTGGAACCGGCGGCCTCGCCGGCGACCACGAACGCGGTCTTCTTGGATACGCTGCCGGCGACCTTGGCGCCGAGCGCCTCCAGGCGCGCCTTGGCCTCGTCGCGGGTCAGCGCGGACAGGGTGCCGGTCAGCACCGCGGTCTGGCCGTCCAGCGGTCCGGCCGCGGCGGTCGATGCGGCGGGCGTCAATGCGTCCAGCCGCGCCAGCGCCTCGCCGACGCGGGTCAGCAACTGCGCGTTCTCGTCCACGCTCAGCCACGAGGCCAGCGCCTGCGCGCTGTCGGCCGGCAGGCCGGCGGTGATGTAGGCGTGTTCCGGGGCATCCAGCAGTTTCTGCGCATCGCCGAACGCAGTCGCGAGCTGGTCGGCACGGATTTTGGTGACCTTGGGGATCTCCATGTCGACCAGCAGCGTCGCCAGGTTGAGGCCATCGCGCAGCTTCGGCGAGGGCGCGTGGGCGTCGCCGATCTCGACCTTGCGCGCGAGCAGGTCGTCGATCACCTGCTGGTTGCCGGGCTGGTCGAAGAAATGGCCGAGCGAACGCGCGACTTCGCCGCCGATATCGGGCACGCGCTTGAACAGCGGCCACGGCAGGCGCCGGATCAGTTCCAGATCGCCGAACCACAGCGCCAACGCCTTGGCCGTGCTCTCGCCGACATGCTGGATACCGAGCGCGAACAGGAACCGCTCCAGGGTGGTGCGGCGGCTGTGGTCGATGGCCTCGACTAGGTTTTCGGCCCACTTGGTCGCGATCTTCTTCCTATTCCACTCGAAGCGAACTGCACGATCACGCACTATTCTAATGACGTACTGACGCCCATCCGTACGCCAGTCGTTACTATCGGCATCGACCAACACCTCGGGCCGAAACGCCGAGGGAGCTTCGAAGAGTTTTGCAGCCTCCTCGTTCTGATTCGCCGACAAGTGCATGCGCAACGACATCTCGACAGTAGAAGGACTGGCGTCGAGCACAAGCTTGACCAGGATCAGGTCGTCCAGAGTAAGCGCATAGATATCGGCCGGAGATTTCACGACCTCGGTTTCGACGAATAGGTCGATAAACCGTTCGCCCAAGCCTTCGATGTCCATCGCCCGGCGCGAGGCGAAATGGCGGATCGCCTCCTTGCGCTGCGCGGCGCAGGTCAGCTCGCCGGAGCAGCGCCACACCGCTTCGCCCTCTTCGCGCACGATTTCCGAACCGCACACCGGGCAGGCTTCGGGCATGCGCCATTGCGGCGCGTGCGGATCGCGGTACTCGGGCACGACCCGGACGATTTCCGGAATCACGTCGCCGGCGCGGCGCACGATCACCGTGTCGCCGATGCGCACGTCGAGGCGGGCGATCTGGTCGGCGTTGTGCAGGGTGGCGTTGGTCACCACCACGCCGGCGACCTGCACCGGCTTCAGCCGCGCGACCGGGGTCGCCGCGCCGGTGCGGCCGATCTGGATGTCGATACCTTCCAGTACCGTCGACTGTTCCTGGGCCGGGAACTTGTGCGCGATGGCCCAGCGCGGCGCGCGCGAGACGAACCCCATCTCGCGCTGGCCGGCGTAGTCGTCGAGCTTGTAGACCACGCCGTCGATGTCGAACGGCAGCGAGTCGCGCCTGGCGCCCATCCGCCGGTAATAGCCGAGCAGGCCTTCGGTGCCGGCGACCACGCCGCTCTCGGCGCTGACCGGGAAGCCCCATTCGCGCAGCTGCTGCAACGTCGCCGAATGGGTCGGCGGCAGTTCGTAGCCCTCGACCACGCCGACGGCATAGGCGTAGAACGCCAGCGGCCGCTGCGCGGTGATGCGCGGATCGAGCTGGCGCAGCGAACCGGCGGCGCCGTTGCGCGGGTTGGCCAACACCTTGCCGTCGTCGCGCAGCGCTTTTTCATTGTAGGCCTTGAACGCGGCCAGCGGCATGTAGACCTCGCCGCGCACCTCCAGCACCGGCGGCCAGCCTTCGCCGCGCAGCCGCATCGGAATCGCCTTGACCGTGCGCAGGTTGGCGGTGACGTCTTCGCCGGTGGCGCCGTCGCCGCGCGTCGCGCCCTGGACGAAGTGGCCGTCCTCGTAGCGCAGGCTGATCGCCAGGCCGTCGAGCTTGGGCTCGACCGAGAACGACGGCGCCTCGACGTCCAGGCGGTCGACGATCTTGCGCACGAAGTCGGCCACTTCCTCGTCGCTGAAGGCGTTGCCCAGCGACAGCATCGGCACCGCGTGACGGACCTCCTCGAAGTGGCCGGCGGGCGTGCTGCCGACGCGCTGGGTCGGCGAGTCGGCCGAGGCCAGCTCGGGATGCGCGGCCTCCAGCGCCTCCAGCTCGCGCAGCAGACGGTCGTAGTCGGCGTCGGCCAGGGTCGGGTCGTCGAGTACGTAGTAGCGGTAGTTGGCGTCTTCGAGCTGGGCGCGCAGCGCGGCGACGCGTTGCGCGGCGGAGTCCGCGGAGTTCTTCGTGGTCACGGGTCGGCGTCCTGGCACGGCATGTGCGACGGGGCGGAGGGCATTTTGAACGGGAAACGTGCAATTGTGGATGGCGGGCGTCGCGGAGCGCGCGACCGGACTTGGGAACGGGCTGGAGCCCCTTGCCCGGTTGGGAAGAGCGCGGCATCGGCTTCGGCGGCCGGCGCTGCGAGCGAACGGCCGGGCATTGACGAGACCGCCGCGCGGCGCTTGCAAGGGCGACGCGGGCCGCGACAGTCGCAGCGGTGCGATGCCGGGCAAGGCCACGAGGCGACGAACGCCCCTTGCCGTGCAGGGAAACGACGCCGGACGCCGGAAATGCAGAAGCCCGGAGGTCCGGGCTTGGGCGTGGCGCTGGCGGGCGTCGCGTCGGCGGTCGCGGCTTACGCCGCTCCTACAAAGCCGCTCCTACCAAGGGGATAGGCCGCTCGTGCGATGCGGCGCTTACCAGCGGGTCGGCTTGCTCAGCGGCGGGGCTTCGCGTTGGCGGTCGTAGGCGCGCAGCTCGTCGCGCAGGTGGGCGATGCGCTGGCGGCCCAGGGCGTTGCGCTGTTCGTCCAGGACCACGCCGTCGAGCAGTTCGGCCATGCGCTGCGCGGTCGGCAACATGGTCTCCCACGCGTCCAACGCCGGCACCGGCGCCGGCAGGGTCAGGAAGAAGGCGATCGCCGGGGTTTCCAGCGATTGGATCGCCGACATGTCGAAGCTGCCCGGCTTCATGATGTTGGCGACGCTGAACACCGGACCGCGCTCGGGATGGCCTTCGACCAGGCGGTGGTAGACGCCCATGTGGCCGTAGACGAGGCCGGCCTTTTCCGCCGCGACCACGATGTCGGGGCCGTGCAGCTTCTGCCCGGCGCGCGCGGCCAGGTACAGGGTGACGATCTTGTCGAACTCGTCGCTGACCCGGCGGCCGAGCTCGCTGTTGGCGCCGCCTTCCAGGGTGCGGTCGAACAGTTCCAGCTCGGCCTGGGTGGTGGCCTCGCCGGCCACGCCGGCGTTCTGGCCGAGTTCGTTTTCGAGCTGCTCGCCCAGGGTCGGCTCCTGGCGCGGGGCCTTGCCCGCGCGCGCTTCGTCTTCGCGGGCGATGCGCTTGCCCTGCCCCGGCTTGCGCGGGCGGCCGAAGAACAGGATCGCGCCGATCAGGATCAGGCCGGCGATGAAGATGCCGATGCGCATCAGGGTCAGGTCGGACATCGGAGGCTCCTTGTGCTGCTGGCGTCGTTAGCGGGGCTCGGGCCGGGCGCCTGGGCGGCGCCGCGCTGGACCGGGGTTCCGCTGCGACTGCGTCGATTCGGTTTGAACGGTGAGGGATCGAACGATGGACGGTCCATCCGGGCGCTGCCGCGCAACGCCCGCCGGCCTCAGGCCGCGCCCGCCAGGCGCGCCGCTTCGGCCAGGTCGACCGAGACCAGGCGGCTCACGCCGGGCTCGCGCATGGTGACGCCGGACAACTGGCTGGCCACTTCCATCGTCGCCTTGTTGTGGGTGACGAACAGGAACTGTACCTGTTCGCTCATCTCGTTGACCATCGTCGCCAGGCGACCGACGTTGGCTTCGTCGAGCGGCGCGTCGACTTCGTCGAGCAGACAGAACGGCGCCGGGTTCAAGCGGAAGATCGCGAACACCAGCGCCACGGCGGTCATCGCCTTCTCGCCGCCGGACAGCAGCGAGATGTTGGACACGCGCTTGCCCGGCGGCCGCGCCATGATCGACACGCCGGTGTCGAGCAGGTCTTCGCCGGTCAGTTCCAGATAGGCGTGGCCGCCGCCGAACAGGCGCGGATACAGTTCCTGCACGCCCGAATTGACCCGATCGAAGGTGTCCTTGAAGCGGCCGCGGGTCTCGCGGTCGATCTTGCGGATCGCTTCTTCCAGGGTGTCCAGCGCGGTGGTCAGGTCGCCGTGCTGGGCATCCAGATACTCCTTGCGCTGCGCCGCCTCGGCATGCTCGGCGATCGCCGCCAGGTTGACCGGTTCCAGCCGGCGCAGCTTGTTGTCCAATTCGGCGACCGTGCGCTCCCAAGTCGACGCGTCGGCGTTTTCGTCCAGACCGTTGACCACGTCCTCCAGCACCGCGCCGGCCTCGGCGATCGCCGTGGTCAGGGTCTCGGCCTTGAGGACCAGGGCCTGCTGTTCCAGCCGGCGCTGGCCGATCGCTTCGCGCTGCTGCAGCGCCTGTTCGTCGCGCTGCTGGCGGGTCTGCTCGAACTTGCGCAGGTCGTTGTCGATGCCGTCCAGCGCGGTGCGCGCGGCGGTCAGGTCCTGCTCGGCGATCACCCGCTGCTCCAGCGCGACCTGGCGCTGTTCCTCCAGCGCGACCACCGGCTGGTCGCCGTCGTCGAGCTGGGCGGACAGTTCGCTCAGGCGCGAATCGAGCTGGCCGCGCTGGCCGCCCATGCGCTCCAGGGTCTGGCTGAGGCCGGCGATCTGCGCGCGCTGGGTCTCCAGGCTGAGCATCAGCGCGTGCGCCGCGTCGCGCGACTCGCGCGCGGCGTTGCGCGCGGCCTCGCGGGCATCGGTCAGGCTGCGGCGCTCCGACTCCAAGCGCAGGCGCGCGTCCTCCAGCTCGCCCATGCGCTCGACCGCGGTCTCCTGGCGCAGCCGCGCCTCGCGCGACTGCTCGCGCGCGGCGTCCAGCGCGATCAGCAACTGCTCCAGGTCGGCGTCGATCTTTTCGATCCGGGTGCGCGCCGAGTCCAGCCGGCCCTGGTGGCTCTGCAACTGGCCGGCCAGTTCGGACACCCCGCGATGGGCCATGTACAGGCTGCGCTGGGCGTCTTCGCGATGCTGCTCGGCGGCCAGCGAACGGTCGCGCAGCTGGATCTGGTTTTGTTCCAGTTCGCGTTCGCGCTCCTGCAGGGTCTCGATCTCGACCCGCAGGGTCTGGATCTCGCGCTCGCGCAACAGCGCGCCCTGCTTGGCCGCACCGGAGCGCAGCACCCGCACCCAGCCGGCGCCGAGGCGCTCGCCGTTGCGGGTGATGACGGTTTCTTCGGCGCCGAGCGTGGCCTGCAGCGCGCGCGCCGCGGCCAGGTCGTCGGCGCCGTGCAGGCGCGACAGCAGGCGGCGGATCGCGGCCGGGCCCTGCACCTTGGCCGCCAGCGAAGTCGGCGCATACGTCGCATCGTCGCGCTCGGGCGAGACCAGGGTCAGGCGACCTTCGCCGAGTTCGCCGATCGCGTCGACCAGGGTTTCCGGGGCTTCGACCAGCACGCCTTCGATGAGCTGGCCGAGCGCGCTTTCGACCGCGTTTTCCCAGCCCGCCTCGACGCTCAGGGTCTCGCCGACGCGCTGCGCCGAATCCAGCCCGCGCGCCTTCAGCCAGGCCAGGGCCGCGCCCTGCTCCTGGCCCAATGCCGCGTGCTGCAAGGTCTCCAGCGAGGACAGGCGGCCGCGCGAGGTCTGCGCCTGCTTGCGTACCTCGGCGAGCTGGTTCTGGGTCGCCCGCTGCTGTTCCTGCAGATCGGCCACCGCGCTCTTGCGCGTTTCCAGTTCCTCGCTGAGGCTGTCCAGCGATTCTTTCTGCAGTTCGTGCTGGCTCTGCAATTGTTCGAACGCGTCGGCCAGGGCGTTGACGTCCAGGCCGGTGCGCTCGGCGGTCAGCGATTCGCGCCGGCGGTCGGCGTCGAGGATCTGCCGGTCCAGGCCTTCGATGCGGGTGCGCTCGACGTCGGCCGCGCGCGCGGATTCGGATTGTTCGCGGCTGTGCGCGTCCCAGCGCTGCTGCCAGTCGTTGAGCCGGGCCTCGGCGTCGCGCAGGGCCTCCTGGCGCGCCTCGTCGTCCTCGCGCAGCGCCTCGATGCGCGGTTCGGCGTCGGCGACCGCGGCCAGCAGCACGTCCAGGCGGGCCTGGTCGTTGCCGATGTGCTCGCCGATCTCGGCCAATTGCGCCATCGCCTCGTCGCGCGCCTTGTGCAGGCGGCTGGAGAGTTCGCGCTGATGCTGGATCTGCTGTTCGATCCGGGCCAGCGCGCCGCCGACCTCGTAGCTGGCGGCCTGGGCCTTGTTCAAGGCCTCGGCGGCCTCTTCGCGCCGGACCCGGCCGGTCTCCAGCTCGCGCTCGGCCTCGCGCTGCTCGGCGATCAGCTGCTGCAGCCGGGTTTCCTGCTGCGACAGCTTCTCGCGCTGGGCCTGCAGCTTCTGGTCCAGGGCGCGGTATTCCAGCGCCTTCCACTCCACGTCCTTGATCTTGCGCTCGGCCTGGATCGCCTGGTACTGCTCGGCCTGGCGCGCCTGACGGCGCAGGTGTTCGAGCTGCTTGCCGACCTCTTCGCGCAGGTCGTTGAGGCGGTCGAGGTTTTCGCGGGTGTGGCGGATGCGGGTTTCGGTCTCGCGGCGGCGCTCCTTGTACTTGGAGATGCCGGCGGCCTCCTCCAGGTACACGCGCAGCTCTTCCGGCTTGGCCTCGATGACCTGGCTGATCATGCCCTGCTCGATGATCGAGTAGCTGCGCGGGCCCAGGCCGGTGCCGAGGAACAGGTCGGTGATGTCGCGGCGCCGGCATTTGGCGCCGTTGAGGTAGTACTGGTTGCTGCCGTCGCGGCTGACCGTGCGCTTGACCGAGATCTCGTTGAACGCGGCGTATTCGCCGGTGATGGTGTGGTCGGAGTTGTCGAAGATCAGCTCGACCATCGCCTGCGACACCGGCTTGCGCGCCGAGGAACCGGCGAAGATCACGTCGGTCAGCGAGTCGCCGCGCAGGCGGCTGGCCGAGCTCTCGCCCATCACCCAGCGCACCGCGTCGATGATGTTCGACTTGCCGCACCCGTTCGGACCGACCACGCCGGTCATGTTGGTGGGCAGGTGCAGCGTGGTCGGATCGACGAAGGACTTGAAACCGGACAGCTTGATCGTGGAGAGACGCATGCGGCGGTGTGGCCTCTGGCGCGCCCGGGGGCGCAGCCGTGAAATTAGGTTAGATAGCTAAGCCAAGTGATTGAATCCACTGGGCCGCACACGGTAGCGACCGCGCTTCTTCGCGAGTATAGCGAACCCCGGCCGAGCCCGCCGTCGACAACGGCGGAGCGCGGTCCGCCGCCGATCGCCGTGCCGGCGGCGCCGCCGCGGCCCGGCCAAGGCCCGGCCTTGCCCGATCGGGTCGGCGGCGACCGCGGTTGGCAAGACCGGCCGCCGGGCGTGATAAACAGTGCAAGCGCGCTCCACCCGAGCCGCCCCCACTTCTACCGAACCGAGCCCGCCGCCCCGCATGAGCCGACCGCGCGCCTCCCAGCCGCCCCGCAAAACCGGCGAGCCCCTGACCATGGCCGACCTGGCCGAGCTGGCCGGGGTTTCGGCGATCACGGTGTCGCGCGCTCTGCGCGACAGTCCGCTGGTCAACCCGGAGACCCGCGCCCGGATCAAGGAACTGGCCGAACAACAGGGCTATCAGTTCAACATCAGCGCGCGCAACCTGCGCCTGCGCCGCAGCATGACCGTGGCGGTGGTGGTGGAAATGAAACCCACCGTCGAACGGCAGATGTCCGGCTCCTACCCGCTGGATTTGCTTGGCGGCATCAGCCAGGAACTGACCTCGGCCGGCTACAGCGTGCTGCTGACCTCGCTGCAGGGCGGTTCCCTGCCCAGCGTGCAGGCCGCCGACGGAGTGATCCTGCTCGGCCAGGGCGCGCACGAGGATGCGATGCACGAAGTGCAGCGCTGGGGCCGGCCGATGGTGGTATGGGGCGCGGTCAGCCGGCACGAATCGCAGATCGTGGTCGGCAGCGACAACCAGCGCGGCGGCAAACTCGCCGCCGAACGCTTCCTGGCCCTGGGCCGACGCCGGCCGGTATTCCTCGGCGACAGCGCCCACGGCGAGTTCGCCGAGCGTCTGGACGGCTTCCGCTCGACCCTGGCCGGACACGGGATCGAGCCGCTGACCCCGGTGGTGGGCCATTTCACCGTCAGCGCCGGCGCTCAGGCCGTGCATGCCCTGCTCGACCAGCACCCGCAGTTCGACGCGCTGTTCGCCGCCAGCGATCTGCTCGCGATCGGCGCGATCCGGGCCTTGATCGAACGCGGCCGGCGCGTGCCCGAGGACGTGTCGGTGATCGGTTACGACGACACCCCCCTGGGCGCGACCTACCTGCCGCCGCTGACCTCGATCCATCAGAACTTCGTCGACGCCGGCGTGTTGCTGGCGCGCAAGATCCTGGCCCTGATCGAAGGCCGCCCGGCGGAATCGGAAATCCTGCCGACCCATCTGGTCGCGCGGGTCACCTGAGTCCGTCGTGTCCACGATGCCGCCGAGCGCTGTCGCGGTGCGCGCACATCGTGACGCGTCGCGCAGGACGTGCGCAGCGTCATGTTGCGACGCAACGCGCGCAAGGCGTTCGCAGGCTCGCGCATGACGCGCCGCAACATCCGGCTAAGCAATTGATCCGATTCGTTCGCACAGCGTCCGGACGGCCCTGAAAGCGATCGCCGGGCAGCCGTCGAGAGCACATTGAATCGCAAGACTGTTATCGATAACTTGACATCGATAACAGTCGATCCCTAGGGTCCGCGCAACGCCGCTCCAGGACCCGCCCCGCGTGACCCAGCCTCAAACCCAGTCGCCCTCCCCCGATGTCGTCGCCGATGCCTGGCTGTTGCAGCAGCGCGGATTCGACCCGGCCCGGCGTCGTCGCGACGAAACCCTGTTCGCGCTCGCCAACGGTTCCCTGGGCGTGCGCGGCGGCTTCGAAGAGGCCGCCGGCGGCAGCGACGGCAGCTTCCTGGCTGCGGTCTACGAGAAGCACCCGATCCACTACCACGAGCGCTTCCCCGGTTTCGCCCGCCACACCGACACCCGCCTGCCGGTCGCCGACGGCCAGCGCATTGCGGTCTGGCTCGGCGCCCAGCGCCTGGAGCCGGACCGGGCGCAGTGGCTGGACTTCGAACGCAGCCTCGACCTGCGCCACGGCCGCAGCGCGCGCCGCCTGCGCCTGCGCACGCCGCAGGGCCAGACCCTGCAGATCCATGCCGAACGCGTGCTGCCGTTCGACAGCGGCCACGACGGCGTGGACTTGCTGGCGATCCGCTATCGGGTCGAATCGATCGACTACAGCGGCCCGTTGAGCCTGGTCTCGGCGATCGAATGCGGCCATCAGGCCGCCGAGCAAGGCGACGACCCGCGCATCGGCGTGGCGTCGGCGGAAGGTTTGAAACTGCTGTCGGCGCACGCCGACGCACACGGCGCGCACGTCCTGCAATCCACCCGGCGCAGCAATCTGCGCGTGGTCTGCGCGCAAGACCACCGCATCGCAGCCGGACTCCATGCGGCGCAGGCCGGCGTCGAGGGCGACGCCGTCCGGCAACGCTACGAAGCGCAGTTGCAACCCGGGCAAAGCGTCGGCCTGGAGAAGTTCGTCGCCTACCTCAGCCACAACGACGAGACCGGGCTGGTGCAGCGCGCGCAAAGCGCGCTGGAACAGGCGGCCGCGCTCGGTTTCGACGCGCTCGCCGCGCGCCAGTCCGCGGCGCTGGCGCACTTTTGGCGCGGCGCCGAACTGTCGATCGACGGCGACGCCGCGGCCGAGCAGGCGCTGCGCTTCAATCTGTTCCACCTGCTGCAGTCGGCCGGCCGCGACGGCGTCAACGGCACCGCGGCCAAGGGCCTGACTGGCGAGGGCTACGAAGGCCATTATTTCTGGGACACCGAGGCCTTCATGCTGCCGGTGATGGTCTACACCGCGCCGGACGTCGCGCGCGCCATGCTGCACGCGCGCTACGCGGCGCTGGAGCCGGCGCGCCGGCACGCGCGCGAGATGAACCACCCGCACGGCGCCCTGTTCCCCTGGCGCACCATCACCGGCGGCGAATGCTCGGCGCACTATCCCTCGGGCTCGGCCGCCTACCACATCAACGCCGCGGTCGCGTACGCGATCGGCCTGTACTTCGACGCCACCGAAGACCTCGACTTCCTGCTCGAAAGCGGCGCCGAGATCCTGTTCGAAACCGCGCGCATCTGGCCGCAGGTCGGCCATTTCGACGCCCGCCGCGGCGGCGCGTTCTGCATCCACGGCGTCACCGGCCCGGACGAGTACACCGCCCTGGTCGACAACAACTTCTACACCAACCGCATGGCCCAGCAGCATCTGCTGCGCGCCGCGCAGGTCTGGGAGCTGTTGCAGGAACGGCGCCCCCACCAGGCGCAGGCGCTGGCCGCGCGGCTGGGCGTGCAGGCGCACGAGCCGGCGCTGTGGCGGCGCGCCGGCGAGACCATGTTCCTGCACTACGACCCGGCCTTGGGCATCTACGCCCAGGACGACACTTTCCTGAGCAAGCCGCGCTGGCCGTTCCCGCGCCGCGAGGGCGAGCATCGCCCGCTGTTGCTGGATTTCCACCCACTGAGCCTGTACCGGCACCAAATCTGCAAACAGGCCGACGTGGTCATGGCCCTGGTCCTGGCCGGCCACGGCATTCCCGCCGACATCAAGCGCCGCAGCTACGACTACTACGAAGCCGTCACCACCCACGACTCGACCCTGTCGGCATCGGCGTTCGGCATTCTCGCCAGCGAAGTCGGCCACCCCGCGCAGGCCGAACGCTTTTTCAACGACAACCTGCGCGTCGACCTCGACGATCTGCACGGCAACACCGACCACGGCGTGCACATGGCGGCGTTGGCCGGCACCTGGCTGGGCCTGAGCGCCGGTTTCGCCGGGCTGCGCAGCCACGACGGACAGTTGAGCTTCGCCCCCACCCTGCCCGCCGGCTGGCGCGGCTACGGCTTCGGCCTGCGCTGGCGCGGCCGGCGCCTGCGCCTGAAGATCGATCGCGACGGCGTGGAGTACCGCCTGCTCGACGGCGCGCCGCTGAGCATCGAGCACGCGGGCCGGCGCATCGGATTGCGCGTCGACGAACCGCAGCGCGCGCCCCTGGCGGCGCCGGGCGGCCCGGTGCGGCAGAGCTTCCCGCGTCCCGCGCAAGCGCTGATCTTCGATCTCGACGGGGTCCTGACCGACACCGCCCAGACCCATTACCGCGCCTGGAAGCGCATGGCCGACGAAGAGGGCCTGCCGTTCGACCGGCACGTCAACGAACAGCTCAAGGGCGTCGACCGGATGGCCTCGCTGGAGATCATCCTGCGCCACGCCGGACGAGTGCTCAGCGCCGAAGCCAAGCAGGCCCTGGCCGAGCGCAAGAACGCTTACTACGTCGAGGCGATCGCCGCCGTTACTCCGGCCGATCTGTTCCCGGGCGTCGAGCGCCTGCTCGAACAGGCGCGCGCCCGCGGCCTCAAGCTCGGCCTGGCCTCGGCCAGCCGCAATGCCGCCGCCCTGCTGGAACGGCTCGGCATCGGCCGGCGTTTCGACTACATCGCCGATGCCGCGCGCATCGCCCGCGCCAAGCCCGAACCCGACATTTTCCTCGACGTCGCCGCCGCCCTCGCCGTGCCTCCGGCGCAATGCATCGGCATCGAGGACGCCGCCGCCGGCGTGATCGCGATCAAGCGCGCCGGCATGGCCGCAGTCGGCATCGGCGACCCGGCCGCCCTGTCCGGCGCCGACGCCTGCCTCGACGCGATCGCCGGCTTCGATCTGGACGCCTTCGTTTCGCCCTGACCGCGCGCGGCATGCACCGCCGCGGCAGACCCGACCGCCAACCGCAATCCGAGCAAGAGAACTTCAGATGAGTGGGGAGAACACCATGCAACGCGCATCGTCCAAGCAAGCTCGCCTGATCCGCTACGCCCTGTCCGCGGCGATCGCCGCCGCGCTGGCCCCGGGCGCCGTCCTGGCCCAGGAAAGCGCGGCCCAGCAGCCCGCCGCGCCGGCCGCCGCGACCGCCGACGGCAAGGAGTCGGCCACCACCCTCGACGCGATCGTGGTCAGCGGCACCGCGCGCTTCAAGGGCCTGCGCAAGCGCGACGCCAGCTTCTCGATCACCACCGCCTCGCTGGAGCAGATCCAGGAAGCGGTGCCGCTGAGCACCGCCGACGCGCTCAAGGTCGTGCCCGGCGTGTGGGCCGAATCGGCCGGCGGCAGCACCGGCGCCAACATCTTCGTGCGCGGCATGCCCTCCGAAGGCGACGCGCCGTTCGTGACCGTGCAGA
This sequence comes from Lysobacter firmicutimachus, assembly GCF_037027445.1. Taxonomy (NCBI): domain Bacteria; kingdom Pseudomonadati; phylum Pseudomonadota; class Gammaproteobacteria; order Lysobacterales; family Lysobacteraceae; genus Lysobacter; species Lysobacter firmicutimachus. Next base: position 2,827,294 of record NZ_JBANDL010000002.1, read on the forward strand.
TGGACGGCGCGCCGCTGTATCCGCCGCCGACCCTGTCGTTCCTGGAGAATTCGACCCTGTTCCGGATGGACGACACGGTCGAGCGCATGGAAGTGCTGCGCGGCGGCCCGAGCCCGATCTTCTCCAACGGCCAGCCCGGCGCGACGGTCAACTTCATCCAGAAGAAGGGCGGCGAAGAGCCGGCCGGCAGCGTGCGCATCGGCCTGGGCAGCGACAACTTCCGCCGCGTCGATCTGTTCAACAGCGGCAAGCTCGGCGAAGGCTGGTACTACAGCGTCGGCGGTTTCTACCGCGTCACCGACGGCGTGCGCGACACGCAGTTCCCGGCCGACAAGGGCGGCCAGCTCAGCGCCACCCTGACCCACAGCTGGGACAGCGGCGAGGTCACGGTCTACGCCCGCCACACCAACGACAAGAACGCCTTCTTCACCCCGATTCCGCTGCTGTCGCGCAACAACGGCAGCAGCTTGTCGAGCTTCCCGGGCCTGGACGCGCAAACCGGCACCCTGCTCGGCAACGACTTCCGCCACGTCGACATCCCCACCGGCCCCGGCACCCGCATCCGCCGCGACTTGGCCGAGGGCCGCGGCATCAACCTCGACGTGTTCGGCGCCTCGATGGATTTCTACGTCGGCGACTGGACCATCAGCGACCGGATCAACTACGTCAGCGGCAGCGCCCCGACCAACGGCCTGTTCACCGGCGCCAGCCCCCGGCGCATGGCCGACTACATCGCCGGCTTCGGCAGCGCCGGCACCGCCACCTACGTCAACGGCGGCGGCGCGGTCGATCCCAACCAGCAGGTGCTGACCGCCGGCTTCTGGGTGGTCGACAAGGAGCTGGAGTCGTTCACCAACGATCTGCGCTTCAGCCGCGACCTGTTCGAGGGCAATACCTTCACCGCCGGCGTCTACTACGCGCGCTACTCGTCCAAGGACACCTGGTATCTCGGCAACAACATGCTGCTGACCGCGCAGAACAACGCGCGGCGGATCGACCTGCGCCTGGCCGACGGCCGCCAGGTCACCCGCGACGGCTTCGTCGGCACTTCGTTCTTCTCCCTGCGCGGCGACTACGACGGCCAGAACACCGCGGTGTTCCTGGCCGACGAGTGGCAGATCAACGAACGCCTGCGCCTGGACGGCGGCGTGCGCTACGAATGGCAGCAGGTCGACGGGACCGTGCACGACACCGCCACGGTCGACCTGGACGGCAATCCGAACACGCTGTACGACAACGCCACTTCGATCTCGCTGCCGACCAGCCGGCGCATCGACCAGAACGATCATCACTTCTCCTGGACCCTGGGCCTGAACTACAAGCTCAACGACACCAGCAGCGTGTTCGCCCGCGCCAACTCGGGCTACAAGCTGCCGGCGTTCGACAACCTGCGCGACGGCAACACCAAGACCCAGGAAATCGACCAGTACGAGCTCGGCTTCAAGTCCGGCAACAACGTCTACGACCTGTACCTGACCGCGTTCTACAACAAGTTCACCAACTCCCCGTTCCAGGCCTTCCTCGACGACGGCACCAACTTCACCACCGTCGGCGACTCGCGCGCCTACGGCGTGGAAGTGGAAGGTGCGGTGCGTCCGATCGGCGGCCTGGAACTGACCCTGACCGGGATCTGGCTGGACGCGCAGTACGAGAACTACCGCGAGTTCACCGGCAACCAGGTGATGCGCCAGCCCAAGCAGCAGTTCCGCTTCACCCCCAGCTACTACTGGACCCTGCCGTTCGGCGACCTGAAGATCTTCGCCACCTACTCGCGCATCGGCGACCGTTACGCCGACCTGGCCAACACCCAGAAGCTGCCCTCCTACGACACGCTCGACATCGGCGCGAACCTGCACGTCGGCGAAAACTGGGAGTTCGCCTTCACCGGCAGCAACGTCACCAACGAGTTGGGCCTGACCGAAGGCAACGTGCGCGTGCCCGGCGCGGCCACCGGCGGCGTGTTCATGGGCCGTCCGATCGCCGGGCGCTCCTACCTGTTCTCCGCCGCCTACCGCTGGTGATCCGGTGCCCGCGCCGCCGCCCGGCGGCGCGGCCCGGCCCGGGACCGCGCCACGCGGCCCCGGGACCCCGCCCTGACCTCACCGTTCGCGGCGGCTGGAGCTCGCGGCAGTCGCCCTGCCCCTCTCTCCGGCGTCCGCACTTGGCAAGCCGCCGCGAACGGTCTTTTATTCGCTTGATCCGGCCCCGCGCCGGAGCGCTCACCGGAGCCACGCCCGCATGAACCGAGGCCGCACGATCCTGGCGATGATCCTCACCTACATGGTGTTCGGGATCCTGCTCAACAGCGTCGGCACGGTGATCCTGCAGTCGATCCAGGGCTTCGGCATCGACAAGAGCCAGGCCAGCATCCTGGAAGCCTTCAAGGACCTGCCGATCGCGGTCGTCTCGTTCCTGACCGCCGCCCTGATGCCGCGCCTGGGCTACCGCCGGGCGATGATGCTCGGGCTGGCCCTGGTCGGGGCCGCCTGCGCGCTGATGCCGCTGCTGGCTTCGTTCTGGATGACCAAGCTGCTGTTCGCCGCGACCGGCGTGGCCTTCGCCCTGGTCAAGGTTTCGGTGTACTCCTCGATCGGCCTGTTGACCGAGGGCAAGCAGCAGCACGCCAGCCTGACCAGCATCATCGAAGGCTGGTTCATGGTCGGCGTGCTCGCCGGCTATTGGATCTTCGCCTGGTTCATCGATCCGCAGTCGCCCGGCGATCCGGTCTGGCTGCGGGTGTACTGGCTGTTGGCGGCGCTGTGCGCGGCGATCGTGCTGCTGCTGGCCGGCTCGCGCCTGGACGAGCGGGCCGCGCGCGACGGCCATGCCGCCGGCGAGTCCTTCCTCGACATGTTCCGCTTGGTCGCCCAGCCGCTGGTCGCGGTGTTCCTGGCCTCGGCCTTCCTGTATGTCTTGATCGAACAGAGCGTAGGCACCTGGCTGCCAACCTTCAACCGCGAAATCCTGCACTTGCCGACCACCATGAGCGTGCAGGCGGCGAGCATCTTCGCCGTATCGCTGGCGCTGGGCCGGCTCGGCGCCGGCCTGGCCCTGCGCCGGGTGCCGTGGCACTGGCTGCTGATGACCTGCGTGGCGGCGATGGCCGCGCTGGTGGTGATGGCTCTGCCGCTGGCCGCAGACGCCCGGCCCAACCCGTCCATGACCTGGGCGCACGCGCCGCTGGCGGCCTACGTGTTCCCGCTGATCGGCCTGTTCATGGCGCCGATCTATCCGGCGATCAACTCGGTGGTACTGAGTTCGCTGCCGAAGTCGCGGCATGCGGCGATGACCGGCCTGATCGTGGTGTTCTCCGCGCTCGGCGGCACCACCGGCTCGTTCCTCACCGGCCAGTTGTTCGCCCGCCTCGGCGGCGGCACCGCGTTCTACCTGTCGCTGCTGCCGATGGCGCTGTTGCTGTTGGCGATCGCCTTGCTCAAGCGGCACAGCCGGCGCGCCGAAGCCGCGGTCGCGGCGGCGGCGTGAACGAAGGCTGCGTCTTTGCCGCCGCCGGCTTCCGGGCCCGTCGTGCCCGCGAAAGCGGCGGCCGGGGGCGCTGGAGTCGCGCCGCGATGAGCCCCGCAGCCCGCGTTCGCGGGGATGACGGCAGCCAAGGTTTCCGGCGCCTTCCGCCGCCGTCGTGCCCGCGACCGCAGGCGACGGCAGACGGCAGACGGCGCGGGCTTACTCTTCCAGCAACACGTACTCGCCCTTCGTGCCCCAGCGCTTGCCGACCCGCGCGCACAGCTTGCCGTCGCAGCGGGTCAGCGTGCCGGTGCGCGAGGCCTCGAGGATGTCGGCGCCGAACTTGGCGCGCTCGATCTCGCGCATCGACTTGCGGGCGAAGTACGCGCTGGCGCCGACCGCCAGCACCGAGCCGACCAGCAGCGCGATCACGCCCTTGTACAGCAGATGCTGCTGCGAACGCTGCAGCGACTTGCGCTGTTCCTCGATCGCCTGCGCCGCGCGCTGGGCGGTCTCGGCGCTTTCGCGCAGTTGCGCGCCGATCGGAGCGAAGGTCTGTTCGGCGCCGCGGCCGATGGCTTCCTGGGCCTGGGCGCGCACCGCCTGGGCGATCTGCTGCGCCAGCAGTTCGGCGCCGGCGCCCATGCCCTGGGCGGTGCGTTGCAGCTCATCGGCGCTGCGGTCGACGTGCTGGACCGCACGTTCGCTCTGTTCCTGCAGATGCTGGGCGAAAACCGCCAGGTCGGCGGCGAGGCGTTTCAGGTCTTGCGCGTCCTGCACGAGGATCTCCGTAAGCGTGCTCTTGAAATCGTGTTCTGGAAAAAACGTGCCGTTGAGTAGCGTGGCTTCAAAGGCATGCCTTTAAAAGCGTGCGCCGGAAAACGCGCTTCGGACCACCGTGGGTGAAGCGCGTTCTTTACATTCCCGGCAGGCGCGGCGCGGGCGGCGACGGGGATTGCGGAAGCTGCTGGGTCGGTGCCGGCGGCTGAGCCTGTTGCGCCGGCGGAGCCTCCTGCAGCGGCGGTCGTTCGGCCGCGCGCGCCGGGTTCTGATCCTGTTGCTGGCGCTGCTGTTCCTGCTGCTGCCGGTACTGCTCGCGCCCGCCCTGCAACCAGGCCTGGCCGGATTCGGACTGGGCGTAGTCCTGGGTCGCGGCGCGGAAGCCGGCGCTGTCGCGGTTGCGCGCGGCCTCGACCATGCGATCGAAACTGCGCTCGACCTCGTCGCCGCCCGGCCCGCGGCCGCCCTGCGCCGGCCCGCCTTGCACTTGAATGGGCTGGCCGGCGTCGAGCGCGCCCAAGCGCACCGGCGCGGCGCCGATCGGCACGCCGCGGCGCTCGAAGCGGGCGTCCAGTTCGGGATCGATCGGCTCCTTGCGGTAGGGATCGGCCACCGAACCGTCTTTTTGCTGCTGCTTGCTCGCGACCAGGTCGATACGGTCGCGTTCGCCGTCGCGGAAGCTGCGGGTGGTGTAGAAGAACTGATGTTTGTCCGAGCGATGGACCACGTTGAGCGAGGGATCGTCCGGTTCCACCCGCTTGTCCAGCAGCGGCCGGTCGCTGAGGCTGTTGAGGTAATCGGTCATCAGGTTGCCGCTGCGGATCGACAAGCCGTTGAGCTCGTAGCTGCCGCCGATGTTGCTGTGCGCACCGCCGACGGTGACGTTGAGAAAGCGCGAGTCCTCGGTGAAGCCGGGCCGCAGCAGGCTGGTCGACTTGAAATGGTCGCGGCGCTCGTCCTCGGCGGTGATCTGGAACCCCGACACCACCGACGGCGGCAGGCGCCGGTCGTGCAGGCGCGGCTCGCCGGTGCCGACCGGATCGAACAGTCCCACGGCCTGGGCCACCTGCCCGGGCGGCACCAACGGCGGCTTGGTGTACTCGACCCCGACGATGTTGCGGGCGCTGTCGTAGCGATACTGCGCGCCGCTGGGATCCTGGATGCCGCGCTCGTGGACCAGGCGCGCGAACGCCGCTTCCTGCTCGGCGCCGCGGCTGAAGCCGATCCCGGCGACGCTGATCTGCGCCTGCGGGTCCTCGCGCAGCCACTGCTTGGACTGTTCGGCGAACTGTTGGTACATCCGCTCGACGCGCGGCTCGAACGTGCGGCCGGTGGCCATGTCGCGGGTGCTGGCGAACCAGCCGTCCTGGGTGCCGGGGCCTTCGACGTAGCCGAAGCCGACGTTGCGGTGCAGGCCGGCTTCCAGCTGCTGGACCACGTTGGCGACGTTGGTGTGGTTCTTGGGGTCGTCCTTGTACATGCTGTTGCCGGTGCCGTCGAACGCGGCCACGAACAAACGCGCATGCGGGTTGTTCGAATCCAGCAGCAACGGCGCCTGCAGCCGCGCCAGTTCGGCGCTGGCCTCGCGGTAACTGTCCAGGTCGTGCCGGTCGGCGGGATAGGTCTCGACCCCGTCCGGATGCTTTCCACCGCCCATCGCAAACTCTCCTTAGTCCTGCGGCCCGAACGGGCGGTCAGTAGCTGCGGCTGAATACCTTGATCAGATCGGCGCGGTAGTCGCTGTGCGGATTGCCCGGGTCCATCGGCCGCTTCAGCGGAATGAAGCAGCGGCTGTAGACGTTGATGGTGCGGTCGTCGACCTCCAGGATGATCTCCGGCTCGCCGATGCTGGCGCCCTCGGCGATGTCCTCGCGCGCGACCTCGTGCCGCACCAGCTGGTCGCGGAAGATCTCGGCGATGTCGATCCGGGCCTCGTGCTCGGTCTTGTCCTTGGAGCGCCAGCGCACCTCGGCCGGACCGGGGAAATTACGGATGTCCAAGTGCCCGCCCTTCATCCGCTGGCGCAGATCGTCGCCATAGGACGCGGCGGACGGACTCAAGGTCTCGGGTTCGGAGCGCCCGTGCGGGAAGCCGTTGTAGACGATCTGGCAGCCCCAGGTGTCGAAGCAGTAGGCGCCGAAGCGATGGCGCTGGAAGCGCAGCGGCCATTCGGCCGAAGTGCCGGCGGCGGCCGAGGCGGCGGAGCTGGAAGCGGCGGACGTGGACATGGCGGTTTGACATCCTGTGGCGGCGAATAGGACCAGCGCAGCGGCCGCGGCCCGGGCGGCACGGCGCGTCTGCGCGGCGGTCCGGGGCGCGGCTGCGGTGCGGCGGCCGGTCGCGGGCAGACGATCCATCGGGGTCCCTCCTGGAAGCTGAACGTTATCACTCCCTGCCCGGCCCCGCCCACTGTACGGATCGAGCACAGGGCGTATCGACGTACCGCACCGCCGCCAGCCTGCGCGACCGCAGCCGCGCGTTGCGCAGCAGCAAGATCCGGGCCGTGTCGAGAAAAAAACGGACGGCGTTCGCGCCCGATTCTGCGTTATGCGTAGCAAATTCCGACATTCGCCGCGGCGGCCGCGCCAGACAGTGCGCGCCGGCGCGATTTCACCGTCGGGCGCTGTGCCACATACGGCGACGTGCGTTGGAACAGCCGTTTGAAACCCGTACTCAAACATCCAATCGAGCCGACCTTCAAATCGCCCCTTCAAACGCTCCTTCAGTGCCGCCCAAAACGCGCGTCCGACCGCCCCGCCCACGGGCGCCGCCGCGTCCAGCCTCCGAGCGCCGATGAACACACGACCGCTGCTGCCCGGCAATACCAAGGCCCGCCTGCTCGAGGCGGCCGAGGATTTGTTCATCGAACACGGCTACGAGGCCATGTCGATGCGCCAGATCACCGGCCGCGCCGTGACCAACCTGGCCGCGGTCAACTACCACTTCGGCAGCAAGGAGGCGCTGGTCCAGGAGTTGCTGCAGGAACGCTTCGACCGCCTCAACCAGGAGCGCCTGCGCCTGCTGGACGCTTGCGAACAACGCTACGGCGCCGAATCGATGGACGCGCACGCCGTGCTCAGCGCGCTGTTCGTGCCGGCGCTGCGCATGGGCCGCAACAGCGCCAACGGTCCGGCCTTCGTGCGCCTGCTCGGCCGCGTCTACAGCGACCCCTCGCCGTTCATCCGCGGCTACCTGCGCGAGCATTACCAGCCGATCTTCGGCCGCTACTTCGAAGCCTTCGCCCGCGCGCTGCCGTACCTGTCGCGCAACGAACTGGGCATGCGCCTGCACCTATGCCTGAAGGCGCTGGCCGGCGTACTGGCCGGCGAGAACATGGACGAGCTGATCGCCGCGCTGTGCATGGGCGAGGAAGTCAGCGACTCGTTGATGCTGGCGCGCTTGATCACCTTCATCTCGCCGACCCTGACCGAGCCGTTCGGCAACGCCGAACAGATCGGCAAGGTCGAGCGCGTGGTGCTGCTCGCCGACGCCGCGGCCCAGGCCGCCGATGCGCAGGCCGCGGCGCGCAAACCCTCGGGCATCCTGCCGCCGTGGGCGGTCGAGGTGGTGGAGGCGTGATCCCGCCGGGACGCGCTCCGCCTCCGCGGCGGTAAAGACCAGCGAATAGCGTCGGCCCAGGACCGGCGCCTGCGGATCACCGGGCGATGCCACGCGGGCATCGCGACGCTCCCGGCGGTCCGCCCCCAGCCTCCGCCGCATGCGTCGCGGCGCGGCCGTCCTGACCCGTCGCGGCACAGCGCTCGCGGCGACACGGTGCTTTGCACCTCCCCTTCCAGCCTGTTTGGAGACTAGCTCATGCCCGCAATCCGAACTTTCGTGTTGGGCTCCCTGATCGGCGTCGCCGCGTTCGTCGCCACTACGGCGTCGGCGGCGTCGCTCACCCCGGTCAACAGCGGCTTCAGCGCCAGCGGCCCGACCAACCTCACCGGTCCCGGCGGCGTCGGCGGCCCCTGCACGTCGACCTTCTACGGCAGCATCGACGCTTTCGGCAACGGCACCATCAACGGCCCGGCCTCGACCTTCGTCGGCAGCTCGCTGATCTGCAGCGTCATCAAGGGCCAGAACACCTGGCAGTTGGTACCCACCTCGCCCACCACCGGTGAGTTGCGCAACGTACGCGTGGTCGCTCTGGGCCTGATCGCTTGCCAGGGCACGGTCCGCGGCACCCTGGTCGGCGGCGTGTTCACCTTCGACACCGTGCTGCCCGGCAATTGCCGGGTCAGCGGCACGCTGAGCACCTGGCCGACCGTCGGCATCGTCTGGCCGTAAGCCTGCGCGGTTGCGCAAGGCTCCGGACCTTGCGCAGCCGCCCGCGGCCGCCGCAGCCGCTCCAGGGGAAGGCCCGCGGCCGCATCCGTCGTCCATCCGTCGTCCGTTCGCCGCACGCCTTGCGCGCAGGCCGGTCGCGTCCGGGCGCGCCGCGCGCAACGCCATTCGCCACATCCACGAGGGGATACCCGATGCCGTCAACCCATCCACGCTTCCGTCCGATGCCACGGCGGCGCGCCCTGCTGCTGGCGCTGCTGTCCGGCCTGGCGATGCAGGCCGCCGCCCAGCAGGGCGCCGCGCCCGCGCCGGAGGCGGCGCCGCCCGGCCAAACCGCGAGCGCCGACGCCACCACCCTGGACGCGGTCATCGTCACCGCGCAGAAACGCGCCGAACGCATCCAGGACGTGCCGATCGCCTTGTCGGTGTTCAGCGCCCAATCGCTGGACGAGCTCAAGATCGAAGGCGGCGCCGAGCTGTTGCGGGCGACTCCGAACGTGACGTTCTCCAAGAGCAACTTCGCCAGCTACAACTTCTCCATCCGCGGCGTCGGCACCAAGGCCTTGTCGGTGACCACCGACCCCGGTGTGGCGGTGAGTTTCAACAGCACGCCGCTGATCCGCAATCGACTGTTCGAGCAGGAGTATTTCGACGTCGACCGGATCGAAGTGCTGCGCGGCCCGCAGGGCACCTTGTACGGCCGCAACGCCACCGGCGGCGTGGTCAACATGATTCCCAGCCTGCCCAGCCTCGACGGTCTCGAGGCCAATCTCAAGGGCGAGATCGGCAACTACGACAGCCGCCGCGTCGCCGGCATGGTCAACCTGCCGGCCGGCGATACGCTGGCGTTCCGCCTGGCCGGCGCCTGGACCCGTCGCGACGGCTACGACTACAACACCGTCACCCGTCGCGACGTCAACGACCGCGACCTGTGGTCGGCGCGCGGCTCGGCGCTGTGGACGCCGAACGAGCGCGTACGCGCCAGCCTGGTCTGGGAGCATTTCGAAGAGGACGACCGGCGCTCGCGCACCGGCAAGCAGCTGTGCCATCGCGACCCCGGCCCGGAACGGGTCGGCGCGACCGCGACCGATGCGCCGTTCTATCGCGAATACCTCAGCCAGGCCTGCCTGCCCGGCTCGCTCTACGACGAGGGCGCTTTCGGCACGCCCAACGGCGCCAGCCTGCCGCAGATGCTGGTCGCGCCGGGTTTCGTCAAGCTCGGCTGGCTGCCGGACTTCAGCGACTTCGTCTACGCCTTGCGCGGCGGCGTGACCGCGCCGATCGACCCGTTCGGCGACGTCCGCCAGTCGCGCGACCTGCGCGAGATCGCGACCACCTACGACCCGCGCTTCAAGGCCGAGAACGACGTGGTGCAGCTCAATTTCGACTTCGACCTCGGCAACGGCCTGAGCCTGGTCTCGCAAAGCGCGTACTCCAAGGACGACTATTACTCGACCCAGGACTACGGCCGCTTCGCCTCGGTGCCGATCTTCAGCGACTCCGGCGACGCGGTCGACGACGAGGGCAATCCCGCGTTCGCGCTGACGCCGGGCGGGGTCTATACCGACCCGCAACTCGGCCCCTCGAGCGGCTACCTGGCGGTCGATCTCAGCCGTGCGCGCAGCAAGCAGTGGTCGCAGGAACTGCGCCTGCAGTCGGATTTCGACGGTCGCTTCAACTTCAACGTCGGCGCCAACTACCTGGATTTCGAGATCGACGAGGACTACTACGTCTTCAACAACATCTTCTCCCTGCTCGCCCAGGGCTTCTACAACCAGGACGCGCTGCGCGGCATCGCCGGCTATCCGCCGATGGGCTGCCCGCAGAACCTCGACCCGAGCCTGCCGTTCTACCTGCAGTGCGTGTACATCGACCCCAACCCGATCGACCGCATCGACGGCCAGGGCCACAACTACTTCCGCAGCCGCAACATCGCGCGCACCCGTTCCTGGGCGGTGTTCGGCGAGGGCTATTGGCAGCTGTCGGACACGGTCAAGCTGACCGCCGGCCTGCGCTACACTGACGACACCAAGATCACCACGCCGGTGCCGAGCCAACTGCTGCTGGCGCCGGGGCTGCGCGGCGGCGGCCTGGTCAACAGCGGCTACCCGGCCCTGTCCGATGTGCGCCAGAGCTGGGGCAAGTTCACCGGCCGGCTGGTGCTGGACTGGAAGCCGGACCTGGCTTTCACCGACGACACCCTGGTCTATGCCTCGCTGGCGCGCGGCTACAAGGCCGGCGGGACGAATTCGCCGGGCATCGGCGCCGATCCGGAATTCCTCGGCTTCATTGCCCGCGACACGACCTTCGCGCCGGAGTACGTGAACGCCTTCGAGATCGGCACCAAGAACAGCTTCGCCGGCGGCAAACTGCAGTTCAACGCGTCGGCGTTCTATTACGACTACCGCGACTATCAGGTCTCGCAGATCGTCGACCGCAGCGCCTTCAACGAGAATTTCGACGCGACGTCCTACGGCCTGGAGCTGGAGCTGGCCTGGAAGCCGACCGAACGGCTGCGCCTGGACGCCAACCTGGGCTGGCTCAAGACCCGCATCGCCGACGGCGAACGCTCGATCGACGTGATGGACCGTACCCAGGGCAAACCGGACTGGGTGGTGGTGCGGCCTTGGCTGCAGCAGGCGTCCAACTGCGTCGCGCCCAAGGACTATGTCGAGCGCATCCTGGCCGTGGCCGGCGATTACAACATTGCCCCGACCATCCTCAACAACTTCTGCAGCCCCCGGTTCTTCCTCGGCGGCGATCTGCTGCCGGGCGGGTTCTACGAGTCCTTGCTGGGTTTCAGCTACGACCCGCGCACCGACGGCCCCAACGGCGGCCAGGGCTTCTACGCCGATCTCGGCGGCAACGAGCTGCCGAACGCGCCGCGGCTGACCTTCAACCTCGGCGCGCAGTACACCTTCCTGCTCGGCGAGCACTGGGACCTCACCCTGCGCGGCGACTACTACCGCCAGAGCAAGAGCTATGCCCGGGTCTACAACACGGTCAACGACCGCCTGCGCTCGTGGAGCAACGCCAATTTCTCGTTGACCCTGAACCGGCCGCAGTCGGACCTGAGCGTGCAGTTGTACGTCAAGAACGCCTTCGACAAGACCCCGATCACCGACGCCTTCGTCAACAGCGACGACAGCGGCCTGACCACCAACGTGTTCACCCTGGACCCGCGCATCGTCGGACTGAGCCTGCGCAAGGGGTTCTACTGAGCGTCGGTTCCGACGCGAATCGAGTCAGTTTCGCGGCCTGCGTCGTGCCCGTCTCCCCTCTCCTGCGGGCACGGCGCGGGCCGCCTTCCGGGCGTCCGGCCGCCGCAGGGGGACGGGAGCGGCGCGAGCCGCGACCGCGCAGCGAACGGAGCGCGGCGGCATGCAAACCCACGATCGCGGCTTATGACCGGAGCCGATTCCTGCGGCAGGCCGCTCCTGCAAGAGCGAGGCGCAACGCGGGCCCGGGATGCAGCGGCGGCCTAAGGCATTTCGCGGTCGCGGCTCGCGCCGCCCCCAATCCCCAATCCCCAATCCCCAATCCCCACTCCCTACCCCCGCCCCAAAGCCAACTCGCTGACCGGGTCGAAGAAGTGCATGCGCTCGGCCTCGTAGGCAAGATGCAATTCGTCGCCGACCTTGGGCAGATCGTAGGGCGGCAGGCGCACGACGATCTCGTCGCGCCCGCAGCGCAGGTTGAGGAAGGCTTCGTTGCCGACCGGTTCGACCACTTCGACCCGGGTCGCCAGGGTGGCGGCGCCGGGCGCGGCCGGGCGCAGGTGCTCGGGGCGCAGGCCGACGATCAGTTCGCGGCCGACATAGCCGCGCAGGGTATCGGCCAAGGCACCGGACGCAGGCAAGGGCAGCTCGATGCCCTCGGCGACCCTCGACACCAAGCCGTCGCCGCGCTCGTCGACGCGACCGGACAAGGTGTTCATCTTCGGGCTGCCGAGGAAGGTGGCCACGAACAGATTCACCGGCCGCTCGTACAGCGCCATCGGCGTGTCGATCTGCTGGATGTGGCCCTGCTTCATCACCACGATGCGATGGCCCAGGGTCATGGCCTCGATCTGATCGTGAGTGACGTAGATCATGGTCGTGCCGAGCTGGCGATGCAGGCGCGCGATCTCCACCCGCATGCCCATGCGCAGCTTGGCATCCAGATTGGACAGCGGCTCGTCGAGCAGGAACACCTGCGGTTGCCGCACCAGCGCCCGGCCCAGAGCGACGCGCTGGCGCTGGCCGCCCGACAGGGCCGCGGGCTTGCGTTGCAGCAGCGGCTCCAGTTCCAGCATCGCCGCCGCCGCGCCGACCCGCTCGGCGATCTCGGCCTTGCCCGCGCCGCGCAGCTTGAGGCCGAAGCCGAGGTTCTCGGCCACGCTCATGTGCGGGTACAGCGCATAGCTCTGGAACACCATGGCGATGTCGCGGTCCTTCGGCGCCACCTCGTTGACCCGACGCTCGCCGATGCGCAGTTCGCCTTCGCTGATCGTCTCCAGGCCGGCGACCATGCGCAGCAGGGTCGACTTGCCGCAGCCGGACGGCCCGACCAGCACCAGCAGTTCGCCGTCTTCGATCTGGAAGCTGGCATCGGCCACGCCGACATAACCGTTCGGATAAACCTTGCGCAGACGATCCAGGGTGACCTTGGCCATGAACTCTCCCGACGAAGACGAACGCGGCGGTGCAATCGGCGCCGCCCTGGGCTATTCTGCCATGTAACCGTTTTCATGCACGCCCCGACGGCGTGCCGCGATCCTGGGAGCGCTCCATGTCCGCCCCTCGCCGCCGCCGCGCCCACCGTACCCGCACGCAGGGTCGCGCGTGAACCCGCTCGCCGCTTCATGCCGTCGCCGATGCTCGTGGCCCCTCCGCATGGCCCGAGCCCGCCACGCCATGGCGCTGCCCGCCTCCCACGCCGCGATCGTCGGCGACGATGCGGAACGCCGCCGAGATGTGCCGACAAGAATGCGCCGTCGCCGCGCCCGGCGCGCGACGCGCGGCAGCGATCGGCCACTATGTCGCGCGACGCCCCGGCGGCGATATGCTTGACCCCGTCCCGGCGCCCGCGCCTGCGGCACCTCGCAAGGCGCACCGCGATCCTTCGAGTTCCCCCTTCCCCCTTTGGTCCGCGCGTTCCATGCACGACACCCTGCTGTTGTTCGGCGCCACCGGCGATCTCTCCCAGCGTTATCTGTTTCCGTCCCTGATCCATCTGTGGCGCGACCGGCTGCTGCCGACGACGTTCCGCATCGTCGCGGTCGGCCGCCAGGAACTGAGCGACGACGAATTCCGCGCCTGGCTGCGCGACCGCATGGCGGCCGAGGTCGCCGACGACGCCGGCGTGGTCGAGGACCTGCTGGCGCGGATCGCCTACGTCTCGGTCGACCTGCGCGACGAAGCGGCGATCGCGCAGGCGCTGTCGGCCTACGCCGACCGCCCCAGCGTCAGCTATTTGGCCACGCCGCCGGACCTGTTCGTGCCTTGCGCACAGGGGCTGAAGGCCGCCGGCCTGCTCGACGGCGAATCGCGGCTGGTGCTGGAAAAGCCGATCGGCCGCGACCTGGCCTCGGCGCGCGCGATCAACGCCGCGCTCAAGGCATGCCTGGACGAGTCGCGGATCTTCCGCATCGACCACTACCTGGGCAAGGCGGCGGTGCAGAATCTGCTCGCCCTGCGCTTCGGCAACACCTTGCTGGAGGCGGTGTGGCAGCACCGCTGGATCGAGTCGGTCGACATCCTGGTCGGCGAGACCGCCGGCGTCGACGGCCGCGAGGGCTACTACGCCCATTACGGTGCGCTGCGCGACATGGTCCAGAACCACATGCTGCAGTTGCTGGCGCTGATCGCGATGGAACCGCCCTCGGCGCTGGACGCCGACAGCATCCGCGACGAGAAGCGCAAGGTGCTGCGCGCGCTGCGGCCGATGAGCGAAGCCGACGTGGCCCAGCACACCGTGCGCGGCCGCTACGGCGCCGGCGTGGTCGAAGGCCGCGCGGTCAAGGGCTTCGTCCATGACGAACCGGTGGAGACCTTCGTCGCAGTGCAGACCTGGATCGACAACTGGCGCTGGGCCGGGGTGCCGTTCCGGCTGGTCACCGGCAAGCGCCTGGCCGAGCGCGCGACCGAGGTGGTGGTGTCGTTCCGCCCGGTCGCGCACTGGCTGTTCGACCGCCCCAAGCGCGGCCGCGAGCGCCCCAACCACCTGCGCATGCGCCTGCAGCCGGACGAGACCATCGAGTTGGGCCTGATGGGCAGCCTGGCCGCGCCGGAATGGGGCGCGCTGGAACTGCGGCCGATGTCGCTGGACCTGTCGATGTCGACCTCGCCGCAGCGGCGCATCGCCTACGAACGCCTGCTGGTGGACGCGCTGCGCGGCAACCAGACCCTGTTCGTGCGCGACGACGAAATCGAAGCGGCCTGGCAGTGGATCGACAGCATCGAACAGGCCTGGAGCCGCAACCGCCAGCCGGTGCTGGAGTACCCCGCCGGGTCCTGGGGCCCGGCCGAAGCCGAGGCCTTCCTGCCCCCGGTCAACGGTCAGCGCGGAGGTCGCGCATGAGCGGCGCCCTGCTCGCGGACATCGGCGGCACCAACGCCCGCTTCGCCCTGTCGACGACCGACGGCGCACGCCCGCAGTTGTGCGCGGACAGCGTGCAGATCTTCGCCGTCGCCGACTTTCCCTCGCTGGCCGATGCGGCGCGCCACTACCTCGACCGCACCGGCGCGACGCCGAGCCACGGCGTGTTCGCGGTCGCCGGCCGGGTCGACGGCGACGAGGCGCGGATCACCAACCACCCTTGGGTGATTTCCGCCGAGCGCACCCGCCAGGCCCTGGGCCTGAGCCGGATCGACCTGGTCAACGATTTCACCGCGCAGGCGATGGCGGTGTCGCTGCTGCAACCCACCGACGTGGTGCCGATCGGCGGCGCGCGCTGGAACGGCTGGGACGACGACCGCGACCGCACCTACGCCATCATCGGCCCGGGCACCGGCCTCGGCGTCGGCGGCCTGCTGCGCCGCGACGGCCGCTACTACCCGCTGCAGACCGAAGGCGGCCATGTCAGCTTCGCTCCCGGCACGCCGGAAGAGATCGAAGTGCTGCAACGCCTGTCGGGCGAATTCGGCCGGGTCTCCAACGAACGCCTGATCAGCGGCAGCGGCCTGGTCAACCTGCATCGCTCGCTGAGCCAGATCGCCGGCGAAGATCCCGGCCCGCTGCAGCCGGCCGACATCACCGCGATGGCGCGCGAAGGCGACGAACGCTGCCTGCGCGCGATCGATCTGTTCTGCGCGGTGTTCGGCGCCGCCGCCGGCGACCTGGTGCTGACCCTGGGCGCCTGGGACGGCGTGTTCCTGCCCGGCGGCCTGGTGCCCAAGCTGATGCCGTGGCTGGCCCACTCCGGCTTCCGCCAACGCTTCGAACACAAGGGCCGGTTCTCGCCGACCATGGCGCGGATCCCGACCCTGGCGGTGACCCATCCGCAGCCGGGTCTGCTCGGCGCCGCAGCACTGGCGGCGCAACGCGCACCGGCGCCGGCGGTGTAACGGCGAGCGGCGAGGTCCCCAACGGCCGCGGCTGACCGCCCGGCCGCTCGTCTCCACGCCGGACCGTCCAGCCGCGGCGGCCGCGACTGCGACGACGGCGCGCTTCCGGTTCCGGCGGCGACGGTGCGGACGTTCGTGCGGCCCGCCCGGACCGCTGGCCGGCGCCCTCGCGCAAACGCCGTTTTAAAGAACGCCGTGCGAAGATCCGCCCATGCTCGAGGACACCCAGCCCGTCCCGCACGACCCGGCCCAGACCGTGGCCGCGCCGTATCGTTGGCACGAGCACCGCAGCGTCGATCACTGGACCTGGGCCTGCGCGGTGGCGATCGCCGCCGAGCTGCGGCGCGAGCTGCAACGGCGGCCGCGCGCACGGTTGCTGCTGTCCGGCGGCACCACGCCGGCGCCGGTCTACCGCGCCCTGGCGCGCGCGCCGCTGGATTGGGCGCGTGTCGACGTGGCCCTGGTGGACGAACGCTGGCTGCAACCCGGCGATCCGGACAGCAACGCCTGGCTGGTGCGCCAGCACCTGCTGCGCGACAACGCCGCCGCCGCGCGTTTCGAGTCACTGACCCGGCCCGGACAGCGCATCGAAGAAGCGGTCGCCGCCGCCAATGCGCACGCGCTGCAACCGGCCGGCGCGGTGGTGCTGGGGATGGGCGAGGACGGCCACACCGCCTCATTGTTTCCCGACATGCTCGGCCTCGAGCGCGCCCTGGCCTCGCGCCAGGCCTATGTCGCGGTCGATGCCGAAGGCTGCCCCGGCGCCCGCGACTGGCGCCGCCGCATCAGCTTGACCCCGCGCGGCCTGGCCCAGGCGCAGGCGCGGTTCCTGCTGATCCAGGGCGCGAGCAAGCGAGACGCCTTCCTGAACGCACTGGCCAGCGGCGACGTGCAACGCTGGCCGGTGCTGATCAGCCTGCAAGGCCCGAATCCGCTCGACGTGCATTGGTCGCCCTGAGCGCCGCCGCCCTCCTGCAGGAGCGGCGTGAGCCGCGACAAGGAATGCGCAGAGCCCGATGCCGTCGCCAATGATCGACACCGAACACCGCCGCAAGGGATAGGAGCGGCGCGAGCCACGACCGCGCACCTGCAGGCAACAACGCGGCGGCCTGGTGGCCGCGCCACCGCGGCGCGCAACCGGAAATCGCGTGCGCCCCCTGAGACGCCCTCACCTATCGCCGGAACCGCGCGTACGCCTCAACGCACCTCGACCACCACCTCCGCCGGCGCACGCTCCAGCTTCAATTCGTCGCCGTTCCACGTTGCGGCCTTTCCATTCACCCTGGTCGCTCCCGGCGCGTCGGCATACGGCCACTTCAACACCGCCCCGCCCGGCGGCAGGTCGAGCCCGGACGCCAGACTCAGCCGCAGTTGCTTGCCGTCGCGGCGCAGTCGATAGCCCAGTGCGCCGTAAGGCGTGCGCAGCCCCTCGACCGACACGCCCTCGCCCGCCAGCCAGGGCCGGGGCACGCCGGCGCCGATCACCAGCGCATGGTCGCGATCGCGCGTGTACGCGAACAGATCCAGCGCCGAGCGCACATAGTCCGACTCGACCCAGGCATGCGGCAGATCGCCGACGAAGAACGGCGTGCGCGGCGTGCGCGACACCACTTCCGCCCACTGGTTCCAGGCCCGCGGCTGCTGGTCCTTGAAGAAAAACGCCAGCGCTTCGTGCGCGCGCTCGCGCCAGCCCAGGCGGACGAAACTGCCGATGGTACGCAACTCGTACGGGGTGTAGTCCTTCCATTGCCGGCGCCCGTCGCGGCGTTCGACGAACTCCTTCCAGTAGCGCTCGAAGGTGTTGCGCAGCAAGCGCTCGGGCAACAGCCCTTGCTCGCCGCCCGGCGCCAGCGCGATGGTGGTGGAGGTCGCGTCGAAATCGCCGAGTTCGGCCGCGCCCGGCAGATAGTCGATCCGGTGCGCCTGCGCCGCGGTTTCCAGCGAACGGTACAGGTCGGCGCGGAACTCGTCGCGCGATGCGGCGAAGGCGCGCGCCTGCTCGTCCTTGCCCAGCCACCGGGCGATGTCGACCGCGTCCTTGTAGCCGCGCAACGCCCAGAAATTGTCCCAGTACGAATGCATCGGCTTGGCCGAATAGCCTTCGTGGCTGATCGAGGCCGGCATCATCCCGTAGAAGGCCGGGCCGCGCGCGCGGTTGGCCTCGGTGCGCTCGCTCAGGCGCAACTCGTCCATGTAGCGCACCGCGCCGGCCACGTGCGGCCACATCGCCTCGAGCAGGGCGCGGTCGCGGGTGTAACGATAGACCTCGGCGACGGTGAAGATCAGCTCGCCGTGGCTGTCGTTCTCCGGCACCGGGTCGCTGCCGCGGTCGTCGACGCAGCACGGCACCTTGCCGTTGTCGAACTGGTACGGCGCATACCAGCGCAGGAATTCCTCGGCCACGTCCTCGCGCCCCATGCGCAGCAGGCCTTCGCCGATCATCGCACCGTCGCGCACCCAGGCGCGCGCGTAAGAGCGCGTGCCCGGCTGCAGGCGCGGGCCGACCCGGCTGATCAGCATGTGCGCCAGGCCGGTGCGCAAGGTGTCGACCACGTGCTGACCGGCTTTGGGAACGCGCAAGCGGACCTTGTCGAGCTTCTCGCGCCACAGCGCCGCCGTGCGTTGCTGCCATTGCTCCGCCAGCGCCGGATCGCGTTGCGGCCAGAAGCCGTCGCCGCGCCTGGGCAGCTCCACCGCGACCTCGCGGGTTTCGCCGGGCGCCAGCCGCATCGGGTACAACAGCACCGCCGACGCCAGCCCGGTCGGATCGTCGACCCGGTCCTGGTCCGGCCACGGCGCCGGCGAGCGCAGGCGTTCGACCGCCTCGCCGCTGTGCAGGGCGGT
The DNA here is from genome assembly GCF_037027445.1 of Lysobacter firmicutimachus. Taxonomy (NCBI): domain Bacteria; kingdom Pseudomonadati; phylum Pseudomonadota; class Gammaproteobacteria; order Lysobacterales; family Lysobacteraceae; genus Lysobacter; species Lysobacter firmicutimachus. The sequence continues at coordinate 2,846,214 of NZ_JBANDL010000002.1, forward strand.
GGCGAAACCCGCCGCGACCGGGCTCAGCGACTGCAGCGCCGGCCGGCCGTCCGCGCTCACCCGGCCCGCCGCCAGATCGAGCTGGATCGTGCCGATCGCGCCGACGCCGCCAGTGGTGCTGAGGAACTGGGTCGGCGGATTGACCTGCAAGGGCCGCAGCGCCAAGGCCAGGGTCGCATCGCGCGCCTGTGCGCCGTCGTTGCGCAATCGGTAGCGGGCGACGATGCGTTGGTCCTCGCCGGGGGCGCCGGTTTCGGGCGCGAACGCGACGATGTCCAGGCGCAGGCCATCGGCCTGCCACGACACGCCGGGGATCGGCAGATAACCGTCCTGCAGGTTCTGGCCGATCTGGGCATCGGCCCAGGTCAGCAGCCGGCCGTGCGCCGAAACGCCCGCGCCGCGGTCGGTCAGCAGGAAGGGTTCGACGCTGAATCCGCCCTTGTTCGGCTCGATCGCGCCGTCCTCGCCGATCAGGCTCTGCACCGCGCCGCCATCGGTTCCGAACAGGGTCCAGTACGGCTGCTCGCCGATGAAGCCGCGCGGATAATCGCCGCGCGGCGCGCGTTGCGCCCATTGCCGGACGTAGTCGTTCGGCGTCGCCGCGAACGCCAATGGCTGCACGCTCATCTCCGCCAGGCCGAAACCCGGACCGCTGCCGCGCAGCGGCCGCAGGCGCAGATAGCGCGCCTCGCTCTCCGGCAGCGGCAGCAGATCGGTGCCGCCGTTGCCGGCGGTCACCGCATAGGCTTCGCGCCACCGCTTGCCGTCGTCGGACAGCTCGATCCGGTAATCCGAGGCGAACCCGTCGGCCGCCCATTGCAGCGCCAGGCCGCCGAATTCGCGCACCCAGCCCAAGTCTAGGGTCAGCGCCGGATGCGGCGCAGGCTGGAAGCCGGCACGCCAGGCGGTGGCCGGATCGCCGTCGGCCGCGAACGCCGCGCGGCTGCCCGCCGCGCTGGACGTCGCCGAGACCGCACCGGTCAACGGCGCGCCGTCGTCTTTGGGCAGGGCCTGGAAACGCAGTTCGTCGAAGCACACCGAGCCCTTGCCGCCGACGCTGTTGTAGACGGTGAATTCGAGCTTGGCGCTGCGGCGCAGGAGCGGATCGGCCGCCGGCCCCCAGGCGCGGCCGATGTGGCGTCGCTTGTAGGTCACCGGCGTCCACGACCTGGGATAGGCGTAGCGCGGCTTGTTGACCCACCACACGTTGTCGCCGCTGGCATCGACCAGTTTGAACTGGAGGTCGTTGTCCGGCGAATCGCCGCGCAGGCGGACATCGAAACGGTAGTTGTCCGGATACTCCAGCGGCAGCTCGCGCTGCAAACCGGCATAGCCGGACACGCCGTTGAAGTCGTAGTCCAGGCACAGGCCGCGCCCTTCGGCACCCTCGACCGGGCGCAGACTCGCGCTGACCTGGTTCGAGGCCACCACCGTCCACGGCGCCGCCGATTCGAAGCCGTCGAGCAGGCGCGAAGCGGCCTGCGCGAAAACCGGCAGCGGCGAGCACATCGCGATCAGCAGCGCCGCAGCGCCGATCCGCAGCGGCCGCACCGCGGCCGGGCGCGCGGCCGCCGCCGCGCTGCAGGGTTTCGCCATCGTTCGCACCTCTGGGCCGCGGCCCGCGCGGCATGTTTCGCGCACGCGGCGCGGTCGCGGCAGCGTCGGCCTCAGCCCTTGACGCTGCCCACCAACAGGCCCTGCAGGTAGTAACGCTGCAGCGCCAGGAACAGCAACAGCACCGGCACCACGGTCACCACCGAACCGGCCATCATCATTTCGTTGTCCTGCACGTGCTCGCGCGACAGCGAAGCCAGCGCTACCGGCAGGGTTTGCAGGCTGTCGTCGCTGAGCACGATCAGCGGCCACATGAAATCGTTCCAGGCGCCGAGAAAGCTGAAGATCGCCAGGGTCACCAGGATCGGCCGCAGCACCGGCAACACGATCTGGAAGAAGATCCGCCATTCGCCGGCGCCGTCGATGCGCGGCGCCTCCAGCAGTTCGTCGGGAATCGAACGCGCGTACTGGCGCACCAGGAAGATGCCGAAGATCCCGGCCATGCCCGGCACCACCGCGCCGGCATAGCTGTTGATCAGGCCCATTTGCTTGAGCATCAGGAACAGCGGCATCATCGACACCTGGGCCGGGATCACCAGCGCCGCCAGCAGCAGCCGGAACACCCGTTCGCGCCCGGCGAAGGCGAGTTTGGCGAAGGCGTAACCGGCCAGCGTGTTCAGCAGCACCGCGATCGCCGTGACCAGGGTCGAGATCAGGAAGCTGTTGAGCAGGTAGCGGCCCATGCCCATGCGCGAGAACAGCTCGGCGTAGTTGTGCAGGGTCGGGCTCGCCGGCAGCAGCGGCGGCGGAAACGCGCTGGCCTCGCCCGGCTGCATCAGCGACACCGCCAGCATCCACAGCAGCGGCGCCACGCTCAGCGCCGCCAGCGCGATCAACAGGCCGTTGACGATGGCCCGGGCCAGCCAGGCCGGCATGCCCGCATCGTTCATTCGACCCCCTTGCGGCGCGCGATCCACATCAACGCGCTGGTGGTCGCGGTCATCAGCACGAACAGCAGGAAGGCCACCGCCGAAGCGTTGCCCAGGTTCCACCACTTGAAGCCTTCTTCGTACATCAGGTACAGCACGCTGACCGTGCTCTGCAGCGGGCCGCCCTGGGTGATCACGTAGGGCTCGGCGAACAGCTGGAAATAGCCGGCCAGGGTCAGGATGCTCACCATCAGCAGCACCGGGCCGAGGATCGGCAGGGTGATGTGGCGGAACTGCCGCGCCGGGCTGGCGCCGTCGATGCGCGCGGCCTCGTACAAGTCCTCGGGAATCGCCTGCAGGCCGGCCAGGAAGATGATCATGTTGTAGCCGAAGTTCTTCCACACCGCGAACAGGATGATCGCCGGCATCGCCCAGTCCGGATCGCCCAGCCAATCGACCGGGTCGATGCCGAGCTGGGCCAGGCCCCAGTTGATCAGGCCGTAGCGGGTATGCAGCAGATAGCGCCAGATCACCGCCACCGCGACCACCGTGGTCACCACCGGAGCGAAGAACGCGGTGCGGAACAAGGGCTTGAACCAGGCCAGGCGCGAATGCAGCAGCAAGGCCGCGCCCAGCGACACGGCGATCGACAGCGGCACGCCGACCGCGACGAAGTACAAGGTGTTGCCCAGCGCGCTCCAGAACAACGGATTGCGCAGCAGGTTGAGATAGTTGTCGAACGCGACGAAGCGCAGGTTCTCGATATGCGCCAGGGAATAGATGTCGAAATCGGTCAGGCTCAGCGCCAGCGCCGCCAGCACCGGCACGGCGAAGAACACGCCGATCACGCTCAAGGCGGGCGCGGCGAACACCCAACCGGCGGTGGACGGCTTCATCCGCCCTCCCCGGCCGCTTCGCCGATCGTGTGATGGTCGAGCATCCAGCGCCGCTTCTCCAGGATCCGGTCGGCGCGGCGGTCGAGCTCGGCCGCGGCCTGGTCGACGCTGAGGCGGCCGTTGGCCAATTGCTCGCCGACCAGTTTGATTTCCATCGCGATGCGCTCCCACTCCGGCACTTTCGGCGTCGGCCGCGCGCGCTCGAGCTGGTCGCGGAACGCGCGCGCGTACGGGTCGGCGAGCAGCGCCGGCGCGTTCCAGGAGGCCCGCCGCGGCGGCAGATTGCCGCTCAGGCCGTGAAAGCGCACCTGCACCCCGGGTTCGGACAGATAAGCGATCAGTTTCCAGGCCGCGTCCGCGCGCTGGGAGCCGCGAAACAGCACGAAGCTGGCACCGCCGGCCACCGACGCGCCGGGGCCGTGCTCGCCCGGCAGCGGCATGGTCATCCAGCGGTCCTGCAGTTCCGCCGGCAGGCGCTTCCTGAACTCGGCGATGTTCCAGGGGCCGTTGACGTAGAAGCTGAAATAGCCGCGGCCGAATTCGTTCCAGACATTGGCGATCTGGGTGTTGCTGGCCAGCGGCGCCCACTTGCGGTCGAAGGCCTCGCGGTAGAACGCCAGCGCGCGCTTGAAACCGGGACTGCGGAAGTTGCCGTAGCGGCCGTTGTCGCGCAGCAGCGGGTCCGGCGACTGGATGCCCAAGTTGAGCAAGGGCTCGGGCTCGTTGAGCGGAAACAGCACCGCGTAGCGATCCGGCCCGACCTCGCGCTTGATCGCCGCCATCGCCTGCTGCCATTCGGCCCAGGTGGCCGGCGGCCGCTCGACCCCGGCCTGAGCGAGCAGATCCTTGCGGTAATACGGCAAACGGGTTTCGACGTACCACGGCACCGCATAGGTGCGGCCGTCGATCACGCCGGTGTCCCAGGCGCCGGCGAAATAGTCGTCGCCGCGCAAGGTTGCGGTATCGGCCAGGCGGCGATCCAGCGGCTCCAGCGCATCGAGCAAGGCGAATTCGGAGATCCAGGTGTTGCCGATCGCACCCACGTCCGGCAGCGAATCGCCGGCGAACGCGGTCAGCAGCTTCTCGTGCGCGGCAGTGATCGGCAGCTGCTGCACTTCGACCCGCAGCTGCGGATTGCGCCGTTCGAACTCGGGAATCAGGCGCTGCACGACTTCGCCTTCGAAGCCCATCGCCCAGAACTTCACCACCGTGCGCCCGTCCTCGCGCGCCGAGCAACTCCCCAGCAATATCGCCAGAACTGCCGCCGCAACCGCGCGCAATCGTCCCGTCGCCGACGCCGCCCGCCCATCGCCTGCTCGCCGTTGGAACAGCCGGGCCAGAGGAGCGCGTATTTTGCGTGACGCGTCACGCCGTCCGACGAGCGACGGACCGCCCCCCCACCCGACGCTTGGCGCGCCCGCGCTCACGTCTTCATTCCGGCTTCGGCGCATTCTGCGTCGCCGGCGCGTTGCCGCGATTGGCGCGCGACTCCGCCTCGCCCAGCGCGCGCGCCGTGGCCGGGTCGATGGTGCCGGAGGGCTTGGTCGCAGGCGCCGGCTTGGCGTCGCCGGGCTTGGCCCCGTCCTTGCCCGGCTCGGCGTCCTTCGGCTCCAGCCAACCGCCCTTGAACCCGGCGCGCTGCAGGCCGGTGCGGATGTAGGGATTGCGCTTCATCACGTTCCACACGAACTCGTTGCGGTAGTTCGTGATCATGGTGAGGATCGGGCCTTGGTCGATGCCGATGTAGTCGCTGGCCACCCAGCCCTGGTCCGGCACCAGCCGCCCGGTCTTGAGCGGGATGTCGTACTTGAAGCTGGGATTGAACGAATCCAGGAAGCCGTAGCTGGAATAGATGAACTCGCCGTAGCGCTCGTGCATCGACACCGTGGTCGGAATCACGATCTCCGGCGCGAACGGCAGCGAGGCGATCGCCGCGGTCGGGGCGATGGTGCCGTCGTCGAAGTTCTCGCGTAGGCCGGCGCCGCGCGCCGAGTAATGGCGGAACTGGCGCTGCTCGCCGCGGTACTCCTGCAAGGTCTGCTGCGGGCCGTCGCTGGCGGTCAAGCCCCATAGCTCCGGGCCGTAGTCCTCCCACTTCATCGGGTTGGCGATCGCATAGGCGCGCTGCGCGTAGGCGGCGCGGCGGCTGTTCTCGAAGTAATCGATGCCGCGCTCGCGCATGTAGTCGTCCTGGATGCCGCGGAAGTCGATCCAGACGTGGCTGTACTGGTGGCCGAACAGCGGGCCGAAGGCCAGGAACTCCTCGCCCTGGTACACGCCCCAGACGTCGTTGTAGGTGCGCGTCCACACCGTCCAGGCTTCCGGCTCGACCGCATGGGTCGGCGAGCCCAGCGCCAGCACGTACAGCAGCATGGCCTCGTTGTAGCCCATCCAGTCGTGCTTGATGAAGCCCGACTCGGGGAACCAGCCCATCGAGATCAGCGGTTTGTTCTGTTGCAGCCACTGCCAGTCCACGCGCTTGTACAACGTGTCGGCGATCGCGCGGATCTCCTTCTCGCGCGGCTCGTCGCGGTCGTAATAGGACTGGGCGAACAGCACCCCCATCATCAGCAGGCCGGTGTCCACGCTCGACAGCTCGACCCAGCTGTCGTAGCGCTGGCCCTTCTGCATGTCCAGGAAGTGGTAGTAGAAGCCCTTGTAGCTGCCCTTGCCGCTGGCCTGCGGGCCGCTGGGCAGGTCGCGCAGGAACTTCAACGTGGTCAGGGTGCGGTCCACCGCCTGGGTGCGGCTGACCCAGCCACGCTCGATCCCGATCGGGTACGCAGTCAGGGCGAAGCCGACCGAGGCGATGCTGGCGAACGGCCGCGACGGATAACGGTCCGGCGTCAGCCCGTTCTGCTCGTTGCTGGTGTCCCAGAAGAACTGGAAGGTGCGCTTCTCGATGTCGCGGAACAACGGCGGCAGCGCCAGCCGCTCCTGCTTCAGCGGCTCCACCACCACCGGCTCCGGGGTCACGATGGGCTGGGTCTGCGACTCGGTCTCGGGTTTCTTGCAGCCGGCCAGCGCGATCAACAGCGTGCCCAGGACTGCGAAGGAAACTGCTCGTGTTGCCGGCTTGACGCGTCGCATGAAAAACCCAAGACCCCTGTGTCTTTGATTGAATCCAAGTCGGCCGCGCCGCGATGGCGCGGCGCGACCGGGCGACGCCGGCCGCATCGGCGGCCGGCGCGCGCGGTTTTACCAGCTGAAGCCCATCGACAGCTTGAACATGCGCGTCGGCAGGATAATGCCGTCCTGATGCTCGCCGAACTTGGCGTTCGGCGCGCCCAGGCGACCGGCGTAGGTTTCGTACTGGTTGTAGTTGCGTTCGTTGGTGACGTTGAGCAGGTCGCCGCGGATGCGGAACTTGATCCCGGCGCCGGTATCGAATTCCTTGCTCACCGCCAGATCGAGCTGTTTGAAGCCGACCGTGTCGTCGGGCTTGAACTGATCGGTGAAGCACTGGCCGTCGTTGCCGGCCGGCGCCTGCGAGCAATTGACGAAGTAGTAGCCGGTCGGGCTGGCCAGGGTCAGCTTGCCCGAGAACGTCAGCCCCCACGGACCATCGTAGATGCCGGTCGCGACCAAACGGTGGCGAGGCACGCCCTTGGCGTCGTGCCAGCCGAAGCCGGACAGGCTGGGATGATCGAGCGAGAACGACTCGCCGTTCTCGCGATTCTCCTCGGCATCGGTCAGGGTATAGGCCAGGGTCACGCCCCAGCCCGATTCGCGCGTATACGGCTTGTCGACCTTGACCAGCAGCGAATTGGCCCGGGTCTCTATGCCGTTGACGCCCAGAATCAGGGCGCGACCGAAACCCGGGATGCCGTTGCCGAACGGCGCGCCCCAACGGGCGCCCGCCGGATAGAACGAACCGTCGGGGCGGCGGTTGCCGAGCAGGAAGGCGAAGCCGTCCTTGCTGACGATGCGCGACAGGCCGATGTCGGTCTGCCATTCGGTCTCGCCGAGGGTGATCGCGTTGCGCATGCCGATGCTGAACTGATCCGAATACGGCGTCTTCAGATCGTTGTTGAGCAGGAACACTTCGCGGCCATTGTTCGGATCGGCCGCGACCAAGGCTTCCAGCGCCGCACGATCGAAGTAACGCGGATCGAAGGCCAGACAGTCGCCGACGCCCGGCGTACAGGTGTGGCCGGGCTGGTTGAAACGGAACGAATAGGTCGGGAACGTGCCCTTGGTGGTTTCCAGCTGCAGGTTGTTGAAGATATTGCGATCGTAGGCTCGGCCGGCGCCGCCGTAGATCACGTGGCGCTGGTCGGCGTTGAGATCATAGGAAAAGCCCAGGCGCGGCTGGAACGCATCCTTGAAATTGCTGCGCTGGCGGCCGTTGCTGATGTAGTCGTTGAGATCGATGCCGCCCCGGGCCAGGGTCTGACGATAGCTCTGCCCGGCGGGTGCGCGCGGGTCCTGGCTGTCGAGTGCGGCGATCACGTCGGCCGGGGTGCGATAGTCGGTGTAGACGTCGCTGGTCTCGTAATCCCAACGGATGCCCAGGTTCAGGGTCAGCTTGTCGTTGACCTCCCAATCGTCCTGGATGTAGATGCCGAACTGCTTGTTGCGCGATTCGACGCTGCCGTCGGCGATGCCCGGCAGGCCGGCGCCGAAGCGGACCAGGTAGGGCGCGCCCAGATCGCGGTCGATGTCGTAGAAGAACTGCGGGTTGTAGGGGATCTGCTCGGCCGCGCTGATGTCGATGACCTTGTACTTCACCCCCATCTTCACCGTGTGGTAGCCGTGCCACTGCAAATCGGTGAGCGTCAGATCGTCCTGCAACGACCAGCCCTTCTGCGCCTTGTTCTGGAAATTCTCGCCGGGGCCGGCGTTGAGCACGCGCTTGCCGCCGTTGGAATCGATGTCGGCGCGCGTCAGCACATAGCCGTTGCCGAAGGCGTTGGCGCGCGGGTTGTAGCTGGCGTCCTCATAGGTCAGGTGGGCGTCGTTGAGCCAGCCTTGGCCCGTGAACTGGTAGCGCAGGTCGACGCGCTTGTCGGTGTTGTCCTTGGCGGTACCGAACGGCACGGTGCTGATGCCGTCGACGCCGGTGATCTCGGTCTCGTCGCGGTACTTGCCGGTCAGCTCGAAATAGTGGTTCTCGCCGAGCAGCCAGTCGATCTTGGCGAAGTACAGGTCTTCCTTGAACGGCGCGTTCACGCCGCCGATCAGCGATTGGAACTGGGCCGGCAGCTGCGCCGCGCTGACGCCCTCGCCCGGCTTGATCGTGAACGGCGTGTTGTACTCCTTGGCCTCGTAGGCGACGAAGAAGTGCGCGCGGTCGCGCAGGATCGGGCCGCCGAAGGAGACACCGTACTGCTCTTCCTTGGAATCGGTCTTGCGCCCGGCCTTCTCCTCGGCCGGGGTCGGCGAGCGCCACTTCTCGGAGGTGTAGTCCCAGAAGAAGTCGCCGTGGAATTCGTTGCCGCCCGAGCGCGTCACCGCGGTGATCGCAGCGCTGCTGAGCTGATCGAACTCCGCCTTGTAATTGGAGGTGATGACCTTGTACTCGCCGATCGCCGACTGCGGGAACGGGTTGCCGCGGGTGTCGTCCTGGCCGCTGACGCCGCCGGGCAGGACGTAGTTCTTCTGGCCGACGCCGTCGATGTAGACGTTGACGCCGTTGGAACTCTGCGCGCCGCTGCGGATCGAGGTCGAGCCGTTGCCGGACTGGATGAACTGCACGCCCGGCACGGTGTCGGCGAAGGCAAGGAAGTTGCGCGTGCCCTGCGGCAGCGATTCGATCTGCTTGGTGCTGATGTAGGTCGCGTTCTCCGAGGTGCGCACCTCGGCCAGCGCTTCGCTGGTCACGGTGACCTTGTCCAGCTCGGTCGCTTCACCCGCCGGCGCGGTCTCGGCGAGACCGCCGGTGGACACGTTGAGCGTGGCCGACTGGCCGACCGCGACGGTCACGTTGCGCGAATTGGTCTTGCCGCCCGCGTCGACGTCGATGCGATACGCGCCCGGCGGCAGGCCGGCCAGGGTGTAGTTGCCGTCGGCGCCGGTCTGCACCTTGCGGCTGAGGCCGCTGGCGAGGTTGGTCGCGGTCACGCTGGCGTTGGCGGCGGGGCCGGCGTCGCCGCTGACCACGCCGCGGATGGTCGCGGCGGTGCTTTGCGCCAGCGCGGCCGGCGCGGCCATCGCCAGGCAGCCGGCCAGGGCGCAGGCCAACAGGCTGCGGCCGGGGCGTTGCATCGGGTAACGCGGGGTGCTTCGGTTCATATGCTTTCCTCCCTCCAAGGAGCACGTACTGCAAGTCGTTGCGGTGGAGCGGCCTTTATGTAATCGCTTACAGCCGCAGCCAAATTTTTTTCCGCGCGGATCAGCCGTCGCCCCCTCGACGCATGCCCGATTCGCGAACGATGAGTTCCGGCTGCAGCAGTTCGCTTTGCCGCGGTTCGTCGGTGTCCGGCGCCGCTTCCTGCGAGGCCTGTTCGGCGGTGAGCTTGCTCAACAAAAGGCGCGCCGCGCGCGCGCCCAATTCGGCGATATTGACCCGCATGGTCGTGAGCGTCGGGTGCACATAGCGGGCCAAGGGAATGTCGTCGAAGCCGGCCACCGCGACGTCGTCGGGCACTTTCAGCCCGGCCTGGGCGAAGGCGAACAGACACCCCAGGGCCATCATGTCGTTGGCGGCGAACACCGCGTCCGGGCGCTGCGGCGCGGCCAGCAAGGCCAAGCCGGCGCGATGCCCGGAAGCTTCGTCGAACTCGCCCGGCAGCACCCATTCGGCAGCCTTGGGCAAGCGTCGCGCCAGCGCTTCGCGATAGCCGCGCAGGCGCTCATGGGCGTCGTAGTTGGCTTCGGGGCCGGCGATGAAGGCGATGCGGCGATGGCCGCAGTCGATCAGATAGTCGACCATCGCCTGTGCGCCGCCGTAATTGTCGATGCTCAACGACATCGGCCCCGGCACGGCGCATTGCGAGTTGATCAGCACCACCGGCAAGGCGCTGTCGAGCTCCTCGGCGACCGTGCTTTGCGCCTGCGCGTACGGCGACATCACCAGCAAGCCGTCGACCCGGCCGCGCATCGCGCGCAAAGCGGCGACCTGCTCTTCCGGACAGCCGTGGTAGCTCGACACCAGCAGGTGCAGGCGATGTTCGCGCGCGATCTGATCGACGCCGCGCACCAGTTCGGAGAAGAATTCGCCGTGCAGGTCCGGCAGGACCACGCCCAGGGTCTGGGTGCGCCGGCTGCTGAGGCTGCGCGCCGCGGCGTGGGGCGTGTAGCGCAGATCGCGGGCCACGGCGAGCACCCGCCGGCGCACCTCTTCGGCGACGTTGCCGTGGCCGTTCAAGGTACGCGACACGGTCGCTACCGACACCTGCGCCGCGCGGGCGACGTCTTTGATCGTCACGCTCACCACGTTCCTGGACCGCCCCTCTCGCGGTGGGAAAGTGGGCCGACTGTAAACGTTTTCAGCCGCGAGTGTAAAGAGCGCGTTAGCCGCGCTCGATCACGGGCATTATGCTGCGCCGCGGCAAACTCGTCGACCGCCAGAAGCAGGCTCATCCGGCCCTTCTAGCGGAATCGGGCGCAGCTTCGCACCCCGCGCCACCGCTGCGCTCAGCGCGCGGCCTCTTCCGGCGTGCGCGCGCTGATCGCCAGCGCGTGGATATCGGTGTTCATCAGTTCGCCGACCGCGGCATAGACCGCGCGATGACGCGCGATCGGGCTGAGTCCGGCGAAAGCCTCGCTGACCACCGCGACGCGGAAATGCCCGCGCCCGTCCTGAGCCCCGGCGTGACCGGCGTGGCGATGGCTTTCGTCTTCGATCTCCAGCGCCTGCGGCGCCAGCGCGGCCTCGATCGCGGCGCGGATCGCAGCGACGCGCTGCTCGCGCGGCAGCGGCCCGGCGCTCACGGCAGCACCTTGCGGAACGGCCGCACCTCGACCCGCGCGTACACGCCGGCCTCCACGTACGGGTCGGCGTCGGCCCAGGCGCGCGCCGCCTGCAGCGATTCGAACTCGGCCACGATCAGGCTGCCGCTGAAACCGGCGGGACCCGGGTCTTCGGCGTCGATCGCCGGACACGGCCCGGCCAGCAGCAGGCGGCCCTGGTCGCGCAGCGCTTCCAGCCGCGCCAGATGCGCCGGGCGCGCCTGGCCGCGCTTGGGCAGCGCATCGGCGACGTCGTAACCCTCGATCAGATACCACATGGCGACCAGCGACCTCGTAAGCGGCGTGAGGCCCGCATTCTAACGGCGTCGCAAGCGCGACCGACGATGCCGGATGCGGCGCATCGCCGCGCCCCCTCATCCGTCCCTTCGGGGCACCTCCCCCCGCAAGTAGAAGGGCGGCGCAGCAGAACGCAGTTCTGTCCCGCTCGCGGGAAGAGCCCGTTACGCCGTCCGCCGCCCGTCCCCGCATGCGGGGAACCCACCGCCACGCCGCCTGAGCCTCCTCCCACATGCTGGGAACAGACCGCCGCGCCGCCTGAGCCCCTCTCCCGCTTGTGAGACAGGGGTTGGGGTGAGGGCCGCCCTGTTCCAAACGACACGGCCCGCATCGTCGCCGATGCGGGCCGCGCTTCATCGCGAGTGCGACGAACTCAGGGCCTCAAGCGGTCATCGGCCGCTGCGCCTGCGCCTGGCTCGGCTGGGCGACCTGCGGCGCCATCGCCGGCACGTCCTGCTGCAGCTTCTGGGTCGATTGCTCGACCGTCTGCTGCACCGCCTGTTGGCGGTCGGCGAAGGCGCGCCGATGGCTGGGGTCGGTCGGCTCGCCCTGGACTGCGAACAGGCCGGTGCCGCTGGCGTTGGGCACGACATGGTCGATCCGGTTCATGCCGCTGACCCGCGCGTCGTAAGTCAGCGTCGCCGCGGCGCGTTCCAGATCCTGGTGATTGCGGAAACCGCCGAGCTTCTCCAGCCCGGTGACCGCCTGCCGGTACATGGCGTTGTCGGGGTGGTTGGCGTCGGACAGCAGCGGCGAGCGCGCGGCGTCGGCCGAACGCGCCGGCGCGTCGGCGCGCTGGGCGTTGCGCAACGCGTTGAAGGTGTCGCGGCCGACGATGCCGTCGTCTTCCAGGCCGTGCGCGCGCTGGAAGGCCTGCACGGCCTCCTTGGTGCGCTGGCCGAACTTGCCGTCGGCGGTCAGGGCGTGGCCGGCCGCATCGCGGAAGCCGAGCTGGTTCAGGCGGTCCTGCAGGTTCTGCACCTCCGGGCCGCGCTCGTCCTTGCGCAGTACGCCGTCGGCCATCGCGTTCGGGCGCGGCTGCGAACCGTTGCCGCCGGGGTTGTGCACGCTGCGGCCGTTGCCGGACACGTCGCTGACCTGGGCCCGGCCGGTCAGGTTGTCCTGCGCCGCCGGACGCCGGTCGGTGGTGATCGCGCCGCTGTCGATGTCGCGCACATAGCGCTCCATCTGCGGCAGGTAGCTGGTGTTGATGTCGATGTGGACGTGCTTGCCGAACGCGCTCGGGTTGCCGTTGTTGAAACCGCCCTGGATGCCGACCGACTGGCCGTACTCGATCCGGTCGCCGGCCTGCAGATGGGTGTTGCGCAGGTCCAGGTGACGGTACTGGGCGATCATCTCGCGGTTCGGGTCGCTGGCCGGACGGTCGTAGATCTGGACGATGCCGTCGCTGGGGTCGACCCGGCCGATGTAGCCGCTGGCCACCGCGGGCACGGCCACCGAGCTGGAGCCGCCGGCCTGCAGCACGAAGTCCTTGGAGACGTAGTAATCGCCGTCGCGGGAGACGGTCGGGGTGCCGCGGTAGTTGCCGAGCAACTCTTCGCGCTCGCCGTTGACCGTGCCGTAGACGCGGCCGCGCTCGTTGCCGCGGCTGGGGTGGTGGCGTTCGAGGTCTTGGTAATCGTGGACGTGTTCCACATTACGGCCGACCGATTCGACGATCGAATATCTGGGCATCTAACTTCTCCTTGTCGATGGTGGTTCCGGGCTTCCGCTGCCGTTGCCGGCGACAGCGGCGGCAGGCGTCAACGCAGCTGTTGGCTCAGCTGCCAGCAGCCTTGTTCGTACTTGAATACATAGGCTTCGGGCGCGCCCTTGGTGTTGGCGACGTCGTCGTCCGGGGTGAACTCGGCGCGCACGTAGTCGACCCGCATGCTGTCGCCGTCGAGCGTGCGCCGGCTGTCGATGCGTTCGAGCTGATCGGCGTCCTTGCCCGGCTCGTCGTAGACCCATTGGCTGTCGACCAGGGCGATCCGGAACGGGCCGGCCTGGTCGCGCGGCATGGTCTGCATGGGCTTGGCCGGGTCGCGCAGGTCGCCGATCTGCAGTTGCGCGGCGGTATAGGCCTCGCGCACCGCCGGGTCCTGGACGAAGCGCTCGAAGAAGGCGCCGAAACCGTCTTCGCTGCGCTGGCAGGCTTCGGCCGGCAGGACCATGCGCGCGGGAGTCGTGGCGACCTCCGGGGACACCGGCGCGGCAGCGGCGGTGTCGGCGGCGGGCGGCGGCGCGGTTTGCGGGGTCGAGCCCTGGCCGCAGGCGGCCAGGCTCAGCGCCGCGGCCAGCGCCAGGGCGAGCGTGGTGACTTCCTTCATCTCAGTACCGGTCCGTAGGTTATTCCCCGCGGCACAGTCTAAACGCAGTAAGGCTCGCCCGGGAAACCCCGCCCCGCCTGGCCCGGCGCGCCCGCACGAACGCAGCGGCGTTCAGGCCGGACGCTGGACAGTACCGGCCCCAGCCCTTACCCTAACTGTCAATTGCCCCAAGGCCAGCTGCAGCGGCCCGTCGCGACCGGCCCCACCCCGTCGCCACGTTCAGCATCCGTACTCCCACGCACACCATCGGTGCGCCGGTACGCCATGCCAAGTTGCAGCCCACAGGCCGGCGCCCGCAACCTCCTCTGCCTGAGACCGTCGCCCCGCGCGCCGGCAGGCCGGGACCGTTCGGGCCAAAGCACACGACTTTTACAGTGGTCCGTAGCACCCGTAGGGAACCCGATCCGGTCTTCGCACGACCCGGGGCGGCCTCCCGATGCGGCCCTGCGCCGCAAGCCTCGTCGCAACTGCAGTGCCCACGGCCCGGAGGGGCCGGCCTCGAATGACCAACGAATCCGCGCCCGCCGCGCCCGAACCCACGCCAGCGCCGATGCCGCCGCAGCAGCAGGAGATGCCGCTGGCGGTGGTCCACGGCCAGCCGGTTCTGCAGATCCCGCAGGATCTGTACATCCCGCCGGACGCGCTCGAAGTCATTCTGGAGGCCTTCGAAGGCCCGCTCGACCTGCTGCTGTACCTGATCCGCCGGCAGAACCTGGACATCCTCGACATTCCGGTGGCGGACATCACCCGCCAATACGTCGACTACATCCAGGCCATGCACGAGATGCGTTTCGAGCTGGCCGCCGACTACCTGGTCATGGCCGCGATGCTGGCCGAGATCAAATCGCGCATGCTGCTGCCGCGCGCGCCTAACGAGGAAGGCATCGAGGAAGACCCCCGCGCCGAGCTGGTGCGCCGGCTGCAGGAGTACGAGCGGTTCAAGAAGGCGGCCGAGGACATCGACACCCTGCCCCGCCAGGACCGCGACACCGCGCCGGTGCAGGCCTTCGTGCCGGACCGGGCCGCGATCAAGCTGCCGCCGCCGGTGGAACTGCGCGAGATGCTGCTGGCCCTGCACGACGTGTTCAAGCGCGCCGAGCTGTACACCCAGCATGCGATCAAGCGCGATGCCCTCAGCGTGCGTCAGCGCATGGGCGAGCTGCTCACGCGCATGGCCGACGGCGTGTTCCACCGTTTCGAGAGCCTGTTCACGGCCGAAGAGGGCCGGCTCGGGGTGGTGGTGACCTTCCTCGGCCTGCTGACCCTGGCCAAGGAACAGTTGATCGAAATCGTCCAGGACGGACCGCTGGCGCCGATCTACGTCAAGTCGCTGGCGCTGATGACCGATCCCGAGGAAATCGAGCTCAGCAGCGAGTTCGACGACGCGGCCAACGACGAGAGCGCTTCGTGACCGCCGTCGGCCGGACCGCCGCGCGCCTTCGCCATTAAGGTTCCACCGTTTTTCCAATCCCGACTTCCGACTCCCGAATCCCGGCCCGAATGGACCAACTTCTCGTCACCCGCATCGTCGAAGCCGCCCTGCTCGCGGCCAACCAGCCGTTGACGCTGGCGCAACTGCATGCGCTGTTTCCGGAAGACCAGCCGCCGCCGCCGGACAGCGTCGAGACCGCGCTGCAGACCCTGCGCGAAGGCTGCGCCGGGCGCGGCGTGGAACTGGTCGAGGTGGCCTCGGGCTTCCGCTTCCAGGTCCAGGCCGACGTGCACGCCTGGGTCGCGCGACTGTGGACCGAGCGCCAGACCCGCTACACCCGCGCCACCCTGGAAACCCTGGCCCTGATCGCCTACCGCCAGCCGATCACCCGCGGCGAGATCGAGCAGGTCCGCGGCGTCGCGGTCAGCAGCAACATCATCAAGGCCTTGGAAGAGCGCGAATGGATCCGCGTCGTCGGCCACCGCGACGTGCCCGGTAAGCCGGCCCTGTTCGGCACCACCAAGGCCTTCCTCGATTACTTCGGCCTCAAGCGCCTGGACGACCTGCCGCCGCTGTCCGAAATCAAGGACATCGGCGAACTCGAGCCGCAGCTGCCGCTCGACGGCGCGCCGATCGCCGCCGGCGGCATCGCCACGGCCGAGGGCGAAGCCGGCAACGATGCCGACGGCGACGCGCAGGACGCGGCCAATGCCGACAGCGCCGCGGACGAACCCGCTGCGGCCGGGCACGAAGCCGGCGACGCCGCCGAACAGATTCACCGAACCGACGACGCCGGCGACTCCGCCGACGCCGTGCAAGACCCCGAACACACCGTCCTGTCGGACGACCCCGAAGCCGCGCCGGGCGAGCGCGCGGCGGACGCGAACGATCACGAGCAAGACCAACACGCCGTCGAGACGACGACCGTTCCGGAACTTGAGGCCGAGTCCGAAGACGACCGGCCGGAGCAAGAGAAATGACTGAAGAAACCCGCCGCAAGCTGTCCCTCAAGCGCGGCAACGACAGCGTCGCCAGCGAGGCGCCGCGACTGGAAGAACGCCTGCACAAGGTGCTGGCGCAAGCGGGCCTGGGCTCGCGCCGCGCGCTCGAACAACGCATCGCCGACGGCCTGGTCAAGGTCAACGGCGAAGTCGCCCAAGTCGGCGTCAGCATCAAGAGCGGCGACAAGATCGAGCTCGACGGCCGCGGCTTCGTCGCCAGCGCCCTGACCGAACCCTCGCGCGTGCTGATGTACAACAAGCCCGAAGGCGAAGTCACCACCCGCGAAGACCCCGAAGGCCGCCCGACCATCTTCGATTCGCTGCCCGCGCTCAAGGGCGCGCGCTGGATCGCGATCGGCCGCCTCGACATCAACACCACCGGCCTGCTGCTGCTGACCACCGACGGCGAACTCGCCAATGCGCTGATGCATCCCTCCTTCGAGGTCGAGCGCGAGTACGTCTGCCGGGTGCGCGCGCCGGAAGGCCAGGAAACCGTGCCGGACAACCTGGTCGACCGCCTCGCCCGCGGCGTCGCCCTCGACGACGGCCCGGCCAAGTTCGACGAGATCGAACGTATCGGCGGCAGCGATTCGCACGACTGGTTCCGGGTCGTGGTCAAGGAAGGCCGCAACCGCGAAGTACGCCGCTTGTGGGAGTCGCAAGGCTGCCAGGTCAGCCGCCTCAAGCGCATCCGCTATGGCAAGGTCGCGCTGCCGCGCGAACTGCTGCGCGGCCATTCGCAGGAGTTGGCGGCCGACAAGGTCGAGGCCCTGCGCAACCAACTCGGACTGGAAGACGGCACTCCGTCGGCGCTGACCCTGCAGCCGGTGATCGGCCAGCGCAAGGCCACCAAGTCGACCGTGCACCTGTCCGGCGGCGAGCGCTCGCACGGCTATGTCGGCGGCCACAACACCGCCGACGAAGGCCGCGAACTGCGCCGCTTCGATCACGTGCGCGAAGACCGCAACGGCCGCGGCGGCCCGCGCAAGCACGGCGGCCTGACGGTCAGCGGCGAAGCCGCGGCCAAGCAGTCGCACAAGCCGTTCAAGCAGCGCAAGGAAAAGGGTCCCAAGCCGCTGCCGGACGGCAACCCCGCCGCATTCCGCACCTGGTACGTGCCGGAAGGCGTGGAAACCGGCCCCAGCGGTCACCGCAATCCGGACGGCCGCGGCAAGAAGCCCTATGGCGGCAAGGCCGGCGGCGGCGGCGGTCGCGGCCGTGCGGCCGGCGGCGGCGCGGGCGGCTTCGGCGGCGAACGCAGCGGCGGTCCCTACGGCGAACGCCGTGGCGGTGGCGGTGGTGGTGGCGGCGAACGTCGTGGCGGTGCCGGCGCAACCGGCGAACGCCGTAGCGGCGGCGGCGCCGGCCAGGGCCAGCGCAGCGCGCGCCCCTATGGCCATCCCGGCAACGCGCCGGCGTCCTTCCCCTCCGATCACGCCAATCCGGGCGGCTTCAATCCTTACGGCGAGCGCCCGCGCAGCAACGCGCGTCCGGGCGGCAAGCCGGGCGGGCGTCCCGGCGGCGCGCGTCCGGGCGGCCATGCCGCGCGCCCGAGCGGCCCGCGTCCGGGCGGCCCGCGCGGCGGCGGCCGTCCCGGCGGCGGACGCGGCCCGCGCGGTTGAGTCGTACCGGCCGACATCACTTCACGGGGCGCTACGGCGCCCCGTGTCGTTTCCGTGCCTGCGCTTTTCTCGACCGAGCGCGGCGTGAGCCCGTGCTTGCAGGAGCGGGCGTAAGCCGCGACCGAAGCCCGATTCGCCAACGTCGCCGACCGGCGCCTGACGGATCGCAGGCGGCATCGATAGCCGCGACGATCCGTAGCTGCGAAGGCGAACCGGCACTCATCGCCTTTGCCGACGCCGGCGACCGGAGCCTGACAAGCCGCAGGCGGCTCCGGTAGCGCGGGACGATCCGCGGCTTCGGAGGCGTGCGCGGTATTTCGCCGCTTCGGTTGATCGCGGCCTGCGTCGCGCCTGCCGGAGTGTGCCACTGCGCAGTTGTCCATGCGGCATTGCGGCAAATCGCCGCCGTAAAACTTTCATGCGCGCCCTTCGCCGCCACGCAAGCCGCACCGTTGCTGGCCGCGCGATTTTCATGACGGCGCATGCATTGACGCCCGGCGGATCGCCCTGCGCGTAATCGGCGCGCGTCGCCGCGGCCGGCAACAACGATGCCGCCGCCGCGGACCGCGTTCTCGCACCCCGTCCCGCATCGATCGGAGGAATGTTCATGCGCATCGCGAAATGGCTGTTGCTGTTGTTCTGCCTGGGCCTGCATTCGACCGCCGGCGCAGTCGTCGCCGGCGGCATGGTCGCGATCGACCGCAAGTGGCCGAGCACTGCGTCGGGCTACAGCGATCGCGACATCTATCTCGCCGTCACCCAGGAGCCGGGCAACAGCGGCTACACCTACTGGGCGCATCAGTTCTATTTCAAGAACGGCGACGGCGGCTACATCGGCCTGCAGCAACGCGCCGGCAGCGAGAAGGCGTTGAACTTCTCGATCTGGAAGGCCACCGGCTGGACCGCCGAACCCGACGCCCAGTGCGGTTACTTCGACCACGAAGGCAGCGGCGTGCAATGCTGGATTCCCTACGCCTGGGCCCAGGGACGCAAATACAAGCTGCGCCTGGTCAATGAGTCGCAGGCGCGTTGGGCGGCCTACGTCACCGACATGCGCAGCGGCGCCAGCCGCAAGGTCGCGACCATCCAGGTCCCGACCGCCTGGGGCGGGCTCAATGAAACCACGGTCGAGTTCCTCGAGAATTACGCCCAGGGCAGCGACCAGTACGCCAGTTGCGCGCAGGTGCCGGCGACCAGTGCGGTGTTCTTCCGCCCGGCCTCGGCCAACGGCAGCGTCGCGCCGCTCAGCAGCACGGCGAAGAACTACGGCAACTGCGCGACGATCGCACGCTCGGCCTGCACCGACCAGCAAGATTGCATCGCCGCCGACAACAAGTACGGCACGCTCGGCTCGCCCAAGGTTCTGCTCAATACCTACAGCGGCTATTGCCTGGATACGCTCGCCGGCGGCAGCCGCGCCGGCTTGTGGAGCTGCGCCAGCAACAACGCCAATCAGCTGATCGAGCGCGACGACGGCTTCCGCTTGTTGATGCGCAACCGCACGCAATGCCTGCAGGCCGCCGGCAACGGCGAGGTCGCCCTGGCGGCCTGCGACAACAGTTCGGCCCAGCGCTGGATGCCGATGCCGGGCAGCGACGGGCTGTACAACGTCGGCAGCGACACCTGCCTGGACCCGCTCAACAATGCGGCCCAGGGCGCGTACTTGCGCGTCTACAGCTGCCTGGGCAACGGCTACCAACGCTGGAAGCTGAATCCCTGAGCCCACGGCGCCGCAGCGCGATCACGCCGCTGCGGGCCGATTCCCGCCGCCGCGATGCATCGCGGCGGCGGCGGCGCCATGTGACGCGCGCCTGGGCGACCGCCGACGGGTCGCCCTACCCGGCCCGCGCGCTTACAGCCCCAATTCGCTGAGCCCGGGATGTTCGTCCGGTCGACGGCCTTGCGGCCAATGAAACAAGCGATCCGCGGCCGCGATCGGACGATCGTTGATGCTGGCCACCCGTACCGCCATCAGGCCGTCGTCGCCGAACTCCCAATTCTCGTTGCCGTAGCTGCGGTACCACTGCCCGGCGTCGTCGCGCCATTCGTACGCGAAGCGAACGGCGATGCGATGGCCCTCGAAGGCCCACAGCTCCTTGATCAGGCGATAGTCGAGCTCACGGTCCCACTTGCGGCGCAGGAAGGCCACGGCGGCCTCGCGCCCCTGCACGAACTCGGCGCGGTTGCGCCAGCGCGTGTCGACGCTGTAGGCCAGCGCGATCCGCTCGGGATCGCGCGAGTTCCAGGCGTCCTCGGCCAGGCGGACTTTTTCGATCGCGCTGTCGCGGCTGAACGGCGGCAAGGGGGGACGGGTGTTCACAGGCGGCTCCGACGTTGTGTAGACAGGATTGTCTACATTCAATCTAGGCCATGTAGACAGATTTGTCTACATGGCTGGCACAGGGTGGACCCATCGGTCTACCATGCCGCCATGACCCGCGATATCGCCCCCGAAACCGCCGCCCTGCCCGCGCGCGAGCGCATCCTGCGCACCGCGCACGATCTGTTCTATCTGGAGGGCATCCGCGCTACCGGCATCGACCGGGTGATCGCCGAGTCCGGCGTCACCAAAGTCACCCTGTACCGGCATTTCCCGAGCAAGAACGAGCTGATCCTGGCTTTCCTGAAGTACCGCCACGAACGCTGGATGACCTGGTTCGATGCCGCCCTGCTGCGCCACGGCGCGCAGCACGCCGACGCGAAAGCGCTGGTGCCGGCCTTGGCCGAATGGTTCGCTCATCCGCACTATCGCGGCTGCGCTTTCATCAATGCGGTGGCCGAAATCGGACCGGCGCTGCCCGAAGCGGTGGTTTGCGCGCGCCGGCACAAGCAGGAGCTGGCCGAGCGCATCGCCGCGCTGCTGCCGGCGGACGCGCCGCAACGCGAGCTGCGCGCGCGCGCGCTCGCCCAGGCGGTCGACGGCGCGATCGTGCGCGCGGCCAGCGAGACCGATCCCGGCCCGGCCCTGGAAGCGCTCGCGTTCTCAGTCCGAACGCTTAGCCCGTCACAGCCCTGAGCGGCCGGGTCCGCGACTTCACACAGACGCCATCGAGTCTTCGCCGACCCGGTCCAGACTGATCCCGCACTCCCCCTGCGAGACGGTCATGAATCACGATTCCCGTTCTTACGACTGCGATCTGGTCGTCGTCGGCGCCAGCTTCGCCGGCGCCGCCTGCGCCCTCGCCGCCGCGCGCGCAGGCCTACGCGTGGTCGTGCTCGAACGCAAGCGCGACCCGGGCGAGAAACTGCGCACCACCGGCATCGTGGTCAAGGAAGCCGCGGAACAGACCTGGCTCAGCCGCGCCCCGGCGGGCTGCCTGCACCGGGTCGAGCGCGTGCGGTTGTATTCGCCCAAGCTGCGCAGCATGGCGCTGAGCGCGCCGGGCTACTACTTCCTCACCACCGACACGCCACGGCTGATGCGCTGGCTGGCCCAGGACCTGGTGCGTCATGGCGTGGATCTGCGCCTGGGCGCCTCGTTCACCCAGGCCGAGCGCGACGGCGAAGGCTGGCGCGTCGAAGGCGTCGGCCGCGCGCGTTTCCTGGTCGGCGCCGACGGCGCCAAGTCGCGCGTCGCCGAGCGCACCGGCCTGGGCCGCACCCACGAGTTCCTGTACGGAATCGAGTACGAGTTCCCCGGCGCCAGCCTGCCCGAGTCCGGCGCCCTGCACTGCTTCGTCAGCAAACGCTACGCGCCCGGCTATATCGGCTGGGTCGCGCAGAACCCGACTGGCGTACAGGCCGGGCTGGCGCTGCGCCACGACGCCGAGCACGCGCGCGTGCCGGATATCGACGGCTTCCTGGAACGCGTGCGCGGCGTGGTCGGGCTCGACCCGGCGATCGCGCCGACCGCTACCCGCGCCGGCTTGATCCCCTGCGGCGGCCCGGTGTTTCCGCTGGCGCGCGACGGCGTGATGCTGACCGGCGACGCCGCCGGCATCGTCTCGCCGGTCACCGCCGGCGGCATCCACTCGGCCTGGGCGCACGGCGAAACCCTGGGCCAGGCCATCGCCCTGCACGCGCTCGGCCAGGGGCCGGCGCCGGAGACCATCGCCCGCGACGCCGCGCCGCGCTTCCGGCGCAAGCGCGCGCTGCGCTGGGCTTTCGATCACTTCCAGTTCGACTGGCCGTTCGACCTGTTGCTGCACTCCGCCCCGTTGCGCTGGGCCGCCGAGCAGGTGTATTTCCACAAGCGCGGCGTACGCGGCGCGGATGCGCCGGACAGCGCCGGCGAGCTGGACCGCAGTTGGCCGCGCGGCGGCTGAGCACCGGCGCAAATCAGAGGAGGCGGTGGATGAAACGATGGCTGGCGGGAGGAGCGGTACCGGCATGGGCGTTGGCGGGCGCGATGCTCGCCGGATCGGGCCTGGCCGCTCCGGCGCAAGCGCAGTCGGGGCGAATCGGATCGGAGCCGTCCGTATCGCAGCAGTCCGCGGCGAAGCAGCCCTCGCCCAGGCAATCCGGACCGGAGCCGTCGGCGACCGGGCCGGCCGCCACCCCGCCCGCTGCGCTGCAAGCGACGCCCGACGCGCGCCGGCGCGACGTGCTGTTGAGCGAAGGCGCCCGGCGCCAGGCGCTGCGTATCGCCAAGACCGCATCGTTGCAGGGGCCGATCCAAGGCGTGCGCATGCTCGCCGATTCCGGGCCCGCCGCCGCGCGCTACCTGTTGCTGGAACTCGACTCGGCCAGCCGCGAAGACGGCGGCGCCGGCTACTGCGGCGCCGGCGTCGAGACCGACCTGATCTGGCTGGCCCTGGACGCGGCCTGGGCGGTGCGCAAACACGACGCCTACCGCATCGCCTCCTGCCTGGAACCGCTGGAACCGCTGGCGCGCGACGATCGCGACGACGGCTCCGTACGGGTCACCCTGCTGCGCTACGGCCGCGACGGCGCACCGGACCGCGAAGTCAGCGTGCGCTATGACGCCGCCGAACCGGACCAAGGCCTGCAGGTGCACGATCGGGTGCGCTGATTGCTCTTCCTCAGCAGCACGGCGAGCATGCGCGTCACGCGGTCGCCGTGGTTCGCGGCTCACGCCGCTCCTACGGGCGCAACGTCGCATCCCCTGCACCGCACAAGCCGCCGCAGCAGCGCGCAGAGCGAGCGGCAGCAGCGCCCGCATCGAAACCGCGCTCCCTCTGGGCAGGAGCGGCGCAAGCCGCGACATCGAACCCGCGCCCGGCGACACCGCGATCTGAAACCCGCGATCTGAGCCCCTAGGGTCGCGGCTCGCGTCGCTCCTGCCCTATAGCGACGCAGCCTCTGTAGGAGTGGCGCAAGCCGCGACAACCGGAGGGACGCACGCAAACGCCACCGCCGGAGGCGGGCGTTTCAGGCCAGCTCGAACCGATCCCCGTCCAGCATCGCCGGGAAGCGTTCGCGGTGCGCGGCCAGTTCGGCGGCCTGCAGGGTCGTGGTGACCACGACTTCCTCGTCGGTGCATTCGCTGACCGGATGACCGAGGAAATCGATCACCGCGCTGTCGCCGGAATAATGCAGGCCGTTGCCGTCGTTGCCGACCCGGTTCAGGCCGACCACATAGCTCAGGTTCTCGATCGCCCGCGCGCGCAGCAGGGTCTTCCACGGATACGCCCGCGCCGACGGCCAGTTGGCGACGTACAGCAGCAGGTCGTAGTCCAGCGCGCCGGAGCGCTCGACGTCGTAGCGGTTGCGCGAAAACACCGGGAAGCGCAGGTCGTAACAAACCATCGGGCAGATCCGCCACCCCTTCCACTCCACGGTCAGGCGCTCGCGGCCGGCCGCATAGCGCTCGTGCTCCTTGGCGTAGCGGAACAGATGGCGCTTGTCGTAAGTCGACAACGCTCCGTCCGGAGTCGCGAACAGCAGGCGGTTGAACACGCCGCTCTCGGTGCGCAGCTGCACGCTGCCGGTCACCGCCGCATCGAGCCGGGCCGCCTGCTCGCGGATCCAGGCCACGGTCGGCCCGTCCATGGTCTCGGCATCGCCGATCGCCTCGTTGCTGAAGCCGCTGGTGAAGGTCTCCGGCAATACGACCAGGTCGGTCAGGCCGCGCAGCGAGCCGATCAGGTGACCGTAGTACTCGCGGTTGCCGGCCGGATCGTGCCAGCGGGTGGCGCCTTGCACCAGGGAAACGCGCAGATCGTTCATGCGGAAGCGAACGCTGTGGAGGATGGCCCCATTATGGCCCGGACGGACGCCGGATGGCGCGCCGGCCCGGCAGTCGCGGCACCGGCCGCGGCCAACCGAAACGGTGCCCGCACCCGCCGCCGGCCGAAGCCAGGCGAACCGGAGGCTGGCAAAACCGGACGGTCCGCGGCAGCGGAGGCGGACGTGGTGCTTCGTCGCGTCGGTCGATCGCGGCTCACGCCGCTCGTGCAAGAAACGGCTGCCGGCGCGCGAACGAAAACGCCGCCGGTTCCCCGGCGGCGTCCGATCGCGTCCGGCGGTGCCGGCCGGCTCACCCGACCTTGATGTCGAGCACCGGCACGGTGACCTTGGGCAGCAGGCGCTGGGTGAACAGCTTGTCCTGGTAGTACTTGATCTTGTCGCACTTCACCGGATGCGGGATGCCTTCGTACAGGAAGACCTCGGTGTCGAAGCCCATCGCCTTGAGCTCCTGCGGCAGCATCAGCGCGCGCCGCTCTTCCGACTCGCTGCGCGAGACTTCCTTGCCGCGGGTGATGTTCTCCTTGCGCACGGTGGTGTAGCCGAGCATTTCGGAGTAGTCGTTGGCGTCCTGCTGCTCGCGCGGCGCGTAGATGATCTGCAGCGCGTGGTTGGTGATGATGGTGCGCGAGACGTCCTTGCCGTAAGTCGCGTCCAGCTGCGACATGCTCTGGATGATCGGCAGCAGGCGGATGTTGTAGCCGGCCATGTACGACACCGCCGAGGCGATGATGTCGACCTTGCCGATCGAGGTGAACTCGTCCATCAGCAACAGGCACTGATGCTTGAGCTCGGGGTTGTTCTGCGGCAATTCGCGGGTGTTGAGGTTGATGATCTGGCTGAAGAACAGATTCACGATCAGCCGGCTTTCGGCCAGCTTGTTCGGCTGGATGCCGACGTAGATCGTCATCTTCTTCTTGCGCAGGTCGGTCAGCAGGAAGTCGTCGGTCGCGGTGGCCGCGTCCAGGACCGGGTTGATCCAGGGGTTCAGCGGCTCCTTGAACGTGCCCAGGATCGAGGCGAAGGTCTCGTCGGCCTGCGACAGCATGTTGGCGAACGCCGACTTGGCGTTGCTGCTCAGGAACGGCCGCTCGGAGAGGCCCTTCAGGAACGGCTTGAGCTCGCTCTTGCCGTCGCCCGAGGACAAGCGGTAGACCGCGCCCAAGGTCGGCGCGGTCGCGAACGGGAAACCGACCTTCTGCGCGTCGTCGTAAGCCTCGAACAGGTACAGGGTGAAGGCCATGAAGGCGTTGCGCGCCTGGCTGACCCAGAACTTCTGATCGTCCGAACCGTCCGGATACAGCATCGCGGCGATGCTCATCAGGTCGGAAACGCGGAACGCCGGATCGTTGGACACGTAGGTCAGCGGGTTCCAGCGGTGGGTGCGGCGGTCTTCGGCGAAGGGGTTGAACAGGAAGATCTCCTGCCCCTGCTGCGAACGCCAGCCGCTGGTCAGGTCGAAGTTTTCCTGCTTGATGTCCAGCACCACCATCGAGCCCTGATAGTTCAGCAGGTTCGGGATGACGATGCCCACGCCCTTGCCGGAGCGGGTCGGCGCGGCCAGGATCACGAACTGCTGGCCGCTGAGCTGGACCAGTTGGCCGTTGAACTTGCCGACCACGATGCTGGTCGGGCTGGACTTGAACATGCCCTTGGCCGACAGGTCGCCGGCCTTGGCGAAGCGCGCGTCGCCGTGCATCGACTTCTTCTGCGGCTTCAGCATCAGCGCGACCAGCACCAGGTAGCCGATCAACGGCGCGCCGTAGCCGATGAAGCCGCCGGCCTTGATCTTGCCCGCGTAAGGCTTGTACTGCGGCAGGTCGAGGACCTTGAGGTAATCGAGATAGGTGCTCCACTTGAGCGCCGCGGTATCGATCTTCATCAACATCAGCGTCACGTATCCCGACAGATACGTCCCCGCGGCCAGTACGAGTACCAGAATCGCCAGGGCGAAAATAAGCTTCCCTTTCACGTAATGTTTCCTGCTTGGAATCCCCGAACCCGCTGTCGGTCAGCGTCGCCTCCGGCCGGGCCGCGTGGTGGACGGGGCCGGCGGGCGCGATGCGGCCATGATATCCGGCGCGGAGGCTCCGCTGGAGGCCAGTTCGCGCTCCCATTGCTCCAGCCACAGCCGGGCGTCGCTGAGGGTCAGTTCCTGACGCAATTTGAGCCCGGACGAGGACAGCACCGCATAGGCGTAGATGTCGTCCTCTTCGTAGTCGGCGTCGCGGGTCAGGGCCACGATCTGATAGTGGCCGCGGGTCTGGATATGGTGTCGGTACTCGTTCATTCGGCCTCCTGGCCGGCGCGCCCTGCGGCGCGCCGGGCGCGGTCAGTCGCGGTCCTTGAACAGACTGCGCATCAGCGAGGGCTCGCGGCGCTCCTCGCGGTTTTCGTTGTGGCGATCGTCGTGGGGTTCGTCGCGGCCGGGCCGGCGCTCCTGATCGCGCTGCAGCTCCTGCAACTGGCGCTCGCGCTCCAACTGCACGAACAACTGGGTGGTGCGCTCCATCGACTGCGCCGCCGCCTGGGCGGTATCGACGTGCGCGATCCGCCGGCCGGGCGCGTCCGGCTCGCCCTCGACGGCGAAGCTGCGCGCGCCGTCGCGGCTGAGCGCGACGTGGTCGACGCTGCGCAACCCGCCGGCGCGCGCCTCCAGGGCCAACGCCGCGGCCAGGTTGTCGCGCTGCTCGGTCGGGTAACTGCGCAGCGCGTCCTGCTTGTCCAGGCAGACCCGAACCTGGGCGTAGAAGTCGTGATGCGGATGACTGGGACTGCTGAGCAGATTGCGCTGCTCGGCGCGGCGCAGGTCGTCCAGCGTTTGCGTGCCTGCGCCTTCCGGCACGGCCAGGCGCGGTTCCTGAGCGTTTGCGTTCATCGCCGAACCTCCGGTTCGTTGCGCCCGCGATCGCCGCCGATCGGAGCCGATTTCGACTGCAGCCGTCCCGCAGGCCGATGCTCGCGCAAGCGCTGCGGGGGTTCAAGCCGCCCGCGCCGCGCGACGGCCGGAGCCGACGCGCGGCGGAACGTGGCAGCGACAGGCCCGACCTCCCTAGCGGTCGGACCTGCCCTGCCGCCTCCGCCCTCCGTGGCGGAGTCGACCTCCCTGTCGCGGGCACCGCCTCCCTGTCCGACGCATTCCCTTGCGCCTGCGATGCCCATCCCGCGTCGGCCGCAGGTCCGCCCTCCACCGGGATCACGGACCTGCCGCCGAAACGAGCCGTTCGGATCGCGGCGCAGCCCGCCGCGATCCGTGTCCTGCGCCGGCGTCCCGCCTCGCGGGCGCCGGCCTCACCTCATGCGATCACCATCCGCGGCCCGGTCTGCTGGCGCGCCTCCAGGGTCTGCTGCGGCTCGGCCAGGGTCTGGGCCTGCGCCGGCGCGTCCTGCTGCAGGCGCTGGCTGGACTGTTCGACGCTCTGCGCCACGGCCTGGCCGCGGTCGGCGAACACGCGGTGATGGGCCGGGTCCTGCAGACCGCCCTGGACCGCGAACAGGCCGCTGCCGTTGAGATTGGGCACCACGTGGTCGATCCGGTTCATGCCGGCCACGCGCGCCTCGTAGGTCAGCGTGCCGGCGGCGCGCTCGAGTTCTTCGCGGCTGCGCAGGCCGGCCTGCGGGCCGAGCCGTTCCAGGCCTTCGACCGCCTGGCGGTACATGGCGTAGTTCGGATGCGCCGGATTCGACAGCAGCGGCGCAGCGTCGGCGCGACCGAGCTGGGCCAGGGTGTTGCGCCCGGCGATGCCGTCGGCCTCGAGCCCGTGCGCGCGCTGGAACGCCAGCAAGGCCTGGCGCGTGCGATCGCCGAACTCGCCGTCGGCCTGCAGCGGACGGCCCTGCTCGTCGCGGTACCCCAGACGGTTGAGGTTTTCCTGCAACGCAAGCACCTGCTCGCCGCGTTCGCCGCGACGCAACACGCCGTCGTCGCGCTGCGCGCTGCGCGCGCGGTCGTGGGCATGGTCGTGATCGTGGCCGTGATCGCGCGCGCCGACGCTCTGGCGCCGGTTCCAGAAATCTTCGGGGTTGATGTTGCGTCCCTGCGCGTCCTTCATCTGGTAATGCACGTGCTGGGCGTACTGGTCGGCGCCGCGCGGCCCGCGTCCGCCCATGGTGCCGATCTCGGTGCCGGGTTCGACGTGCTGCCCGACCACCACCGACTGGCGATCGGTGTGCAGCAGCTGATGCAGATTGCCCTCGCCGTCGCGGATGCCGATGGTGCCGAAGCGGCCGCCGACGAATTCCACCGTGCCGGCGACCGGCGAATGAATGCGCGGGTGGGTCAGGTTCACCCCGCTCTGGCCGCCGACATAATTGAAGTCGGAGCCGCCGTGCGGGCCGCCCTCGCGGTGCTCGCCGTAGTGCCCGGTGATGTGCGGCGAACGGCCCTGCTGCGGGGGCAGGATCGTGTTCATGGCATCTTGGTAAGACATGGAAGTCCTCGAAGCGGGTTCGTTGGCGCCGGTCACAGCGAGTCGTCGCGCATGCGGTACAAGGTCCAGCAGTCGCCCTTACGGAAGAAATACGACAGCTGGTAGTCGGTGTCGGGCTTGGCCAGCATCACTTCCTTGTCGCCGTTCAACTCGCTCTGGCTCAGCGCCAGCCCGTCCTGCTTCTGCCGGGTCGAGCTCGGCATCAACGGAAACTTCAACTTTTCGTCGTCGAGCAGCGCCGTCACCGGCCTGGGCTCCGGGTCGGCATTGGCATCCAGGGTTTCGCTCTGCAGCGGGCGCTTGGTGAAGGCCTTCTGCACCGCGGGGTCGTCCATGAACGCGACCAGGAAGGCATCGAAATCCTGCGACGGACAGGCGATGCCGCCGACGCCCTTGGCGAGGGCCGGCTTGTCCGCCGCGGCCTGGCTCTTGGACGCGACCTCGCAGCCGCCCAGGGCGAACAGCGCGGCCAGCAACAACAGGGACGGGATGCGTTTCATCACTCGGTTTCTCCAAAGTACTGCGGACGATCGCGGCGGAGCTTCGGACTCCGCCGCCTGCGGCGACGAGCTTACCGGCCGCCGGCGACCGGCTCGCGGCACCGCTTCACGCTTGCCGATGTGCGATCACGGTTGCAGATCGCCGTTCACCCGCAGCCGGAACGGTTGCGGGCGGTCGCGGCCTTCGCCGCGCGCGTACTGCCCGCTCACCGTGAGGCCGGCATCGCGCCAGGCGAAACCGGCCGGGTCCTCCCCGACCCAGGCCGATACCGCCCCGCTCGCACCGGGCACGCTCAGCGGCGCCTGCGCCAGGGTCGCGCCGCTGCGCGCATCCAGCTTCAACGCATGCAGCACGGTCTGCGACAGGCTCTGCTGCGCCTGGGTGTCCGATTGCAGCAGCACGTACAGCGCCCCGCCTTCGCCCAGGCAGTGAGTGGCCCGGCTTTGGTGCATGTCCGCCGGCAAGTCCAGGCTGCGCACCCAAACCGGCCGTCCCGAGGTTTCGGCGAGGTAGACCACCGGCCGCGGGTTCATGCCCTCTTCGTCGGTGGCCGCGCCGACCACGCACTGCCGGTTGCCGCCGATCGACTCGCTGGCATAGGACGAGAAACCCGCCGGGATCTCCGCCGCCGCAGCCGGCATCGCGACGGCCGGCGCGGTCCGCGCGGCGGCAGCGTCGGGGGACTGCGCTGCCTGGCTCGCTGCGGACACGGCGGCCGCGCGCTCGCCGGCGGGTTCCGCCGCGCAGGCCGTCAGCGCCCACCCCAGGGCAGCCAGCGCCAGCAGCGGAACCAGGGAATCGATCTTCATCGCCTTGCCATCCTCTTCAGACCCGTCTTCGGCACATCGTCGCGCTCACATCGATTCTGCGAGCCGGAATGGCGCGTCCGCCGTATCGGCGGCGAACGCGCCAGACCGGGCCGCACCGACCGCTCCCGCCTCCCCGCGTGAGCGACCGGTCACCCTTGGTCGTCCTTGACCGTCGTCCCTGACTCAACAGCGGATGGTCAGACCATCACCGGCCGCTGCTGGCGCTCCTGCTGCTGTTGCTGCTGCTGAGCCTGCTGCGGCACGTCCTGCTGCAACTGCTGGCTGATCTGCTGCACGGTCTGCGCGACCGCCTGGCCGCGATCGACGTGGACGCGATGGTGGGCCGGGTCGGCGACATCGCCCTGGACCGCGAACAGGCCGGTGCCGCTGGCGTTCGGCACCACGTGGTCGATCTTGTTCAGACCGCTGACGCGCGCTTCGTAGGTCAAGGTGGCGGCGGCGCGCTCCATGTCTTCGCGATTGCGGAAGCCGCCGTTCGGGCCCAGGCGCTCCAGGCCTTCCACCGCCTGGCGGAACATCGGGTTGTCGCGGTTGGCCGGATCGGCCAGCGAACCGGTGCGCGCCGGCTCGGCCTGCGTTGGCTGCTGGCGCTCGGCCGGCTGCTGATCGCGCTGCGGCTGCGCGTTGCGCAGGGCATTGAGCGTGTCGCGCCCGGCGATGCCGTCGTCGGTGAGACCGTTGGCGCGCTGGAACGCCTTCAACGCCTCCTCGGTACGCCGGCCGAAGTGGCCGTCCGGATTGAGCTCGCCGCCGGCCGCATCGCGGTAGCCCAGACGCTTGAGCGTTTCCTGCATGTCCTGCACCGCCTGGCCGCGCTCGTTGAGCTTGAGCACGCCGTCGGCCATCGCATCGCGGCTGCCGCGACCCTGCGTCTCCGGCAGGTTCACCTGGCCGCGCGCCAGCCCCTGCATCACTTCCGGGGTCAGCATGCGCTCCCACTCGGCGACCGCGGCGCGGCGCTCGGGCAGATGGTTGCTGCCGCCGTTGATGTCGCGGGTCGCCGCGCGCACGTCGAACTGGTGGCCGTGCGGCACCACTCGGCTCTGCCAGTAGTGCACCGCGATGTTGGCGGCATTGGTGCGGTCGGCGGCGAGGTCCGGGTTGCGGGTCAGGTCCAAGCCGAGTTCGCGCGCGGCGCGCTCGTAGTTGTCGCGACCGGTCAGCTGCACGTAGCCGCGGCCGTGGAAACGCCAGCCGTCGCCCGGCTCGGTGTTGCCGAGGTTGTCGCGGCCCCAGCGGCCGCCGTAGATCTGCTCGGCGATCTGCTCGCGGCCGCCGTTCACGGCGGCGCGCGCCTCGGCCAGGGTGTCCATGCCGTTGCGGCCCGGGAACACTTCCAGCAGGCGTTCGGCGCTGTAGCCCAGGCCTTCGTGCATGCTGCGGAAGCGGCCCGACTCGACCTGCATCTGGCCCATGAACGCGGCCAGTTCGCGCGGATCGCGGATGCCGGCGTTATAGGCGTGTTGCAGCAGGAAATCGCGATTGCTCGGGTTCGACATGGTGTATTCCTCCTTGATGAAATCGTGGCGACGGCCGGACCTTCCCGGCCGTGTGATCAACTCTTGGCCGGCAGGCCGCTGCGATCGATGGCGTCGTCGCGGCCCCAGCTACGGGTGAACTTGAACAGCGCGTCGTCGATGTCGTCGACCACGCTGCCGGACTCGCAGGCCTGCACGCTGTCGGCCGTGGCCGCGCCGGCGGCGACGGTCATCAGGCCCTGCTCCTGCATTCCGGCTTCGCCGGAAATCGAATAGAAAATGCGCTTGCTGCCGGCGTCTTCGAACGAGTACGCGTAGCCGCCGCTGTTGCCGGCGAACCCCAGCTGAGTACGCTTGAAGCGGCCCGCCGGCGCGCTGTTGTCGGCCGGGAAGCGGTACTCGGCGCGGCCGGCGCCCTGGGCGAAGTAGACGTAACCGGACTGCTCGTTGGCGCCCTTGGACGCGCAGATCGAAGCCAGCTGACCGCCGCCGAGCTTGCACGCGAACACGATGTCCTCGTTCGCCGCGCACAGCGAGCGCCCATCGCCGGCCGGCGCCGCAGCCGCCTCGGTGGCGGCGGGCGCGGCCGTCGCCGGCGCTGCGTCGGCCTCGCTCGCCGGCGCGGTCGCGGCCGCGGCTGGCGCGGATGCCGCCGCGCTCTCGCCGCCCGGCGCAGTGGGCGAATTGCAGCCGGCCAGCACGGTCAACAACGCAAGGCCCAACAGGTTCGAAGCTTTCATGGCAGTTCCTTGATGATCGAGGTACGGAAAGACGCCGGGATCGGCGGGTTCGTTCGCAGGACGCAAGCGTCCCGGGGCGCGGTCACGGCGCCGGTTCGGATCGGGCGAAAGTCGGGGCGACGCACGGCGGTGGCCGGCGCGCAGGCGGCGACGAAGCGGCCGGTTCGAACCAGGCGAGTCCGGGCACCCCGATCGCGATGCGAACGAGGCGCCGTCGGCTCAGACCGTATGGCTCTTCGGCTTCTGCTCCGGCGCCTGCGCCGCGAATTGCGGCGCATCCTGCCCGGACTGGAAGGTCGATTGCTCGATCGGCTGCTGCGCCGCGTGGGCCTTGTCGACGTGCACGCGCTGATGACCGGGGTCGGTCAAGGCGCCCTGCACGGCGAACAAGCCGCCGCCATTGGCGGTCGGCACCACGTGATCGATGCGGCTCAGTCCGCTGACCTTGGCCTCGTAGGTCAAGGTCGCGGCTGCGCGCTCGAGTTCGGCGTGGCTCTTGAAGGCTTGAGGGCCCAGCTTCTCCAACCCGTCCACCGCGTTCTTGAACATGGCGTGGTCGGGATGGGCGGCATTCGACAGCAAGGGCGCGCGTTCGGCCTGCTTCAGCGCTTCCAGAGTCTTGGGACCGGCGATGCCGTCGTCCTTCAGGCCGTGGGCGCGCTGGAAAGCCTGCAACGCTTCCTTGGTGCGCTCGCCGAAATCGCCGTCGGCGCGCAGCGCATGGCCGCGCGCGTCGTGATAACCGAGCTGGTTGAGCGACTCCTGCAGGCCGCGCACGGCTGGGCCGCGTTCGTCCTGCTTGAGCAGCCCGTCGGCCAGCGCATTGCGCGCAGCGGCCGGTTCGCGGGCAGGCGCCCGCGTGTCGGCCTGTCCGATGGACACGCCGTGCTTCTTGATGTCTTCGATGATGCCGGGAAGCTTGCGTTCCCAGGCTTCGGCGTAGTTCTGGCAGTCCTTGGCCGCTTTCACGGTCCAGGCCTTGGCCGGGGTGACGCCGTTGACGGTGCGACGCGCGTTGTACAGATCGTGCGAGTCTTCGTCGATGTAGCGGTCCAGACGCTTGCCGGTGAACAGACCGTCGCGCATGCCCACCACCAGGATCTTGGCGGCCAGCTCGGGGTCTTTGGCGAGATCGGGATGCTTGACCAGCTGCCCGTTGAGGCCCAGCAGCTTGTCGAAAGTCTTGTAGTTGTAGTCGTGGGTCAGGTGCACATACCCGCGACCATAGAATTCTTCCCCGCCGCTGTAGCCCAGCTTGCGCGCCTGCGACCGGCCGAAATCTTCTTCCGGGGCGCTGAAATTGCGGGTTTCGTGCTGCGCCGTCGCCAGCATGTAGGCGATCTGGCGCGTATCGGTGACGCCGTTTTCGAGCGCGGTCTTGACGATGAGATTGACCGACGAATTGCGGTCTATCCCAAAGCCCTCCGTGCTCCGGCCGTGGCCGTTGCTCATGGTGCTATCTCCTGTACGTGCATGTCATTGGAATTTGTTGTATCGCCGAGTCCATCGAGGGACCCGTGCGTTGCATGTACCAGCGTTGTGTGTGGCTGAAGATCAGCCGCGCCCTGTTCGCATCAGGGCTGGTGAAGCACCTCCTTCATCTCGCCGTCGACGAGCTTCTCGGTTCTCACCTTAACCCGATCCTGGCC
This sequence comes from Lysobacter firmicutimachus, assembly GCF_037027445.1. Classification (NCBI taxonomy): domain Bacteria; kingdom Pseudomonadati; phylum Pseudomonadota; class Gammaproteobacteria; order Lysobacterales; family Lysobacteraceae; genus Lysobacter; species Lysobacter firmicutimachus. The sequence continues at coordinate 2,879,943 of NZ_JBANDL010000002.1, forward strand.
TTCGGTCGAGTCTTCAGTGACACGTTCGACCAGCTTCGGCCGCCCACCTTCGATGGCGTATGTTTCGACGACGTGCAGGCAACAGCCGTCGGTGGAGGTGGAAACAAGACGCCCGTCACGAACCAGGAACAGGCCGTTGCTACCGATGGTCAGATCGGAAAATTCCTGGTCGAACTCGAAGCTGTGCCGCGCCGGATCGTACAGATACACGTCGTAGGAAGCGGCGCCGTGCGCGCCCTCCTTGCCGGTCCACAGCAGCAGGTCGTCGTGGCCGTCGCCGTCGACGTCGGCCAGCACCAGCGACACGCCTTGCGGGAAGCGCTCATCGAGCGGACCGCGGTACAAGGTCTTGGCGCTGTCCAGATACAAGGCGTCCGGCTTGAGGCTCTGGCGCAGACTGCCGTCGCGCCGGCTCAGGCTCAATTCGACGCCTCGGTTGCACAGGCTCAGGGTATCGCTCTGCTCGATGCAGGCGGGCGCGGTAAGGCTCAGGCTCAGGTCGCCGGCCTCGACTTGCAGGGCGCCGGAGGCGTTGAGCTGGGCGGAAACAGAGATCGGCATGGACACTCCTGTGCTCGCCTGGCCGCTCCCCGCCGGCGACGCCGCAGCGGCGGGTGCGGGCGCAGGCGTGCCGCGGTCGGGCGCTTTGCACGCCGCCAGGCCGCAGATCACGAACAGACAGACGGACTGAAATCGTTTCATCGCATGGTGACCGGTCTTGGGGCAAGTGTACGTCATGCGTGCGGCGCGAGCCGTCGATCGCCAATCGGCGCAAAACAACCGGACCCGGCCGCCAGGCGCCAGCCCGGCAGCGGTCCGCCTGCGAGCGAAAATACGGGGTCGGAACGGACAGGCTGTCCGATTCCGACACTCCTCGCCAGTGTACGAACGGCCTCGCGAACGTCACCGCCCGTGCCGCGACGCGGCCCGGGCGTGCGCGAGCCCCCTGCCCGGCCCGGACCGCTCAGGGCATCGCCGGACGCGGCGCCTGCCGCTCGGGCGCGGCCGACACCGGCTGCATCTGCGCGGCATCCTGCTGCAACTGCTGGCTGGTCTGCTGCACCGATTGGGTCGCGGCCTGGGCCTTATCGACGTGGGCACGCAGATGGGCCGGATCGTTCAAGGCGCCCTGCACCGCGAACACGCCGCTGCCGCTGGCATTGGGCACGACATGGTCGATCCGGCTCAGGCCGCCGGCCTTGGCCTCGTAAGCCATCGCCGCCGCCGCGCGCTCGCGGTCCTCGCGATGGGGGTAGCCGGCCTGCGGGCCGAGTTTCTCCAGGCCGTCGAAGGCCTGCTTGTACAACGCATGGTTCGGATGCGCCGGATCCGACAAGAGCGGCCCCTGCGGGCTCGCGTCGTTCCGGCGCTGCGCCGGCGCCGCGTTCTTGATCGCGTTCAAGGTATCGCGGCCGGCCTTGCCGTCGTCGTCCAGACCATGCGCGCGTTGGAAAGCCTCGACGGCCTCCTTGGTGTGCTTGCCGAAATGCCCGTCGGCGGACAAGGGATGGCCCTGCGCGTCGCGGAACCCCAGGCGGTTGAGGTTCTCCTGCAACTCGCGCACCGCCGGCCCGCGCTCGTCGAGCTTGAGCACGCCGTCGGCCATCGCATCGCGGCTCGGCGCGGGACGCGGCGCGGCATCGTGCGAGCGGTTGCCCGGCGCCAGCGATACCGGCGGCACCTCGATGCCGTTGTTCTTCAGCAACGCTTCCTGGTTGGCCAGCTGCACCAGCGAGTCTTTCTCGTTGTTGGCGCGCTTGAGCAGCCCGGGCCACCAGTCCGGCGAGCTTTTGAACAAGGTGTTGTTGTGGGCGATCTTGTAGTCCTGCACCGCCTCGACGATCTGCTTGTCGCTCAGTTCCGACAGCTTGTAGTCCTTGCCGTACGCCTCCTTCATCCCCTTGTCGAAGATGTCGGGGGTCAGGCCGCGGAACTGCACCGAGGTGCTCCACAAGGCATCGTGCACCGCGCGGCCGCGATCGGACAGATCGATGCCGCGCGCCTTCAGCGCCTCGTTCTGCTTGTCGAAATGCGAGCGGCCGATGAAGTCGTGCTGATCCTTGCCGAAGCCCGGATCGGACGCGGCCAATTGCTTCCATTTGGCGTTAAACTCGGGCGTCGCCGGGGTCAGCCCCTTGAACTGGTCGCCGTAGCGCGACTGTTCCAGGTACTCCTGCACCGTGCCCTTCTTGCTCGACAACTGGTACTCGCCGTAAGACACGCCGCCGGCGTCGCCGACGCCGGTGGAAATCGTCCCGGCGCCCTTGCCCGAGGACTCGTAACCCGACGAGGTCTGGCCGATATGCCAGCTGTTGATGGCGCGCTTGGCCTTCTCGATATCGTCTGCCATTGCATTCACTCCTGTGATCGTTGCTGGGTTTCCCTACCGACGGATCAGCGCTGGCGCGCGATCATCGCTTCCAGTTCGACCGCGCGCTCGGCGGTCATCTTCAATGCGCAACTGTTGGCCTCGATGCGCTGGGCCTGACCTTCGGTCTCGGCATCCCAGGCGCAGGCCTTGTCCTTCTCGGCGATCCACTTGCGCTGCGCGTCGCGCAGGACGGACATGTCCGCCGTCGGCAGCAGCGCCTGCAGGCGCTTGTAGGCGGCGTTGAGGCGGCCGTCCTGATACTCGAACTCCTGCTCGATGCAGGCCTGGATCTCGAAGGTGACGCCGTTGGTGGCTTCGGCGCACTTGCTGTAGGACTCGCGGAACATGCTGGCTTCCTTGTCGGTGGAATTTTCCTTGGGGGCGGCCTCAGGCGCCGGCGCTTGCGCAACGGCCTCAGGCACGGCAGGCGTCGGCACGGCCTCCGGCTGCGTCGCCGGCGCGGCAACCGGCGCAGGCGTCGCGGCCTCGTTGGCCGGGGCCTGGGCTTGGCAGGCGGCAGTCAATGCCAGCAATGCGGCCAAGCCGCAGCGATGAATGGCGTTCATGCGGATTACGTCTCTCCCTGACCCGTCGGGTGCGCGCGGATTCGCGCCATCGGAGCCCAGTCCCAGGCCGTGCGGCATCGTAGCAGAGGCGATCCGAGTATCAGCGCAAATTCGGGGCGCGAAGCTGAACGCGCCTCCATCCCTAGCCTCAACCGCGTCGCTCCCGCCCTCCACATGCCCACCGCGCGGCAAGATCGGCGTCCGCGCTCGAGTTCGAACGGCGCCCACGATCGACCTGACCTCCGCCGCTCAGCGCTGCCACTCGGGGCGAACGCATTCGGAGTAGCAGATCTTGCAGTCCATCGTAGAACGGCCGCACTCGCACGAGGCGACGGCCGAAGCCTCGTCCGCATCGATCGCGCTCGCCGCAATGTAGAAATCGGCGCCCCAGGCCAGTTTCATCCGGCCACCGTCGATCAGCGAGGCCGGTCTGCAGTTCCGCGCCGCTCAGGCCGATTAGCGCGCAGCGGAATAGTCGAGCGTTATCGCTCCGAAGAAACATTGAGCCAGGCGTGCAAATTCGAACACACCTAACACTGGGTTATTGCACCCGAACCGGCAAGCTGCAATCCGTATGCAGCACGCGGCATCCCGAGTCCTTCTGATTGCACCGCCCCATCGCGAGTTCGGTCGCGCGTTCGATGGATGCTGCGGTCTGGACGATGTAGTTCCTGTCGCCGGTGACCATTACCGCGCATTGATCGAAGTAGCTGGCGTCGAGTACGCACTGCTTGCCGCCGCGCTCGCGACAACGTTCCAGCGCGATGCGCTCCGCCTCGCGTCTGGAACTGGCCCCGGAGACCGCCCCCAAGGCCGCATTCGGTCCGTCGGCCGCAATCGCGCCCCAGGAACTCTTCCATACCGGTCGGGGCGAAGCCGGCCGCCCCTCGGGGGCCGGCATATTGTGGCGCCAACCGGGCCCATCGGGCGGCACGCAGTTAGGCGACGGAGGAATGCCGGCAGGACATTGTGCGGCCGCCTTCCCCACGAGAACCAACAAAATCGAGCAAGTCGCCAGAACCCCCTTCATCTCAAAGTCCTTTTCGCCGCAAAAAGCCGCCACCTCGCGCGCGGAATGCTCAATCGCAGCCCCCCCCCCCCCAAAGTGTCGAACCACAATGTGTCGAGTAGCCGATCCTAGCGTCTCGCGGCGCCACGGAGGGAATTCATCGCATGAAAAAAATGGCGCCATAAAGGCGCCATTTAGTGTGATTCAGCGATTGGGAACGACGATACCGCAATAGCGATACTCATGGTTGCGGTCAGTCGACGCGTACCGGTAGCGAGCAATTGGAGTAGTAAACGCGGCACTCCGTATCGCGGGCGCTGCACTTCTCGATCCCAAGCTCCGAGGCCCGTTCGATCGAGATCGCGGTCTGCGTCAGATACCGCGACTTGCCGGTCACCAACACCGCGCATTGGTCGTAGTAGGAGACATCCAGCACGCACTGCTTGCCGCCTTGTTCGCGGCAACGCTTCAACGCGACTTTCTCGGCCTGGCCCTTGGAGTCTTCACCAGAGGCCACGCCCAAGGCGGCACTGACGCCATCCGCCGCGATCGCCCCCCATGTCCGCTTCCATCGGGGGCGTGGAACGGCGCTTTCTTGCGACGACGCAGGCGCGCCATGGCGCCAACCCGGCGCATTGGGCGGAACGCACTGCGGATTCCCCGCCGATGGGATACCAGCCGGGCATTGGGCAGCGACGTCCCATGCATGAGCGGTCAGAGCAAGTCCGATCACCCAGAGTGCGTGCTTAATGCTCATATCATTGCCGGCGGCCGTGAGACTAGGCATCGTCTTAGATAAGAACGACAAAATCACACACCAAGGGCGCCCGAGGGCGCCCTTCATGGAAATACATGAACCCTACTGCGCGGGAACTGCGTAGGCGCAGTCCGAGTACAAGACCTTGCAATTATTCGACGATTCAGCGCACCGATCCATCGCGAGTTCGGATGCCAAGGGGACGGTTGCCGCATGGGCAGCGGCATAGAAGCCATCATCGCCCCACGCCACCACGCCGCATTGGTTGGTATAGGTAAGACTGATTTTGCAACCGCCGCCGCCCTTAGAACTGCAATAAGCGAGCGCTTCCTTCTCCGCCGCACGCTTGGTAACAGCCGCCGAGGCGGCGCCGACCGCATTATTGCTGGTGTCGATGGCCACCGCGCCCCACCGAGAAGACCACTTTGGACGCGGAGACGGAGCCGGCTGCGAAGGATTTTGCGCCGGCATGTTGTGACGCCAGCCTGGGCCGTCGGGCGGGATGCATCCCGGTGTATTCGGAATACCTGCAGGGCACTGAGCATAAACAACTCCGCTCGCAGCCAATAACAATAGAGCCAACGTAGCAATGCGCATCCCACCCCTCCTCATGACGCTATCCACGCAAAGACTACTTGCAACCAGACTCCGCGCGAATGGCACTCCACAACTATCAGCGCCCCACCTTAACAGTATCTTGGTAAATCCGGTGCGCGAGCCAAGGATAAGTCTTGATGTCTTGAACCTTATCTCCATCATATCGTGACGACGCGCCGCTTACTCGGCAAAGAGAAGGACAATACGAATGACACCTGCAAGTGTGACTCGCTTACTCTGAAGAAGATTCACCTAACAAAGAATGAAACAGACACTACTGCGCTCGATCAACCCACCGCATGGCAGCTCTTCTTCGGCAAGATCTGAAAAAAAAACAGCACCATAAAGGTGCCGTTTTTCTAGAGCAGCGAGAGGGGAAACCTAATCGATCCGGACTGGCACACTGCAATCAGTGTGAAGAACCCGACAACCAGTATCCTTTTCGTTACACCGTCCCATCGCCAAGTCAGTCGCTCGCTCAATCGAAACAGCGGTCTGGACGATGTAGTTCTTATCGCCAGTGACCATAACTGCGCATTGGTCAAAATAGCTAGCGTCAAGCACACATTGCTTACCACCGCGTTCACGGCACTGCTTCAACGCAATTTGTTCCGCTACGCGTTTTGACTTCGCCCCAGAAGCAGTACCTAATGCAGCATTCGGACCATCCGCCGCGATTGCACCCCAGGTGCTTTTCCAGACAGGTCGTGGCGCTGCAGGCGGCTGCGTATTAGGGGCAGGCATATTATGGCGCCAGCCCGGCCCATCCGGCGGAACACAATTCGGAGAGGGTGGAACACCCGCCGGGCATTGCGCGGCAGCATGTCCCATGAAAGCGATCAGAATGACGCCAGCGACAAAGATCGTTTTCATCACTAAAAGCTCCCTCTCGTCAGTGAATCAGCCACCCTACTCCCCACGTGGTCGTCGGGTATCGACCTTCATGGTGTCGGTATTGGGCGTAGCCGAATTGTTGTAGGTACCGGTTGCGTGAGTGTTAGCTGGAGTATTGAAGCCACTAGTTCGTTCAGATGTGCCTTCTCTGTTCTGCATCTGCGGCTGATAACCACCACCCTCATACCCGCGGCTGTAGCTCTGGCTCGGCGGAATCCCGCCGCCCGGCGAGGCCGATTGCTGAGCGCCCGCCGCGAAGTTGTTGTAGCTGCTGAACTGACCCAACACGCCTTGGAAGAACATCGCGGCCATCGGCGGTGCGCTGATGATCAGGATCGACAGGATCAGGCCCAGACCACCCTGCTGCAGGGCCTGGCTGGACATGCCGTCGGTCACCTTCAGAACGATCAGCTTGCCGGCCAGAGCCGTACCTCGGAAAAGGATTTTGTGCCTGCATCCTGGATCGCTATAGTCGGGCGCGCCAGGCGAAGCGCCCCATGGATTGTCGGCCTCCAACCGATCTATCACAAAAGAACCATATACCAACGGTAAAAAAACGGCACCCGAAGGCGCCGTTGTCTATCAGAAGCCGATTTCTGCACTACATGGCAGCATCGCTATCGTTGCCGAAGAGAATCAGAAGATGTTAGTTCCTGAGATCAGTTTGCCCGGACTGGAAGGGAGCAATCGGAGTACGAAATCTTGCAATCTTTAGTGGACTTACTGCATTCAGAAATCGCTATTTTCGATGCTTCCAAAACAGAAGGGCCGCGTGCTGTAGCGTAATAGTCGTAGCCCCAAGCGAGCACGCCACATTGGTTTTGGTAGGCAAGAACGATTCGGCAGCCATTACCGCCCGCCCTGCCGCATACAGCCATTGCCTCCTGTTCCGCACCTCGCTTGCTCGCGGCCTGAACCGAAGTGCCGACACTGCTATTGCTGTCGTCTACCGCTATAGCCCCCCAACGAGAAGACCACTGCTTGGGGCGCGGAGCGGTTTGAGGTGCTGGCTGCTGAGCAGGCATGTTATGTCGCCAGCCAGGGCCATCCGGTGGAATACAACCTGGCGTGTTGGGAATGCCCGCTGGACATTGAGCATATGCCCCTCCCATGCACCCTAAAAGCACTGCCGCGACCAAAACACGCATCGGTAGACTCCTTTACCTCGACTAAGTTGAAGTCACTAACCCAGTTGCAGGACTAGCGACCCGGAGTACCTATTCTCGCGCTCCCGTCTTAACCGTATCTTGATGTGCAACATTCGGGGTGCCACTGACCCTGCTTCCGACCATATTCGGCCCCCCACCCATATTGGGTCCACCACCAGGAGTCACGCGCCCTCCCCCGCCCGCTTCGTACGAGGGATTGTTGGGAGCATACGACGAGGGAGAGTAGCTACTCTCTTGACGATAGCTCGGCGGAATCCCGCCGCCCGGCGAGGCCGATTGCTGAGCGCCCGCCGCGAAGTTGTTGTAGCTGCTGAACTGACCCAACACGCCTTGGAAGAACATTGCGGCCATCGGCGGTGCGCTGATGATCAGGATCGACAGGATCAGGCCCAGACCGCCCTGCTGCAGGGCCTGACTGGACATGCCGTCGGTCACGTTCAAACCGATCAGCTTGCCGGCCAGGGCCGAGCCCCAGAACGCGAGTGCGACCTTGGTCACCATCTTCAGCGAGATCGAAATCATCGCGCTGAGCACCGCCATCGAGAACATCGTTCCGATGCCATAGTACAGCCACTTGCTGAACAGCTGCTTTGTCTGGTCGAACAGCAAACACAGGATGAATATTGGCCCGAAGCCGATGAACAAGGCCATGGCGATCTCGTACAGCAGGAGCGAGATGCCGGCCGTCACCGCGGGGCCGCCGGCGCCGACGCCGACGAACCACATCGCCCGGGTCTTCTGGTCGTCGAGGACCTTGTCGTCCATCACGTCGAGCATGTCGATGCTCGACCAGGCGACCTGCATCCAGCCCAGGCTCTCGTCGATCGCGTCCTCCGGCTTGGTGTTGTCGCCGGTGACCACCCAGTGGATTTCCTGCTTGACGTCTTCGCTCAGGAATTTCTGCACCGGGGTGCCGAACATGGCCATGGTCGTGGCCGCACCGACGATCAGGGTGGCGCGCAGCGAGTTGGTCACCAGGGCCATCATCGAGTCGCGCGACTGGCCGGTAGCGATGCGGTAGCCCTGGATCAAGATCCACAGGGTCAGCAAGGTGAGGGCAATGCCGCCGGCCCACTCCATCGCGTTGCCCATCATCTCGACGCCGAACTTGTTGATCTCCTTGCGGAGGTACTTGAGGATCAATCGGAAAAAGATGAAGTCCCCGATCGAATCGACGCGCGGCGCCAGCCAGCCCATCAGGCTGCCCTGCAAACCGCTGAAAATTTCGAATGCCTTGTTCATGCCGCCACATCCCCTAGGGTCGATTACCCCGGTCTAGTGCATCCATAACGCCGTGCCGGAAGGTCCCGGCACGTTCCATGCCCCATGGCTTGCGCCGTTATCAGTTCAACGCCTTGTCGAGCGCGACGCCTTTGAACACCGAGCCCAGGATGTCGTTGCGGCCCTTCATCGCCGTCTTGACCAGCTCGCGCTGCTCGTCTTCCATCTGCAGCACGTAGTTGTCGTACGCCTGCATCTGACCCTGATAGATCTGGAAGCTGGCGCTCATGCTGTTGGCCAGGCGGGTGGAGTCGTTGGCGACGGTTTCCAGGTTGCCCTGCTTGTTGTTCTGCTTGCGCTGCGATTCCAGATCCTTGATCTGCTTTTCGATCTGCGGCAGGGTCTGGGTGGCGAAGCGCACCGTGTAGTTGTACTTGTCGACCTTGGCGGTGACGATGTTGGCGCAGATCTGCTTCTGCTGCTCGGCCAGGTCGCCGTTCGGGTTGAGCTTGAAGACGCTGGCCAGCGAACCGAGCAGGCCGCCGCCGCCGGTCGAGCAGCGGTCGGTGATGCGCTTGTTGCGCTCGCTGTTGCTGATCTCGGCCCAGGGCTGCTGGGTCGGCATGCCGATGCTCTGCAGCATGCTGGAGATCTGAATGACCTGCTGCTGGAAGTGCTGAACCTGCTGCTGCAGCTTGGTGTATTCCTTGATGTGCTGGCCGTAGCGCTCGGCGAAACCCTTGATCTGGGTAACGATGTTCTGGATGGTGTGGCCCGGGTCGGTCACCACCCACTGCGCGTTGGCGCTGCCGATACCGAGGACGCAGCCTGCCGCCAGGACCGCAACGGCCAGGTTCTTCTTCATCGCCTGCTTGGCATTCATGGTCTTCATCTTCCTTTTCTCCTGATCTCGTAGTCGCGCTTGACGTTGCGGTTCAAGGTGATCGCGTGATTAAGCGGCGGACCGGCTAGGCGAAGCGCTCTTCGCGCCGCCCTTGCCCGAGCCCTTGCGGTTGTCGTAGAAATCCTGCAGCCAGGCGTCGGGACTGAGATCGTCCGCCGCCACGCCGGCCTTGTGCGCTGCTTTCTCCACCACCTGGTGCATGATCTCGATGTTGTCGGTCGACGAGGAGATCACCGCCAGCGCGTCGTCCATGCCGCGCAGGTTCAACTGGCAGACGGTCGCGGCGTGGCCCTGCTTGACCAGGAAGCAACGCGAGCGCTCGTCCAGGCTCTTGACCACCTGGTACTCGGCGTCGGTGAGCTTGAGGCCTTCGATGTAGTCCTCGCGGCTGGCGTTCGGGTTGGGCAGCAGGATCAAGGTCGCGGTCTGCTCGATCAGCGAGGCCGAGATGTCGCTGGCCAGCGCGTCTTCCGGGCTCTGGGTGGCGAAGATGCCCAGGCCGTTCTGCTTACGGATGGTCTTCTGCTTGTTCTTGGCGAATTCCTTGAGCGCGCCGCCGCCGTCGAGGATCTTCCAGAATTCGTCCATGACGTAGATCAGCGGGCGGCCGTCGATCAGCTCTTCCAGCCGGTGCAGCAAGTAGTTGATCACCGGTACGCGCACTTCGACGTTGTCGATCACGTCGGTGTAGTCGAAGCCGATGATGCTGGCCTTCTCGAGGTTGATCGTGTCGACCGGATTGTCGAACACCCAGCCCAGCGAATTGCCCGCGGTCCACTTGCGCAGCCGCGCATACAGGCCGTCGTCGCCCATGTTGGGCAGGCTCTTCTGCAGGTTGGTCATGCTGCGCAGGTGCATCGGCGTATCGAGGATGTTCTCGACCGCGCGGAAGATGTCTTCCTCCTCGCGCGCCGAGTACACCGTCTTGCCGGCCAGCACCTTGATCAGGTCCGACAGGAACTGGACGTTGGTTTCGGTGTTCTCGCACTGGAACGGGTTGAAGCCGGTGGGCTGGCCGTTCTCGAGGGCGAGGTAGTTGCCGCCGCAGGCGCGGACGAAGATCTCAGCGCCGCGGTCCTTGTCGAAGAAGAAGATCGTCGGCACCGGCTGCAGCTTCTGCACCTGGCTGAGCAGGAAGTTGATCAGCGCGGTCTTACCGGTACCGGACTTGCCGATCACCATGGTGTTGGCGATCGCCTTCTCGCCGAGCGAGTTCTCGGCCGGATGGGTGGCGTGGAAATTGAAGTAGTACGGCTGCCCGTTGGTGGTCTGCAGCGTGGTGACGCATTCGCCCCAGGGGTTGTTCTCTTTCTTGCCGGTGGCGAAGTTGTGCAGCGGCGACAGGCCGAGGAAGTTCAGCGAGCTGACGTTGGCCAGGCGCGTGCGATACTTCCAGTTGCCCGGGAACTGGGCGTAGTACGCGGCGGTCACGGCCAGGTCTTCCTTGACCGAGACGAAGCCGGCGTTGGACAGCTCGGCGCGGGTCATGGCGATGTTCTGCGCCAGCGCTTCTTGGCTGTCGGCATACACGGTGAAGCTGAAGTGGTACTCGCCGAGCACGAAGTTGCCCGAGGCGAGCTGGTCCATCGCGTAATCGAGCTCGACGATCTGGCTGACCGCCTTGTCGCCGGAGGAGATCATCATGCCCTTGGTGCGGTCGAGCACCTTGAGCGCGTCCTGGCGGCCCATCGGACTGAACGAATGGGTCACCACGTACTCGAAATCCAGGTACTTCAGGCCGTTGAGGATGCCCGGGTAGGTACCGTCGGTGTATTCCTTGACGTTGAGGATCGCGCCGAAATGGTTCTGCCCGGTCGGCGTGGTGACCACGAAGTCGCCGGTCTTGCTGGCGAAGGTGTGGCGGCTGACCGGCAGGTAGTTGTAGACCGGCGCCGGCAGCACCGGCACCGGCTCGTCGATGCGGTTGAGCACGTAGCCGAAGAACTCCAACGCCTCGGAGAAGACCACGCCGTTCTTGGCTTCGTACATGCCCAGCCGGTACGGCGCGTAGTCCTTCAGCACCGCTTCGACGTTGCTGGCCAGTTCCAGCACCTTGGCGATGGCCTGGTCCTGCTGTTCCTGCAGCTGCTGCACGTTCGAAGACTTCTCGGTCAGCCGCTTGCCCGACACGATCGGGCGGTAAATCATCGTCAGGTACAGCTCGTTCTGCATCAGCTTCTGCCCCGACAGCGAGGCGAAATAGCCGTCGGAGAGCTGCTGGTTGAACGTCTGGCCGAACTTGCTCTCGGTCTTGATCCGGCGCTTGCGGCGCACGTCGTGGACCCAGAACGCGACGTTGGTGAAATCCGGCGCGCGCAGCGTCTGCAGCATGCGATTGAAAGTGTTGTGCCGGTGCTCCAGCTCCCACTCCTCGCGGCCGACGAACGGCAGGCCGCCCAGGTGCCACACCAGCATGTAATCGCCGCCGGTGGTCTTGATCACCGTGGGCGAGACATGGGTGGACAGCGGGATGAATTCGCTGATGGGAGCGTCTGGACTCAGCATGTGGCGGCGCTTGGTGTCTGCATTGGGAAGTGGGCGGAGCCCGCGCCGGCCTCGGCCGTCGCAGGTTCCGAACCTGACTGCGGTACTGCGCCGAACGCCATTGCGGCGGGCCGCAATGGCGTTCGGTTTACGGCACTATGCCTTGCTCTTTTCGCCAGGGTTGCGATAGAGGTTCGGCGAGAACACCCACATGCTGCCGTTCTTCTGCAGGTTGCGGACCCGCATGCGGAACTGCAGCCGCAGCCCGAGCAGCCGGAAGATCATCTCGTCGCGCCGGGCCATCTGGCGCATGATGAAAATCACGATCGGCAGCAGCAGGATGCAGAACATGTCGATGTAGAACGTCAGCAGCAGGCTGGTGCCCGCGCCGATCGCGAACGGCACGTACGGCACGCCGAGGAACATCGGCGGGCGCGTGCAGCCGCGAAACAGTACGTTCTTATGCATACAGCGACAGGGCGGACAGGATCATGCCCGGGTCGGCGCCGACGTCTTCCGGGATCACCATCTTGGCCAGCTGGGCCGCGGCGCCGATCAGGAAGCCGCCGAGCAGGACCGGAGCGACGTCCGAGATGCGCTTGTGGGCGAAGGCGATCTGGTAGCCGGCGAAAATCACGGCGATGGTCACGATCGCGACCGAAGCGATGTTCAGCAGGCCGTTCAGGTTGTCGAGGAAGCCCTTGACGCGGCCTTCGGCCGGGTTCTGGGCGAAGGCCAGCTCCGGCAGAGCCAGCAGGGCGACGAACATGACGGCCATGGCGAAGGCCGAAGCGAAATTCTTGAGGATGGTGGTATTCATGAAGAAATCCCTTCTTTTTAGCGAGTGGTCAGTGGTGGTCGAGGAAAACGGTATCGCTTACGGGGTCGGTGGAGGACATCAACAATCAAAAGACGAAGGCCTGGTCTCCCGGGGAAACCGCCGTTGCCGGCGCGGAAGCGACAGGCGCAGCCGCCGTGGCCGCGTTCATCGGCATCACCTTGACCGGCTGGTTGGGCTGCGGCTGGGCCGCGGCCGCACCGGCCGGAGCAAGTCGGACCGCCGCGGCAGGAGGCTGGGGCCCCACTACCACTGGCGTAGGTAACGGCATCGGGGTCGGGGCAGCGGCCATGACCGGCGCCGGCGCCGCTAGCGGCGCGGCAACGCCCAAAGCGGCCGCCAAGCGCTGCGGACCGCTCTGCCGGCCGGGGGCGTAGACCCCGCGGGCGGTGGCGGTCGCGGCGGCGGCGGACATCGGCGCGCTGCCGACCCGGCGCTGAACGGGGGCCGGCACACCGGCCAGGGCGATCGCCTGGCCGTCGGACTCGGCCGCAGCGGCCCTGTTGATCGATGCGTAGATCTTCTGCACGTAGCCGTGCCGGAAACCGGTGACGAAGTTGCCGGAGTAGTAGCAACTGAAGGACTTGCCCCAGTCCGAGCCGGAGCGGCTGTAGCACTCGGCCAGGATCTTGGAGCCGGCCTGCAGGTTCGGGCAGACCTCGAAAGCCTTCTCGTACGACTCCAGGCCGTACTTTTCCAGGTTGTAGCGGTTGACCTGCGCGGCGCCGAGGGAAAAGTTGTAGCCGCGGCGCTCGAGCATGCGCGCGGTGGCCACGGCTTCGGACAGGTTCTTGGGCTGGCGGACCAGGCGGCCGCCGACCACGCCGATGGCGTAGGGATTGAACGAGGACTCCACGCGCACGACGTGTTGCATCACCTCGTGCGGGACGGCCAAGCCCGTGCAGTTCGTCAACTCAATTCCGGGCAACATTCCTTGATCCCCCCGTGCCGACCGTGGCGCCGACCCCCTGCAAACATTCCAGAAATGAAGGACTTATCGCAAGTCGCATTGACGCAGCAATGATTCATTCTGGAGCCAGCAATGTCAATGGCCGTGCACATCTGTGTCACAGTTCAGGCCGTTCAGCGTCCTCGCCTCACTCGGCGAAGGCGCGCTCCGGGTTGAAGTCGATGCCGGTGATGTATCGCTGGCCCGCATGGGCCTTGATGTGCACCACGATATCGATGGTCATCATCAACAGCCGCTTGATGACCGCGAACTCCAGCCCCGACCCTTCGTTGGACGCCTTCACCATCAGCGCGAGCTGATCCCAGGTCTGCGCGGTGCTGCCGGCGTGACAGCTGGTGATCGATCCCGGGTGGCCCGAGGCACAGTTACGAATGAAGTAGAACGATTCGTCGCCGCGCAGCTCGGCCAGGATGATCCGATCCGGCTTCATTCGCAGACAGGCCTCCATGCAGCTCTTGGCCGTGACATTGCTGGTGCTTTGTCCACCTTTTGAGTAGAGCAAGTGCACCACATTCGGCTGCTCGATGAAGAGTTCGCGCGCGTCCTCGATCGTCACCAGCCGTTCGTACTGCGGAATATGGCCGACCAGCGACTTCATGAAGGTGGTCTTGCCGCTGCCGGTGGCGCCGGCGACGACGACATTCTTCTTGTATTGCACCGCCTTGCGGAAGAAATCGGCGTAGTTGCGCTGCGCGCGCAACTCCAGCAGCTCCCGGTCGTGGTCGCTGATGGTGTGCGCGCCTTCCAGGATCTGGTTGAAGAAGCCGTCTTCCTGGTACTGCGCCAGGGTCTTGCTGTGCTTGGACGGCAATCGGATCGTGATCGACACCTTGCCCGCGTCGCAGGCCGGCGGGATCACGAACTGCGCGCGCTGGCCGGTCGGAAAGGTCAACGAGACCACCGGGTCGGCATCGGTAATGCGCTGGCCGGTGTTGCTCTCGTTGACCACCGCGGTGCAGAACTGCCGGGCCCGCTCGAAAGTCAGGCTCGGCACTTCGATCCGGTTCCAGCCGGCGCGAGTCTCCAGATAGAGTTCGCCCGGCCGGTTGATGCAGATTTCGGTGACGTCCGGGGAGTTCATGTACTCCAGGATGCCGAGCACCTGGTACTGATACTCCAGGAACGCGTTGGAAACCTGCGCGATCGGTGAATTGTCTGCGTCCATCGTTACTGCGGCCGCGAACGGCTCACCTCATCACCGACGAGAAGTCGACGTCCTTGGCGACGTAGACGTTGACGATCGTGCCCTGGTTGATGGTCACGGTCGCCGGACGGTTGATGCTCTTGTCCAGGGCCTGGTTGGCCAGACGCTCCATCGCTTCGGCGGTGTTGCTCTCGTACGGCGTCGAGACGATGTTGCCGCTGGTGCTGACTTCGGTCGAGCGCGGACCATTCTCCGCGGCGGCGTACTTGAACGCGTCGCTGATCAGGCTGATCAGCAGGGCCGAGGCGATGCGGCTGCCCCAGTGCGCGTTGTAGTCGCCGACATGGCCGGCGCCGCCCAGGTTGTCCACGCCCGGGCTGGCCATGTTCACGTCGATGCCGTTCGGGGTGGTGATGCGGTCCCAGATCACCGACACGCGCGGCCCGGTGATGTTGTCGGACTGGTAGCGGCCGGAGATCTTCGAGCCCTTCGGCAGCAGCAGACGACGGCCGTTCACCGAATAGGTCGGCTCGGTCACGATGCAGGAGGTGAAGCCCGGGATATCGGTGACGATGCGGGTCTCCATCACGCAACGGATGTAGGTGCCGCGCAGCAGCAGCGTGTCCGGGTTGTATAGCGGCTGGGCGCTGGTCGGCATGTCGCGCTCGTCGCGCGCCTTGGCGCCGCCGCCGGGCGTGTTGGCCTGCACCGCGGCCGCCATGGCCGCCGCGTAAGGGTCGTTGCCGCCATCGGAACCGCCGCCGGCGCTGGCGTAGCCGCCGCCTTCGACCATGCCCATGCGACGCTCGAGCAGCGACGGCGGACGCGGCCCCTGCTCTTCCTGCGGCTGCGGCTCGCGCTCTTCCATCGGCGGAGGCGTCGGGTCCTGGGCCATCGGCAGCGGCGGCATTTCCTGCACCGGCTCGACCGGCGGCAGCGGCGGCGCATTGTCGGCCGCGGCCTTGGGCAGCTCCGGAATGTTGACCACCTCTTCCTCGACCGGCTTCTTGTCGTCGTCGCCCGAGGTCGCGCTCTTGAACATCCACACCGCAGCGATGATCAGCAGCAGGACGATGCCGCCGAGGAACAGCAGCGCCTTACGGTTGAGCTTCTGCACGTCGGCCGACTTGAGCATCGGCGCGCCGGCGTCCAGGTTCGGCGCCGCGGCGGCCTGCTGCTGGCCGTAATAGGGGTTGGCGCCGGCACCGGCATAGCCGTAAGCGCCCTGCTGGCCGTTGTTGTCGTCCGGCTGCTGGCCGGGCGTGTTGGGCGGAATGTTCTGGCTCATTTCTGCTTCTTCCTGCGCAGACCGACGACGTTATTGCCGTGCCGGATGATCAAGTAGGGATAGGTCCCGTGCACCACGATCGTGTTGTCCTGGACCGTGGTGTTGACGACGAAGTCTTCGCTGCCTTCGCGTTCGCGGCCGAACACCGCGGGAAAGTTGCCGGTCGGCAGCGACTTCAGCCCGCTGATCTTGATGTAGGTGAACTGGCCGTCGTCGTAAACGTTGGTCGGCACCAGCCAGGACTGCTTCTTGCGGCTCGAGTACTGGTAGTCGAAGTTGTAGACGCGGTTCTTGTCGAGCGTGGTGTTCAGCTCCGGGGTCGGTTCCTCGGGCTTGGCCTCCTTGGCGCTCGAGAACTCGGTGCCGTTCGGGTAGACGAACTTGATCTTGTACTGCACGCCGGCCTGTTTGGCCTGCTCGAGCACGCGCCAGTCGGTGGCGACCACCTTCAACTCGAAGATGTACGAGTGGGTGCTCGTACGGATCATCATGTTGGTGTCGACGTCGACGTTCTTCGGCTTGATGTAGAACACGTTGTCGCGACGGCTCAGGTCCCAGCCGGAGCTGAAGCCGGTGCTGTAGTCGAGGATGTTCTCGCTCGGGCTGAGTTCGATCTGGGTGGTGATGCCCAGGCCGGTGCGCACCGTGTAGATCCGGTTGGCCTCGTACTCGTATTCCTGGATGACCTGGGCCGAAGCGGGTTGCGCGAGGCCGGAAACCGCCAGGAACATCAGGGCGGCCAGGCGATGTTTACGCAGGCAGTTCATCGGTTGCTGACTCCATTCGCATTGCCAGTCGGTGCAGCTTGGGCGGCCGCCGGCGTCATTGCCGGATTGGCGGCGGGGTTGTTGGGAAGCGGAGCGCCAGGCTGGCCCGGCTGCGGCGGCACGGTGCCGGGCGGATAGCCCGCCGGCGCGGCGCCGGGCTGCGCGGGGGCGGCGCCGGGCTGAGCGGGCGCGCCCGGCTGCGGCGGATAGCCCTGCGGATATGCCTGCTGCGGGTAGCCCTGCGGCTGCGGCGCGGCGGCCGGCTGCGGCGCGGCGTTGGGATCGTAGTTTTCGGTCGCGATCGGCGGCGAGGCGGCGTAGTCGTTGTCGACCCGGTAGCCGATGACCTGGAAGCCGAGCGGATTGGCCAAGCGGTTGAGCTCATCCATCTTCAGGTTCGACTTGTACAGGTACTCGATCGTGGCGATCTTGCTGTCGAGCGGGGTCGAGCCGCCGGAGTCCTTGTTGTAGACGCTGCGCTGGAAGCGGACCGTCGCCACCTTGGCCTTCGAATCGACGTTCTTGTCGCCCTGCAGCTGGATGCTGAGGATCTTGACCCGCAGGGTCTTGCTCTTGCCGTAAAGGTTGATCGGGTTGTTCGGGTTGTCGTTCTTGAACAACGCCGAATAGCCGCTGGTCACCTGCGGGACCGCCATGGCGAACACGGTGCCCCAGTCCTTCTGGCCGATTTGCGAGTAGTCGTACGACTCGCGGGCCATGATGAACTGGGAAATGTTGGCCTTGTTGATCGCCTCGCTGGTGGCGATCGAAGGGTTGGTGAAGTCGTTGGCCAGGCGGGCCACGGTCGCGGTGCCGTTGTAGGCGTCCGCCAGCACCACGTAGGGCACCTTCTCCTTCAGCGGCAGGAAGTAGAAGTAGCCGCCGGCCAGGATCAGCGACATCACGACCGAGCACCAGGCGACGATCCAGGCCCGGCGCTCGCTCTTGCGGGCGATGTCGGCGACGGTGACTTCGTAGTTGGCCGCCTTGGCGACGGCATTTTCGATTTGCGGGGTTACGGGCTTTTTTCCGAACATCTGGGCTGCATCCATCACTATGCGATCGTTGCCGACAAGGCGGAACGGCATCCGAACCGTTCCCTCGCCGGTACCTGGGGCCTAGGGGCCCGTCGATGGATCAGGGCGTCGGACCGGCCGCCTCGCCGCCGCCGCCGGCCGCCGGCGCGGACGGCGCCGTGCGCACCACGATACGGTCGCCTTCGCGCGCGATCACCACGCCCTGCGCCGCGTAAGCCGTGTTCAACTGGCTGATCGCGTCCGGCAGGCTGGTGCTGTTGATGGTCGACACGCCCTGGTGCAGGGTGAAATCGGAGTAGTGCTGGTAGTCCAGCTGCATGCTCGTGTCCTGGGCCCAACGGGTGAGCATGGCCTTGAGCGTCCCGTCCATCGGCGAGGGATAGAACACATAGGACTGGTGCAGCGGGATTTCGCTCGGAGCCTCGGAATACCGGTTGACCGGCTTCCAGCGGCCGCCGAAATCCGGCGCGGGCCTTGTGGCGCACCCGGCCAGCGCGGTCGCCAGCAGAATCGCGGTCCACAAACGAGGGCTGGTTGCAGTTGTATGTCTCACGCTTTCCCCGGCTAGGTAATGAGCTGACGCACGAGTTAGTCCGCGGTGGCGCCGGCCGCGCCTGGATTCAGGCGCTGCGACGGCGTCGCCGCGGTCATTGTTGGAATTGGGTTGTCCGGACAGGAGCGGACGAAACTGCGACAGAAGACACATTTTTTGCGGCGACGCGAACGGCGTCGGCCGCGGATGCTTCGGTTCGCGAGATACGGGCTGCGCGCAACGCGCAGCGGATGACGATCGTTCTGTCCATGAACTCCCCCTTGCTAGACGGCTGCACCGTCGTTCGAGCGTCTGCCGACACTCGTAAGCGAAGGTTAGACCGAAGTCAAAGCAGTGTGCAAGTGGTCACGCAGTTTTTGTGCAATCTAGAGTTGCTACTCAAAGTCGGGCCAGGCGTTCGATCGCCGCATCCAGCGTGGCCGGATTCTTGGCGAAACACAGTCGCGCCAGGCGCTGCCCGGCCGGCGCGGTTTCGTAGAACGGCGACAACGGGATCGCCGCCACGCCTTTCTCGATCGTCAGCCAACGGCAGAACGCGACGTCGTCCAGGTCGCTGACCTGCGCGTAATCGACCAGTTGGAAGTAGCCGCCCGGCACCGGCAACGGACGCAGCCGCGTGCCCAGCAACTGATCGCGGAAAGCGTCGCGCTTGGCCTGGTAGAAGGCGCCGAGCTGTTGGTAATGCTCCGGCTCGGCCTCGATCATCTCGGCGAACGCCCACTGCGCCGGGGCGAAACTGCAGAAACTGTTGTACTGGTGCACTTTGCGCAGTTCGGCCGACAGCGCCGGCGGCGCGATGCAGTAGCCGATCTTCCAGCCGGTGCAGTGGTAGGTCTTGCCGAAGCTGGACACGACGAAGGCCCGTTCGCGCAGTTCCGGGTAACGCAGCACGGATTCGTGGCGGCGGCCGTCGAAGACGATGTGTTCGTAGACCTCGTCGGACAACAGATAGATGCCGGTATCGCGCAGCAGCTCGCTCAGGCGGACGATGTCGTCGGCGTCGAACATGGCCCCGGAGGGGTTGTGCGGCGAGTTGATCATCAGCAAGCGGGTCCTGGGCGTGACCGCGGCGCGCACCCGCTCCCAGTCGACCGCGAAGGTCTGCGGGTCCAGCGGCACGTGCACGGCGCGGCCGCCGGCCAGATCGATCGCCGGCTCGTAGCTGTCGTAGCACGGATCCAGCACGATCACCTCCTCGCCCGGCCGCACCACCGCCTGCACCGCGTCGAAGATGGCCTCGCTGGCACCGGAAACGACGGTGATCTCGGCATCGGCGTCGGGCCGGTAGCCGTAGCAGCGCTCGGTCTTGGCGGCGATGGCCTGGCGCAGGGCCGGAATGCCGGTCATCGGCGCGTACTGGTTCTTGCCTTCGCGCATCGCCCGGGCGAGCGCGTCGACCAGACGCGCGGGTACATCGAAGTCGGGGAAGCCCTGGCCGAGATTGACCGCCTGGTGCTCGAGCGCGAGCTGCGACATCACGGTGAAGATGGTGGTACCGACCTTGGGCAGCTTGGTTTCGGGCGTCATGGGTCTGGCAGGGGCCGCACACGGAAACCGCGAGTGTACGAAATCGCGATTGCAGGACGTGAGACCGCAGCAGGCGTCAGCGATTCCTCGCGCTCATATCGGTATGCCGGCGCAGCCCTGGACAAACCAGCCCCCGACGAGCCGCCCCCGACAAGCACGCCGCGGACGAACCGGCTCCGCGACCAGCCCGGCCCGGCCCGCGCCGCCCGTCGGCCGGATTTGCGCTGCATCGCGCCCCGCCCGACACTGCGCTCATGCGCGAATTGCAGGTCGTCAATGCCGCCGAGCTGGCGCTCGCCTACGCCGCCGCCGAGTACGCGGTGGCGCTGGACGGCGACGCCCTGCCCTTGCGCGTCGGACGCCCGGCCGGCGATCTGGAGGCCTACTGGCCGGCGGCGCGCTATCTGTTCGTCAGCGCCTGGAACCCGGCCTCCGAGCCGCACTCCGAGAGCGCCAACCGCGCCGCCGACGAGCGCCTGATCGCGCGCCTGGAAGCCGCCGGCATCCCACGTCACGCCGCCTGGGCGCAAGACGCGGCCGGCGAATGGCGCGAGCCGGGCTGGCTGCTGGCCGATCTCGACGATTTCGCCGCCAACGCCCTGGCGCGCGACTTCGGCCAGGCCGGCGTGCTGGCCTGGAGCCGTGGCGAGCCGGTCCGGCTGCGCATGCTGATCGCCCGCCCCGCGGATGCCGAGCGCTCGGACTACACGGACTGGGTCGGCGCCTGAGCTCGTCTCGACCGCCCCCTGCTGGGCCGGGCGCCGACTCGCATAAACTGGGCGATCCGCGGCCCCGCCGGCCGCACGCTCGCCGCCGATGACGTCCACACCCGATCCCCACCCGCCGCTGCTGCAATCCCGCGCCCTGCGCTTCGCGCGCAACGACGAACCGGTGTTCGGCCCGCTGGATTTCGCGGTCGACGCCGGCGAGGCCCTGCTGGTCCAGGGCGACAACGGCGCCGGCAAGACCACGCTGTTGCGGGTGCTGGCCGGCCTGCTGCCCGCGGACGGGGGCCGGATCGAACTCGACGGCCGTCCCGCCGACGCCGCCCACCGCGCCCGCGCCATGGCCTATCTCGGCCACCTGCCCGGCTTCAAGGCCGACCTCAGCGCGCTGGAGAACCTGAACTTCCTGTGCGGCCTGCAGGGCCGGCGCCCCAGTCAGTCGCCCGAGCACGCGCTGGCGATCGTCGGCCTGGCCGGTTACGAGGACGCGCTGGCGCGCCAGCTCTCGGCTGGGCAGAAGAAGCGCCTGTCGCTGGCGCGGCTGTGGACCTCGCCTGCGCCGCTGTGGCTGCTCGACGAGCCCTACGCCAACCTCGACCTGGACGGGATCGAACTGGTCAACCGCATGGTCCAGGCGCACTTGCGCGACGGCGGCGCGGCCCTGGTCACCACCCACGGCGCCTACGCTGCGCCGCCGGTGCGCACCCGCATGCTGGTCTTGGAGAAGGCGGCATGAGCGCCCCAGGCACGAGCGCCATTCCCGATCACCGCGCCCTGCCCGGCCTGGCCGCCGCCGCGCGCGCCCTGCTGTTGCGCGACCTGCGCCTGCTCTGGCGCCGGCGCGGTGACGCGGCCCAGCCGGCGCTGCTGGCGCTGCTGGTGGTGACCCTGTTCGCGCTGGCCCTGGGCGGCGAGAAACAGGCCCTGTCCCGGGTCGCCGCGGCGGTGCTGTGGCTGGCGATCCTGCTCGCCGGCCTGCTCTCGCTCGACACCCTGTTCCGCGGCGACGCCGAGGACGGCTCGCTGGAGCAATGGATGCTGGCGCCGGTGCCGCTGAGCTGGCTGGTCGCCGTGCGCACCTTCATGCATTGGGCCACCACCGCCCTGCCGCTGCTGCTGGCGACGCCCCTGCTGGCGCAGTTGCTGTATCTGCCTGCGCAACAATTGCCGGTGCTGATGGCCTCGCTGGCTCTGGGCACGCCGCTGCTGAGCTTGCTCGGCGCGGTGGTTGCCGCGCTGACGGTCGGGATGCGCCGCTCTGGTATTCTCCTGGCCTTGTTGGCGTTGCCGTTGTACGTTCCCGTGCTGGTGTTCGGCGCCGGCAGCGTGGCTGCCTCGGCCCAGGGATTGGACCCGGTCGGCGCCCTGCTGATCCTGGCTGCGGGCCTGGCGATAGCGCTGTTGCTGGCGCCGCTGGCGGCCGCGACGGCGATCCGCATCGCGCTGACCTGAGGCCGTGAACCGATCCCGCGCGCCGGCCACACCGGCGCGCCCCAACCGTCCGGCCCGCAAGGGCGGGCCTGGACGCCGAAACCGCTGAATGAATCCCATCGTCCGCTGGTTCCATCAACTCGGTTCGCCGCCCTACTTCGACCGCTTCGCCGCGCGCTGGGCGCCGTGGGCCTACGGCCTGGGCCTGCTGGTCATGGCCTGGGGGCTGTACGGGGCCCTGTTCCAAGTGCCGGCCGACTACCAGCAGAAGGACAGCTTCCGCATTCTTTATATTCACGTGCCCAGCGCCTGGATGAGCATGGCGGTGTTCGCGCTGATGGCGGTGTACGCCGGCATCGCCCTGGTCTGGCGGATCAAACTGTGCGAGGTCCTGGCCATGGCCTGCGCGCCGATCGGCGCCGGCTTCACCGTCATCACCCTGGCCACCGGTTCGATCTGGGGCAAGCCGATGTGGGGCACCTGGTGGGACTGGGACCCGCGTCTGACCAGCGAGCTGATCCTGCTGTTCCTGTACCTGGGCGTGATCGGCCTCTACCAGGCCATCGACGACCGCCGCGCGGCCGCGCGCGCGGCGGGCCTGCTGGCCATCGTCGGGGTCGCCCTGCTGCCGGTGATCCGTTACTCGGTGGAATGGTGGAACTCGCTGCACCAGGGCCAGACCATCCGCCTGCTCGGCAAGTCGAGCCTGGACGCGAGCATGATGATGCCGCTGGTGTTGATGCTGATCGGCACCAAGCTGTGGTTCGTCGGCGCGCTGCTGACCCGCGCCCGCGCCGACAATCTGCGCCGCGAGCGCGGCAAGGCCTGGGTCGCCGAACTGGCCGGCGCCGGCGAGGAAACGCGCTGATGGAATACCTGTCCTATATCGTCGCCGCCTATGCGGTCTTCGTCGTCGTCCTGGGCTGGGACTTCGTCGCCGGCCATTGGCAGGTGCGGCGCGAGTTGCGCCAGGCCCGCGCGCGCGCCGCGCGCGCCGCGGCCGCGCGCCCCCGCAGCGGAGAACTGAGCCGATGAATCCCGCCCGTCGCCGCCGCCTGCTGTGGGTGCTCGGCCTGGTCGCCGCCGCCGGCGTGGCCACCGCCCTGGTCGCCACCGCCCTGCAGCGCAACATCGCGTACCTGTACACGCCCAGCGAAGTGCTGCGCGGCGACGCCGGCGACGCCAAGCGCTTCCGCCTGGGCGGCATGGTCGCGGCCGGCTCGTTCCAGCGCACCCAGGGCACCCTGGACTCGCAGTTCCGGGTCACCGACGGCGATGCCGAGCTGGCGGTGCGTTACCGCGGCATCCTGCCGGACCTGTTCCGCGAGAAGCAGGCGGTGGTCGCCACCGGCCGCATGCAGGGCGACGCTTTCGTCGCCGAGGAAATCCTCGCCAAGCACGACGAGACCTACATGCCCAAGGAAGTCGCCGACAAGATGGGCAAGGCGCACCAGAAGCACGACGTCGCGGCGCCGGGCGGGAAGGAGACGGCGCGTTGATGGCGGCGCTGGATCGGATCACAGGCGACTCCCCCTTGCCCTCCTTTTTCCACGGGGGGAACAGCAAAAGCATCGGCGTGGACGTGGACGTACGAATTTCTTCGCGCTTTCCCGCCCCCCGCCCCCTTTTGAAAAAGTGGGGGCGTACAGAATTCGCTGCTGCTGTTGCTGCCTCGGCAACGACCGCCTCACGCCTCACTCCGTCCAGCGAGCCGCTCCATGCTGCCTGAACTCGGCCAGATCGCCCTGATCCTCGCTCTGTTGGTGTCGCTGGTGCAGGCGGTGCTGCCGATGCTCGGCGCCCAGCGCGGCATCGGCGCGTGGATGGCGATCGCGCGTCCGGCCGCTTACGCGCAATTGCTGCTGGTCGGCCTGGCCTTCGTCATCCTGACCCACGCCTTCGTGGTCCAGGACTTCTCCCTGCGCTACGTCGCCGAGAACAGCAACAGTCTGCTGCCGATGGGCTATCGCTACTCCGCGGTGTGGGGCGCGCACGAGGGCTCGCTGTTGCTGTGGGCCTTGGTGCTGGCGTTGTGGACCGGCGCGGTGGCGCGGTGCTCGCGCGCGCTGCCGGCGCCGGTGATCGCGCGCGTGCTGGCGGTGATGGGCGTGGTCAGCGTCGGCTTCCTCGCCTTCCTGATCTTCACCAGCAATCCGTTCGCGCGCCTGCTGCCGGCGGTGGCCGAAGGCCGCGATCTCAATCCCTTGCTGCAAGACCCGGGCCTGATCATCCACCCGCCGATGCTCTACATCGGCTACGTCGGCTTCGCGGTGCCGTTCGCGTTCGCGATCGCGGCCCTGCTCGACGGCAAGGTAGACGCGCGCTGGCTGCGCTGGACCCGGCCCTGGACTAACATCGCCTGGGCCTTCCTCACCCTGGGCATCGCCCTGGGCTCGTGGTGGGCCTACTACGAGCTGGGCTGGGGCGGCTGGTGGTTCTGGGACCCGGTCGAGAACGCCAGCTTCATGCCCTGGCTGGCCGGCGCGGCGCTGCTGCATTCGCAGGCGGTGACCGAGAAGCGCGGCAGCTTCCGCGGCTGGACCCTGCTGCTGGCGATCGCGGCATTCTCGCTGTCCCTGCTCGGCACCTTCCTGGTCCGATCCGGGGTGCTGACCAGCGTGCACGCCTTCGCCGCCGATCCCTCGCGCGGCCTGTTCGTGCTGGTGTTCCTCGGCCTGGTGATCGGCGGCTCGCTGCTGCTGTACGCGCTGCGCGCGCCTTCGTCGGACGAGGACCCGGGCAAACCGTTCCAGGCGTCCTCGCGCGAGACCCTGTTGCTGCTCAACAACCTGCTGCTGACCACCGCCTGCGCGATGGTGCTGCTGGGCACCTTGTATCCGCTGCTGGCCGACGCGCTGGAGCTGGGCAAGATTTCGGTCGGCCCGCCGTACTTCGCGCTGATGTTCCTGTTGTTGATGACGCCGCTGGTGCTGCTGCTGCCGTTCGGTCCGCTGTTCCGATGGCAGCGTGAGCAACCGGCGCGGCCGCTGGCGATGCTGGTTCCCTGGCTCGGGCTGGCCCTCGGCGCGGCGATCGGCGCCTTCTTCCTCGCTCCGCAAGGGGCGTGGAAGGTCGCCGCCGGCGTGGGCGGCGCGGTCTGGGTCGGCGCCGGCACTCTGTGCTTCGTCTGGACCCGCCTGCGCGGCGACGGCACCCGCTACACCGCGGAGATGTTGGGCATGACCCTGGCCCATCTCGGCGTGGCCGTGTTCCTGGTCGGTGCGCTGCTGGTGGAAGGCCTGAGCGTGCAACGCGAAGTCGCGCTGGCCCCGGGCCAAAGCGTCGACCTGGGCCGTTATGCGTTCCGTTTCGACCGGGTCGCGCACCGGGTCGGACCGAACTACGAGGCCGATTACGGCACCGTCACCGTGTTCGACGGCGGCCGCGAGCTGACCGTGCTGCATCCGGAGAAGCGCGCCTACGCCAGCGGCGGCCAGGTCATGACCGAGGCCGCGATCGAACGCGGCCTGACCCGCGATCTGTACGTCGCCCTGGGCGAATCGTTGGGCAACGGCGCCTGGGCCGTGCGCGTGCACGTCAAGCCGTTCGTTCGCTGGGTCTGGGCCGGCGCGCTGTTGATGATGCTGGGCGGTTTCGTCGCCGCGGCCGATCGACGCTTCCGTCCCGCGCTGGCGCAAGCGCCGAAGCCGGCCCGCGGCGCGCCGGGCGCGCTGGCCACGGCC
Organism: Lysobacter firmicutimachus; assembly: GCF_037027445.1. NCBI lineage: Bacteria > Pseudomonadati > Pseudomonadota > Gammaproteobacteria > Lysobacterales > Lysobacteraceae > Lysobacter > Lysobacter firmicutimachus. The sequence continues at coordinate 2,905,878 of NZ_JBANDL010000002.1, forward strand.
CACGGCCCGGAGGCCTTTTTCGAACACGAGCGTCACCGCCGCACCGACGACGGGCCGTATGCCGACACGTCCGGCGCTGCGGACGATGGAGATTGACCGATGAACAAGAGCCGCTGGCTGCCGCTGGCCGTATTCGCCGCCCTCGCCGTCCTGCTCGCCGCGGGCGTGTGGCTGAGCCGCAATCCCAACCGCGAGGCCCTGCCCTCGCCGCTGATCGGCAAGCCGGCGCCGGCATTCTCGCTGCCGGTGCTGCACGAAGCCGGGCGTCTGCTGTCGTCCGACGAATTGCGCGGCGCGCCCTACCTGCTCAATGTCTGGGGCAGCTGGTGCCCGGCCTGCCGCGACGAGCATCCGGTGCTGACCCGCTTCGCCGAAACCAAGCGCGTGCGCGTGCTCGGCTTCAACTGGAAGGACGAACACGCCGACGCGCTGCGCTGGCTGGAGCAGTACGGCAATCCGTACTGGATCGTCGTCACCGACTACGACGGCAAGTCGGCGATCGACTGGGGCATCTACGGCGCGCCGGAAACCTTCCTGGTCGACGCGCGCGGCATCGTGCGCTGGAAATACGTCGGCCCGCTGACCGACAAGGTCGTCGCCGAACAGTTGCTGCCGATGCTGGACGAAGTCGAGAAGACGCGATGAAGCTGGCGACGGCGCCCCTGAGCGAATCCTCCGCGCCCCTCTTTCTCGAAGGGGGGAGAAGCGCAACGGTGCGCTCGCCGGCATCGGCGTTCTCTCTCGCCCTGCGGCCCCTTCCGAAAAAAGGGGGGCGAGAGGCATCTGACGGCGCTGTCGCCTTGTCCCGTCCGCGCCGACTCCTGGCGACCGTCGCCCTCGCTCTGAGCCTGGTCGTGAGCGCCCCGCTGCTCGCCCAGCCCGCCAACGACCCGGCGCCGCTGAGCTTCCATGACGACGCCGAAGAGCGCCGCTTCCATGCCCTGGTCGCCGAACTGCGCTGCGTGATGTGCCAGAACCAATCGCTGGCCGACTCCAACGCGCAGATCGCCCGCGACTTGCGCCGCGAAGTGCTGACCCTGATGCGCCAAGGCCAGGACGACGCCCAGATCAAACAGTTCCTGGTCGCGCGTTATGGCGAGTTCGTGCTGTACCGGCCGCAGGTCGAATCCAAGACCTGGCTGCTGTGGTTCGGTCCGGCGCTGGTGCTGCTGGCCGGCGGTTTCGCCGTCGCGCGCCTGGCGCGCGGGCGCCGCAACGCGAGCGCGCCCGCCGACGCGCGCAGCGACGAGGAGCAGGAATGGTGAGCGCGGGAATGGTGAGCGCCGTGGCGATGGGGTCCGCGTCGATGTCGATGTTCGTCGCGGCCGCGGCGCTGCTGGTGGTGCTCGGGCTCGGCATCACCCTGTATCCGCTGTGGCGCGCCCGGCCGCTGCTCGGCGCCGGCCTCGGCCTGGCCTTGGGGTTGGCGACGCTGGCGATCTATCTGGCGATCGGCGCCCCGCGCGCGCTCGATCCGCAGCAAAGCAGGCCGCCGCAGACCCTGGCCGACGCGATCGTCCAGCTCGAAGCCGAGTTGCAGCGCGATCCGCGCCAGATCGAAGGCTGGCGCCTGCTCGGCAGCGCCTACACCGCCGAAAACCAGACCCAAAAGGCGCGCGACGCCTATGCGCGCGCGGTGGCGCTGGCGCCCGACAACCCGGACCTGCTCGCCGAGGCCGCCGAAGCGCGCGCGCTGGCGACCGACGACCGCCGCTTCGACGCACAAGCGGTGCGCATGCTGCAGCACGCCCTCAAGCAACAGCCGATGCACCAGCGCGCGCGCTGGTTCCTCGGCATCGCCCACCGCCAGGGCAAGCATCCGGCCGAAGCGGCGCAGACCTGGGAACCGCTGCTGGGCGTGGTCGATGCCGGCACCGCCGCCAGCCTGCTGGAACAGATCAACGGCGCACGCCAGGAGGCCGGCCTGCCGCCGCTGCCGGCGCCGGCCGCCGCCGCGCCGCCGGGGCTGAAGATCAAGGTCGAACTGGCGCCGGCCCTGGCCGCGCGCGTGCCCGCCGGCGCCAGCCTGTTCGTGCTCGCGCGCCAGGCCGACGGCCGGCCGATGCCGGTCGCGGTGGAAAAGCTCGCGGCGACGAAGTTCCCGGTGCAGGTCGTGCTCGACGACGGCGACAGCCCGATGCCGACCGCCAAGCTGTCCCAGCTCGAACGGGTGCAGGTGTTGGCGCGGATCTCCGCCAGCGGCAACGCCATGCCGCAAACCGGCGACCTCGCGTCGGCGCCGATGGTGGTCCAGGTGCGCGGCAACGCCGCAGAAATCGTGCTGCGCATCGACCGCGCCATCGAGTGAGCCGCGACGCACGACCGGCGGCGCAGCGCCACTGCTGCGCCAGGCACAGAATCGCGCCGGCGCGCAGCGCGTCCGGCGGCGATGGTTTACCCTGCGCTGCGGCCGGCCTCGCGCACTCGCCGACGCCCGCCGTCGCCCTCCAAGGACACCGGCTCCACCGGCCAGACGAGTTTCAGGCATGACCGAATTCATTCCGCCCGGCACCCGCCACATCGACCTGCCCTCGCCGTTTCCGATGAAGCGCGGCGGCGCCCTGTACGGCGCCCGCATCGCCTACGAAACCTGGGGCGAGCTCAATGCCGAGCGCGACAACGCGATCCTGATCGTCACCGGCCTGTCGCCCGACGCCCATGCCGCCGCCAACGCCGCCAACCCGGAGCCGGGCTGGTGGGAGGCCATGCTCGGTCCCGACAAGCCGATCGACAGCAAACACTGGTTCGTGATCTGCGTGAATTCGCTGGGCAGTTGCAAGGGCTCGACCGGCCCGGCCTCGATCGAGGCCGCCACCGGCGCCCCCTACCGACTGCGTTTTCCCGAACTGTCGGTGGAAGACGGCGCCGACGCCGCCGCGCACGTGGTGCGCGCGCTCGGCATCGAGCGCCTGGCCTGCGTGATCGGCAATTCGATGGGCGGCATGACCGCGCTGGCGCTGCTGATCCGCCATCCCGGCCTGGCCCGCGCCCACATCAATATCTCCGGCGCCGCGCGCGCGCTGCCGTTCTCGATCGCGATCCGCTCGCTGCAGCGCGAAGCGATCCGGCTCGACCCGCAGTGGAACCAGGGGCGCTACGACGACGCCCACTATCCCGAGTCGGGCATGCGCATGGCGCGCAAGCTCGGCGTCATCACCTACCGTTCGGCGTTGGAATGGGACGGCCGCTTCGGCCGGGTGCGGCTGGATTCCGACCGCGCCGAGGAAGAGCCCTTCGGCCTGGAGTTCGAAGTGGAAAGCTACCTGGAAGGCCATGCGCGTCGATTCGTGCGTCGGTTCGACCCGAACTGCTATCTGTACCTGAGCCGCTCGATGGATTGGTTCGACCTCGGCGACTACTGCGACGGCGCGGGCCTCGACAACGATGAACGGGTGCGCCGCGGCCTGGCTGCGATCCGGGTCGAGAAGGCCCTGGCGATCGGCGTCCACACCGACATCCTGTTCCCGCTGCAGCAGCAGCAGGAAATCGCCGACGGCCTGCGCGCCGGCGGCGCCGACGCACAGTTTCTGCCGCTGGAATCGCCGCAGGGCCACGACGCCTTCCTGGTCGACATCGGCCGTTTCGGACCGGCGGTCGGCGGATTTCTCGCCCAGCTGCGGACCGGCGTAGAATCGCCGGCATGAACGCCACCGACGCCCTGCCCGACCTCGACTTTCCCGGCCACGACAAACTGGTCGCCGCAATCGACGACGCCGTCAACGCCGGCGACGAACATGCCGTCACCGCGGCCCTGCGCAACACCTTGTGCAAGATGATCCGCGACCGCGACGTGCACCTGCCCGAGTGCGTGTTCGAGCCGATCGACGACCATTACGCGCGGCGCGAAATCTACCGCAGCCCCGACCTGGGCTACAGCGTGGTCGCGATGACCTGGGGCCCCGGCCAGGGCACGCCGATGCACGACCACAGCGGCCTGTGGTGCGTGGAAGGCGTGTGGGACGGCGAGCTGGAAATCACCCAGTACGAGCTGCTCGAACGCAACGGCGAGAATTTCCGCTTCCGCGCCGCCGGCGGCATGCATGCCGGTCCCGGCAGCGCCGGCAGCCTGATTCCGCCGCACGAGTACCACACCATCCGCAACGCCAGCAACGACTCGGTCGCGGTGTCGCTGCACATCTACAAGGCGCCGATGGAATGCTGTTCGATGTTCGTCCCGCGCGAGGGCGAATGGTTTCGCCGCGTCGACCGCACCCTGGCCACCGACGAAGCGGCCTGAGCCTGCGCGGCCGGTAAGCCGGTCGCGCCGCACGCTCGACCGCGCCGCGCGCCTTCTGCGCACGCTCCACTCACGCGCAGACTGCCGCTGGTTTCGCCCGCCCGGGCGGCGCGACATCCCGCAGCGGCCCGCTCGCCGGCCCGCCGCGAAGATCGCGATCCGCCTCAGCCAACCAGGCTCCGCCATGCTCAACGATCTGCTGCTCGCCGCCGCCCATCACCTGCTTGTGTTCGCCCTGGTCGCGATGCTGGTCGCCGAATCGGTGCTGCTGCGCGGCCCGCTCGACGGCGGCGTGCTGCAACGTCTGGCCAAGCTCGACGCCGGTTACGGCGGCTGCGCCGGACTGTTGCTGGCGATCGGCCTGGGGCGGCTGTGGTTCGGCGTCAAGGGCCCCGACTTCTATCTGCACAACCCCTGGTTCCACGCCAAGCTCGGCGCGTTCGTCCTGGTCGGCCTGCTGTCGATCCTGCCGACCGTGCGCTTTCTGCGCTGGCGCAAGGCGTTGGGCGCCAACCCCGCCTTCCTGCCCGAGGCCGCCGACGTGGCCAAGATGCGCGCCATCGTGCGCTTCGAACTGGTGCTGCTCGGCGCGGTGTTCGTGCTCGCCGCGGCCATGGCGCGCTACGGCGGGTTCTGAGCCGCGTCATCGCGGGCGTCGCCGCCGGCATCGGTTCCCTACAGAGGCCATCGCCCCCTGTAGGAGCGGCGCAAGCCGCGACAACCGAAGCGACGGTCGAAAGCGCCGCCGAACGAAGCTCAAATCGTCGAGCGCCGGAGCTTTGTCCCGATGGTCCGGCCTGCGGATACCCAGCTTGCGTCCACCGCTGCGGTCGTCGCGGCTCGCGCCGCTCCTACAAACGCGGAAGCGTGCGCGGCGGCAAGGCACCGATACCCTCCGGCCGCCATCCTCCCCTGTAGGAGCGGCGTAAGCCGCGACAACCGAAGCGACGGTCGAAAGCACCGCCGAACGAAGCTCAAATCGTCGAGCGCCGGAGCTTTGTCCCGACTGTCCCAGCCTGCGGATACCGCGCTTGCGTCCACCGCTGCGGTCGTCGCGGCTCACGCCGCTCCTACAAACGCGGAAGCGTGCGCGGCGGCAAGGCACCGATACCCTCCGGCCGCCATCCTCCCCTGTAGGAGCGGCGTAAGCCGCGACAACCGAAGCGACGGTCGAAAGCACCGCCGAACGAAGCTCAAATCGTCGAGCGCCGGAGCTTTGTACCGATGGTCCGGCCTGCGGATACCCCGCTTGCGTCCACCGCTGCGGTCGTCGCGGCTCACGCCGCTCCTACAAACGCGGTAGCGTGCGCGGCGGCAAGGCACCGATACCCTCCGGCCGCCATCCTCCCCTGTAGAAGCGGCGTAAGCCGCGACAAACGATGCGACAGTCGAAAGCACCGCCGAACGAAACTCAAATCGTCGAGCGCCGGAGCTTTGTTCCGAATGTCCCAGCCTGCAGATACCCCGCTTGCGTCCACCGCTGCGGTCGTCGCGGCTCGCGCCGCTCCTACAAACGCAGCGGCGCGCGCCGGGTTCAGTCCGCAGGCTGAGCCGCCACGCCCTGCACCCGCGGCCGCTCGTCGCGCAGGGCCACCGGCCGCGGCGGGGACTTGCCGCGCAGGTATCGGCCCAAGCGATACGTGTCGAAGCGGCAGAAATCCACGCCGCGATGCAGGAAATTCCAGCCTCGGCGCAGGTCGAAGCGCAGGTCGAATACGCAGCCGCCGGGCGGCGCGCTCAAGCGCAGCGTTTGTTCGGCGCCGGCCGCCAAACCGCTCAGGGGCAATGCGATCCGGCGCCATTCCTCGCTGCCGGCAGGCGCGATCCACAACTCGCGCACGCTCTGCGCGGTGTCGTTGAACAAGGACACGGTCGGGGATTCTGCGCGCGCATTCGACGCCGCCAGAACCAGACACGAACACCACAACAGCCACTGCGCGCGCATGGCGACCTCCGATGCGAAACAGACAGGTAAGCGACGAACGCGATCCGCCGCTGCCGGCCGGATCGCCCATCGCTTCAGCATCGAACCCGCCGCCGCCCGGCGACAGCCCCATTACGACGAAGCCGGCCCGAAGCGGCGCGAAAGCGCGCGACGCGCGGCGAACGCATCGCCGCGACCGTCTCGGCGGGATCGCCCCGCGTCTCCCGCGCGCGCAGACACCGGCACGCCCCGCCTCCGCGCTCACCCCGGCGGCGCACGCAAGCCCGGCTCCGCGACGTCCGATCGCCGGTAGTGCCCGTCCCCGGAGCCCGCGGGGCGAGCGTGTATCATTGCGCGCGCTCGCCGAGGCGCCGTGCCGCAGGGGATCGGCGCGCAACACGAATGTTTCCCAGCCGTTCCGCCCACGCGCGTCGTCCTCCGGCCGCCCGGCCGTTCCCGACGAGAGGCCGATCGTTTCGATGCATCGACCATGCTGAGCCAACACTTCCTGTTCTTCTTCTCCATGCTCGGCGCCTTCAACGGCATCGTCGCGGCGTCGTTCCTGTGGTGGCGGGCCAAAGGCAAACCCACCCAGCGCTGGCTGTCGCTGCTGATCCTGGCGGTGAGCGTGCGCGCCGGGAAATCCGTGGCCTTCTATTTCTGGCCGGACATTCCCCGGTTCGTTCTGCAGATCGGCCTGACCGCCTGCTTCATGATCGGCCCCTGCCTGTTCTTCCTGGTTCGTTCGAGCCAGGGCGACGCCTCCGCCCCCGGGCGGGCCGACCGTTGGCATATCGCCGGCCTGCTGGCCCTCGCCGCCGCGGTGAACCTGTTCCTGCCCTATGCCGGCCACATCGAACTGTGGCGGCAGATCGTCACCCCGGGCATCGTCTACTCGTGGCTGGGCTACCTCCTGCTCGCCAGCGCGCAGTTGTACGCGCATCGCTCGCGGCTTTCGGGCACGCCGGCCGGGCCGCTGTTGCTGGGCACGGTAGCGGGCATCTGGATCATCTGGATCGCCTACTACACCTCCGGCTACACCTCTTACATCGTCGGCGCGCTGTCCTTCACCTTCGTCCTCGCCTCCAGCGTGCTGGTCTATCTGCGCCTGCGTTCCGGCCAGGCCCCGATCGAGCCCTACCAGGACCGCCGGATTCCCGAATCCGAGGCCGCGGTGCAGTTGCAGTCCCTGGCCGAGCTGATGGCGCGCGAACGCTTGCACCTGGACCCGGGCCTGACCCTGCCCCGCCTCGCGCGCCGGCTCGGCCTGCCGCAGACCCGGCTGTCGCAGCTGTTGAACGACAACAACCAGACCTCGTTCAAGCAGTACCTGGCGCAACTGCGCGTGACCGAAGCCAAGGCGCTGCTGCGCCAGTCGCCGCCGAAGCCGCTCGAGGTCGTGGCCACGGAAGCCGGCTTCCAGTCGATGTCGACCTTCCACAGCACCTTCAAAAAGCTCGCCGGAGTCACGCCCGCCGCATTCCGGGTCGCCGCAAGCGACTCCTGAAAGCCGTTCCAGCACTCCGGGAAGACGCGACAAGACATTGATTCGAAAGGGATCGAATAGGGTGCGGGCTCCTTCCAACGAGCCCGTGCCCATGCTCCTGTCGCGCCTCTTCCGATCGCTCCCGCTGCTTCTCCTGTCGGCCTGCCTGGGCTGCGTTCCCGACGCCCGCGCGGCCCCGGGCATCGTCGGGCCGGTCGTCGTCGACGGCCTGAGCGACGCCGCCGCGCAGCGCGCCGGCGTCTTGCCCGCCGCCCACGCCGACCTCCGCCACCCCGCCCACAGCGACCAGGGGCGCATCCTGTTCGTCCTCGCCAGCAGCAAAGTCCACGGCAGCTCGACCCTTCCGGCCAGCATCAGCTTCGGCGAAGTCGTGCATGCCTGGGACACCTTCCACGCCGCGGGCTACGCGGTCGACTTCGTTTCCCCGGACGGCGGCGAGGTGCCGATCCTCGACCGCTACGTCGGCAAGGACATGGAGCCCCGCCGCAAGGACGAGCGGATCATGCGCGGGCTGCGCCACACCGCCCGCCCCGCGCAGATCGACCCGAGCCGCTACCGCGCCGTCTATTACGTCGGCGGCAGCAACGCCATCTACGGCGTGCCGGAACATCCCGTGCTGCAGCGGATCGCCATGCACGTCTACGAGCGCAACGGCGGCGTGGTTTCGGCCGTCTGCCACGGCACCGCCGGCCTGGTGAACCTCAAGCTCGCCGACGGCCAGCCGCTGGTGGCGGGCAAACGCATCACCGGCTATCCCGAAGAGCACGAGCGCCAGGACGAGCCCTACTTCAAGCAGTTCCCGTTCCTGATCCGCAAAACCGTCGAATCCCGCGGCGGCCTGTTCCATGCCCTGGACGGCGACCAGGCCTACATCGAAGTCGACGGCCGCGTCGTGACCGGCCAGAACTACGCGTCCGCCAAGCAGGTGGCGCAAGCCGTGGTCGACATCCTGCGCCGCCAAGCCGCCCGACCGCCGGTCCGCGGCGCCAAGAAAGCCTGATCTCCCGCAACGCCTTTTCCCGCCGGCCGATGCCGGCCCTCAGCTACGCCCGACAACACCAGGAACCGCCATGAAGTCATCGATCCGATCCACCGTACTCGCCGCCACCCTGCTCCTGCCCGCCTCCGCCCTGGCGCAAACCAGCGAGCGCGACGCAGTCGACCGCGCCATGCAAAGAATGATGCAGGCCTTCGAAGCCGGCGACGCCCGCATCGCCTTCGAAGTGCTGCGCCGGGACGGCGCGGTGCTCGGCTACTCCGCCTCCAAGGGCCAGGTGGTCGTGCGCACCACGGAAGAATGGGCCAAAGGCTTCCCCGGCAAACCGGCCGACGACGAAGACCAACGCCACCGCAGCTACGAAATCCTCGACGTCAGCGAAAACGCCGCGGTGGTCAAGGTGAAGCTGGACTATCCCACCTGGGACGGAGTGGACTATCTCGCGCTGTCGAAGATCGATGGCAAGTGGATGATCGTCAGCAAATCTTGGAGTGGGAAGGCTAAGGTGCAGTAGACAGGTTTGCGTACTCACCGCTGCCCGCCGATGAATTACTGACATCTAGCGCGCGCTCAACTGGCTTGAGTTGAATGGAAACCTGCTAGGTGACCGAACCGGCTGGCCTTGACGCTGGCCGTGTTTGGCTCATACCGACCGGAGCCCTTGGATCCCGTTCGGGTGTGGTTGGCGCGTTAAGGCTGAGTCTCACGCCCTGCGATCTGGTATGGTTTAATGAGGCGTTCCATACGGGGCGATGGACTGGCAAACGTGGAAGCGCTGGAGTTTTCCCGCGATGTGCTCGACTGGGCTGCTGAAAAAGCGGGCCAAACCTTGCATTCTTTTGCCGAGAATGTCGCCAAGCGCGAGAAAGACCGGGAACGCATCGCGGAAGGCCTCTTAACCATTCCGCAAGCCGAAAAGCTGGCGAAGGCAGCACGGATCCCCTTCGGTTACTTGTTTCTTTCTGAGCCGCCCGAGCTCGCGCGACCTAACATTCCAGACCTGCGACAGATCCAGGAAGCCCAACCTTTAAGCGGAGATTTTTATGAGACGCTTGAGGACGTGCTTGCCAAGCAGAGTTGGCTGATCGAGTACCTAACAGAAGCTGGCGCAGCGGAACTCCCCTTCGTTGGACGATTTGCGAATGACGCGCGTCGAAATGCGGATGACATCGTGGCTGATATGCGCCGCGAACTTGGGGTAACCACCGATGATCGTCGCAAGAGCCCTGACGCTGCTACGTATTTCTCCACCCTGAGTGCCAAGGCTGAAGCTAGAGGCGTACTAGTCTTTAAGACAAGCTATGTAAAATCCAACACGCGACGCCCGATCTCCGAGAAAGAATTCAGAGGTTTTGCCATTGCGCACAAGATGGCCCCACTCGTGTTCGTTAATGGTCGAGATGCCGAGGTCGCAGCGGTCTTTACGCTTGTTCACGAGCTGGCGCACATCTGGCTTGGCATAACGGGTGTTTCCGACGTTACGCCAAGTCGATTCGGGAATCCGGTTGAGCGCCTGTGCAATCGCGTTGCAGCCAACTTTTTGGTCCCTATCGATGCCTTTTTGGAACTTTGGGCTGGCCCACAAGATCTAGACAGGGTTGCTAAGTATTTTCGCGTGAGTAAGCTCGTTATCGCGCGGCGCGCGCTTGATAACAAGCTTGTCGATCAAGCATTCTATGATGAAGTTGCAGCCAATACCCAAAAAATAAAGCCCAGCGGCAAACCGACCGCCCTTGTGACCATTCCGATCCGAAACAGCAGGAAATTCACGCGAACGATTGTGGCGAGCGCGATGAGTGGCCAGACGTTGCTGCGTGACGCCGCGAGTTTATTGAACGTCAAGCCAGATACAGTCGTGGCTTTGGCGAAGGGGCGGACCGATAATGGCTAATAAGTACATCATCGATTCCAATGTTTTCATCCAAGGCAAGAATTTCCATTACCACTTCTCCTTTTGCGAAGGATTTTGGGACTGGGTTCACGAAGGTTTCGATAAGGGCATGGTCTACAGCATCGGCAAGGTTCGCGCGGAACTACTCGCAGGAAAGAAGGGTGACGAAGCCCGAAAATGGGCTGAAGGTATGCCCGATGGCTTCTTCCTGGAAGATGTTGGCGATGCCGCTGTAATGAAGCAGTACGCTCATTGCATGGCATGGGCCGCCGGCGACAAACACTATCAACCAGCGGCGTTGACCCGGTTTGCTGAAGCGAAACGTGCCGATGCGTTCTTGCTCGCCTACGCCCGCGCCCATGGACACATCGTGGTGACTCAGGAATTGTCGCAGCCCGATAAAAGGAAGGAAGTGCCCATCCCGGACGCTGCGCTGAAGATCGGTAACATTAAGACGATGACAATTTACGAATTGCTTCAGGCACACGCACAGCCGACATTCGTATTCAAGCCGTAAAGGCGGAATTGTAACCTGCCAACTTACACCGTGTAGGCAACTGCTCAGCCTGCCGGTCGAAAACACGCGAAGTTGCCCCTAAATTCTCGTTTGTCTCAGGCTGTGCGACTGCCCGCTTGAAGAATCGGGTTCGGCAGAGTTGCCGGGGAGGACTTTATGAATCAGTGGAACTGGGTGGCGATTCGGGCCTACGGCCGGGCCGCGTTCGCGCTGCTGATGGCGGTGGTGTCGATAGCGATGCTGTCGCAGTGGCAGGCAAGCCCTCTGCTGGCCGGGTTCGTGGTGGTCGGGCGCTGGGTGCCGCTGCTGGCGCTGGCGGTCACGTTGTGGCTGGTGGCTGCCCCCACGTACAGACTGGTGCAGTGGCAGCGCGGTCATGGGTTCGATTGCCCGCGTTGCGGCGGCCCGCTGGGGCATGAACGCACGGGCTACGCCAGCCGAGGCGGCGCTTACCGGCGCTGCTATGCGTGTGGCGACAACATAAACCACCGACACTATATGAGTAACGCCGCATAACGCGGGCTACGTGCCAACTACAGGCCAAAACGTGCTGCAGAAGAGCAAAAGGGTTAGGCCGCAAGGCCTAACCCTTTCTGTTTCATCTTGGTGCCGGAGGTGGGACTCGAACCCACACGCTTTTAAGGGCGGCGGATTTTGAGTCCGCTGCGTCTACCGATTCCGCCACTCCGGCAGCGGGCTGCGCAGTATAGCGGGGCTTGCGCGCGGAGTCTGCCCCCCCCCTCTTCGCGGTGCCGGCGGGGTCCGGGCCTGAAGCCGCGGGGTCGGCGGCAGGCCCGCTGCGCGCGGCGCCTCAGTGCGGTTCGGCCGCAGCGGCGTAGACCGGCTCGTCGAAGGCATCGGCGTCGTCCGCGGCCTGGGGGGCCCGGACGCGGGCGCTTCGGGCCCCGGCGTTGCGCCGCCCGTTCTCGCCGGCCGGCGCCGGCCGTTTCGGGCGCAGCGGGGCCGCTTCGGGCGGCGGGGTCACGATGCAATGGATGGCGGCGGCAGTGAGCATGGGATCAAGACCGGTGATGGAAGCCTGCGGCGGGCGGATCGACGGATCGGGATCTGCGGGTCGTACGGGCGGATCGGAGCTGCGGATCGGAGCGGGCGGCTGGCGACGGCGGCAGCCCAGGCAGTGGCGGACGCGTCCGCGTTGCAGGGACGACGGTCGCGACAACAGGCCGCCGCAGGGGCATTGCGGTTCCAGGCCGCGCTCCCAGCGCCACACGCGCCAGAGCGCGTGCAGCGCCATCGCCGCGCCCGCCGCCAGCGCTGCCGCCTGCAGGCCGCGCGCGATCGGCGCGAAGGCGGCGGCCTCCGGCGCGGCCGCGGCCTGCAGCAGGAGCGCGCCGCTGGCGACGCCGCCGGCGGCGACCACCACGGGCGGAGCGAACAACTGCAGCAACATCCTGGCACCACGATTCATGAATGCGTCTCCCCGTCTGCGCCGGCTAGCAGAACGCGGAGCGGTCTCAACTTCTGAGACGATGGCCAGAATAGTGCCAGGCACACTGCGCTGCCTCTGCCATTCGTCGTGTGAAACACGCGACCGATGCCGCTTGCGCCCATGCCACCGCTGTGAGCACTCTGACGCAGGCGCGGGGCTAGAATGGCCGGATGTGCCTGATCGCCCTCGCCTGGGACCACCACCCGCGCTACCGCCTGGCCCTGATCGCCAATCGCGACGAGGCCCACGCCCGCCCCAGCGCCGCCGCCGGGCCCGATCCGGAGGCGCCCGAGGTCTACGGCGGACGCGATCTGGTGCAGGGCGGCAGTTGGCTGCAGGTGTCCACGCGCGGACGCTTCGCCGCGGTGACCAACGTCCGCGTCGGCCGCAATCCCGAAGCGCGGCCGCACTCGCGCGGCGGTCTGGTCAGCGGGTTCGTGCGCGGCGACGCGGATGCCGAGTCCTACCTGGCCGCGATGGCGCCGTACGCAGCCGAGTACGGCCGCTTCAATCTGTTGCTGTGGGATGGCGCGCAACTGCGTTTCGCCAGCAATCACCCCGAATTCCAGAGCGCGCCGATCGCGCCCGGCGTGCATGCCATGTCCAACGGCGCGTTCGACGCGCCCTGGCCGAAGAGCGGCCACGCCACCCGCGCCTTGTCGGCCTGGCTGGCTTCGCCTGCCTCTCAAGCCCGCGCTGCGGACGGCGCCGGCGTCGCCGAATTGTTGGCGGCGCTGGCCGATACCGCGCCGGCGCCGGACGCGGCTTTGCCCGACACCGGCGTCGGCCTCGAACTGGAACGCCTGCTGTCGCCGCCGTTCGTGCTCGGCGACGGTTACGGCACGCGCTGCAGCACCGTGGTGTTGGTCGAAGACGATGCGGTGGTGTTCGTCGAACGCCGTTTCGGCCCCAACGGCGCACCCGGCGGCGACAGCGCCGTGCGCCTGCCATTGACCGCCGCTCGTAGCGGTTAGGACACCGCCTGCGCGCGGGCCGCGGCGACGGCCGCGCGTCCGGTTCGAGCATGCGGGTCGAAGCTGCGGCCTGGAAGGCGCGAACGCGGCGACGCGCCGTCGCGACGCGGTTGCGCGCCAAAACCAGCGCCGCTAAAACAGCGCCCCAATGAGAAGGCCCAGGCCTCGAGATTTCCTCGGGTGTCCGGGCCTTCCGTTGTCGGAGCGATTGCATCGGACTCGCGTCCGTTGGTTGTTCTCCGACGCATGCAGGGTACGCCCGGTAACGTTACCGGCCGATCAAATTTTCGTGATCGCGCCTGCGCTCACGCTCGCACGGCGCCTGTTCATGCGCATCGCCCGAGTAAACGCGCATCGCTGCCGCCCCGGCGCTCTGCCCGGCCGGCCACCGCGCCCACGGCCACCAGCCGCGGCCGGTCTGCGCGTAGCGATCGGCCGCGCGCTCGAAGCGGTTGCGCACGCTGATGCCGCCGCACAGCAGGTACAAGGGCAGGAACAGCGGGCCCAGCACCATGTACTGGTAGACATGGGCGCGTTCGTGATCGGACAGGCGGATCGGCGCTTCGACGCAGTGCCCGGCATCGTGCGCATAGGTGAAGCACGGCGAGTCCAGGTCGGCGCCGGTGTGCAGGATCACGTTGCCGAGGGTGATCGCCCCGCCCGGGCCCCAAGGCCAGTGATGGAACACCAGCGCGAGGTCTTCGCGGCGCCAACGCGCGCGCGCGCCGAACGGCATCGCCAGCACGCCGGCGAGCAGGCCGAGCAGGGTCACCGGCGAGGTCCACACCGCGCCCAGCGCACCGCCGGCGATTCGCAGCCACACGCTCAGTCAGCACCCCTCTTCGGGCAGGACCAGCCACAGGATCAGGTACAGCAACACCACCGGCAGGCCGAAGCTGGCCAGCGCCAGGACCACGAATGCGGCGCGCACCAGCACCGGATTCCAGCGCAGGCGCAGGGCGATGCCGCCGGCGACGCCGGCGATCATGCGGTCGTGCCGCGAGCGGCACAGCGGTCGCGCGGAACTGCTCATCCGGCCCAGGTCTCCGAGTGCTGACGGGTCCCGAATGAGTCTAGCGCGTCACCGCGACGGCGGTGTCGAGACGCCGGCGCTGCGTAGCTGAACGAGTTTGCCCCGCAGCCAGGAAGCCGAGCTGACCGGCGCCGCCTGGCCGCAACGCACCCGGTAGGGCTGGCCGCTGAGGCTGCTGCGGCTGGCGGCGCGGTCGATGAACGCCTCGGCGGTGTCGGCCAGATCGCGCTTGCGCAGATAGGCCAGCTTCTTGCGCAGATGCGCCTGCGCCTGCGCGGCGTCGTGCCAACTGCCGTTGCGTTCGAACTGGCAACCGGAGCGGCCCAGGGCTTGGATCAGTTGTTCGATTTCGCGCTCGGCCTGGGCGCTGGGCGCGGCCTGGGCGCCGAAACAGGAGGCCAGCAGGCCGGCCAGCAGCCAGCCGGCGCGGCGCAGGGAACGCGGTGCCGCAGCGCGGCGGCGGAGCTTCAGCGGTTGCATCGGGTTGAGCGAGTCCATGCCGGGGTGCCGAGATCTGTGCTGCGATTCGTGCCGAATTAGAGCGCACCCAGCCAGCTGCCGACCACGTCTTTCCAGATCGCATAGCCCTCGCGGTTCATGTGCAGCCGGTCTTGCAGAAAGAGCCCCGCGCGCGGCGCGCCGTCGGCGTCCAGCATCGGCGTGAACACGTCCAGGTAGTCCACCCCGGTCGCGCTCGCCGCGTAGTCGCGGACCAGCGCGTTGGCCGCGCGCACCTGCGGCAGCAGCGCGGCGCGCGACGGGCTGGGCTTGATCGAGACGAAACCGATCCGCGCCTGCGGCTCGGACTGATGCACGCGCTGCACGAAGGCGACGAAATCGTCGCGCACCTGCTGCGGCGAGCGGCCTTCGGACAGGTCGTTGTCGCCGGCGTAGAACACCACTGCGCGCGGCCGGTACGGCAGCACGATGCGTTCGGCATAGCGCAGCGAGTCGTAGACCCGGGAGCCGCCGAAGCCGCGGTTGATGCTGGCCACCCCCGGGAAATCCTGGTCCAGCGTGGTCCAGTAGCGGATCGAGGAACTGCCGACGAACACCACCCCGCCCGGCCGCCGCCGGACCCGCGCGTCCTCGGCCTCGAAAGCCCGGATGTCGGCTTCCCATTGCTCCGGATCGCGCGGCGCGGCGCCTTCCGCGGCGGCCACCGGGGCGGCGGATGAACCGGCGGTGGCGGCGTCGGAGGAACGCGACGGCGCGACGGCGCAGGCGCTCAGCGCAAGGACGAGACAGACGAGCAGGCAGCGGCGCATGCGGCGATCCGGTCGGAGGAGAAGCGACAGACTAACCCGGAACCGCCGCGCCGCGGCCTCAACGCGAACGCTGCGCCAGCCAGTCGTGGATCGCGCCGGGCACTTCGCGCTGGGCGCGGCCGGAGACGTAGATGCCGATGTGCCCGCCCTTGAACGACAGCTCGCTGTAGTCTTCGCTGCCGACCAGGTTCTTGAGCGCCTTCGATGCGGCCGGCGGCACCAGATGGTCCTGCTCGGCGTAAATGTTCAGCACCGGCATGTCGACATACCCCAGATCGACCGCGCGGCCGCCGATGTCGATGCCGCCCTCGACGAAGCCGTTGCCCTGGTAGAACTGCTTGATGAACTGGCGGAAGGCTTCGCCGGCCTGGTCGGGCGAGTCGAAGATCCACTTCTCCATGCGCAGGAAGTCTTCCAGCGCGCGCTTGTCGTCGAGGATGTCGATCAGGCCGACGTACTTCTGCACGAACAGCCGCCACGGCTTGAGGGTCAGGTAGCACCAGTTCATGACGTCGGCCGGCACGTTGCCGAGCGTGTCGACGAACTGGTCGATGTCCAGGCCGCGGGTCCAGTTCGACAGCATGTTGTCGTCGGTGTGGAAATCCACCGGCGTGACCATGGTGATGAGGTTGCGCACCTTGCGCGGATTCAGCGCCGAATAGCACAGCGAGAACGCGCCGCCCTGGCAGATGCCGAGCAGGTTGATCGCCTCCATCCGGTACTCGCGGCGCAGATGGTCGACGGCGCCGCCGAGAAAGCGCTGGATGTAGTCCTCCAGCTCCAGATAGCGGTCGGAGCGGTCCGGATAGCCCCAGTCGAGGATGTAGACGTCCTCGCCGCGCTCCAGCAGGCCGCGCACGATCGACTTGTCGGCCTGCAGGTCGACCATGTACGGGCGGTTGACCAGCGCATAGGCGATCAGCAGCGGCACTTTGGCGGTCGGCGCTTTCTCGCCGCGGAAGCGGTACAGCACCACCTTTCCGTCGCGCCAGACTTCCTCGCGTTCGGTCGCGCCGTAGTCGATGTTGTCGACCTGGCGCAGCGAGTCCAGGCCGGCGCGCAGTTTCTGCTGCGCCTGCATCGCTTCCTGGGCCAGGGATTCGGCGCTGAAATTGATCGGACCGGTCATCTCAGCGGGCTCCCTTCTTGGCCGGCTTGGCGGCGCCGGACTTGCTCACCGCCGCGGGGCGCGCCGGCGGTTGCGGACGGGCGATCGCGGTCTTGCGCGGCGGCTGGGCGGGCGTCTTCGCGGGCGATGCCGCGCTGACGCTCGGCGCGGCGGCGACCGATTGCGCTGTGCGCGGCTTGGCCGCCTTGGGTTTGACCGCCTTGGGCTTGGCCGCCGCGGACTGGGTCGCGGCAGCGGGTTTGCCCGCGGCCGGCTTGGCGGCGGGCGCCGGTTTCACCTCCGGCCCGCGCGGCGCATCGGCCTCGGCGCGCGCCGGCGCCGGGCGCGACTGCAGCTCGTCGCGCAGCCGGCGCAGTTCGCGTTCGAGCTGAACGATCTTGCGGTGCGCGGCGTCGATCTCGGTGCGGGTCGGCATGCCCAGGCTGCTGGTGGTCTGCTCGACCTCCTTCTGCACCCCGGCGCGCAGCCGCATCTGCGAGTTGACCAGGTCGGCGTAGGCGTCGCGGAAGCGCGGCGACAGGGCGATGTCGGCATAGGCCTCTTCGGCCGCGTCGATCCACAGGTCGAACAGGGCGCGCGCGCTGCCGATCTGACGACCCGGTTCGCTGCGCTCGGCCAGCTTGTTCTCGAAACGCGCGAACGCATCCTGCGCGGCTTCGGCCATCAGCGCGTTATAAGCCTGGCTGCGCTGCTGATAGTCCAGATAGGCCTGGGCCAGGTGCTGCACGCGCTCCTGGTGCTCGCGCGAGAAACCGACCGCCGGCACGCCGAGCCAGGCACGGCCTTCGCTGTGCAGGTTCTGCAGATACGGCGCGATCTGTTCGGCCCAGCGCGAGAAATCCTGCTGGCCCGGGCCGCGCATCGCGCCGAACACATCGGCGAAGGGATTGCCGCCCTGCCCACCCATCGCCTGCTTCCAGGCGCCGGCGATGTCGGCCGCGGACGCGTCGCGGCCGGCGAACTGCGCCGCGAGCTTCTGGATCTCGCCGAACCAGGCGCGCGCCTGGCTGTTGAAGCGGTCCAGGGTGTCGTCGGCCTGCGGGCTGCTGCCCTTGGCCAGTTGCGACCACCATTGCACGGCCTCGTTCCAGCCCGGCAGCGAAGGGGGCGCCGGCTGCGGCGCGGCGCCGCGCATCATCTCGCCCCATGCGCTCCAGTACTGTCGCGCCAGTTGCTCGAATCCGTCGGAACCGGCGGCGCCGAAGCCGCCGGGATTGTTCGAGCCGAAACCGAAATTCGCCATCGCCGCCTCCAGGGATTTGGCCCGATCATAGCAACGGCGTGTTGCCGGGCGCTGCCCGAGCGTCTGGTTCGTCTGGGGCCGGCGCGGCGCGCCGCGATCGCCGGGCCTAGTCCGGTCCACTATCGCTGCGCGGCAGCGGCGGATCGAGCCGGTAGGCCAGGGCCTGAACCTCGTGCACCGCCGGCGCGCCGACCAGGCGCAGCGGAAAACGCGGTTCGCGCCCGGACGATGCCGACGGCGAATCCGGCTCGTCTTCGCTGAAGATCACGTAGTTGACCCCGGCGCCATCCTGCACCGAACGGAACGCGACGCCGTCGAAACGTTCCTCGTGACGGTAGCGCAGGTATTCGATCATCACCTGAGTCACCAGGTAGCCCTCTCCGCCCGGCCGCGCCGGCAGCGAGATCAACCGGTGCAGGTGCTTCAGCAAATGGCGCCGGCGCAGACGCTCGTCCGCGCGGCCGCGGAAGAACTCGAACGCCTGCGGGTCGATCCGCTGATCCAGGCCGCGGAAATCGAACAGTTTCAAGGCGCGCTCGGGCTGGAACGTCCCGACCGCAACCCGGTCGCCGATCGAGGGGCGCACTTCGGCCACGCTGGTGTGCACGGCGCCGGCGCCATAGAACAGCGGCACGCCGGCCGGGTTCATCCGGTTGCTGTTCGCGCGGGCGCGCGGCGCCGCACCGAGTTCGCGCTCGGGCTGCGCCAGCACCCGCGCCAATTTGGCGTCGTCGTCGCAGCAACGCGCGCGGAACATCCGCACGCCGGTGCCCAGTTCGAGGATCGCGGCAGGCCTGTGCCAGGACGGCAGCACTGTGCGCACCTTGGCCTGCAGCGCTTCGTCGAACAAGGACGCGAAGAAGCGCTCGGCGCGGTCGTTGTAGAACCGCTGCTCGTGGCGAAGTGCGTGCACCACCGCCTCCCACTCGCCGAGCAGGTAGTCGTCCTCGTGCTGCTCCGATTCGAACGGCAGGCGCCGTTGCTGGTAACGCTGCTCCGGATGGAACAAGGCGTCCTCGCCGGCGCCCGGCTCGTGCAACTGCCCGGCCACGGTCTCGCAGAACGGCGCATGCTCGCAGCCGATCACCCGGCCGACGACCGCGGCCAGCGACAAGCCGTCGTAGCCCGGATAGAGGTCGACATGAGGCTCGAACCAGTCGCGGATCTCGCCGCGCACGGCGCGCACGATCTGTTGCACCGACAGGCCGGCCCGCTGCACGCCGCACACGGCGCAGGGTTCGGGCAAAAGCCGTTCTTCGTAGAGCCGCCGCAACACGGTGTTGCCGATGCACGGCAAGCAGATTCCGCCGGCATACGGGCCTTGCGCGAACACGTCCTCGGCCAGCTCCCGCAGCATCCGCTTCATCCGTGCCGCCCCCGTGCCCGCATGGTCCGCCGTCTCCGCCCGGAGCGCACCGCTCAAGGCTTGGGAATGCGCAGCGTCTTGCTGATCATCAGCGAGCCCGACAGCGCGAACATCAGCACCAGCGGGTGGAACAGCCACGGGCCGATGCGGATGCCGCCGAACCACAGGTCGGGGCCGATCGCGCCCTGCCAGGCCGCGACCGCCAGCACGATCACCAACGCCAGGCTGGTCGGAATCGGCGTGCCCTCAAAGTACTTGACCTTGCCTTCGTCGCCGGAGAGGGCCTCGGCGGTGACGTTGTAGCGCGCCAGGCGGCTGACGCCGCAACCGACGAAATAGCTCAGCACCACCCAGTCCCAACCGCCCTGCAGGCCGCAGGCGTAGGCCAGCGCCGCCGGCGCGACGCCGAAGGAGATCACGTCGGCCAGCGAGTCGAGTTCGCGTCCGAGGGTGGACGAGGACTTGCGCCAGCGCGCGACCTTGCCGTCCAGCGCGTCGAAGATGAAGGCCAGCGGGATCAGCGCCATGCCGATCATCAGATCGCGCACGCCGCCTTCCTGCAGGAAGCGCATCGCGGCGAAGATCGCGCCGGTGCCGCAGAACGCGTTGGCGAGGGTGAACCAGTCCGCGAGATGGAATTCGCGAAGCATCGAGAAGTGGCGCCGCATGCGGTGTTGCTCCGTGATGGACGGCTGCGGCCGTCCCGAGGGGCGTCCAGCCTGCCAAAGCCGGAGCGCCGGCCGCAAGAGGCGGAGGTCGCATCCTGCCCCGTCCGCGGCCGCGGCGGCGCGGTCAGCGCGGGATCGCGAGCTGCGGCGCCTGCAACGGCTGACCGGCCGCTCGCAGGCCGGTGTCGATGGTGGCGTCGGCCGGCAGCGGCGCGCCGTCGGCCAGGTGCGCCTCGACCCGGTCCAGCGCGGCGTAGACGTACGGCAGCAGCGGTTGATAGCGCGCGGCCAATGCCGGCAGTCCGAGGAAAGCGTCGAAATGCTGCACGTTGCGCACCTGCCAGTACCGCACTTGCGCGCCGGCGCGGCGCGCCATCGCCACATAGGGCTCGCTGCTGAATGCCGGCGGAATCAGGCCGTCGTCGAGACCGTGCACGACCACCACCGGCACGCCCTTGCGCGGCGCCGAGGCGCGCGTCGCGGCGATGCCCTCGCGCACTCGCCGGTGCGCGGCGGCGAGGCCCGCTGCAGCGTCCCCATCGCCTCCCTGCCCGGTCCACAACGCGCGCAGCCCGGCCAGCGGCGCCAGCGCTTGCGCGGGATCGCCGGCCGGCG
This sequence comes from Lysobacter firmicutimachus, assembly GCF_037027445.1. Taxonomy (NCBI): domain Bacteria; kingdom Pseudomonadati; phylum Pseudomonadota; class Gammaproteobacteria; order Lysobacterales; family Lysobacteraceae; genus Lysobacter; species Lysobacter firmicutimachus. The sequence continues at coordinate 2,926,697 of NZ_JBANDL010000002.1, forward strand.
GCGCGAACAACTGCACGCCCGCACCGGGCGGAATGCCGCTGGCATCGGCCCACCAGGCGGCACGCTCGTTGGCGGCGGCCGGGCGTGCGGTCGGCGGCTGGGCCGCCGCGTCGGCAGCGGCATAGGCGAACGGCAGCCAAGGCTGGTCCGGCCCCTTGCCGGCCCGCTTCGCCGCCGGCGCGTAGCGGCCATAGGCCGAGGCGTACGTCGCCGCGACCGCGCGCCACAGATCGAAACTGACCGACAGCGCGCCAGCGCGCAACGCGGCGTCGCTCCAGCCGTTGTCGCGCAAGCGCCGATACGCGGCTTCCGCGCGCGCTTCGTTGCTCGCCTCGGCCATGCCCTCGCCGAGCCAGCCGTTGGCCGCGGCATAGGCGCAGTAAGCGTCCGCGGCGGCGCCGGCCGGCGCCGCCGGCATCGCCGCCAGGGGCTTGTGCTGCAGCGCGCACGGCATCAGCAGCGCCGCTTCGGTGGTGTAGTCGTACAGGGGGCGCGCCCCGTCGACGTACACGTTCGGTTCGCCCGCCACCACCGCGTCGAGCCAGGGCTCGCCGTCGAGTTCGGCGGCGCGCAGCACCGCACCGCCGCCGTTGGAGATGCCCACCGCGATGACCCGGGTGTTGGCCCAGGTGAACGGCGCCTGCTGCGGGAAGGCCCGATCCAACGCGCTCAGGCCGAACTGCGCCGCCTGCCGCACGTGGCGCCCCCAGTCGGCTTCGGGGTTGTCGCGAGAATGCGCATGCTTGAAGGCGATGCCGCCCGCCGCCGCGCGCTCGGCCGCGCTCGGCACGAAAGCCAGGTCGCCGTCCTCGGGCTGGCCGATGGTGCCGTCGGCGCGCACGCCCAGGCCGGCATCGAGATCGAAATAGTCGGTACCGGCGCCCTTGTCGGTGTAAGCCACCGCGCAGCCCTTGGGCAGGCCCCAGGCGCCGGCCACGGCGATCGCGCCGTAGATGCCGCGCGAACCGGAAGACGCCGCGACCACCAGACAGCGCTTGCCGGCATCGAACGCATCCGGCACCTGCGCCAGCACGCGGTGCGGCTGATGCGCGCCGGGCACGGTCGCGTAGGCGCTGTACTCGCGCCCTTCGACCCGCTGCACGCTGCCGTAGACCTCGCCGTAACCGCCGCCGACGGCAAGATCGGCGATGCCGCGCCAGTTCGCCCACAGCGCGCGCCGGCGCAGTTCGGCGGCGGTGGGATGGGCCGGGTCGGCGAAGGCCGGCGGCAGCGCGGCGCGCAAGCCGTCCAGACCGAGCCCGGCGCTGAGCAGGTCGTCGTGCTCGCCGCGGTGTTCGGTCTGGCGTGGGGCGCTGAACATCGGCGATGCGTCCTTGACGGGCGGGGCCGCCGCAGTGCGCGGCGCGGCGACCGCGATCGGGGCCGCGGCGGCGGCGGACAGGGCGACCGCGGCACAGGCCGCGGCAAGACGGGAGTGGAAGGCGTTCATCGGCGCAGGCTAGCAAGCCGCGCGCGCCGGCCCATCGTACTTTGGTACAGCCCGCCGGTGCGCGCGCGGAAGCGCCGGCGCGGCCTGCTAGGCTTAGCGCGATGCCGACCCTGCTGATCGCCGACGACCATCCCCTGTTCCGCGCTGCGTTGCGCCAGGCCGCCGCGGACGCTGTGCCCGATACGGCGGTGCGCGAAGCCGGCACGCTCGACGATGCGCTGGCCGCGCTCGAAGCCGAGCCCGGCATCGACCTGGTCCTGCTCGATCTGCACATGCCGGGCAACCACGGCCTGGCCGGGTTGGCGGCGATCCGCGCCCAGTACCCCGGCACCGCGGTCGCGGTGGTCTCGGCCAACGACGATCCGCGGGTGGTGCGGCGCGCGCTCGACCACGGCGCCGCCGGCTATCTGCCCAAGAGCGCCGGCCTGGACGAACTGCGCGACGCGATCCGCGCCGTATTGGCCTGCGAACAGTGGCTGCCGGCGACGCTGCGCGCCGCGGTCGCCCGCACCCACAGCGAGCGTGGCGACGCCGACCTCGCCTCGCGCCTGGCCAGCCTGTCGCCGCAGCAATTCAGAGTCCTGACTCTGGTCGCGCAGGGCCTGCTCAACAAGCAGATCGCCGACCGACTGGACGTGCAGGAGCGCACTGTCAAGGCGCACCTGTCGGCGATCTTCGACCGCCTCGGCGTGCGCAACCGCACCCAGGCCGGCGTGGTCCTGCGCGAGCTCGAACTGGCCGATCCGGCGCGCCGGATCGAGGACTGAGCGCGCAGTCACAGCGGGGTCTCTCGCTCGTTCGCGCCCGCTCACCCTGCCTCACCCCGCGTCGCGGTGTTTGTCCACACAGCCTGTGGACAAACCTGCGGACAGTAAGGTGGAGACCACGCCGAATCCTTTGTGGCACAAGCATTGCAATAGGGTTGGCGAGAAAATGACCAGAAGATTTCCTTGACATCGCTCACGCGATCTCACCTTCGCGCCATCGTCACGCGCCGGCGCTCGCCGCCCATTCAGGCGCCGACGCCGCCGGCCGCCAGCAAGCGGTCCAACACCGACTTCAAGGCCAGCGGCTTGACCGGCTTGGGCAGCAAGGCGACCCCGGCTTCGTGCACGGCCTGCCGCACGGCGGCCCCCGTGTCGGCGCTGAGCAGCAGGCAGGGCCGCGCGCCGAATTCGTCGCTCAGGCGCTGCGCCAGGGCCAGGCCGGTGTCGTCGTCGTCGAGGTGGAAGTCGAACAGCCACAGCGCTGCCGGCCGCTCGCGCAGGGCCCTGCGTGCGGCTTCGTCGCCGTCGGCGGTGGCCACCTCGCAGCCCCAGCGCCGCAACACCTCGTCCAGCGCCGCCAGCGCCTGCGGATCGTTGTCCACCGCCAGCACGCGCAGGCCGGCGACGCTGCGCTGAGCGCCGGCCGGCAACGCCGCCGACGGCATCGGCGCATGCGGCAGGCGTACCGCGAACGCGGTGCCGCGGCCGAGCGCACTGCGCAGGCTCAGCGGTGCATCCAGCAACTGGGCGATGCGGTCGGCGATCGACAGTCCCAGGCCCAGGCCCTGCCCCGGCGCGTCTTCGCCGCGGCGGAACTCTTCGAAGATCGCCGACTGCTGATCCGCAGCGATGCCCGGCCCGCTGTCCAGCACTTCCACCGCCAGCGCGCCGGCGCGCCGGCGCACGCCGAGCAGGACGCCGCCGCGTTCGGTGTAGCGCACCGCATTGGCGAGGAAGTTCTGCAGCACCCGGCGCAGCAGCTGCGGATCGCTGCGGGTCCAGGCGCGGCTGGCGACGTAGCGGAAACGCAGGCCGCGCGCCGCCGCGATCGCGCCGAACTCCGAGGCCAGCGGATCGAGCACTTCGGCCAGCGGAAACTCGCGCGGCTGCGGCACCAGGCCGCCGGCTTGCAGGCGCGACATGTCCAGCAGGCCGGTCAGCAGATCGCCGGTGGAATCCAGCGCACCGCCGATCTGGGCCACGGTCTCGCGCTGCGCCGGCGCGGTCAGCTGCTGCGCCAGGGCATCGGTGAACAGCTGTGCAGCGTGCAGCGGCTGCATCAGATCGTGGCCGACCGCGGCCAGGAAGCGGCTCTTGGCTTCGTTGGCGCGCTCGGCCTCGCGCTTGGCGACTTCCAGATCGGCGGTGCGCGCGGCCACCCGCTGCTCCAGGGTCTCGTTGGCCTGGATCAGCCCGGCCTCGGCGCGGCGGAACGCGGTGACATCGGTGAAGGTGGCGACGAACCCGCCACCGGGCATGGGATTGCCGCGGATCTCGACGATGCTGCCGTCGGCGAGCACGCGCTCGGACAGATGCGGGGTGCCGGCGCGCATGAACGCCAGGCGCCGCTGCAGCGCGCGCTCCAGATCGCCCTGCATCGGCAGGCGCTGCATCGCCCAGCGCGCCAGGTCGGCGATCGGACGGCCGACCTGCAGCAGCTCCGGCGGATACGCGAACAACTCGGCATAGCGCCGGTTCCACGCCACCAGGCGCAGTTGCGCGTCGACCACGCTGATGCCCTGGCTCATGTTCTGCAGCGCCGCTTCGAGCACGCGCTGGTTGAATCGCAGGTCGGCCGAGGCTTCGCCGACGATCGCCGCGACCGTGTCCAGGTCGCGCCCGGTTTCGCGCCGCGCCGCGTCCAGCAGCACGCGCGCCGACGCCGAGCCCAGCACCGCGGCCAGTTCGCGTTCCAATGCAGCCTCGACTTCGGCCGCCACCGGCGCACCCGCGGGCGCGGCATCGAGCAGCTGCGCGACGCGTTCGCGCGGCAGGAAACGCAGGCCGGCCGCGCGCAGGGTCTGCACGTCCAGACCGCGCCGCGCGCTGCGCGGGGTTTCGCGCCGCCACACCGCCGCCAGCACGGTCGCCAGCGTGCCCAGGAACAGGCTGGCGCCGACCGCGCGGCCGAGCCGGCTCCAGCCGGTCAGGCCGAACAGGCGCTCCGGCGCCAGCCACGACCAGCCCAGCGGACCTTCGTGCAGCCAGGCCGGAGCCACGCCGCCCGCGTCGTGCAGCATCGGCAGCAACAAGGCCCAGGCCCAGGCGGCGAAGCCGGCCGCGATGCCGATCACCGCCGCGCGCGCCGGCGTCTGCGGCCGCCATACCGCGAAGGCCAGCGCCGGCGCCAGCGTGGCCAAGGCCGAGAACGACACCGCGCCGACATCGGCCAGCGCTTCGCTGCCGGCGATCAAGCGGCTATAGCCCCAAGCCAGCAGCATGATCGCGACGATGCCGCCGCGGCGCAGCGCCAACACGCGCCCGCGCAGATCGCTGTCGCGCGCCCACGCTCCGCGCAGCAGGCCCGGCGCGAACCAGTGGTTGCCGATCATCAGGCTCAGGGTGAGCGTGCTGACCACGACCATGCCGGTGGCGGCGCTGAGCCCGCCGAGGAAGGCGAACAAGGCCAGCGACTCGTGCCCTTGCGACAGCGGCAAGGCCAGCACGTACAAGTCCGACGGCACCTGCGAGCCGAGCATCGCCTGCCCGACCGTCGCCAACGGCAATACCGGCAAGGCGATCAGCAACAGATACAGCGGGAACTGCCAGCGCGCGGTACGCACGTCGCGCTCGTCGCGGCACTCGACCACGCCGACATGGAACTGGTGCGGCAAGATGAACATCGCCAGCCCGCCGAGCAGCACCAGCGGCGCGAAGCCGCCGGTCTCGTCGGCCGGCAGCGGCGCCGTCGCGATCGGCGCCGTCAGGCCGTGATCCAGGCCGAACCAGACCAGGGCGCCGATCGCCAGCATCGCGGCGAGCTTGAACACCGACTCGAACGCCATCGCCAGGACCAGGCCGCGGTTGTGCTCGGCGGCGCTGGCGCGGCGGGTGCCGAACAGCATCGCGAACAAGGCCATCGCCAGGGCCACGTACAGCGCGCTGTCGCGCCACGCCGGCGACGCCGCGCCGTCGGTGGCGCGGGTGGTCAGCATGGCGAAGCTCATCGCCACCGCCTTGAGCTGCAAGGCGATGTAGGGAATCAGGCCGAGCGCGGCGACCAAGGTCACGGTCGCGGCCAACCAGGCGTCCTTGCCGAGCCGGGTGGCGATCAGGTCGGCCAGCGAGGTCGCGTTGGTTTCGCGCGCGAGCTTGACCAGCCGCATCATGAAGCCGACCGCGAAGGCGTAGAACAGGATCGAGCCGAGGAAGGTCGGCGGCAGCGGCCAACCGTAGCGCGCGGCCTGGGTGACGGTGCCGTAGAAGGTCCACGAGGTGCAGTGCACCGCCAGCGACAGCGCGTAGATGTGGCGCCAGTGCTTGGCCAGCGCGGCCGGCCGGCGCTCGGCGAACAAAGCGGTGCCGAACATCAGCGCCAGCCAGGCCAGGCTGGCCAGGGCGACGACGGTAAGGCTCAGCATGGGTGGCAGGAGCGCGGCATCGGCGCAGGATAGCGCGTGGCAGCGGACTGCGGCGCGGGAGATGGTGTCTTGCGCGAGCCGAAGCCGGTCCCCAGCCCGCCTCTTTTTCAAGAGGGCAACGGCTAGCGCGGAGACGGCCGCTGCGGCTGCGGCGGATGCGACTACGGCTGCCGCTACAGTCGCGGCTGGCTACGGCTGCAGTAGCGACAACGGCAGTTGCTGCGGCTGAGACAGGGACCGAGGGCAAGCACAGGAGCGGGACCGGACTTCGGATCGAATTCGGACTTGAAGATCATGGTCCGCCCTCCGAATGGACTCACCGCTTTCTTGAAAAAAAGGGCCTAGAGGGATTCGCTGTTGCCTTGCTGCTGATGCCTTGCTGTCGTCCTCCGGCGGCCTCGCCGGTGCCCCCAAAAAAACAGGCCCCCGCGCGAACGCGGAGGCCTGTTCTTCCGAACCCGCGCGGCCTCCTGCCGCGCGCGATCAGAAGTCGTACTTGACCGAGAAGGTGTACTGGCGCGGCGGACCGTAGAAGCCGGTGTAGACGCCCAGCGCCGAATTCAGGCTGTAACCGGTGGTGCGGTATTCCTTGTCGGTCAGGTTGCTGCCCTGCAGCGACAGCGTCCACGGGCCGTTGCTCTTCCAGGTCACCCCGGCGTTGACCAGGCCGTAACCGTCCTGGGTGATCGGCAGCGCGCCGGTGCGGACGATCTCGGTGGTCGCGATCACGTCGCTCTGGTAGCTGTAGCCGGCCCGCGCCGACAGCTTGCTGCCGTCGGACAGATCGGTGCGGTACTCGACGTTGATCGCGCCGGAGAAGTCCGGGGCGTTGGTGAACTCCTGCTCGTCGGCGATGTTGATCCCGGCGTACATGAACTCGTCGTACTTGGCGTCCAGCCAGGCCAGGTTGCCGGACACCAGCCAATGCTCGTTCGGCAACCACTGGTACTCGACCTCGAAGCCCTGCACCGTGCCCTTGCCGGCGTTGGTGAAGTCTCCGAAGAAGGCGTCGTTGGTGCCGTCGCCGTTGCTGTCGTAGGCGGTGAACACCGACAGCTGGATGTCCTTGTACTTGTTGTGGAAGTACGCCAGGTTCAGGAACAGGCGCTGGTCGAAGAAGGCCATCTTGCTGCCGATCTCATAGCTGTCGACGACCTCGTCGTCGAACGGCTCGGCCGAGCGCGGCACCGCGGTGGCCTGGGCGCGGATGTTGTAGCCGCCCGACTTGAAGCCGCGGGTGGCCAGACCGTACAGCAGAATGTCCGGAGCGATCTGGTAGTCCAGCGAGACCTTCGGCGAGGTGTTCTTGAAATTGATCTTACGGTCGAAGTTGGCCGCGATCACGCCGTTGGGAATGGTGAACGCCGGATCGCGGTAGCCGCGGTTGAGCACCTTGGCGCGCTTGTCCTCGTCGGTGTAACGCACGCCGACGTCGAGCTTGAGCTTGTCGTTCAGGTCGAAGGTCCAGTCGGCGTAGGCGGCGATGCTTTCGGTGTAGACCGTGCCCTGGGTGTCGCCGAAGCTGAGGTTGAAGAAGTTGTTCAGCACCTGGCCGCCGGCCTCGCCGTCGAAGCCGTAGATGCCCATCACGCCGCGCGCGCGGCCGCCGCCGTCGTAATTGGCCTGCAATTCGTGGCTGACCTGCTGGTCGCGGTAGAACGCCTTCACGTCGGCGATCTTGTTCTGCAGCGTGTCGAAGTCGATGTTGGTCTCGGTATCGGATTCGCGCTTGGCGATCACGTACTTGAAGGCCCAATCCTCGTTGGCGCGCCAGTTGACCGTCGCCGAGGCGCCCTTGATCGTGGTGTCGTTGACGTTGGGCATGCCGTTGCGCACGTCGTAGCGGTCGTCCAACGGCGCCTGGCCGGGGGCGAAGCGGTTCGGCGCCAGCATCTTGGCGCCGCGCACGCCGGACTGGTCGTCCATCCAGTCGAAGGCGAACTGGATGTCCAGATCGTCGCTGACATACGCGCCGAGGCTGCCGCGCAGGGCCAGCACTTCCTTGTCGCTGACGTCCTGGCCGGTGACCACGTTCCTGCCGAAGCCGTCGCGGTTGAGGCTGGCGACCGAAATCCGCCCGCGCAACGCATCGTCGCCGCCGATCGGGCCGCCGATCGCGGCCTTGACGTCGAGCTGGCCGTAGTTGCCCACCGTGACCGAGGCGAAGCCGTCGAGCGAGGTCGGCAGGCCGCGCGAGATGTACTTGATCGCGCCGCCGATGGTGTTCTTGCCGTACAGCGTGCCCTGCGGTCCGCGCAAGACTTCGACCCGCTCGACGTCGAACACGTCCAGCAGCGCGCCCTGGGGGCGAGCGATGTAGACGTCGTCCATGTAGATGCCGACGCCGGGGTCGACGCCCCACAGCGGATCGGACTGGCCGATGCCGCGGATGTAGGCGGTGATGGTGCTGCTGGAGCCGCGGGCGGCATAGACGGTCAGGTTCGGCACCAGCGCGTCCAGGTCGGACAGGTCTTCGACGTTGAGCCGGTCCAGCGCCTCGGGGGTGAAGGCGGTGATCGCGACCGGCACCTCCTGCAGGGTTTCCTCGCGCTTGCGCGCGGTCACGGTCAGGCCGCCGAGGGTCTTGGCCTCGGCTTGGGCGGCCGGTGCCGCGTCCTGCGCCCAGGCCGCGGGCGCCAACAGCGCACCGGCGATCGCCAGGCTCAGGTAATTGCGCACGGTCCTGCCCACGATGGCGCCGCGCGGATGCTTGCCTTGCTTCACGTCTGTCTCCTCCCCAGAAACCGGTCGGCGGTCGGACCGTCGCCACCGCCGCCGCCGTTCCCGTCCCTCGGCGGAAACGACGGCGACGGCAGGACGCAGGCCCCCGCCATGCAGCGCAGACTAGGAGGCCGACGCCGCCGCGGCTGCTGTACCTTCGGACAATGCCGGGCTCCGGCGGGCTTGCCGACACTGCGTCCACGACGGGCGCGGAGCCTGTCACGGGGAACGAAACCGATGGCGTTTTTGATCGTGCTGGCCGCGCTGTGCTTCCTGATGTATGTCGCCTACCGCGGCCACAGCGTGATCCTGTTCGCCCCGGTGGCCGCGCTCGGCGCGGTGCTGCTGACCGATCCCAGCCTGGTCGCGCCGATGTTCACCGGCCTGTTCATGGACAAGATGGTCGGCTTCCTCAAGCTGTATTTCCCGGTATTCCTGCTCGGCGCGATCTTCGGCAAGCTGATCGAACTGTCCGGTTTCTCCAAGGCGATAGTGGCGGCCACCATCCGTCTGCTCGGGCGCGAGCGGGCGATGTTGTCGATCGTCGCGGTCTGCGCCCTGCTGACCTACGGCGGCGTGTCGCTGTTCGTGGCGGTGTTCGCGGTCTACCCCTTCGCCGCCGAGCTGTTCCGGCAGAGCGCCATCCCCAAACGGCTGATCCCCGGCACGATCGCGCTCGGCGCGTTCACCTTCACCATGGACGCCTTGCCCGGCACGCCGCAGATCCAGAACATCATCCCGACCGCGTTCTTCGGCACCGACACCTGGGCCGCGCCCTGGCTGGGCCTGCTCGGCGGCGTGTTCATCCTGATCGTGGGCCTGAGCTATCTGAACTGGCGCCGCCGGGCCGCCGCCGCGGCCGGCGAAGGCTACGGCGACAACCTGGTCAACGAACCGGCGCCGTTCGCCGGCGATGCCCTGCCCAACCCGCTGCTGGCCTTGTTGCCGCTGGTCCTGGTCGGGGTCGCCAACAAGCTGCTCAGCGTCTGGTTGCCGCAGGTCTACGGCAGCGAGCACCGCTTCGACCCGGCGGTGATCGGCAACGCCGCGCCGGTGGTGCAGGAGGTGTCCAAGGTCGCGGCGATCTGGGCGGTCGAGGGCGCCTTGCTGATCGGCATCGCTGCGGTACTGGTCTGCGCCTGGAAACCGATCGCCGGCCGCTTCGCCGAAGGCAGCAAGGCCGCGATCGGCGGCGCCCTGCTGGCGGCGATGAACACCGCCAGCGAATACGGCTTCGGCGCGGTGATCGCGGCGCTGCCCGGCTTCCTGGTGGTCGCCAACGCCTTGAGCGCGATTCCCAATCCTCTGGTCAACGAAGCGATCACCGTGACCGCGCTGGCCGGAATCACCGGCTCGGCCTCCGGCGGCATGAGCATCGCCCTGGCGGCGATGGCCGACAGCTTCATCGCCAACGCCAACGCCGCCGGCATTCCGATGGAGGTGCTGCACCGGGTCGCGTCGATGGCCTCCGGCGGCATGGACACCCTACCCCACAACGGCGCGGTGATCACTCTGCTCGCCGTCACCGGCCTGACCCATCGCCAGGCCTACAAGGACGTGTTCGCGATCACCCTGATCAAGACGGCGGCGGTGTTCGTGGTCATCGCGACCTTCTACGCCACCGGCCTGGTCTGAGCGGCCGCCCGGGGCCGCCGCGGGCAACGCATACCGCTTGCAGCAATGGCGTGAACCGCGACATCCGCGGCGACGACCGGCAAGGATGGATTGCGCATCGCGGCCGCTCCGCGCGTAAAGTTCCAAACCGTTTACGCGCCGCCTGCGCAGATCGCGCCCGAACCGCTGCGCAATGCCGGCCGCACGGGCGTTTGTCGCATTTGACGCGTCCAAAGCGGTGCGCAGGACATCTTCGGCGCTGGGCGACGCTCACGGATCGACCTATAGTCGGCCACTCTCCTCCGCTCAGCGTACCCGCATGCGCCTCGTCATCGCCGCCTTGCTGTGCCTGTCGTCCCTGCTCGCGCCGTCGCTCGCCCGCGCCGCCGATGCGCTCAACCATCGCGCCATCGCCTTCTACTACAACTGGTACGGCAGCCCGGCGCTGGACGGCGCACGCCTGCACTGGGCCCACGACGTACTGCCGGAGAACGACCGCGACACCACCCGCAAGCGCATCCCCGGCGACGGCGATATCGCCGCCAACTTCTACCCGCAGCTCGGCGAATACAGCAGCGCCGATCCGGCGATCATCGAGCGGCATATGCGCATGCTGGTGCAGGCCCGCATCGGCACGGTGGCGGTCACCTGGCTCGGCGTCGACGACCCCAGCTTCAAGAGCCTGGCGCCGCTGTTCGCCGCCGCGCAGCGCCACGGCGTGAAGATCTGTTTCCAGATCGAACCGGCCGCGCGCAAGACCGCCGACGACGCGCGCGCGGCGATCGTCGAGATCCTGGACCGCTACGGCAGGCATCCCGCGTTCTACCGCGATGCGCAGACCCAGCGGCCGCTGTTCTTCGTCTACGACTCCTACGTGATCGACCGCAGGGAATGGGCGCGGGTCCTGAGCCGCGACGGCGCGCAGACCCTCCGCGGCACCGATTACGACGCCGACGTGCTCGGCCTGTGGGTCGGCGCGGACGAGCACGCCTTCTTCGAACAATCCGGTTTCGACGGCTTCTACACCTATTTCGCCAGCCGCGGCTTCAGCTACGGCGCGACGCCGGAGCATTGGCCGGACCTGCAACGCTGGGCCAAGCGGCACGGCAAATTGTTCGTGCCCTCGGTCGGTCCTGGCTATGTCGATACCCGGGTGCGGCCGTGGAACGCCAAGAACACCAAGGACCGCGAGCGCGGCGGCTATTACGACGCGATGTTCCGCGCCGCGATCGGCAGCGGCGCGCCCTTGATCGGCATCACCTCGTTCAATGAGTGGCACGAGGGCACCCAGATCGAACCGGCGGTGCCGTTCCGGCATGCGGCCTTCGATTACCTCGACTATGCGCCGCGCAAGCCGGACTACTACCTGGACCGCACGGCGTATTGGCTCGATCGCTTCGGCCGATGAGCCCGCTTGTAGGAGCGGCGCAAGCCGCGACAGCCGAAGCGTCGAACGCAAGCGCCACGGCCGAAGCCCGGACGCGCGAAGTGGTCGCCGGCCCGACCTGAAACGACTCGGCTTCGGCTGCCACAGTGGGACTTCGTCGCTTCGGTTGTCGCGGCTTACGCCGCTCCTACCCGGGAGGAATCGAGGCTCAATGCTTGGCCCGCCGAAACGCCGGCTTTTGTAGGAGCGGAGTAAGCCGCGACAACCGAAGCCGCGCACGCGAGCGCCGCAGCCGAAGACCGGAAGCGCGAAGTGGTTGCTGGCTCGACCTGGACAGACTCGGCTTCGGCTGCCGCGGTGGTGTTTAGTCGCTTCGGTTGTCGCGGCTCATGACCGGAGGAAATCCCCGTGGGACGCCGCTCCTACAAAAGCGTCGTCAGCGCTCGCGCACCGGGCGCTTGGCCAGGCGGCGCTGCAGGGTCCGGCGGTCGACGCCGAGCACGCGCGCCGCGGCGGATACGTTGCCGCCGCATTCGGCCAGCACCCGCTGCACGTGTTCCCAACCCTGGCGCCGCAGCGACGCGGCCTCGGCCGGCGGTTCCGGCGCCGCTTCCGCGGCAGGCTCGGCGAAGGATTGGGCCAGGGCTTCGATGTCGAACGGCTTGGGCAGATAGTTCCAGGCGCCGCGCCGCATCGCATCGACTGCGGTGGCGATGCTGGCGTAGCCGGTGGCCAGCACGATCCGCGCCTGCGGGCGGCGCTGGCGCAGATCGTGGATCAGCAACAGGCCGTTGTCGGCGCCGAGCTTGAGGTCAAGCACGATCCCGTCGGGAGCGAACTCCTCCACCGCGGCGAGCGCGCTGGCCGCGTCGTGGCGCGCCTGCACTTCGACTCCGCGCCTGCCCAGCAGCCGCGCAAGCACTTGGCAGAACGCCAGATCGTCGTCGATCAACAGCACCCGCGCGGGCAGGCTCATGCCGCGTCCTCCGCCGCCGACGCCAGCAAGGGCAGATCGATTTCGGTGGCGCAGCCGCCGCCTTCGCGCTCGACCTGGCGCATGCGCCCGCGGCTGCGTTCGATCGCCGCCTTGGAGATCATCAGGCCGATGCCCAGGCCGCCGCCCTCGCCGTCCTGCAGGCGCGGCCGCTCGGCGATGCGCTGCGGGCCGGCGCCGCGGTCGAGGATGCTCAGCACCAGCCAGCCGCTGCGTATCGCCGTCTCGACGTCCACCGGCAGATCGCGGCCGAGTGCGGCGTTGGCGTCGGCGGCGTTGTTGATCAGGTTGATGATCGCTTGCTGCAGGCCGGGGTCGACCCGGACCCGGCCGCCTGCGGCGCCGGGACGGAACTGCGCGCTGGCGTTCGGCCGCAGCAGGCGCCAGCGGTCGACGCAGGCGTGGACGAAACCGTCGGCGGATTCCACCGTCGGCTCGCCGGCCGCGCCGCGGCGCGCCATCTCGGCCAGGGCCCGCACGTGTTCGCGGCAATGGCTCAACTGCGCGCGTATCAGTTCGATGTCTTCGCGCGCCGGCGGCTCCTCGTGCGCCAACCAGTCGTCGACCAGCAGGCCCATGGTCGCCAGCGGCGTGTTGAGTTCGTGCGCGGTGCCGGCGGCGAGCGAGCCCAGCGCCGACAGCGATTCGTCGCGGATCGCCCGTTCGCGCGCTTCCGACAGCCGCCGCCGCTGCTCGCGCACCACGCTCATGAAGCGGCTCAGCACGACCGCCATGATCCCGGCCGAGAGCAGGAAGTTGATCCACATCCCGGTCACGTGCAGCTGGAAATCGCCGCCGTGCATGTGCGGCAAGGGGATGTTGTGGCGCATCAGCCAGGTGTACAACGCCGCGGTCAGCGCGGTCAGGCCCAGCATCGGCGCGATGTCCAGGCCGATCGCCGCCACCGCCACCGGCAACAGGTACAGCGAGACGAAGGGGTTGGCCGGCCCGCCGGAGAAATACAACAAAGCGGTCAGCGCCAGCAGGTCGACCAGCAGTTGCAGGATCAACGCGCGCGGACCGGCGTCGCGGTGGCGCAGCGACCACCCATGGCTGAGCACGTTGAACGCCAGCAGTCCGCACGAGATCGCCAGCAGTTCGCGCGCCGGGATCGGCAGGTTCAGGCGCTGGACCACGAACACCACGGTCAGCATCTGCCCGGCCACGGCCATGTATCGCAGGTAGATCAGCAGTTGCAGCACGGTTCGGCCCACGCAACGCGAGATCCGGATTATCGCATCCCCGCGTCACCGCGCCGCGGGCTGCGGCGATCGGTCCCGGCCGCCGGAGCGGACGCCCTGTCGGTTGTGACAGGCGGCAAAGCCGGCGGCGCCGCGGCCGCTATCCTCGACCGGCCAGAATCGTCTGGCGATCACAGGAAAGGACCTCATGAAATCGCAAGGATCGACGCTCATGAAACCCCTGTTCGGCTCCGCCCTCGCCGCCCTTCTCGGCAGCGGCGCCATCGCCCCGGCGGCCGCGCAAACCGGCCAGCCGGTGCTGTATTGCTTCGTCGGCCCCAACAGCCAGCCGCCGGTCGGCGACTTCGGCCGCTGCAGCACGAATTACCCCGCCAGCAGCTACACCGCGGTGTTCGAAGTCCGGCGCCTGCCCGCCGGCAGCTACAGTTTCGTCTGGACCACCGAGAGCGGCCTGGTGCTGGCCTGCGCCACGGCGCGCTGCAGCCAGACCTATCGCGGCAATATGGAAATCAGCGACATCGTCAGCGTGACCTACACCAACCTCGCCACCGGCGAATCGAGGACGCTGAGCCGCGCGCTGGCGATCAACGGGCCGTTCTGAGCGCTTCGCCGGCCGCCACCGCGACGCGGCGATGGCCGGCGATGGAAGAAGCGGGCCTCGGCCCGCTTTTTCGTGGACGGCGGCGCGCTCAGCGGAAGCGGTAGTTCACTTCCAGCCAGAACTGGCGGCCATAGGGGTCGTAGTTGCCGACCGGGTAGAACGGCCAGCCGCCGCCGCTGCGATCGACGGGCGGACGCGAGTCGCGCAGGTTGTTGACGATCAGCGCGACCGATCCCTGCTCGTTGAAACGGTAGGCCACGCTGCCGTTGTAGCGTGCGTACGGGGCGATGCGGCCGCTGCCGTCGCCGTTGGGCAGGCTGCCGTAGCGCAGGCCGGTCAGGTTCGCGGTCCAGTCGCCGATGTTCCAGGTCACTCCGGCATTGACCTTGCTGCGCCAGTCGGTGGAATCCAGCGAGTCGCGCAGATCGATCGCCGGATCGTCGGCGAACTGGCGGTAGTCGTGCTTGAGCACCAGGGTGTAGCCCAGGCGCGCGGCGAAATCGCCGTAGCGACCCGCGCTCCAGCGCAGGTTGCTCTTCAGATCGATGCCGTCGGTGCGCTCGGAGGCGGCGTTGATCGCGTTGATCAGCACCCGCCGCACCTGGTCCGGCTGCACCGCCGCGTCGGAGGGATTGCGGATCACCCGGCTCAGCGCGTTCTGGCACAGCGGCGAACGGATGTCGCGCGGTTCGCCGCCGACGGTGCGGCCGAGGCGGCAGTCGGCTTCCTCGCGCAGAATGCGGCTGCTGCTGAGGTTGGTGACTTCGTCCTCCAGGCGGATGCTGTAGTAGTCCAGCGACACGTCGAAGCGGTCGGAGGGCGACCACACCAGGCCGACGCCGTAGGACTTGCCGGCTTCCGGCTTCAGGTCCGGATTGCCGCGGCTGGTGTAGTCGATCGCCAGGCCGGAGTAGTCGCAGTCGTCGTAGGGCTGGCCGGCGGTGCGGCAGCGCCAGTAGTCGGTCATGCCCGGGTTATAGCCGCGGGTTTCGGCGGCGAAGATGTAGTTCATGTCCGGCGCGCGGAAGCTGGTCGCCGCGGTCGCACGCAGCAGCAGGCTGTCGAACGGACGGAACTCCAGGCCGGCGTTCCAAGTCGCCTTGCCCGACTTGCGCCCGGCGAAGCGGAACTCGTCGTAGCGCGCCGCGGCCGAGGCGGTCAGGCGCGAGAACAGCGGGACGCTGATTTCGGCGCCGATCGCGTAGCGGTCGCGCTCGCCCTCGGCGCGCACGCCGGCGCTGGTGTTCCAGAAGGTGCCGTCGCCCAGGTGCGGATCGGGACGGTTGATGTAGCCCTGGCTGCCTGCTTCGACCACGCCGGCGAAACCGACCGGCCCGGCCGGCAATTCGAACAGATCGCCGTTGACGGTGAAGGCCAGGTTCTGGATCCAGGCGGCGTTGTCGCTTTCGTGGAAACCGGTCAGGCGTTCGTAGTCGGCCGGAGTCAGCGGCCGGTACAGGCGCGACGGGTCCGGGTTGTACACGCCGATGCCGTTGCGCGTGCCCAGGCGCGGACCGAGGTAGAACTCGTTGATCCCGGCCAGGAACTGGCGGCGCTTGGTCTGGTTCTCGTAGCGGCCGCGGTTGTAGGCCAACTCGTAGTCCCAGCCCGATTCGCCGAAGCTGCCGCGCACGCCGGTGGTGAAGGCCCAGGAACGCTCGAGGAAGCGGTTGTTGTTGGCGTGCGCCGAGCCGATTTCCTCCGGCGCGATGCGCCGGTACCAGATCTCGTTGAGGCCGCTGGCCTGGTTGTAGAAATAATTGTTGTCCGAGGTCCAGCTCGGCGCGCGGGTGTTGTTCTGGATGCTGGACACGCCCAGTTGCACGTCGGCGAACAGGTCGGTGCGGTCGTTGAGGTGCCAGGTCAGCGAGCCGTAGGCGTCGGCGTTCTTCTTCTCGGTCTGCACGGTCCAGAACGCCGGCGAGGCCTCGTTGCTGCCGCAGTACCAGCCCTGGCGCGGGTTGTTGGCGCGGAACGTCGAGCCGCCGTACAGGCCGCCCAGCGTGGCGCAGTTCGCGCCCGGGTCGATGAAGCCGTTGGTGCGTGCGTTGCGGCGGTAGCCGACCTGGGTCGGCAACAACGCGGTGCCCGCCGGATTGTCGAGCAGCGAGTCCATGAAATCGCGCTGGCCGCCCCAGATCGCTTCGCGGTTCAGCAGTTCGATGCCGAACACCGAATCGTAACGCTCGCCGGACCGGCCGCTGACCAGTTGCAGGCGTTGGTTCTGGCCGCCGCCATGCTCGGTGCCGCCGACGCGCACGTTGACTTCGGTGCCTTCGAACTTGTCCTTGAGGATGATGTTGACCACGCCGGCGACCGCGTCGGAGCCGTACACCGCCGACGCGCCGCCGGCCAGCACTTCGATGCGCTTGATCAGGGCGCTGGGAATGTTGGCCAGGTTGACCACGTTGACCGAGCCTTCGTAGGCCAGCGGGTAGTCGGCCAGGCGGCGACCGTTGACCAGCACCAGGGTGTGGTTGGGACCGAAGCCGCGCAGGTTGATGGTGTTCGCCGCCGGGGTGAAGGTGTTGCCGAAGTCCTCGCCCTGCACCGAACCGGTGTTCTGGGTCAACGCGCTGACCGCATCGAAGGCGCTACGGTAGCCCTGCGCGTCGATGTCTTCCTTGCTGATGACGGTGACCGGCGACGGCCCTTCCAGGCTTGCGCGCGGAATGCGCGAACCGGTCACCACGACCTGCTCCAGATCGGTCGTCGCGCTGGCGGGGCGATCGGCCGGCGCGGACTCCGCGGCCAGGGCCGAGGCGGAAGCGGCGAGCGCCGGCAGCGCCAGCGCGAGCAAAACGGAAAGCGGACGGCGTCGCAGCCGCAGGGCAGCGTGCATGGAGGATCCTCGTCAGTGGGGTTGGACCGGCCGCCGGGACCTGCACCCCCGAGCCCGCGGTACGGCGTTCCGGCCATGGTTGTTGCTATGCAGCATGCGCAGAAATGAACCCCGCGCATCTGCATATGGCGAGCCGGCATTTGCCTGTCGCCAGCGAAGCTGCGCCGCACGGCGCAGCAAGGCTACGCAGCGGCGCACGCGCGATCCGCGCAATGCGTCGCGGCTTGCGAACGCCGACGCGGTTCGCGCAATCGCCAGAATCGGCAAGCCCTCACTGTCGGCGAATGAGCGCCTGCACGAAGCGCGCGTGACGCGTCGCACGCACGCAACGGTACCGGTGACGAACGCGTCAACGCGCGTGCGCCGCAGCGCATCGAAACGGTGACGCAGCGCAGCTCACCGCGAATCGATCTGTGACGCAGCCAAGGCTTTGCCGCGAACGGGCGGCATTAAGCTCGCGCTCCCTGAACGACGCCGCAGGAATGCCATGAACCGCACGCTTTCCGCTTCAGAACTGGCGGCGACCCGCAGCCGGCTGGTGCAGCGCTACGGCGCGCTCGGCCGCAGCACGCCGTCGAAGGCCGCGCGCGCCAAGCTCGCCGGCGAAGCGCCTGCGCCGGCCGACGCGTTCGCCGCGGCCTTGCCGCTGGACCTGCCGCGGCCGCCGTTCTGGATCCGCGTGCTGGGCAATCTCAGCTACGGCGCGACGCCGCAGTCGATCGCCGAATTCAACGCGCTCGGCACCACCGACACTCAGCGTCTGGCCAACTACGTCGACTGGCAGCTGGATTGGCGCGCGATCGACGACAGCGCGGTCGAAGCCCGCCTGGCCAATGCCGGGTACACCACCCTGGGCAAGTCGCTGACCCAGTTGTGGGCCGACCACGTCAAGCCCAACCCGGCCTACGAAGTGCGCATGCGCCCGGCCTGGGAATGCCAGCGCGCCGCGCTGGTGCGCGCGGTGCATTCCAAGCGCCAGTTGCACGAAATCATGGTCGGTTTCTGGCACGACCACTTCAACGTCACCGTCGGCGATTACGACGCCGGCCCGGTGTACGTGCACTACCAGCGCGACGTGATCCGGCCCAATGCGCTGGGCAACTTCCGCACCCTGCTCGAAGAGGTGGCCAAGAGCACCTCGATGCTCTACTACCTCGACAACGCCTCCAACACCCGCGCCGGCCCGAACGAGAACTTCGCCCGCGAACTGCTCGAACTGCATACGCTGGGCGCGGAGAACTACCTCGGCTTCATGGACCCGTTCCAGGTCCCGCCCGACGCCGAAGACCCGACCTACCCGGCCGGCTACACCGACATCGACGTATACGAGACCGCATCGGCCTTCACCGGCTGGTCGATCAAGAACGGCCATTGGGAATTCCCCAACGACAACGACGGCAGCTTCGTCTACCGCCAGTCCTGGCACGACGCCGGCCCCAAGTTCCTGCTCGGCCGCATGCTGTATCCCGAGCAGCCGGCGATGAAGGACGGCCGCGACGTGCTCGACCGCCTCGCCAGCCATCCGGGCGTGGCCCGCTTCGTCTGCCGCAAGCTGATCCGCCGTTTCATCAGCGACACGCCGGATCCGGCGCTGGTGCAGAGCGCGGCCAGGATCTTCCGCCAGAATTGGCGCAGCGCCGATCAGATCGCCCTGACCCTGCGCCACATCCTGGTCTCCACCGCGCTGTCGCAGGCTTGGGGCGCCAAGGCGCGGCGTCCGTTCGAGGCGGTCGCCGCGGCGATGCGCACGCTCGGCAGCGACTGGACCATCGCCGTCGGCAACGCCAAAAGCGACGAATTCGGCTGGCGCATGGGCTTCACCGGCCATGCGCCCTACGACTGGCCGGCGCCGAACGGCTACCCGGATACGCAGCAGGCCTGGTCGGGTTCGAGCAGCTATGCGATGACCTGGAAACTGCTCAACTGGCTGACCGAAGCCAGCGACGGCGGCGTGCCGCTGGCGCCGATCCTGGCGACCACGCGCGCGCAGGTGCCGCAATGGACCCCGACCAAGCTGGTCGATTTCTGGTGCCGGCGCATCCTCGGCTACCTGCCGACCGCGGCGCGCCGGCAGACGCTGATCGCCTTCATGGCCCAGAACGGCGACCCCGCGACTTACGTCGTCACCGACACCAACGCCTGGGCCGGCAGCGACCTCAAGCGCCACTACAACCAGGAACGGTTGCGCAGCATGGTCTCGCTGATCCTGATGTCGCCCGAATTCCTCAGCCGCTAGCAGGACGCCCGCCATGACCCTGACCCGACGCGAATTCCTCAAGGGCAGCTGCGCTACCGCCGCGGTCGGCGCCGTCGCCGGCCCGTCGCTGCTGTTCGCCCCGTCCGCACACGCCGCCGCCAACGGCCACGACACCGTGGTCCATCTGTTCCTGCGCGGCGGCCTCGACGGCCTCAACCTGGTGGTGCCGATCGACGGCGCCGACCGCACATTCTACGAACAGGCGCGGCCGAACCTGGCGATCGCCGCGACCGGCGCCTACGGCGCGCTGCCGCTGACCCTGGCCAGCGGCGCCGGCACCGGCTTCGGCCTGCACCCTTCGGCCAGCGGCCTGCGCGATCTGTGGAACGCCGGCCACCTCGCCATCGTTCACGCCTGCGGCCTGGCCAGCAGCGTCACCCGCAGCCATTTCGACGCCCAGCTCTACATCGACCTGGGCACGCCGGGCCAGCAAGGCATCGGCAGCGGCTGGATGGCGCGGGCGATGAACGTGCAGCCCAACCTCAACGGCGCCGAGCAACTGCCCGCGCTCGGCGTGGCTTCGCGCCAGCCCGCCGGCTTGTTGGGTTCGGTGCAGGCGCTGACGATGTCCAGTCCGGGCGACTTCGCCCTCAACGCCGGTGCGTGGTCGTGGCAGCGCACCCGCAGCGATTCGCCGGCCGGCCTGCGCGGGGTCAACGAGACCCTGGGCAGCCTGTGGGCCGGCAGCAGCGCGCTGGAGCTCGGCGGCCAGCGCGCCGACCGTTCGCTGCAGGTGATCGCGCGCCAGTCCTACAGCGCGGCGCCCGCCGGCTGGCCGAACAGCGAATTCGCGCGCCAACTGTGGACCATCGCCCAGTCGATCCAGTTCAACCTCGGCCTGCACTACGCCACCCTCGACCTCGGCGGCTGGGACACGCACAACGGCCAGGGCACCGCGGGCAGCGGCTACCACTACTACCAGAACAAGATCGCCGAACTGTCGCAGGCGCTGGCCGCGTTCTACGCCGCACTCGATACCAGCGGCCATGCCTCGCGCGTGACCGTGATCGTGCAGTCCGAGTTCGGCCGCCGGGTGCGCGCCAACGCCAGCGGCGGTACCGATCACGGCTACGGCAATCCGGTGCTGGTGCTCGGCGGTCCGGTCAACGGCCGGCGCTTCTACGGCACTTGGTCCGGCCTGGACCCGGAAATCCTCTCGCCGCATTTCGGCGACGTGCCGGTCACCACCGATCACCGCCAGGTGCTGTCGGAGATCCTGATCAAGCGCATGGGCAACAACCACCTGGCGACGGTCTTCCCGGGCTACGCCAACTACGCACCGCTGGGCCTGGTGCGCGACTTCGGCACCCTGGCCAAGCCCGCGCCGCGCCTGCGAGCGCGCCCGATCAAGCCGGCGGCCGCCGAACAACCCGACCTGCTCGAACGCCTGATGCGCTACGTGCAGGAGTGGGTGGATTGAAGCTGGGATTGAGGATTGGGGATTGGGGATTAGGGATCAGGCGTTTGGGGTGGGGAGATCTTGTGCGCGCTAACGCACGCCAATCCCCAATCCCGAATCCCCAATCCCGAACTTGTCGACAAACACCTGCGCCACCCAATCCACGAACACCCGCACTCGCGGCGACAGTTGCCGGTGCTGCGGATACAGCACCGACACCGGCACGCCCGGGCTGGCGTAGTCGGCCAGCACTTCCACCAGGCGCCCATCCGCGAGTTGCGCCTCCACCCCGTGGCGCGGCAGCTGGATCAGGCCGCAGCCGCGCACCGCCGCGGCGACATAACAGGCCGCATCGCTGACGCTGATCCAGCTGTCCAACGAATACTCGCGCAGTTCGCCGTCCACGGTCAGCTCGAACGGATAACGCAGGTCGCGGTTGCTGGCGAAGAACCCCACCGCCTGATGCGCCCACAGTTCTTCGGGATGGCGCGGCGTGCCGAAACGCTGCAGGTATTCCGGACTGGCGCAGACCACTTCCGGCATCACCGCCAGCCGCTTCGCCACCAGGCTGGAATCGCGCGGATGCCCCGAGCGCACCACGCAGTCGATGCCTTCGCGCACCAGATCGACCAGCCGGTCGCCGCTGCTGATCGCCAGATCGACCTGCGGATAGCGCGCGCGGAACTCGTCGATGCGCGGCAGGATGATCCCGGTCGCGTGGGTGCCGTGCAGATCCAGCCGCAACACCCCGCGCGGGTTCCGCGCCGCCGCGGTCAGCGCCGACTCGGCATCGTCGAGCTCGGTCAGCACGTGCACGCAACGTTCGTAATAGGCCTGTCCGTCCAGGGTCGGACGCACCTGACGGGTGGTGCGCTCGAGCAAGCGCACGCCCAGGCGCGCCTCGAGCTGCTTGATCGCGTGGGTGGCGGTGGCCTTGGGCAGGTCGAGCACGGCCGCGGCACGGGTGAAGCTGCCGAGTTCGACGATGCGCACGAACAAACGCAGGGCATCGAAACGGTCCATGGCGGCCTCCGGCCTCGGATTATTGGCGAATATTGAATTGTATTGCCGGAATAGGCCGATTTATCCATAAAGCCGCAATACGCAGACTGCTCCCACCACGATGCCGGGCCCTCCCGCCCGGCCGCCTACCGGAGCCACTGCCATGCCCCTTTCGCCCTCCCCGACCCGCGTCGCCCTCGTCACCGGCGCCTCGCGCGGCCTGGGCCGCGCCATCGCCCTGCGCCTGGCCGCCGACGGCCACGCCGTGGTCGTCAATTACGCGGGCAACGCCGCCGCGGCCGACGCCGTGGTCGCGCAGATCCGCGCCGACGGCGGCCAGGCCGTCGCGGTCCAGGGCGATGTCGGCGATGCCGACGACATGCCGCGTGTGTTCGATTTCGCCGAACGCAGCTACGGCCGCCTCGATGCGGTGGTCAACAGCGCCGGCGTGATGCCCTATCAGCCGATCGCCGGCGGCGACCTGGCCGAGTTCGACCGTGTGATCGCGACCAATCTGCGCGGCAGCTACCTGGTGCTGGGCCAGGCCGCGCAGCGCCTGGGCGAAGGCGGCCGCATCGTCGCGCTGTCGACCAGCGTGATCGGCAAGGCCTTCCCGACCTACGGCCCCTACATCGCCTCCAAGGCCGGCGTCGAAGGCCTGGTGCACGTGCTCGCCAACGAACTGCGCGGACGCGGCATTACCGTCAATGCCGTAGCCCCGGGCCCGGTCGCCACCGAGTTGTTCCTCAACGGCAAGAGCGAGGAGCAGATCGCCCATTTCCGCGGACTGGCGCCGCTGGAACGTCTCGGCACGCCGGAAGAGATCGCCGCCGCGGTGTCCTTCCTGGTCGGGCCCGACGGCGGCTGGGTCAACTCGCAAGTGCTGCGGGTCAACGGCGGCTACGTGTTCTGAGCCGTTCTGCATGCAAGCCGGTGCTCCACTAACACACTGCCTCCGCCGGAACTTGTTCCTGCTTTGAACCCCCTCTCTCCTAGAAGGAGCCTAAGAAGCGAAAGGGGAGGCTTGGCCACCGGTAGAACTCGGCCGGACGGCGCGCAGCAAAGCTGCAGAAGCTCTCGCTGCCGTTGATGGAATCGTTGCCCTCGGCGAAGTGATCGCCTCTATGGTGGATGGGCCAGTGCTTTGCATAGCCCAGGTCGACCAGGCCGTCGTAGCTGGACAGGCGATCGGAGAGGATCTTGCTCTCCAGGCGAACATGTCAACGAATCAAGGCCTGCAGCGTAGCGGCTTATAGTCGGGGACGCTCTACGCGTGGACCTGTTGGCCGTGCTCGAGCATCTCGAAGACGATGGTCTTCTTGCTCCGTACCAACTGCGTCCGCCACACAGATGCCAAGGTCCGAAGAAGGATTCGTCGAGCTCGACCTGGCCAGCAGACGGCGAATGCTACTCGCTTCGGAGAAGATGGCGCGACGCATGGCCCGCAAGATCGAGTTGACCGATCGCACGCTCAGCTTGGTCAGTTGGCGGTGCTGATACAGTCAAATCCAGCGCTCAGCCGCGCACGAGGGTCTGAAATTGGACCTCACCAATCGGGAGGTGCAGCTGCACGACCTCCTTGTGCATTCGGAGAATAGCTACATTGTGAGGCGGCTTTCCCTACTAGGCCCCAAAAAAACGCGGAGGTCTCCCTCCGCGCCGCAAATTCAGGGGACGGCCGGGCCCTGAGACCCGGCCGCTCCTTTGCGTTAAAGCAAAGCGATATTGTGGGTCAAAGGCGGTGCCAGCATTGCGCCTCGCATCTTCGTCGGCTGGCCTTGCGAAGTGCCTGGATCGACTCCGGATTGGGCATCGAAGCCCGCCATGGTTTCGATCAGCTTTTCGATCGACCAGCCGGCCGACGACGGCACCGCAGCATCTCGGTCGGCGCTGGCCGACGGACTGATCTCATCCGGTTGGCTCAGCTTACTTGGCGACGGCGATCCGCCCGAAGCCGGGGCGGGAGGCGAAACCAGATCGATCTGCCTCGTCGTGAACGTAACCTCGTCGATCCAGCGATCCCGGTCGTAGCTGCCTTCGATGCCGCGGATACGGTAGCTTTGATATGGAATGCCCTTGGTATCGAGCGCAACGGTCATGTCCGTCTTGTCGCCAGCCTTCTCGCCCTCCTTGGGCGTCCAGACCAGGTTCTGCGTCGAAACCTTCACCCATGCGTTGTCCGCGCTTAAAGCCTCGACCACGTAAACGCCATGACGTGTGGTGTCCAGCTGCTTATCGTCGGCCGGGTTGTAGGTGGTCTTCAGAGTCAAGGTAGACAGGGCGATCTTATGCTTCATATCGAAACGAACCGCCACGATCTCGCTGCTTAGCGGGTCTTCGGACGCCTGGCCGCTCGGCAGTCGATACGAGATGCTCTGCGCTGCCGATTGCCCGCTCTGCTGGACTTTTACGCCGGAAATCCGGCGATCGCTGTCCTTGTTGCCAGAAGTACGGCGGACGCGATAGTTCTGATACGCGGCGCCCTTAGGGTCCAATTGAACGGTCATATCGACCTTGTCGCCTTTCTTCTCGCCGGGCACAGGCGTCCAAAGCAAACTCTCCTTCGACACCTCCACCCAACTGCCGTCCGTTCGCAGCGCCTCAACGATATACACACCGCTGCGAGCGATATCCGGGGGACTACCATCGACCCGATCATACTCCGTCTGCAGAGTCAACGAAGTAAGCAGGACTTTTCCTTGCATATCGAAATGGACGATTTCACTGGCGATCGAGTCCGTCTGTTCCAAAGACAGATCCTTGATCCGGACCTCTTCCTTGACCTCGCCGTTCTCGACCTTTTTTATCACTTCCGTCGAATTGGCTGCACGCCACGAGAACGCCTCGCCGCTATGGGCACTGCCGTCGACCAGATTCTCGTCGGTACTACGGCCGAAACCAGTCTCGGTCGCGGCACTCAGCTTCACGCCCTTATCGACGAATCCGGCTTTCCACAGCCAAATCACCGGATCGTCGTCGCCCAAGTAGCCGTTAGGAACGACACCGCCCACACTGAGCACTTCGCCTGGATGGATGAACTGCCACTGGCTAGTGTCCGGCATAGGGCCGGGCAGTGGAGTACCATTCGCACTCTTAAGCACCAAATTATTAAGGTCGGTGCCCATTTTGTAGACATTGCCATCCCGATCGATGCCCAAGATTTCCCGCGCGTAATAGGCATCGGTCTGCGCGGGCGTACCAGTCACCATAGGCAAGCTGGCCGACACTTTAATCAGCCCGTCGCGCCTGCCGCTTCCTTCGTACTGAAGGCGCTGCGCATTGGCATCGAGCAAGTCGTAGCCGTCCACACCGGCCTGGGCCAGGTGCTTGAGTTGGGCCGGATCGCTGACGCCGGCGTTCAACAACCCTTCCACGGCTTCGTAATCCAGAACCTGAGCGTCAACCATCTTCTTGGCCAAGAATTCTGCACGGCCGGCCAGAAATCCCTTATAAATCAGCACCAACTTCAGCAGCTTCTCATCGCCGGCCTTGTCTACCGAGCCCGGAACGAAACGGTGCATGACCGACATATCGCCGCCCGACCCGCGAACCAACCAGCTCTGCAAATCGCGCTTCTTCTCCTCATCCGAGGCATAGGTAGAACCGATCAAGACCGCCAGCTGCTGCATGTGAGCCGCAGTGGCGTTGCCGGCCACACCATGGAACAACCTCGGCCGGTCCCAGGCGGGAACTTCCAAGAAATCCAGCAGTGTCGTCAACAGCGCCTGATCGTTCGAGTTGAGGATCCCAACCGGCCCGGCATTGATCATCAGATACGGCTTGGTCTTTGCGTATAGAGCCAAGGCGAAGTCCGCCAATCGATTCTCGTCGGGCAGATCATTGTCGAGCAAGCTGTATGCCGCGATATCCTGCGCCGAAAGCCCATACTTGTACGCATCCAAAATGAAGTCGGGCGCATACCCCATAGCCTCTAAGGCTTCGGCGAACTCCAGGCCGCCATCTACATGCAGCCAGCTCTGATGCTGCTTCGCATAAGCGATGATGAAGTCTTCCGACAACCGTCCCTCGGACGCCTTGAACGCAAGACAAGTGGTTCCGACGTCTGCCACCGAGGTCAATCCGGCGCTTACCGCTGCCGTGGCCTTTGCGGCGGAGAACCCGTTGACCCTGTAGTACAACTCGATGTTGCTGGGGTTCGCGCCCCAGGTATGGCCACTCGACCAGAAGATACTGTCGACCTGCGCATTGGCGACCGTACCTTCCTTCATCTTTCGAATAGGGTTGGCGTCGTGCTTCAGCGTGCTGCTCGCCAGGCGCGTCTGACCGAAGTTTAAGCGATTATCGCTGGAGAGATCCAAGCGAATATCGTTAGTTATCGTGCGCCCATTGGCGCCGTTCGCGACAACGGTCAGGGTGCTGCCGTTGAACTGCAGCACGAACTCGCTGTCGCTCGGCCGCGCGACAGGAGCATTCCTTTGGTTGGAGATCCGTGCGGACTCGGAGTACAAGGTGTACTCGACACCATCCTTCCCTCCCTCGGTCACATAGGCCTTGTAGCAAAGGTAGCCATCGCTATCGATATACAGCTTGAAGCCGTTGCTCCCGCCGCCACCGGTCGCGAATAAGACCCGCTCCCCGCTACCCGGCGGAGTTTTCAAATAAACAGCGAAGTCTCCACTCGGCAGTGCCTGGAAATCGGTCGCATTCGAACTGGGATCTTCCTGATTGAGAACCGCGATCTCCTTGAGTTCCGCTTCGGTGTCGATGTCGCTGTGCATATAGGCGACCCACTTTTCGCGCGGCACCTTCAAACGCCCGAATAGGGCCTGAATTTCGCTCTTGAACGTCGCCGGAATCAGTGTTTGCGGAATACCAAACACGCCCGCAGGATTGCGGTAGTAGTCGCGCAAGTAGATGGTCGTCTTGTCCTTGATCAGCTTCAGATCGTAGCCTTGCACCTCCATCTGATAGCCCGCACCGTCGAACAGGACGCTCGTGCTTGATGGATCGAGCACCCTGAGCGCCATCATCGAATTTCTGGGCACCTGGACCTCATGCACGCCGTCGCCCACCACCAAGACGCTCGAACCGACGTGCAGGAAAAAGCCGGCATCCGAATCCACCAAAGGCAATCTGAACGGGAGTGCCCCATCCATCCTGAGATCGAGATTCCGGGCCAGGGGATCGATGATGTAGTTCTTGATTACGATCGTCTTCTTGGTAGGACTGCCCCCGCCGGTTTTCGGAACGTCCAGGAGAATCTCCAAGTCGTCGCCGGCCTGCCGGAATCCGCTCAGCCACTGGATCGGCGCCTTATTGAGATGCAAGGTATCAAGCTTTTTATCCGTAGATGCATTGTCGATCACCCAGCGGGTCGGACCATCGCTGGCGATATCGATCACATAGGTATCGGCCCCATCCATTCCCGCCAGTTCGGTCGCGCTTCCGGCCACCAACGTATTATCCAGATTGTTGCCGGCGTAGGACGAAGGAGCGATCGCCAAGACGCTGACAACGCTACCGCGCTTATCTTTGATGGTCGGCTTCGTCGCGTAGGAGAAGTAGTTCTTCACCCGTCGCTTCTTGGCCTTGGAATAGTCGCCCTGGTAGAGCAGCAGATCGTCGCCGACGCGCAACTGCGTAAAAGCCTCCGTACCCACGCCCTGCAGAACGATCTCGGCACCTTGGTTATTGCTATCCGAAACGATCTCCAACGGCCCGCCGACCTTATCCAATTCGCGCTCGATCTCCTCCATCAAGGACCCATCGCCCATGGCCTTCAAGGGTCCGCTCGCATCCAGTTTCGCCGCCGGAAGCTCGACCATGATGATCGTGGACTTCCCGGAATCCGCGTCTTCAGGACTTGCGACGCCTCCGCTTGCAGTCTGGGCCTTCGTGTCGGCCTTCGGAGGCACTAGCGCAACGCGAAGAACACCGCTATTGAGCGCTTCGGCATAGCCCGGGATCTTCAGCTCCAGTCTGGGCTTGCCAGGAACCGTGGCGATGATCAGCTCGTCGTTCTTCACGCTGTAGGTCAAATCCTCCAGGTTCGCCTCCAACACGAACTGCATCGACATGCCGGTATGCACCTCGCCGATGAAGCTGCCGGCGCCCTTTTTCAGGGTATAGGTATTGGCCGCAGTATCGTTGACCACCCGCCTCGGCGTCGCCGCCTGCGTTTCGGTGAACACGAAGCTCTTTCCCATCATCGCCAGGGACAGCCATTGGCTGTCGATCAGCCCCAGCGTAGTCATCGAGAAGCTGTTGCCGCGGGGATCCAAGAATTGAATGGCCTTGCTGGCGTCCAGCTTTCCGTTCGCGTCGTATATCCCCTTGATGGTTAGTGTACGAGTCTCCGCGCGAGGCAGCTTGGACACGGTATGGCGACTATCGGCCACAGCCGTGGCCTCATAGGACAGCTCCACGTTGTTTCCGACCCGACGCACTCGGACATCGCGATGATGCGCCGGCAAATCGATCAGCAATGCCTGGGTATCCTTTTCCGGAACACCGAGCATGGTCACGGTCGCATCGACCCTCCCGTTCCACAGCACGACATCGTTGCTTGAGCTAAAGATTTGGTTGCCCTGATTCAACGAGTACGTATTGTTTCCGGCGCCGCCGGACACTTTCACGTTCGCGCCAGACACGTCGAAGAACTCATCGCCGGCGCCGCCCTCGATGTCGGCCTTGCCCGCGTCGCTGATGATGTAGGATTCGATGCCTCCGACCTTGACATTCTGCTGAACCGCCCTGGTCACATCGGGGGCCGCGGCGTCCAGGTTCCCATTCTTGGTTACCTGGTCGAGCAGAATCGCCTGCCCGCTATAGGTCAATCGAGTCTGGCTGTTTACCAGCTTCAGCGCGACATCGGTCCCGGCGGCATCCAACAACACCGTGTCGTTACCGTCCCGGCCGTCGATTTCCTCGATTTCGGTGAGGGCATCGAGATTGAAGGCATCGGTCTTCGCTCCACCCTTGGCGCTCTTCAGCGCCGCCCCGCTCATATTGAACAGGTTGTTCTCGTCTGCGACGCCTTGTGCGGCATAGTTCTTATCGGTGGTACCGAGCTCGGCCCATACGCCGCCGCCCTTGGAGAGTCGATCGGATTCCCTCGTCTCCATCGCGCCATAGTCCGGGCGATCCTGCAGTACGTGACTAAATACGCTCGGATCGGGCTTATCCCCCCACGGCATATCCGTTTGCCCGCCCGGAGTGCTACGCGTGCGGAACGTACCATGGTAGACCTTATGCTCGCGGTCCCGGTAGTTCATCGTCTTGTAGCCGTCCTTCGAGAACAGGTCGGACAGATAGGTCTTGGTCTTTTCCCATTCGCTATTGAGGCTCGCCTCGACCTTGTCGGCGTCCGTTTGAGCGTCCTTCTCGGCCTTCGCGCGCTTCATGCCGAGAGTCTCGACCCCGACCCAGGCAGCGAAGAAGGCTTCCACTTTGGCACCGGTATCGGCGAAGTATTCGTCGTACTCCGCCACCGCCATAGCACCTTGGACGATACCACTGATGATGAAGCCGGCCACGGCGACGGCAACGCCGATCGGCCCGGCCGAGGCGGCAATCGTTCCAAGAACCGAACTGGCCGCAATGAAGCCCAGCGACGAAGCGATCGCCACGCCGGTCAAGGCGGCGCTCACGGCCGTGGTCACGGTGGTGATGACCGTATTGGCCACCAGCGATTTGTACTCAAAGCTATTCTTGTCTCCGTTGTCCGACCAGAACGACTTCCATTGCATGCCGATGGAGGTAAAAGTCACCGGCGCCAACGCTAGGTCGAGCACGCCGGCGTCGATCACGCTGGCGATCTTGCCCAACGTTCCGGCGGCCTTCCCCACCACCTTGCCCAACTGATTCAGCGCCTTCGCTATCCCGCTACTGAGCGGGGACATCGCGATGCCGCCGACCAACTCGGTCAGGGTGAAGCCCTTGTCGGTGTTGCTCATCTGATCCCAACTGCGGACCAACTGCTGTACGGAGTTCAAGACCTCGTACACGTCGAGCGCAGAGCCGACGCTGTCGCTCCAGCCGCCCTGGTCCACATCTACCGGCTTGTTTCGTTCGCCATCGACCGAATCTATAAATCGCTTCGCATTCTGGTCGCCGCGCGAGTTGATCTCTTCACGTGTTTCCGCGTACACGTCTGGCGGCAGCTTCAGCATCGCCATGGAGACACGAATGCGGTCCATCGCGCTGGCGTTCTTGATAAACCCGTTGAAATTGACGATGTTGAGATCAAACTTCCCCGAAACGTCTTGCGTTGCCACGCCGGAGCGGAGCAAGAAGCGCTTGGCGTCGCCTTCGTCCCACTGGGCAAGTTGAAGCGTGCTACTGGCGTTGTCGTCGTTGCGTAGTCGCTTGCGGACGGTATCCAAGGCCATTCGCTGCAGGATCTCGACGCTGGACAAGTCGGGACGCTCGGCTTGAAGCTTGTTGTACTTGACCAAGTCGAAGCCGGATGCTTCGCTGGCGGTGTTGTACAGCTTCTGCACCAGCTCCCGCTGCGCCGCATCCAGGCCTTCTGCCAGAGACAGCCAATTCGCTCGAACGGACGCCTGCTCGCCGAACAGTTCCTTGGCCTTCTTTGCGACTTCGACCTCCAATGCAGCAGCCGGCTTGTCTCTAAGCACCACGAGCATATCGTCGGCGCGCGCATCGGTCAGCGGTGCGCTGCGCAAGAGGCTGTCGATAGTGGCGCCGTTGGCGCTCAACTGCTTCTTCACGACCGCCGCCAACTTCTCCAAGTCCGCCTGCGACGGTACCTCGGCCATCATTCGAGCCAGCCCGACCGGGTCGAAGGCGATCTTCTTTCCGGTGATCGACGCGCCCAGCGCCGTCGCCAAGGCCGGGGTCAGCGGACTGCCGTCGATCGTCGCCCCGAGGTCGAACAACAAGGCCAGCGAAACGTCGACCCCGTCGACCTTGATCGTGCCCTTTGCCGCGAGTTCTTTGCGCATCGTGTCTCGAACCGCGGGGTCTGCACCGACGCTGTCCAGCGCGCCGACACCGAGGCCGATCTGGCCCTGGCCCTTGGAGCCCAAATGGACCAGGGCGGTTCGTTCGATGGTGGCCAGCAACCTGTCGTAGTCGGCTTCCTTCTTCAGCGTATCAGTCAACCCCTTTTCGTTCAGGCCGGTTCCTGCTGCATCCGGGAAGAACCGGATCAATGCCTTCCGCTCTTCAGCGCTTAGATCCGACAGCGGTCGGCTCGAGCCGCGGATGTTCTTGATGAGTTCGGCGACGTTGATTCGATCCGGGCCGAGCAGAAGAATTGGCTTGGGGGCGGCACGGTTCTGGACGACATTACCTTCCCAGCGCCATTGATACACCACTTTGTTGTCGTCCATGGCCGATGCAATCTGTCCGCCCGGCGCCCCCGGTTGCTTTCGGCCATTGCGGTCGATCGCCAGATCCGAGGTATGGATCGACACTTCGACCGAGGGTTCCTTAAGCGCGCTGACGAACCGGTAGCCGAAGCCTTCCTGGGCAGTGTTGCTTTCCAGGGAACAACCAACCAGGCTGATTCTCGCAGGCAAGCCTATTACCCCGCGATCTGCCGACAGCTTGCGCTGGAAGTCGGCCAGATGTTCAGCCAGTCCTTGGGCACTCATTCCCCCCATGGTCCGCGCATCATCCGCGCCACGGCCGTGGCCCACCACCTGCCATCGCATCGGAGAATCCGTCTTAAGCAGGTCAACGTCGCCGGTGACCACTTGGAACTGTCCGTTAGCGCCGAGCTGCAGGATCCGATAGTCGCCGTTTGCGGCAAGCTGGACGATAACGCTGTTGTCCGGGTGCTTCGCCGCCAGACGAGCGGCCGCTTCGGCCGCGTCCGGATCGTTCTCCAGCTGAACGATGATTTGGCGCTCGTAGCGGGTGTCGCTGTCTCTGAAGCCCCTCTGTGCACCTGGAATGGACCAGGTCCCCGTAACGCCTGGCACCTGGGACGGCCTACTGCCGGACCGCGGGAAGCTGGTATCGAACACCGACAGATCGGGAGACCGCTCATACACCGGCGGCACGAAGACTTGCGCGCCGGCGGCCCCCTCATTGACGACCGGCAGGAGCTCGGCCATGACGCCGGTATAGAGCTCATGAGTCAACATCGCGCCGCCGCTCGCCTTCGTCTTTAGGTCGTCGAACAGCTGCAGCAGTGCCGGCCCCTTGCTGTCCGCTGCCTTGGGTTCGAAGCGCGCTGCGACATAGATCGCCTCGAAGAACGAGTGGTAGCCATTGCGGATCATCAACGCAGCATTAGCCAATTCGAACTTCCAGTACTGCTGCACCGACAAGGTTTCGCCCAGCGTTGAGCTCAAATACTGAGTGACGTCGCGGGTAGTACCGGAAATGCCACCCGTGAACGGCACATCGAGTGCGTTCATATACTTGCTAGCGTCTGAGTTCTCGTCCGGCACATACAGATTGCGGCTGCGCAGCTTGTCGTTCGGAAAAAGAAAACTATCGAAAGCCGTCGCGTCATCGACGGCATTCAGCAGCGAATAGAGATCCTTCGATAGCGTCCGATTATTGATGGCAACCACGGACGGATCATCGTTGAAACCGAACTTATGGTTGTTGGGCGGAGCCGTCTTGGTGACGCCCAAGGCGGTCTTTAGATTGTCGTTCAAACCGTCCAGATGATGGGTCAACGGCCGTAGAACATGGAAGAACAGCTGGGTACGCAAGGAGTCTATCCCCGTCCCGCCGAATTCGACCTTGATTTTGTCGCGCAAGACCGGATCGGTGGTCAGCCCGTCGACCGCATCGGCCCCCGACAGGACGGTCAGCAGAACTTTCTCGTTGATTTGGTCGCGCACATCCTTCGCTTGGTACTGTTGAAGCGGCTGCAAATTCGGCGCAGCGCCTCTTTTATCAGGCGGAAGCGCCTCCCAGTCTGCAATCTTCTTATTGTTTCTCTCCGTTATTTTTTCGTTCTCAGCCGCGATTCGCGCTTTCTCGGCAGAGTCAAATTCTTTATAGATCTGCCCCCACAATTCCGGCATCCTATTGCGAATTGTCAACAGATCGGTACGAACATAGACCGCGTTGTCGATGATTTTTTCCCACAGACTGAGGCGCCAAGTCTTTTTTTTCCCTGTGTCTGCAGAATGAATCTGCTCGCTTAACCAAACCAGCCTGCCGGCCAGTTTCTTCGACAGATCGGACATCATGCCCTTGATTGCAGGGCTGTCCATGTATCCGTCGGCAAAGTTCCGCTCCCAGGTGGATTTGTTGTAGCTGTTGCCGTTGATGTCTCGGCGGCTTTCGCTGATTCGATCCACTTCGCTCAACAGCCCCGCGGGCGTCATATGATTGCGATCAAGCGTGCGCGCCAGCGCATCTTCGAATTGCTTGCGCGTGACCGGGTCCTTGTACCAAGCCTGATCCTCGGCGATGCCGTTCTTGAGATCGTCGAATTTCTCGAAGAAGTCCAAACTGCTCTCGTAGAGCTCCTTCGTCTGGTTCGCAGTGAGGTGTCCGCCATCGTCCATGATGAACGGCGTCGCCCCTTGGCGTTTGCCATCCTTATCCGTGTACTCGAGCAGGTACTGGCGACCGCCGAGGCCGATCTTGTCCGCCAGCTGGTTTATGTTCTTGAACTCGCCGTGCCGGTCCTTGTTGTAGTAGGAATTGCGATAGTCTTCCAATGCATAGGTTTGGAAAGACGAGAGATCGGCGTTCGCGTTCACCACATCCTGGAACGGACTACCAAGCCCGACTTCAATGCCGATCTGATTGGGAACTTTTCGATCTACATTGGTCAGCTTCAGCGTTCTTCCGTCTTCGCTGATCTCGACCTGCATCGCGGGACGTCTCGACTTCTCCGACACCATGTAGTCGCCGAAGTATTGCTTGACGAATTCCGTCTTCACCAGAACCGAGCGGATCGGAGCCAAGGTTAGGCTCGGCACGTCGATACGATATTTTTGCTGCCACGCAAGGCTGCGCGAGTCCGTACCGAACGAAAAGTTGATGACGGCGGCACCTTCGGAACCCCTGTTCTGAATGACGATCTTCCCATCCTCGCCCAGATACACGTCTTTCTGAGTACTGCCCTTGGGGGTATTATTGAAGTCGTCATCCACCAAGGCGATGTTCATGCGGATATAGCCGGGCCGCTCCTCCATCAGCAACAGCGTTGCGTTGAGCGGAGCGTCCTTGTCGTCCCCCATCGGCAACTTCATCGGATCGGGAACATCCTTGTCATTATTCAGGAATCTGGCGTAGTAGCCGTCTTTGCCCACCATCGTTTTCCCGACCTTCACCTTGGCCTCGCCGAGATCCTTGTACGCGGCGAGTTCGATCCTTTTCTTCAGATAGCCTTCCTCCGTAGGCGTGAGTTTGTCGAACTCGGCCTGCAGGGCGGCGATCTTGGCAGTCAGAGCGGCCTGCTTTGCGACTTTGTCGGTCTTCAGACTGTCGAGATCGCCGCCGCCGGCGCCGGCCTCTTTCAAGAGCTTCGTCGCGGCATCCCACGCCTTCGCGTACTCCACGTCGCGAAAATTCTGCCGCTCGTAAATGTAGATGGTGTCTTTCAAGCTCGCTATATAGTTCTTCCTCGCCGGAGTTTCGCCGTAGTCCTTGGCTCGCTTCTCGGCCTGAGCCAAAGCGGCCTTCAATTCCGCCAAACGATCCACGATCGAAGCCGGATTACCCTGCATGTCAATGTACTGGGCGGCCAATACCTGCAGAGTCGTCCTTTGCATCTCGCCTAAGCGCTTGAGGACCTCATTGGTATAGACCCTGCGCTCTTCCGGCGACATTCCATACCATTCGGAGCGCGTGCGGCCGCCGTCTCGAATGCTGCGATCAGTGTTGGCGTCGATAATTCCGTCAAGGATATTTGAAATAGCTTCGTTCATGATCAACTCAATAGGAAAAGGTGTTCCGGCCGCCGTCGCGGGCGCCAGGCAAATACATTCAAAAGACGCGCCCACCAACTGGCGTCTGCGCACCTCGAAGCGAAGAGGCTTGGGCGATAGCTAGGTGATCATCGCCACCTCCGCTCCGCCTGTTTGCAAGCGCCACAATCGGGCGTAGGTCGCGCCGCTGGCGATCAGCGTGTCGTGCGTCCCGTCTTCGACCACAGCGCCGCGATCGATCACGAGAATGCGGTCGGCCCTTCGTAACGTGTTGAGCCTATGGGCGATGCTGATGATCGTTCGTCCCTCGGCGATCGCGTCCATATTGGCCATGATCGCAGCCTCCGACTCGTAGTCGAGCGCACTGGTCGCTTCATCCAGCAGCAGGATCTTAGGGCGTGTGAGCAATGCCCTGGCCAAAGCGATGCGCTGGCGCTGACCGCCCGACAGCCGCGAGCCTCTTTCCCCGACTTGAGTGCCGTACCCCTCAGGAAGCGACCGAATAAACGCATCGGCACCGGCCAAAGCGGCAGCCTCGACGACCTCCGCCTCGGAGGCCTCCGGCCTACACATAGCGATGTTTTCGGCCACGGTGCCTGAGAACAAAACGCTTTCTTGCGGAACAACGCTCATCTGACGGCGCAGCGTCACCGGATCGGCGATCGCAAGGTCGATCCCATCCACCAATACCTGCCCGCGCTGCGGAACGTACAGCCGTTGCAGCAACCGACTGATCGTGCTCTTGCCCGATCCCGAGGGGCCAGTTATGCCGATGAACTCGCCCGGACGAACCTCCAGGTTCAAGTTGCGCAGCACTTCCTGGCCGTCTTCGCCGTATCGAAAGAAAACGTTTTTAAATCCAACCCTTCCCTGTAGCGCCGGGATCGACGCCAGTCCGCCGCTTCCGCTCTCCGTGGGTTCGTCGAGCACGTCGCCGACGCGACGCAACGAAATCATCGCGTGTTGCAGGTCTTGCCAGGTTTGCGCCAAACGCAAGATCGGCTGAGTGAGATGCCCTGCGAGCATATTGAACGCCACCAGCTCGCCCGGACTGAGTTTGTTATCCATCACCGAAGTGATGCCCCACCACAACAGCAAAGCGCTCGACAGCTTCTGCACCAGACCGATTGATTGACCGACGGAAATTCCTAGCACGTTCGACCGAAACGAAGCCCGCACGAACTTAGAGAACTCGCTCTCCCATTGCCGCAGAAATAGCTCTTCCGTGGCAGTGGTCTTTATGACCTCGATGCCAGTGACCGATGAGGTCAAGAACGCGGTGTTGTCCGCACTCAGTTCGTACTCTCGCTTAGTGCGGATGCGCAACAGCGGGCCTAATACCATCCACAGAACGAAGTAGATCACTAGCGTCGCCAGAACGACCAAAGTCAGCTTGACGCTGTAGGCAAGCATCACAGCGACGAACATCCCGAGGAACATCAAATCCAACACTACGGTCATCGTCGAGCCGGTCAGGAACTGGCGGATATGATCCATCTCGCCGACGCGGGCGATGATTTCTCCCGTCTGGCGCTTGCGGAAATATCCGACCGGCAACGCCATCAGATGTTGATAGACGCGCGCGGAAAGCTCAGAATTAATCTTCGCCGCTACGTTCGAGAACAGCCAAGAGCGCAAGAATCCATACACCGGCTCGAATACCGCCAAAGCGAGCAGTGCGATTCCAAGCACCTGCAAACTAGAGATGCTTCGGCTCACCAAGACTCGATCGATGACGTTCTCGAATACTGCCGGAGTCACCAAGGCGATCACTTGCAGCATCAGTGACACCAACAGAACGCTCCTGAACTGCCGGATATGCTTGATGACCGACGGAACGAACCAAGCGAAGCCAAATGATTTCCGTCCAGCTGGCTCGCTCGTCTCGGCCAGCAGGATGGCCTGACCCTGCCACGCCGAAGGCAGCTCGCCGAACGTCACTGTCGAGCGCGTGCCGGTCGTCGGATCGCGCAAGATCGCATTCGCCTCGTCCACCGCCTCGAGTACTTGCCAGCCTACGTTCGTCGCCAATAGCGCCGGAAGCGGCAATGCTGCGACTCTCTCCACTCCGCTATGGACGCTTCTTGCCCTCAAGCCGATCAGGCGCGCGCAGCGGCAAATGTCTATTTCACTCGCTACGCCTTGCGTCCGCCCGAGTTGATGGCGCAACTGCTCGGGTTCGACCGAAATCCCGTGATGCCGCGCCGCATAGGACAGAGCCACCAATCCGCTGTCGATTGCGCCATTGGCCAAACATCGGCCCGCCGTCAACCTCAACATCACCGCTCCTTCAGCGCTTCGGAGCGATACTCACGCAAAGGGCTGAGAACGTAGTCGATGACGCGCCGCTTCCCCGTGCGGATTTCCGCGGTCACGCTCATGCCCGCTTGCAAGGGGAACTTCTTGCCGTCGGACGACATATGCAGACGACTCAACTCGACCCGGGCAGGAAATACCAGTCCCAACTGATCGTCCTTCACCGAGTCGCGGGAAACGTTCAGTATCTTCCCAGGCACGGTTCCGTAGCGCGTATAGGCGAAAGAGTCGACCTTCAACTCGACCGATTGCCCAGGCTTTACAAACCCCACATCTGCGTTGAGCACCATGATTTCTGCCTGCAGCGAACTCTCGTTAGGCACGATCACCATCAACTGTTGCCCGGGCTGCACCGCGCCGCCACGGGTATGCACGGCCAGCTGCTGCACAACTCCACTGACCGTCGCCCTCAGTGTCTGCAGGCGCAGCTTTTCTTGCGCCCTGATCAACTGCTGGGCAAGGGTAGAACTGTCCACTCGCACTAAGCTCAGATTGTCCTGATACTCCTTGACCATCTTCGCCAAGTAGCTATTTCGCTGATTGCTCAACGATTGATACTGCGCCCTCAGCACTGCCAGATCGGATCGCTGCTGGGAGATAGATCGCTCTATCTCTAGGCGCTCTTTCTCTTGCTGCTGCAACTCCACCTTGGAAAGCAATTTGTCGGCCGCCAAAGCCCGATAGGCCTCCAGCCGCTCGCTTACGTTGGCCTCCAGCTTCTGCAGCGCCGCGATGTCCGCATTGCGTCCCCGCTGATTGGCCAGATTGACTCCCATTTCGCTTTCAATCCCGGCGACATTCGCCCGCCTTTCCCTCGAAGAACTAATCAGGTGCCCGCGCGCAAGCGCCGCCTCTTCGGCCGACACCTCCTCCGGTGCGGTGAAGTTCGCGACCGGATCGTCCGTCAGCATCGCCTGCAGCCTGGCCTGCTCCAACAGTTTGGAGTTCAGCTGATTGCGCAACGACCTTAGCTCTGCGTCGGCGCCGATCGGATTCAGGCTAATCAGTACGTCGCCGACCTCGACTCGAGCGCCGTCGCGTACGTGAATCGAAGCGATCTCGCCGCCTTCGACCGCCTGAACCACTTTCGAATTGCTGGGCACGAGCAGGCGCCCCGCCGCGTTGGCCTGGATGTCCAGATGACCGGCAATCGACCAGATAAGCGCCGCGACGAATAGCGCCGTCAACGCGATAGCGGTTCGGCGCGACCAAGGCACCGGCGGGCGCTCCACGACCTCTAGGTATCCCGGCTGGAACTCGTATTCGTCCCGGTTCTTTTCCAGATGACTGCCCTTACTGGCGGAACGTACGACGTTCAACGCGTTTTTTATGCGATTAGGCAGCATTTCTTTCTCCTGCATCCCCGAACGAGCGCTGCAATTGGAACAACTTGGCGTAGCATCCGCCGAGCGAAATCAGTTCATCGTGACTTCCGACTTCGGTAATTCGACCATGTTCCAACGCGACGATTCGGTCGCATTGTCGAACCGCGGATAGGCGATGGGCGATCGTGATGACGGTGCGTCCCCTGGATATTTCCGCCATGTTTTCCTGGATCAAGGCCTGCGATTCGTCGTCCAGGGCGCTGGTCGCCTCGTCGAAGATTAGTATTCTCGGATCGGCCATAAGGGCGCGGGCGATAGCGATGCGCTGCCGCTGTCCGCCCGAGAGGGAACTCCCGCCTTCCGCCAAAACGGTGTCGTAGCCCAACGGAAGCTGCAGGATGAAGTCGTGAGCGCCGGCGAGTTTCGCCGCTCGCGCTACGTCGTCCAGCGACGCCGAGGTATCCCGGATGGCGATGTTGTGGCGGACACTGCG
The DNA here is from genome assembly GCF_037027445.1 of Lysobacter firmicutimachus. NCBI lineage: Bacteria > Pseudomonadati > Pseudomonadota > Gammaproteobacteria > Lysobacterales > Lysobacteraceae > Lysobacter > Lysobacter firmicutimachus. The sequence continues at coordinate 2,965,481 of NZ_JBANDL010000002.1, forward strand.
ATTGAAGAGATAGCTTTCCTGCTGGACCACGCCGATCTGGCTGCGCAAGTAACGGGTACTCAGCTGCTTCAGCGGCAAGCCGTCGAGAAGGATCTCACCCGAATCCGGCTCATACAGTTTCTGCAGCAGATAGGCCAACGTGCTTTTTCCGGATCCTGAAGGGCCGACCACCCCGATACTCTCTCCCGGCTCGATATCCAAGGACACGCCCTTCAGCACCGGCTCCGAATTTGGCTGATAGCGAAACACTAAATCGCACAGCTGGATCGATCCGGTGATCCGTTCCGCCGGCTCGTTCGCCGCTTGATCCGACTCAGTCGGCAGATTCAGCATGTCCCCGAGCTTGTCAACCGCGACCCTGGCTTGAACGAACTGTTGCCAAAGGTCGGTGAGCTTGGAGATGGGTCCATTGATATGCGACGCCATCATGTTGAATGCGATCAGCTGCCCTATGGTGATCTGCAAAGAAGTCACCAAATGAGCGCCGTACCAGATGACGCCGACGGATATGACCTTCTGTAGAAGCGTCACGCCGTGACTGATCATGCTGTTCAAACTCTGGGTGCGGAATCCCGCCTCTACTGCTTCCGCGGTCTGCGCCTCCCACCGCCGAAGCATTCTCGGCTCTACCGCCATGCTCTTGATCGTCTCTACGCCGCCGACCGACTCTGTCAGCAGAGATTTATTCATGGCTGCAGCCTGAAACTGACGATCTATTCGCAGCTGCAATGGTCCCGTACTCGCGTAGGCGATAGCGAAGTAAAAAGGCATGCCGACGAGAACGACGCAGGTTAGCGCCCACGACAACCGCGACATTACATACAGGAACACGAATGCGAACAGAAGATCAACACAGAGAGTAAGCATGGACCCGGTAAGGAAGGACCGGATTCCCTCCAACTGCTGCACACGGGCGATGATCGTTCCGATCTGACGGGACTTGAAATAGAGCAGCGGCAAACCCATCAAATGCTTGAATAGCCTGACGCCCAAACCTATGTCTATTCGATTAGTGGTGTGGGTGAATATGTACTCGCGCAATCCGGTCAGAATCGCTTCCCAAACTGCGATCACGACCAACGCGACCGTAAGGACGTCCAATGTCGATAGCGCCTTGTTCGCCAGAACCTTGTCCATCGCCACTTGAAACACCAACGGCGACCCCAGCGCCAACAGCTGCAGCACCAGAGAGATGGCCAGCACCTCTGCCAGCAAGCCTTTGTGCCGTATGAATTCCGGAACGAACCAGCGAACGTCGAATTTCGGTGGCGAATCGAGCAATTTGATGACTTCGTCGCCCCAAATCGCTTTAAGTTGATCGCCACTAATGACTTGCGGGCTGGAGCTGCCCGGATGAAGAACCAACGCCTGAGTGGCCGACCGATTCAGTAGAATTAGATACCTACCCGCCTCGGTCCGAAAGGCAATGGGCAAGCGGGCTTTGGCCAGCTTCGAATAGCGAAGCTTGGTTACGGAAAACTTGGCGCTGCTAGCCTTTCCGTATATTGCGATCGCGCGCTTGACTTCGACGCCTTGAACCTGGATGTCGAAACTTTGATCTTGGCCCCTCGCCAGGGAGAGCAGGATCCGGCAGCACGCCAGCGCCGAACTCAGCGGATCGAGTTGGCCATCGGAATTTCGAATCTTCGACATTTGCCACCGGCCCTTGGAAGTCAGGCACCGTGCGGCTTCGAACGAAGCGCTTACAGATCTGACCAACTCTCATGGCGGGAAAGAATATCGATGGCTTGCAAGCCGCCTCAATTGGCAAAATTCTTAGTTTTTTTGTGAAATAGGTCTCAAATTTTTTACTTGCTGATGCGCCAAGGTGCCGCGTTGATCACATGTATCGACCGCGACTGGCGGCGATCACGACAATCGGGCCCAAAGCGTCCTCGCTAGTTCGATCCAAACAGAAGCAGTCCCCTCCCCAAGAAGCTCTGCATGAAGAAGTCGAAGTTCAATCGTCCGGATACTGAAAGAGACCGAAGCCGGCGCGCAGGGTCGCCGAGACCTGCCGCAAACACGGAATCAACAAGCTGACGTACTACATACGGAAATCGAAGCACACCGGCATGAAGGTGTCGTAACTACGGCACCTGAAGGACATCGCAGCCGAACTGGCTCGGTTGAAGTGCATGTACGCCGACCCGGCCTTGGACCGCCATGCACTCAAGGACGTCATGCCGCGAAGGCTCTAAGCCAGGCTCGGCGGCTGAGGCCGAGTCTGGCGATGCAAACCGATCATGGACTGAGCGCCCGACATGCCGATCGAGCGCTGCGCCTGTCTCGGTCGGCACGGCACTATCGGCCCCGTGCCTACAATGACGGGCCGTTGGTCGCTGCCATCGAGCTGCATCTGAAGGACAACCCGGACCAAGGCTTCGGGTTGCTGTTCGACGGTGCGCTGCGGCAGCAGGGCTGAGACAAGGCGCGGACCCGGCACATGGACAGACGCTGAAGCTCAACTTGCTGCGGCACGGGAAGCGTCGCCTACCGAAACGGATCAGGGAACCGCTGAAAGCTCCACCCTCCGCCAATCACACCTGGTCCGTCTGCTTCATGTCCGATGCGCGTTGGCCGGACCGGCGTTTTCGCACCTTCAACGTCAACGATGACCTCAACCGGGAGTCGATGAAGATCGACATCGACAGCAACCTGCCATCGGCCAACATCGTTCGCGTCCTGGACGAACTCGTCGAGGTGCGCGGCGCCAAAACGATTGCGCGTGGAAAATGGCCCGGAGTTCATCAGCGACGCGTTGAAGCACTGGGCCAAGCACGAGGCACCGGACCGGTTCGTATCCGCCACGCTGGACGAGGTCCGGCGCATGGCCGAGGACTGGCGCCACCGTTGCAGCCATCGCCGCCCGCACCGATCGCTGGGCGGCCTTTCACCACATCACTACGCGATGGCGAACTCGCCAGCCACCTCTACTTTCAAATGGCTCGAAAGAAAGAGGACGCTTCAGTTGCTTGTTCTATGGCATCAGGACCGGATCGACAGCTGGTGCTCAAGGCCTTGATGATGGACAGTTGGCAACGCCCACCGTAGCGCGGTGATCCCGTACTTCGATCGCGGGACGCAGTTCACCGGCGCGGAGTACCGCGAACCAGCCGCCGGCCCGCGGGTGCACTCCAGCACATGCCGGCCGCGGCGGACGCGGACCAGCATCCGCGCATGAGCGACCGTCCCGTCTGCTACCCCGCCCCTTCGACCGCATCGTCGGCCTCAGGCCCGCTGCCGCAGCTCGACGTGCTGACCTCGCCGGTGCCGGTCGGGCGCTTCGACTCGCCGGTGGACCGGCGCCATGTGCTCTGCCTGCACCTGGGCGCGCCGGTGCCGGTGTCCTATCGCGCCGGCCGCTACGAACGCCAAGGCGTGCGCCTGCACGGTCAATTCTGCGTGGTGCCCGGCGGCAGCAGCACGCGCTGGACCCTGACCCGTCCGGCACGCTCGCTGCTGCTGCGGCTGGCGCCGTCGCTGTGGCAGGACACCGTGCACGGCTTGGGCGCGGGAGCGGCGGACGAGCTCGCGCCGGCCATCCACATCCGCGACCCGCAGATCGAACGCATCGGCTGGATGATGCAAGCCGAGGAAAGCGACGGCTTTCCCGGCGGGCGCTTGTTCGCCGACGGTCTGGCCTCGGCGCTGGCCGCGCGCCTGCTGGCGCTGCAATCGCGCAAACCCTTGGCGCCGTCCGCGGCCGGCGCGCTACCGGCCTGGCGCCTGCGCCGGGTGATCGAATACATCGAAGCCCATCTCGACCGCGATCTGCGCCTGGAGGAACTGGCCGAGATCGCAGGCTTCAGCGTCTCCCACTTCAAACCTCTGTTCAAACAGGCCACCGGCCTGCCCGCGCATCGCTTCGTGCTGGAGCGGCGGGTCGAACGCGCACGCACGCTGTTGCAGCAGGGCCGTCACGGCATCAGCGAGGTCGCCCTGGCCTGCGGTTTTTCCCACCCCAGCCACATGGCGCGATGCCTGCGCCGATCGCTCGGGCTCACGCCCTCGCAGATCGTCGCCGCGACGCATTGAGCGCGCCGCAAGACACCCCAGCCACTGGCCGACGACAGCTCGGCCGGCGCCATCCGGGCGAATCGCTCAGGGCGAGGCGCGGCGCGCTTCGCCCAAGGTCGCAGCCGCGGCGCCGGGCTGCATCCAACCCTGCAGGGAAAAATCGTCCGGCAGCGGCGGCGACGGCGGCTGTAGGCGCACGCGGGCCGCGATCCGCATGCCGACCGGAGCGAGCTCGGCCAGGCGCGCGGCGCGATCCTCGTCGGTGCTGATGGTCGCGAAGGTTCCGCTCGGGTCCGGCGTTGGCGCCGACTCCGGGGTACTGACGGTCTCGGTCTTGACGATCTCGATGGCATAGCCGGCGTCCGCCGAGGCTTCGATCCGCACGCGATAGCGCTCCTGCCCATAGGCCCAGTCCGTGCTGGCGACCCGCTCCAAGGGCGCGCCAGGCGCAGGCCAGCGCGCGCCTTCCTCGAGCAGCATGCTCAGCCACAGCAGCGGCGGCGTCGCAACCAGGCCGACGAAGGCCGCCGGGTCTTCCGGCAGCGCGCCCGCCGCTTCGCCTTTCACGAACCGGCGGCCGTTGCCGAGCAGCAGCACCTCGATCCGATGTCCGCCGTTGTCGATCGCCACCCGGGTCTCGTCGCCGGCATAGCGCTCTACCCGGCCCAGATAGTCCGCATGGCCGTTGCCGTCGGCGCGGGTTTCGATCCAGCTCATGCATTCGACCATGTGTTCGATGCGCGCGCAGTCGGGCTGCGCGGCGGCGCAGGCCGCCGGCGCGGCGAACACAGCGGCCAACAAGCCGGCCCGGCACAGTCCTCTCATGGCATCGTCCTCATGACGCGAAACTCCCTGCCTTGCGCAAGCGCAGGAGTATACGCAGCGGCAAGTCGCGGCGGCGCTTCACGCCGCGATGCAGCCTGCGTTAGCACCCATGAGCGTCGCGCGCTCCGCCTGCGGAACGTCGCACCGCCGCCTTCCACCCATCGAAAGGCCCGCCATGAGCAACTACCTCCCCGAGCAACTGCTCCACATCGGCCACTTCACCCTGGACTTGTATCCCTATGTGTCGCAACCCGATCCGCAGGAAGGCAGCACGGCCATCCAGTACGGCGGCGACTTCAAGTCCAGCTACGCGCCGCTGCCGGCGCGCAACAAGCTCGGTCTGGTCCAGCTGATCTTTCCGCAGACCAAGGTCTTCGAGCAGACCAAGCCCAATGCCTGGAACGTCGACAAGCGCGCCCCCGACACCGGCCAGAGCCAATTCATGGCCCAGTGCCTGTACGGCAGCGACAACGGCCGTATCGCGAACTCGAAGTTCGACGGCCCGCAACGGCACCTCGGCGCGGACCTGTGTTGGCTGGTGGATACGCCGCGCGAGTTCTGCAAGAACATCGCTCCCAACCTGGTCTCCACCGCGACCCTGACCAAGTTCGCCAACTACGCCGTCGACCTGGTCACCGGCAAGTTCGTCAACGCCGGCATGCTTTGGGGTTACTACGTGCTGCCGCCGGGCGGCGCGCACCAGCCTTACACCCTGTACGTGCAACCGCCGCAGGAAACCCGCCTGCGCGACAGCAACGAACACATCAAGGCCATCGCCGACTTCCTCAAGACCACCGCCGACAAGGTCAAGAGCAACATCGGCTGAGGGCCGGACGCATCGCCCGCGGCGACCGCCGGCCAAACGCGCAGGCAAAAGAAAAGCGGGCCGAAGCCCGCTTTTCTTCAATCGCTGCGATGCGCGGGCCGATTACTCGGCGGCCACGCCCTCGCCTTCTTCCACGGCCTTCATCGACAGGCGGATGCGGCCCTGCTTGTCGACTTCCAGCACCTTGACCTTGACCAGGTCGCCTTCCTTGAGCTTGTCGCTGACCTTCTCGACGCGCTCGTTGGAGATCTGCGAGACGTGGACCAGACCGTCCTTGCCCGGCAGGATCGTCACGAAGGCGCCGAAGTCCATGATCTTGGCGACCTTGCCTTCGTAGATGCGGCCCGGCTCGACGTCGGACACGATCTGGTCGATGCGCGCCTTCGCGGCCTGGGCGGCGGCGGCGTTCACCGAGGCGATGACGATGGTGCCGTCGTCCTGGATGTCGATCTGGGTGCCGGTTTCCTTGGTGATGGCCTGGATGGTCGAACCGCCCTTGCCGATCACTTCGCGGATCTTGTCCGGATGGATCTTCATCGTCAGCAGGCGCGGCGCGTACTCGCTCAGCTCGCCGCGCGGCGCGGTGATGGCGTTGGCCATCTCGCCGAGGATGTGCAGACGGCCGGCCTGGGCCTGGGCCAGGGCGACCTTCATGATCTCTTCGGTGATGCCCTGGATCTTGATGTCCATCTGCAGCGCCGAGATGCCTTCGGCGGTACCGGCCACCTTGAAGTCCATGTCGCCGAGGTGATCCTCGTCGCCCAGGATGTCGGACAGGACGACGAAGTTGTCGCCCTCCTTGACCAGGCCCATGGCGATGCCGGCGACCGGCGCCTTGATCGGCACGCCGGCGTCCATCAGCGCCAGCGAGCTGCCGCAGACCGAAGCCATCGAGGACGAGCCGTTCGACTCGGTGATTTCCGAGACCACGCGAATGGTGTACGGGAACTCTTCCATGGTCGGCATCACCGCCAGCACGCCGCGCTTGGCGAGACGGCCGTGGCCGATTTCGCGGCGCTTCGGCGCGCCGAAGCGGCCGCATTCGCCGACCGAGTACGGCGGGAAGTTGTAATGGAACAGGAAGTGTTCCTTGTACTCGCCCGAGACGGCGTCGATGATCTGGCCGTCGCGCGCGGTGCCGAGGGTGGCGACCACGATCGCCTGGGTCTCGCCGCGGGTGAACAGCGAGGAGCCGTGGGTGCGCGGCAGCACGCCGACCTTGGAGGCGATCGGGCGCACGGTGTCGAGCGCGCGGCCGTCGATGCGGACCTTAGTGGTCAGCACGGCGTTGCGCATGGTCTGGTACTCGAGCTCGCCGAATTCCTTGGACAGGTCGGCGGCGACCCAGCCTTCGGCCTCGGCGCGGCCGGCCAGCGAAGCCAGCACGTCCTTCTTGATCGCGCCGATGGCGTCGCGGCGCTGCAGCTTGTCGCGCACCTGGAAGGCTTCGGCCAGCTGGCCGCCGACCGCTTCCTTCAGCGCCGAGATCATCGCGTCGTTCTTGGCCGGAGCTTCCCAGCTCGACGGCTTGGTGCCGGCCTCGACGACCAGCTCGTTGATCGCGTTGATGACCTTCTGCATTTCGCGATGGCCGAACATCACCGCGCCGAGCATGACCTCTTCGGACAGCATCTTGGCTTCGGATTCGACCATCAGCACCGCGTTCGAGGTGCCGGCCACGACCAGTTCCAGGTCGGAGTCGAGCAGTTCGGTGGCGGTCGGGTTCAGCAGGTACTGGCCGTTCTTGTAGCCGACCTTGGCCGCGCCGATCGGGCCCTGGAACGGCGTGCCGGCCAGCGCCAGCGCGGCCGAAGCGCCGATCAGCGCCGGGATGTCGCCGTCGACTTCCGGGTTCAGCGACATCACCGTGGCGATGATCTGAACTTCGTTCTTGTAGTCTTCCGGGAACAGCGGACGGATCGGACGGTCGATCAGGCGCGAGATCAGCGTTTCCTTCTCGGTCGCGCGGCCTTCACGCTTGAAGAAGCCGCCCGGGATGCGACCGCCGGCGTAGAACTTCTCCTGGTAATCCACGGTGAGCGGGAAGAAGTCCTGGCCCTCGCGCGCGCTCTTGGCGGCGACGGCGGTCACCAGCAGTACGGTGTCGTCCATCTTGACGATCACGGCGCCGCTGGCCTGACGGGCGACTTCGCCGGTCTCCAGGGTCACCTGATGGTTGCCGTACTGGAAGGTCTTGGTAATTTTTGCCACGTTGGGTTCCTTCGGTATCTATGCGTGCCCGGCCGAGGCCCCTGCCTCGCTCCGGTAGGCCGCCGGCGCAAGCGGCCTGAGGATTGGTTGTGGTGCGCGCGCGCTCCGGCGCCGCATCGCAATGGCCCGCAGGCCTGTCCAGTTCGGCGGTCGCGCGCGCGTACCGCCGCTGGTGGCGTTGCCTCCTGCATCGCCGGGCGGCGCTTTCGCGTCCGCCAAAAGAAACCGCGGCGCATCGCTGCGCCGCGGTGGGGTGTCCGGTTAGCGGCGCAGACCGAGCTTCTCGATCAGGGCCTTGTAGCGCTCGCCGTCTTTGCGCTTCAGATAGTCGAGGAGGCTGCGACGACGGTTGACCATCATCAGCAGGCCGCGACGGCTGTGGTGGTCCTGCTTGTGGGTCTTGAAGTGGCCGGTGAGCTGCTCGATGCGAGCGGTCAGCAGGGCGACCTGGACTTCCGGCGAACCGGTGTCGTTGGCGCCGCGCTTGTTATCTTCGATGATCTTGCTGGTGTCGATCGACATGACGATTTCTCTGTAGATGCGCGGCCCGCAGAAGCGAATCGGTCGCGGTGGATCACCGCCCCGACGCACCGCTTGGCCCGCCGTTTGCTGAAGTAAGGAATGCCGTTCTCGCCGCTTCCGCGACGCGGGCGCCGGGAAGTGCTTGAAAAGCGGCGGGATTGTAACAGCCCGGAAGCGCGAATGCGACCCGCGGGCCAATGCCGCGGCAGGAATCTCGCCCTGTTCAGTTTTCCCGACCTGGTCCGCGCCCGCAGCGGCTCAACCGCCCTGCGCGGCCCAACGGAACAGCCGCTGCGGCTGCAGCCGGCCCTCGCCCTGGCGCAGGCCCAGCCCCAGGCAGCGCCCGGCCTCGCCGAACACGGCCACCAGCCCGGGTTCGCCGGCCTCGCAGGGCACCGCCTGGCCGCGCCCCAGGCGCGCCGCCGCCGCCGCGTCCAGTTCGACCCGGCCGAAGCCGCTCAGCCCGGCTTCGATCGGCAACAGGCATTCGTCGAGGGCGCGGTCGCTGCCCTCGCCGGCCAGTTCGCGCAATCGCTCCAGAGTGATCATCTGCGGCTGCAGGAAGGGCTCGACCCAGAGCCGGCGCAGGCGGGCGACGTGGGCGCCGCAGCCCAGGGCTTCGCCGAGGTCGCGCACCAGGCTGCGCACGTAGGTGCCCGAGCCGCATTCCACCTGCAGGTGCAGCAGGCGCGCGCCCTCGCGGCCGGTCAGGCTCAGCGAATGCACCGTCACCTCGCGCTCGGGCGCCTCGATCGCCTCGCCGCGGCGGGCCTTGGCGTACAGCGGCTCGCCGCCCTGCTTGAGCGCGGAATAGATCGGCGCGCGCTGGCGGATCGTGCCGCGCAGCGGCGCCAGCGCCGCCTCGATGGCGGCGTCGTCGAACTCCGGCACCGGCCGCTCGCGCAGCGGCGCGCCGTCGGCGTCGTCGCTGTCGGTGGTCAGACCGAGCACGGCGGTGGTGGTATAGGCCTTGCGCGCGCCCAGCAGCAAACCGGCGATCTTGGTCGCCTCGCCGAAGCACAGCGGCAACAGGCCGGTGGCCAGCGGGTCCAGGCTGCCGGTGTGGCCGCCCTTCTCCGCGCGAAACAAGTGTCGCGCCTGCTGCAGTGCCTGATTCGAGCTCAGGCCTTGCGGTTTGTCGAGCAGCAGAATGCCGTCGACATTGCGCCATTGGCGTTTACGCGTGGTGTTCAAGCAGGGCGTCCGGGTTGGAAGTTCGCGGCCGCAGCGGCCGCAAGGCGGATGGCCGAATGCTCCCATATTGCGCAGCCAGCGGCGCGTGAAGCAGCGCGCGCCGACCGGCGGTCGCCGCCGCGCGGGCGCGGGGACCGGATCGGGATTCGGCGGAAGGGGGCGGGCCGAGCCGCCCGGGCGCGGCTCAGCCGGCCTTGCCGTCGTCGTCGCTGTCGCCGGCATCGGCCGGCGGCAGGTCGCGCAACAGGATGTTGATGCGCTCGCCGCGATCGACCGAATCGTCGTAATGGAAATGCAGCTCCGGCACATGGCGCAGCTTCATCGCCCGGCCGAGCTGGAAGCGCAGCTCGCGCGCCAGCTCCTTGAGCGCCTTGACCGCCTCGGCGGCGCGCTCGCTCTGCAGCGCGGTCACGAACACCTTGGCATGGGCCAGGTCGCGGCTGATCTCGACGTCGGACACGCTGACCGACGGCAGGCCGTGCTCGCGCACGGCCTCGTGCACCAGCGTCCCGAGCTCGCGACGGAGCTGGGCGGAAACGCGATCGGTGCGGTGGAACGATTTGCTTGGCATCAGGGATTCGTGATTCGTGATTCGGGATTGGTCAAAGCAAGCATCGCGGGAGCCGGGAGATTCGGGGTCCGCCTTGCGAACCCCGAATCCCCAATCCCGAATCCCGGCTTACAGCGTGCGCTGAACCTCGATGCGCTCGAAGCACTCGATCTGGTCGCCCGGCTTGACGTCGTTGTACTGCTTGACGCCGATGCCGCACTCGGTGCCGTTGCGCACTTCGTCGACGTTCTCCTTGAACCGGCGCAGCGATTCCAGCTCGCCTTCGAAAATGACCGCATTGTCGCGCAGCACACGGATCGGCTTGCTGCGCTTGACCACGCCTTCCACGACCATGCAGCCGGCGACCGCGCCGAACTTCGAGCTGCGGAACACGTCGCGCACTTCGGCGATGCCGATGATCTCTTCGCGGATCTCGACGCCGAGGATGCCCGAGGCCACCTGCTTCACCTGGTCGATCACGTCATAGATGATCGAGAAGTAGCGCAGGTCGACGCCGTTGGACTCGATGATGCGGCGGGCCGAAGCGTCGGCGCGGACGTTGAAGCCGATCACCGTGGCCTTGGCGGTGGCCGCGGCGTTGGCGTCGGACTCGGTGATGCCGCCGACGCCCGAGCTGATCACGTTGATCCGGATCTGATCGTTCGACAACGCCACCAGCGCCTGGCGCAGCGCTTCCACCGAACCCTGCACGTCGGCCTTGACCACCAGGTTGAGGCTCAGCTGGCCCTCGCCCTTGCCCAGCTGGGCCATGATGTCTTCCATGCGGTTGCCGGCCTGGGCGACCAGGCGCGACTCGCGGCGCTTGGCGTCGCGCTGCTGCGCCACGTCCTTGGCCAGGCGTTCGTCGTCGACGACCACGAAGTCGTCGCCGGCGTCGGGCACGCCCGACAGGCCCAGCACCTGCACCGGGATCGACGGACCGGCGCTTTCGACCTGCTTGCCGGTTTCGTCGAACAGGGCGCGGACGCGGCCGTAATGCACGCCGCACACCAGATAGTCGCCCTTCTTGAGCTGGCCCTGCTGCACCAGCACGGTCGCGACCGGGCCGCGGCCCTTGTCGAGCGCGGATTCGATCACCGTACCGGTGGCGCGGCCGACCGGAACCGCCTGCAGCTCAAGCACTTCGGCCTGCAGCGAGATCGCATCGAGCAGATCGTCGACGCCGGCGCCGGTCTTGGCCGACAGCTCGACCATCTGGGTCTCGCCGCCGAACTCTTCGGCCACCACTTCCTCGCCGAGCAGTTCGTTCTTGACCCGCAGCGGATCGGCGTCGGACTTGTCGATCTTGTTGATCGCCACGATCAGCGGCACGCCGGCCGCCTTGGCGTGCTGCACGGCTTCCTTGGTCTGCGGCATGACGCCGTCGTCGGCGGCGACCACCAGCACCACGATGTCGGTCAGCTTGGCGCCGCGCGCGCGCATCGAGGTGAAGGCGGCGTGGCCCGGGGTGTCGAGGAAGCTGATCACGCCCTTCGGCGTTTCGACGTGGTACGCGCCGATGTGCTGGGTGATGCCGCCGGCTTCGCCCGAGGCGACCTTGGTGCGGCGGATGTAGTCCAGCAGCGAGGTCTTGCCGTGGTCGACGTGGCCCATGATCGTGACCACCGGCGGACGCGGCGCCTTGTCGCCCTGCGTCTCCTCGACGTGTGCGATCAGCGCGTCCTCGGCGTCGTTGGCGTTGGCCTTGATCACGGTGTGGCCGAGTTCTTCGGTCACCAGCGCCGCGGTGTCGTGGTCGATGGACTGGTTGATGGTCGCCATGACGCCCATCTTGAACAGCGCCTTGACCACGTCGCCGCCCTTGAGCGCGAGCTTCTGCGCCAGGTCGGCCACGGTGATGGTGTCGCCGATCGCGACTTCGCGCACGATCGGCGCGGTCGGACGCGAGAAGCCGTGCTGGCCGCCGCCGGAGCGCGACTGCTCGGACTGGCGGCGCGGCTGCGGCTTGGACTTGCCGCGCGAGCTGCTGCTGCGGCGGGCCCGGTCGGAGGCGCTGAGGTGCAGCTGGCCGGCGAAGCGGTTGGCCGCATCGTCGTCCTCGACGCCGGCGACCATCGCGTGCGAGCCGCGGGTCTTGTGGCGCGCGGCGCTGTTGCGGTCGTCGGCGCGCGGCGCGACGGCCGGCGCCGGCTTCGGATGGCCGTGGCCGTGAACGCTCGGCGGCTTGCGCGCCGGCTCCTGCTCGGCGGTCGGCGCGGCCGCGCTGGCGTCGGCCAGCTTGGTCCGGGCTTCCTCTTCGGCCTTGGCCCGCGCTGCGTCCTCGGCGGCCTGGCGCGCGGCCTCGACGGCCTCGGCGCGACGGCGGTCGTCCTCGGCCAGGCGCTGCTGCTCGGCCAGGTTGCGCTGCTTGGACTCCTCGAGCTTGCGCAGGATCTCCGCGCGCTCGTCGTTGTCCGTCGCGCCCGAACCGCCCTCGTTCGGCTTGACCAAGGTCACCTTCTTGCGCACGACCACGTCGACGGTGGTGCGGTTCTTGCCGCCGCCGACGGTGATTTCCTGCTTGCGGCTGCGGTTGAGGGTGATCTTCTTCGACGCCTCGTCCGCATCGGCCGGCTTGTCGGCCTTGCCGTGGGAGCGCTTGAGGAAGCCGAGCAGCTTGACTTTTTCGATGCTGGTCACGACCTGGTCGGGGCCGCTGAACTTCATGCCGGCCTCGGCCAGCTGTTCCAGCAACTTCTCGACCGGCGTGTTCACCAGTTCGGCCAGCTTGCGGATGGTGGTTTGCTGCGACATTCGGTTTTCCGTGTCCTCGTGGCGCGGGACGGATCCCGCGCGTGATGGCGCCATTCTAGCTCCGCGCGCGCCGCACGACCGGCTCGCGCAGGCCTTCTTGGCCTGCCCGCGGACCGGGCCATGCCCGATCCTGCGAATCCGCGCCCGGCCGGGCCGGTGGCGGGGTGCCGCAAGACGCTCCCCGGAGCCTCTTGCGGCGGTGATTACCTCGACTCGCTAATTCACTCGAACCAGTGCTTGCGCGCTTCCATGATCAGGGCCTTGGCCCGCTCTTCGTCCACGCCCTCGATATCGGTCAGCTCGTCGGTGGCCAGGTCGGCCAGGTCGTCGCGGGTGACCACGCCGCGCGAGGCGAGCGTGAACGCCAGCGCCTCGTCCATGCCGTCCAGCGACAGCAGGTCGGCGGCGGGCTGGTGCTCGTCGAGCTCCTCTTCGGCGGCCAGGGCCTCGTTGAGCAGGGCGTCGCGGGCGCGGGCGCGCAGCTCCTCGACGATGTCCTCGTCGAAGCCCTCCACCGCCAGCAGCTCGCCGACCGGCACGTAGGCGATTTCCTCGACCGTGCTGAAGCCTTCCGAGACCAGGATGCCGGCGATTTCCTCGTCGACCTCGAGCTTGTCCTGGAACAGCTGACGCGCCGACGCCTGTTCGGCCTCGGACTTGGCGGTGACCTGGTCCTGGGTCATGACGTTGAGCTGCCAGCCCGACAGGCGGCTGGCCAGGCGCACGTTCTGGCCGCCCTTGCCGATCGCCTGGGCCAGACGGTCCTCGGCCACGGCCAGGTCCATCGAATGCTTTTCTTCGTCGACGATGATCGACTGCACTTCCGCCGGCGCCATCGCGTTGATCACGAACTGGGCCGGATTGTCCGACCACAGCACGATGTCCACGCGCTCGCCGTTGAGTTCGTTCGACACCGCCTGCACGCGCGAACCGCGCATGCCGATGCAGGCGCCGATCGGATCGGTGCGGTTGTCGTGGGCGAGCACGGCGATCTTGGCGCGGTCGCCCGGATCGCGCGCGCAGGCCTTGATCGAGACCAGGCCCTGGCCGACTTCCGGCACTTCGAGCTTGAACAGCTCCATCATGAATTCCGGCGCGGCGCGGCTGATGAACAGCTGCGGGCCGCGCGGCTCGGTGCGCACGTCCTGCAGGTAGCCGCGGACGCGGTCGCCGGCGCGCAGCACGTCGCGCGGGATGCCCTTGTCCTTGGGGATGATCGCCTCGGCGTTGCCGCCCAGGTCGACGTAGATGTTGCCGCGCTCCACGCGCTTGACGATGCCGGTGACCAGTTCGCCGACGCGGTCCTTCCACGCGTCGACGACCTGCGCGCGCTCGGCTTCGCGCACGCGCTGCACGATCACCTGCTTGGCGGCCTGGGCGGCGATGCGGCCGAATTCGGGGTTCTCGATCTGCTCTTCGATGTAATCGCCGACCTCGACGCCTTCGACCTCGTCGACCGCGTCCATCAGGCGGATCTGGCGGTCCGGCGACTCCATGACCACGTCGTCGGCCACCACTTCCATGCGCCGGAACGTCTCGTAGCTGCCGTCCTTCTGGTCGATGGACACGCGCACCAGCACATCCTCGTCGTGGTAGCGCTTCTTCGCGGCCGAAGCCAGCGCGGCCTCGATGGCCTCGAAGATGACCTCGCGCGGCACGCCCTTTTCGTTGGCGACCGCATCCACCACCAGCAACAGTTCCTTGCTCATTTCGTCACTCCGCACGGGTCGGCGTTCCGCCGCCGGCTTTTCGGGTTGGTAATCGGCTGGAAGCGTCCCGCGCTCCCATGTTCGTCACTTCTTCTTCGACGCGTCCTGCTTCGAAGCCTTGTCCTTGGTCGGCTTGCCGCGGCTCGGGCTGCCCTTGCTCGGGGCGAAGCCCAGCGCGGCCCAGTCCGGCACGATCCGGCCCTTGTCGATGTTCGAAAACGGCACCGCGAACCGCACGCCGTCGACCGCGAACGCGACCTGCTCGCCCTCCACGCCGAGGATCTCCCCCTGCAGGCGGCGACGGCCTTCGTGCGGCAGCTTGAGGCCGACCTTGGCGGTCTCGCCGGCGAAACGGCGGTAGTGCTCGATCGTGAACAGCGGCCGGTCGATGCCCGGCGAGGACACTTCGAGGTTGTAGTTGCCGCTGATCGGGTCCTCGACGTCGAGCTGCGCCGACACTTCGCGGCTGACCGCTTCGCAGTCTTCGATCGTCACCGAGCGCGGCTCCTGGCCTTCCGGCGTGGCGTCGAGCTCGGCCGCCGGCACGTCGATGTACAGGCGCAGGGTCGCGCTGCCCGGCGCCGGCAGGTATTCGATGCCAAGCAGCTCCACGCCCAGCGACGCGATGGTCGGAGCGAGCATTTCGGCGATTTGGGTGGCCTTGTCCGTCACGCGCCGGAACTCCCTATGTTGCGATTGCCAAGAGGTGCGACTGGTTACGACCAATCTTTCGATACGCGAAGCTTGTGTACGCCGAGCGGTAACCGCGAGGCCCTGCGGCTTGGTAGCGCCGCGAACCGCGTTGCGCCCCGGATCGCGGAAACGCAGAAACGACAAAGGGCCCGTTGGGCCCCTTGTCCGTTACCGCTGGATTTCGGCGTGATCGCGCGAGCAGAGCGCGACCACAAAGCCCGAGCCTTAGGCAAAAAGAAAGCCTCCTTGGAGACTCTCTTCAGCCGAAGCTGGTAGCGGGGGCAGGATTTGAACCTGCGACCTTCGGGTTATGAGCCCGACGAGCTGCCAGACTGCTCCACCCCGCATCAGGCCGACCATGATAGCGGTCGGCGTCACTTCCTGCAAGCCTTCGATCTCGATTCGGGATCTCCGCTTGCCCTGCGTTCCGTGGTCGTTGCCGACTGCGTCTCGCAGGACCGCAATAATAAGGCGGTTTCAAAATTATTCAAGTCTTATTTCGGGATTCGGGATTCGGGATTCGGGATTCGGGATTGGGGATTGGGGATTGGCGAGCAGGCGCTCGTCGCTCCAACCCCACCCGCTATCCGCGCCCCACCCGCTAGCGGCGAACCGCTTGAACGAATCCCCAATCCCGAATCCCGGCCCAAAAACAAAAGGGCCGCGGAGCGGCCCTCTCGTAACGCTTGCGGCCTAAAGGGCTCAGGCCTGGAAGGCGCGCAGGCACCAGTCCATGATCGGGTTCCAGGCGATGCCCAGCGCCAGCAGGCCCAGGGCGTTGACGCCGAACACCACGCGCAGCGGGCGGTCGTCGCTCGGCGCCGGCATCTTGCCGTCCGGCTCGTCGAAGTACATGGCCTTGATCACGCGCAGGTAGTAGAAGGCGCCGATCACCGCGAACACGATGCCGACGATCGCCAGCCACAGCATGTCGCCGTGCAGCGCGGCCTTGAGCACCGCCAGCTTGGCCCAGAAGCCCAGGAACGGCGGCAGGCCGGCCAGCGAGGCCATCACGCACAGGACCATGCCGGCCATCCACGGGCTGCGCGCGTTGAGGCCTTTGTAGTCGTCGATCTTGTCGGCCTCGAAACCGCGGCCGGACATGACGATGATCGCGGCGAAGGCCGCCGCCGACATCAGCGCGTAGCTGATGGCGTAGAACGCCGCCGCGGCGAAGCCCTGCCCGCCCCCGCCGGCCATGCCGATGAACAGGAAGCCGACGTGGGACACGGTCGAGTAAGCGAGCAGGCGCTTGAGGTTGGTCTGCACCAGCGCGCTGAGGTTGCCGATCGCCAGCGACAGCACCGCCAGACCGGCCAGCAGCAGGCGCCAGTGGCCGTCCTGGCCGGCCGCGCCGACTTCGAGCAGACGGTAGGTCATGCCGAACGCCGCCAGCTTCGGCGCCGCGCCGATGAACAACGTGATCGGGGTCGGCGCGCCCTGATAGACGTCCGGCAGCCACATGTGGAACGGCGCCGCGCCGAACTTGAAGGCGATGCCGGCGACCACGAACACCACGCCGGTGATCAACATCAGCGAGGACGGGCCGACCTGAGTCGCGACCGCGATCTGGTCCAGCATCAGGCTGCCGGTGGCGCCGTAGATCAGCGACAGGCCGTACAGCAGCAGGCCCGAGGCCAGCGCGCCGAGCACGAAGTACTTGATCGCCGCTTCCGAGGCCAGCGGACTGTCGCGATCGACCGCGACCAGCGCGTAGGAGCACAGCGCCAGCATTTCCAGGCCCAGGTAGACCATCACCAGGCTGCCGGCCGAGACCAGCAGCATCATGCCGGCCAGGGCGAACAGCATCAGCACCGCGACTTCGCCCTTGTACAGGCCGCGCGAGCGCAGGTAGGGCCAGGTATAGATCAGCGACAGGATGCCGACCACGCCGATGCCGAGCTTGAGCACGTCGGCGGCGGTATCGCGCACGAACATGCCGGCCAGCACCGAACCGTGGCCGCCGACGTCGAAGGCGATCAGCGCGGTGGCGACCGCGACCGTCGCGATCGCGAACACGTGGGAGACGATGCGATTGCGCTCCTCGACGAACAGGTCGAGCATCAACAGCGCGAACGCGCCGAGGATCACCACCAGTTCGGGCAGCAGGGGCATCAGATCGGCGAAGGTCCGTACGGGCATGTTCATTAGTGCATCTCTTGGCGGATCCGGCTCGGCGGCGAGCCTTACTCTAGAAGCGAACGGAGGGAAGTGAGAAGTGAGCGCACCCGCGCCCTGCCTTTCTCCCGCCCCTCACTCCTCGCTGCTACTCACTTCCAGGACGGCGGGCCGACGGCCCGCTGTCCGCTTACAGCTTGCTGGCGACGATCTGGCTGGCCAGATTGGCGATCGCCGGCTCCATCAGGTCGGTCAAGGGCTTCGGCCACACGCCCAGGATCAGCACGCCGGCCGCGAACACGCCCAACACCAGCGCTTCGCGCGGGTTGATGTCCTCGAGCTCGGCGACGTGGGCGTTGCCGACTTCGCCCCAGATCACCCGCTTGACCAGCCACAGGGTGTAGCCGGCGCCGACGATCAGGGTGGTGGCCGCGCCGAACGCGATCAGCGGATGCTGCTGGAACGCGGCCAGGATGACCATGAATTCGCCGACGAAGCCCGAGGTGCCCGGCAGGCCCGAGTTGGCCATCGCGAACAAGACCACGAAAGCGGCGAACCACGGCATCACGTTGGCGACGCCGCCGTAGTCCTTGATCATGCGGCTGTGCATGCGGTCGTAGAGCACGCCGACGCAGGTGAACATCGCGCCCGACACGAAGCCGTGGCTGATCATCTGCACCATCGCGCCCTGCAGGCCCAGGCGCGCGGCGTCGGTGCCGTGCGCGTCGCCGTTGTGGACCAGGGCGAAGGCGATGAAGGTGCCCAGGGTCACGAACCCCATGTGCGAGACCGACGAGTACGCGATCAGCTTCTTCATGTCGTCCTGGACCAGGGCGACCAGGCCGACGTAGATCACCGCGATCAGGCTCAGGGCGATCACCAGCCAGGCCCATTCGTGGCCGGCGTCCGGCACGATCGGCAGGACGAAGCGCAGGAAACCGTAGCCGCCGATCTTCAGCATGATCGCCGCCAGGATCACCGAACCGGCGGTCGGCGCCTCGACGTGCGCGTCCGGCAACCAGGTGTGGACCGGGAACATCGGCACCTTGACCGCGAACGCGATCAGGAAACCGAAGAAGATCCACATCTGCTCGGTCGCGGTGAGCTGCAGCGCGTACATGTCCGCCAACTGCCAGCTGCCGCCCTTCAAGTACAGGTAGATCAACCCGACCAGCATGAACACCGAGCCGAGGAAGGTGTACAGGAAGAACTTCACCGAGGCGTAGACGCGGCGCGGGCCGCCCCAGACGCCGATGATGATGAACATCGGGATCAGCATGCCCTCGAAGAACACGTAGAACAGCATCGCGTCAAGGGCGGAGAACACGCCGACCATCAGGCCTTCGAGGATCAGGAACGCGGCGTAGTACTGGCTGACGCGCTTGTCGATCGAGGTCCAGGCGCTGATCAGCACCAGCATCGAGGTCAGCGTGGTCAGCGCGATCAGCGCCGCCGAGATGCCGTCCGCGCCGAGGTGGTAGCGGATGTCGTAGGCCGGGATCCAGGCGTGGTCTTCGACCAGCTGCATGTTCGCGCTGGCGAAATCGCCGTGGCTGAACATCAGCAGGCTCAGGCCGAGGGTGGCGATGGCCACGATCAGCGCGAACCAGCGCGCGGTGTTGGCGCGCTCGTTGCCGAACGCGAGGGTGGCGAAGCCGCCGAGAATCGGCAGCCAGATCAGGAGGCTAAGCAAGGGCACGGGGCTCACGTCGGGTGTCCTTGTCGGATTAGTGCCAGTAACGGATGACGACGGCGAGCAGAGCAATCAGGCCGACAATCATCGCGAAGGCGTAGTGGTAGAGGTAACCGGACTGGACCCGGCGCGCGAGGTTGGCGACGAAGCCGACCAGGCTGGCGCTGCCGTTGACCGCGGCGCCGTCGATCAGCTTGCTGTCGAACAGGCGCGAGACCTTGCCCAGGCCGACGCCGCCGGCGGCGAAGCCGTCGATCCATAGGTTGTCCATGCCGTACTTGTTCTCGAGCACGCGAATCGGCAGGGCGAACAGCTTGCGCGCCTTGGCCGGCAGCTCCGGCTTCCACCAGTACATGACCGTGGCCAGCAGGAAACCCGAGAAGGCGAGCCAGAACGCCGGCGCCTGGAACCCGTGCAGGGCGAACGGCATCCAGCCGTGCCAGGCTTCTGCGCCGACCTGGGCGATGGTGTCGCGCGCCGGCTGCAGGTCGATCGCGCCGAGGAAGAACGGCAGCTGTTTGACGTGGCCGGACATGTCGGTGCCGAACAGCATCGGGCCGGCGGTGAAAATGCCGATCAGCACCGACGGAATCGCCAGCAGCATCAGCGGCACCGTCACCACCCACGGCGACTCGTGCGGCTCGTGCGGACCGTGGTGGCCGTGATCGTCGTGCGCATGGTCGTCGTGCTTGCCATGGCCGTGGTCGTCATGGGCGTGCGCCGCATGATCGTCGTGGCCGTGCGCGTCGCGGAAGCGTTCCTTGCCGTGGAAGGTCAGGTACAGCAGGCGGAAGCTGTAGAACGCAGTGACGAAGGCGCCCAGCAGCACCGCCCAGTAGGCGTACTGCGAGACCCAGGTCGCGTGCTCGCCGCTGGCGGCGTGGTGCGCGGCCTCGATAATGGTGTCCTTGGAATAGAAACCGGCGAAGAACGGCGTGCCGACCAGGGCCAGGGTGCCGAGCAGACTGGTCCAGTAGGTGATCGGCATGTACTTGCGCAGGCCGCCCATCTTGCGCATGTCCTGCTCGTGGTGCATGCCGATGATGACCGAGCCGGCGGCCAGGAACAGCAGCGCCTTGAAGAAGGCGTGGGTCATCAGGTGGTAGACCGCGGCCGAATAAGCCGATACGCCCAGCGCCACGGTCATATAGCCCAGCTGCGACAGGGTCGAGTACGCGACCACGCGCTTGATGTCGTTCTGGACGATGCCGATCAGGCCGGTCCAGAACGCGGTGGTCGCGCCGATGAACAGGACGAAGTTCAGCGCGGTCTGCGACATCTCGAACAGCGGCGACATACGCGCGACCATGAAGATGCCCGCGGTGACCATCGTCGCGGCATGGATCAGCGCCGAGATCGGGGTCGGGCCTTCCATCGAGTCCGGCAGCCAGACGTGCAGCGGCACCTGCGCCGACTTGCCCATCGCGCCGATGAACAGGCAGATGCAGATCACCGTCGGCAGCGACCACACGATCGGGTCGGCGCCGCCCCACACCGTGATGGTGCGGCCGGCCAGGGTCGGCGCGTTGGCGAACACGGTGCCGTAGTCGAGCGAGCCCAGCGCCCACAGCACGGCGCCGATGCCGAGCAGGAAGCCGAAATCGCCGACGCGGTTGACCAGGAAGGCCTTGAGGTTGGCGAACACCGCGGTCGGCTTCTTGAACCAGAAGCCGATCAACAGGTACGAGACCAGGCCCACCGCCTCCCAGCCGAAGAACAGCTGCAGGAAGTTGTTGCTCATGACCAGCATGAGCATGGAGAAGGTGAACAGCGAGATGTAGCTGAAGAAACGCTGGTAGCCCGGGTCCTCGGCCATGTAGCCGATGGTGTAGACGTGGACCAGCAGCGAGACGAAGGTCACCACGACCATCATCATCGCGGTCAGCTTGTCGACCATGAAGCCGACGTGGGCCTCGTAGCCGCCGATCTGGAACCAGGTGTAGACGTTCTCGTTGAACGGAACGGCGCCCTGCCCCACGAGCTGCCACAGCACGTAGATCGACATCGCGCAGCTGGCGGCGACGCCGAGGATGGTGACCGTGTGCGCGCCGGCGCGGCCGATCTTGCGCCCGAACAGGCCGGCGAGGATCGCGCCGAGCAAGGGCGCGAGCACGACCGCAAGCAGGATGGACTTGGAAAGTACGACGGGTTGCATGCCGGTCAGCCCTTCATCGTGTCGATTTCAGCGACGTTGATCGTGCGCCGGTTGCGGAACAGCGTGACCAGGATCGCCAGGCCGATGGCGGCCTCGGCGGCGGCCACGGTCAGGATGAAGAACACGAACACCTGACCGGCCGGGTCGGCCAGCTGACGCGAGAACGCCACGAAGTTGATGTTGACCGCGAGCAGCATCAGCTCGATCGACATCAGCAGCACGATCACGTTCTTGCGGTTGAGGAAGATGCCGGCGACGCTGATGCAGAACAGCACCGCGCCGAGGGCGAGATAGTGGCCGAGCGCGAGGCCCGTCCCGAAGAATTCGCTCACGGCTTGGCCTCCTGTGCGGCGGGCTCGGCGGGCGCCGGCACGACCGGCTTGACCGCTTCCATCTTGATCATGCGGATGCGGTCGCCGGCGCGGACGCGGGCCTGCTCGCTCGGGTTCTGGTGCTTGGCCCCGGCGCGGCGGCGCAGGGTCAGCATCACCGCCGCGATCACCGCCACGGTCAGGATCACCGCAGCGACCTCGAACGGCAGCAGGAAATCGGTGAACAGCGCGTGCGCCAGCCACTTGGTGTTGGATTCGCCGGCGGCGTCCGCGGTCAGCGGCGCGGCCAGGCTGGCCTTGACCCCGATCAGGGTCAGCATTTCCAGCAGCATGACCACCGCGACCAGCAGGCCGACCGGCAGATAGCGGACATAGCCCTCGCGCAGGGGCGCGACGTCGATGTCGAGCATCATGACCACGAACAGGAACAGCACCATCACCGCGCCGACGTAGACCAGGATCAGGGCCACGCCGAGAAACTCGGCGCCGGCGATGATCCATACGCAGGCCACGGAGAAGAACGTCAGCACCAGGCTGAGCGCGGCATGGACCGGGTTCTTGACGCTGATCACGGCCACGGCCGAAAGCGTGGCCGCGGCGGCGAAGACGAAGAAGGCGATCTGGGCGAGATCCATGTCGGGGTACTCAGCGGAAGGCGGCGTCGGCAGCGCGGCGTTCGGCGATCTCGGTCTCGAGACGGTCGCCGATCGCCAGCAGCTGCGGCTTGGTGACGATGTTCTGTCCGCGCTGGTCGAAGTGATACTCGTGGATGTGGGTTTCCACGATCGAGTCGACCGGGCAGGACTCTTCGCAGAAGCCGCAGAAGATGCACTTGAACAGGTCGATGTCGTAGCGCGTGGTGCGGCGGGTGCCGTCGGCGCGCTTCTCCGAGTCGATGGTGATCGCCAGCGCCGGGCACACCGCCTCGCACAGCTTGCAGGCGATGCAGCGCTCTTCGCCGTTGGGATAACGGCGCAGCGCGTGCACGCCGCGGAAGCGCGGCGACTGCGGGGTCTTCTCCATCGGGTACATCAGCGTGTACTTCGGCTTGAACAGGTACTTGAGCGTCAGCCCGAGGCCCTGCGCGAGCTCGATCAGGAGCAGGCTCTTGAAATAGGAAACGATGCGATTCATGTAGGTGCCTGCCTTACTGTCCCGGCTGGAAGACGCCGTAGTACGCCATCACCGCGACCACGCAGATCCAGGCGATGGTCAGGGGGATGAACACCTTCCAGCCCAGGCGCATGATCTGGTCGTAGCGGTAGCGCGGGAACGACGCGCGGAACCAGATGAAGCAGCTGGCGAAGAAGAACACCTTGATCAGCAGCCACCACCAGCCGTCGGCCGACAGCAGCGGGATGCCCAGGCCCTGGAACGGGCTGAGCCAGCCGCCGAGGAAGAAGATCGAGGTCAGGAAGCTGATCAGGATCATGTTCGCGTATTCGGCGAGGAAGAACAGCGCGAACGCCGAACCCGAATACTCGACCATGTGGCCCGCGACGATTTCCGACTCGCCTTCGACCACGTCGAACGGCGCGCGGTTGGTCTCGGCCACGCCGGAAATGAAATAGACCACGAACAGCGGCAGCATCGGCAGCGCGAACCACTCCAGCGCGCCGGCGTTGCCCGACTGGGCCATCACGATCTCGCTGAGGTTGAGGCTGCCGGCGCCGACCATCACGCCGACCATGGCGAAGCCCATGGCGATTTCGTAGGACACCACCTGGGCCGCGGCGCGCATCGCGCCGAGGAAGGCGTACTTCGAGTTCGACGCCCAGCCGGCGAGGATGATGCCGTACACGCCCAGCGAGGTCATCGCCAGCAGGTAAAGCAAGCCGGCGTTGGCGTTCGACAGCACCACCTGGGCGTCGAACGGCACCACCGCCCAGGCGGCGAAGGCCGGAGCCAGGGCCAGCAGCGGCGCAAGCTTGTACAGGAAGGACTGCGCCCGGGTGGGCTGGATCACTTCCTTGAACAGCAGCTTGAACACGTCGGCGAAGGCCTGGAGGATGCCCATGCCGACGTACATCGGGCCGCGGCGGACATGCATCCAGCCGATCAGCTTGCGCTCCCAGACCACGTAGAACGCGACCGAGACGATCACCGGCATGGCGATCAGCAGGATCTTGAGCACGATCCAGGCCACCGCGCCGGCCATGCCGAAGGAGAGGAAGAACTCGCGAACCGGGTCGACCACATGGGTCGTGAACATTCCATCCGTCATGGCTTAAGCCCTCCCCGCCTGCACGCGGCCGGCGCCGAGCGGCGCGGTCGCGCCATGCCCGCTTTCGATCCACACCGTGCCCGCCGCGACCTTGGCGCTGAGCGCGACCGGCAGCGTCGCCGTGCCGGCGCCCGCGCCGAACTTGGCGACCGCGCCGTCGGCCAGGCCGAGCGCTGCCGCGTCGTTCGGATTCAGCACCGCACGCGGCGCCAGATTGAGCGGATGCGATTGCAGCGCCGGTGCGCGGCGCACGGTGGCGTCGCTGCGGTAGATCGCGGTCGACACGGCAAGCTCCAAGCCCTCGCCCGCCGCCTTCGGCGCACGGCCGGCGGCCGGAGTCACGCTGCGCGGCGCGATGCCGCGGCGTAGGCCGTCCAGATCGGTGAACTCGAAACCCTTCGCGCCCAGCTCGCCGCCGAGCGCGCGCAGCACGCGCCAGCCGGCGCGGGTATCGCCCGGCAGTTTGCCGCCGGCGCTGGCGGCCTGGGACAGGCCGTCGAGGTTGGTCAGGGTGGCGTCGATTTCCGGCAGCAGGCCGATCGGCAGGATCACGTCCGCGACCGCTTTGGTCGAGCGGCAAGCGTAATGGCTGAACGCCACCACCTGGGCCGCGCCGAGCGCGCGCAGAGCGCTTTCGCTGTCGGCGAAATCCAGGCCCGGCTCGATGCCGTAGACGATGTAGGCGCCGCGCGCGTCGTCGAGCATGGCGCGGGCGTCGCGCGCGCTCGGCAGCACGCCGTGGCGGGCCAGGCCGACCGCGTTCGCGCCTTGCGGAATGCGGCACAGCTTGGCGCCGGTGGCCTCGGCGAAGGCCTTGGCGGCGGCGCGGATCGCAGCGGCGTGCGGGCCGTTCTCGGCCAGCGCGCCGACGATCAGGGCGACGTGGTGGCCGGCCTTGGCCGCCTCGCGCAGGGCTTCGTCGGCGAGCGCGCCGGCGAGCTGCGACGGCGCGACGATGCGCTTGCCGGCCAGATCGAAGGTGAAGTCGAAGTCGACCGGGTTGATCGCGTGGACCTTGGCGCCGCGGGTGAAGGCCTTGCGCACGCGCTGGTGGACCAGCGGCAGTTCATGGCGCAGGTTCGAACCCACGATCACCACCACGTCGGCGCGGTCGATCTCGGCGACCGGCATGGCGAAGGTCTCGGCGACCGCCGCGTCGGTCAGGTCGTGCTGGCCGATGCGGTGATCGAGGTTGCCGCTGCCCAGGGCCTCGGCCAGGCGCGCCAGCAGTGCGCCCTCTTCGTTGGAGGTCGCCGGATGGACGAGCACGCCGAGGTTGTCGCCGCCGTTGTCGCGCAGGATCTTGGCCGCGCGCGCCAGGGCTTCGTCCCAGGAGGCCTCGCGCCATTCGCCGTTGTCCTTGACCAGCGGACGCTGGGCGCGGTCCTCGGCGTACAGGCCCTGGTGCGAATAGCGGTCGCGGTCCGACAGCCAGCACTCGTTGACCGCTTCGTTGTCGCGCGGCACGGTGCGCAGCACGTCGCCGCGGCGCACGTGCAGGAACAGGTTGCTGCCCAGTGCGTCGTGGTAGCCCAGCGACTCGCGCGCGGTCAGCTCCCATGGGCGCGCCTTGAACTGGAACACCTTGTTGGTCAGCGCGCCGACCGGGCAGACGTCGATGACGTTGCCGGACAACTCGGTGGTCAGCGGCTTGCCGTCGAAGGTGCCGATCTGCAGGTTCTCGCCGCGGTACATGCCGCCGAGCTCGTAAGTACCGGCGATCTCGGCGGTGAAGCGCACGCAGCGCGTGCACTGGATGCAACGGGTCATCTCGGTCGCGACCAGCGGACCGATGTCCTCGTCCGGCACCACGCGCTTGCGCTCGGCGAAGCGGCTGACCGAACGGCCGTAGCCCATCGACACGTCCTGCAGCTCGCACTCGCCGCCCTGGTCGCAGATCGGGCAGTCCAGCGGATGGTTGGCGAGCAGGAACTCCATCACGTTGCGCTGCGACTTGAGCGCGCGCTCGTTGCGGGTGAAGACCTTAAGCCCGTCCATGACCGGGGTGGCGCAGGCCGGCGACGGCTTGGGCGCGGCGCGGCCGCCGACTTCGGTGTCGACCAGGCACATGCGGCAGTTGGCCGCGATCGCCAGCTTGTCGTGGTAGCAGAAACGCGGGATCGGAATGCCGGCCTTGTCGGCGGCATGGATGATCATCGAGTTCTTCGGCGCGGCCAGCTCGACGCCGTCGATGAAGACGGTGACGTGGTCGGGCGGCAGATTCGGATTTACAGGCTGCGCACTCATGCCGCCACCTTCTTTTCAATGACCGTGCCGGCGCGCTGGTCGTCGACCAGGAAGCGCTTGTTCACGATCGCGTACTCGAACTCGTCCCAGAAGTGGTGCAGGAAACCCTGCACCGGCCACGCGGCGGCTTCGCCGAACGCGCAGATGGTGTGGCCTTCGATCTGGCCGGCGGCGGCGCGCAGCATGTGCAGATCGTCCAGGGTCGCCTGCTTCTCGGCGATGCGGGTCAGCATGCGGTACATCCAGCCGGTGCCTTCTCGGCACGGCGTGCACTGGCCGCAGCTTTCCTTGTAGTAGAACCGGGCGATGCGCTGGCACGCGCGCACCATGCAGGTGGTCTCGTCCATGACGATGACCGCGCCCGAGCCCAGGCCGGAACCGGCCTTCTGCAGCGAGTCGTAGTCCATGGTGCAGGCCATGATGGTCTCGGCCGGCAGCACCTTCATCGACGAACCGCCGGGAATCACCGCCTTGAGCTTGTTGCCCTGGCGCATGCCGCCGGCCATCT
This sequence comes from Lysobacter firmicutimachus, assembly GCF_037027445.1. Lineage (NCBI taxonomy): Bacteria > Pseudomonadati > Pseudomonadota > Gammaproteobacteria > Lysobacterales > Lysobacteraceae > Lysobacter > Lysobacter firmicutimachus. Next base: position 2,992,062 of record NZ_JBANDL010000002.1, read on the forward strand.
GCAGCAGTTCCGAAAACGGCGTGCCGAGGCGGATCTCGAAGTTGCCCGGGTTGGCGACATGGCCGGAGACCGAGAAGATCTTCGGGCCGCCGTTGTTGGGCTTGCCGAGGTTGAGGAACCACTCCGCGCCGTTGCGCAGGATCGCCGGCACCGAGGCGTAGGTCTCGGTGTTGTTGATCGTGGTCGGCTTGCCGTACAGGCCGAAGTTGGCCGGGAACGGCGGCTTGTAGCGCGGCTGGCCCTTCTTGCCTTCCAGCGACTCCATCAGCGCGGTCTCTTCGCCGCAGATGTAGGCGCCGGCGCCGAGCGCGCCGTAGATGTCGATGTCCACGCCGCTGCCGAGCACGTTCTTGCCCAGCCAGCCGTGTTCGTAGGCTTCCTTCAGCGCCTGCTCGAAGTGCTCGAACGGCTCGTGATGGAACTCGCCGCGCAGGTAGTTGTAGGCCACGGTCGAACCGGTGGCGTAGCAGGCGATCGCCATGCCCTCCACCACCGAGTGCGGGTTGAAGCGCAGGATGTCGCGGTCCTTGGCCGTGCCCGGCTCGGATTCGTCCGAGTTGCACAGGATGTACTTCTGGGTGCCGCTGCCCTTGGGCATGAAGCTCCACTTCAGGCCGGTCGGGAAGCCCGCGCCGCCGCGGCCGCGCAGGCCCGAGGCCTTGACCGCGTCGATGATCTGCGCCGGATCGGTCTTCTCGGTCAGGATCTTGCGCAGCGCGCTGTAGCCGCCGGTCTTGAGGTAGTTCTCGTACGACCACGGCGTGTCGTAGTGCAGCGTGGTGTAAACGACCTGGTGCTCCTGCGGAGCCGGGCCGACCGGGCCGTAGCCCTTGGAATAATCGTGGTGACCGTGCGCCATCTCGCCCGACCTCACTTCAGACCGTCGAGCAGCTCGTCGACCTTGGCAGCGTCGAGCTTCTCGTGGTAATGACCGTTGATGACGACCACCGGCGCGCCGCAGCACGCGGCCACGCATTCTTCCTCGCGCTTGAGGAACACGCGGCCGTCGGCGGTGGATTCGCCCAGCTTGCAGCCCAGCTTCTTCTCGGCATGGGCGACCAGTTGCTCGGCGCCGTTGAGCCAGCAGCTGATGTTGGTGCAGAAGGCGACGTTGTTGCGGCCGACCTTCTCGGTCTCGAACATCGAGTAGAAGCTGGCGACCTCGTAGGCCCACACCGGCGGCAGGCCCAGGTACTTGGCCACCGCGGCGATCAGCTCGTCGGTCAGCCAACCGCCGTTCTGCTCCTGCGCCGCATGCAGGCCCTGCAGCACCGCCGAGCGCTTGCGGTCCGGCGGGAACTTGGTCAGCCAGTGATCGATGTGCGCGCGCGTCGCATCCGACAACGCCACCATCGGATCGACGTGCTGTGCGGCCTCGAAATTGCCTGTCGCTTTCATAGGGGTAAAGCCGGGATTTGGGATTCGGGATTCGGGATTCGAAAAGCCCGCATTCCAGGAAAGTGAGCGAAACAGGTGTTCGGGCGGTTGCTTCGGGCGATTGCCGATCCCGAATGCTCCATCCCGAATCCCCGCTTCATCGATCGATCTCGCCGAACACGATGTCGTAGGTGCCGATCATCGCCACCACGTCGGCCAGCATGTGGCCCTTGACGATCTCGTCCATCGACGACAGGTGGGCGAAGCCCGGGGCGCGCAGCTTGACCCGGAACGGCTTGTTGGCGCCGTCGGAGACCAGGTAGCAGCCGAACTCGCCCTTGGGCGCTTCCACCGCGCTGTAGGTCTCGCCGGCCGGGACGCAGTAGCCTTCCGAGAACAGCTTGAAGTGATGGATCAGCGCTTCCATGTCGTCCTTCATCTCCTCGCGCTTGGGCGGGGCGACCTTGAAGTTGTCGACGATCACGGGGCCGGGGTTGGCGCGCAGCCACTTCACGCACTGCTTGATGATGCGGGTGGATTCGCGCATCTCGGCGACGCGCACCAGGTAGCGGTCGTAGCAGTCGCCGTTGACGCCGACCGGAATGTCGAAATCGACTTCCGCGTACTTGGCGTAGGGCTGCTTCTTGCGCAGGTCCCAGGCGATGCCGGAGCCGCGGATCATCGGGCCGGTCATGCCCCAGGCCAGGGCCTGCTCGGGCGAGACCACGCCGACGCCGACGGTACGCTGCTTCCAGATGCGGTTGTCGGTCAGCAGCGTCTCGTACTCGTCGACGCGCTTGGGGAAATCGTCGGCGAAGGCGTCGAGGTAATCGAGCATCGAGCCTTCGCGCCATTCGTTGAAGCGCTTCAGGCTGGCGCCCTTCTTCCAGGGCGATTCCTTGTACTTCGGCATCCGGTCCGGCAGGTCGCGGTAGACGCCGCCCGGACGGTAGTAGGCCGCGTGCATGCGCGCGCCGGAGACCGCCTCGTAGCAGTCCATCAGCTCTTCGCGTTCGCGGAAAGCGTACAAAAACACGGCCATCGCGCCCAGGTCGAGCGCGTTGGAGCCGACCCACATCAGGTGGTTCAGGATGCGGGTGATCTCGTCGAACATGGTGCGGATGTACTGCGCGCGCACCGGCGCCTCGATCCCCAGCAGGGTCTCGATCGCGCGCACGTAGGCGTGCTCGTTGCACATCATCGACACGTAGTCGAGGCGGTCCATGTAGCCGATCGACTGATTGAACGGCTTGGACTCGGCCAGCTTCTCGGTGCCGCGATGGAGCAGGCCGATATGCGGGTCGGCGCGCTGCACGACTTCGCCGTCCATTTCCAGGATCAGACGCAGCACGCCGTGCGCGGCCGGATGCTGCGGGCCGAAGTTCAGCGTGTAGTTGCGGATCTCGGCGTTGTTGAGGCCGGAGGTGTTGGCTTGCGGCATGACGCTAGCGGGGTTGCTCATTTCACTTCACCTCGCGCTGCGCGCGCTCGCCCTGCGCCGTCTGGTAGCGGGCGTCGTCGCGGATCACGCGCGGCACGCCGACGCGCGGGTCGATCGAGACCGGCTCGTACACCACGCGGCGCTTGTCCGCGTCGTAGCGCACTTCGACGTTGCCGATCAGCGGGAAGTCCTTGCGGAACGGATAACCGACGAAACCGTAGTCGGTGAGGATGCGGCGCAGGTCCGGATGGCCTTCGAAGACGATGCCGTAAAGGTCGAAGGCTTCGCGCTCGAACCAATTCACGCCCGGCCAGATCGCGGTCAACGAACCGACCACCGGCAGGTCGTCGTTCGGAGCGAAGGTCTTGAGCCGCAGCCGCTGGTTGTGCTGGCACGACAGCAAGTGGGCGACCGCGGCGAAGCGGCGCTCCGGCGCGATCGACGCCGCGTTCGGGCTTTCGCCCCAACGGAAGCGGCCGGCGCTCTTGCCTTCGACGCCGCGCGAGAAGCCTTCCGAGGACACGTCGGTGTCCCACTCGTCGCTGCCGAAGCTGAGGTAGTCGACGCCGCTGACGTCGACGCATTGCTCGAAGCCGAATTCGTCGCGCAGGGCGCGCGCGGCGCCGATCCAGTCGGCGGCGGCGACTTCGAGAGTGACTTCGCCGCGCGGTTCGGCCACGACGACGGAAGCGCCGGCGAAACGTTCGCGCAGACGCTCGGCGAGATTGGCGGTGCTCATTCGCGGACGCCCTGCTTCTGGTCGCCGAAATTGGTGCCGCGGCGGATCTTGCGCTGCAGCTGCAGGATGCCGTAGATCAGCGCTTCGGCGGTCGGCGGGCAGCCCGGCACGTAGACGTCGACCGGAACGACGCGGTCGCAGCCGCGCACCACCGAGTAGGAATAGTGATAGTAGCCGCCGCCGTTGGCGCAGCTGCCCATCGAGATGACCCACTTCGGGTCCGGCATCTGGTCGTAGACCTTGCGCAGCGCCGGGGCCATCTTGTTGACCAGGGTGCCGGCGACGATCATCACGTCGGACTGGCGCGGCGACGGGCGGAACACCACGCCGTAGCGGTCCAGGTCCAGGCGCGCGGCGCCGGCGTGCATCATCTCGACCGCGCAGCAGGCCAGACCGAAGGTCATCGGCCACATCGAACCGGTGCGCGCCCAGTTCCACAGCGTGTCGAGGTTGGTGGTGACGAAACCCTGCTGCAGCAGCGGGTTTTCGCCTTCCGGGCGCAGAATATCGTCGAGACGGCCTTCCGGGAGCGGGTTGTGCATCAACCCGGAGATCGTGTCGCCAACGCTTTGGATCACTCCCATTCGAGCGCTCCCTTCTTCCAGACGTAAACGAAGCCGAGCAGGAGCATGCTGGCGAAGATGCCCATCTCGATCAGGCCGATGATTCCGAGGTCTCGGAACACGGTGGCCCAGGGCACGATGAAGATGATTTCCAGATCGAAGATGATGAACTGGATCGCGATCAGGTAGTAGCGCACGTCGAACTGCATGCGCGCGTCTTCGAAGGCTTCGAAGCCGCATTCGTAGGGAGATAGTTTCTCCGCGGTCGGGCGCTTGGGCCCGAGCACATTGCCTACCACCAACAGGGCGACGCCGATACCACCGGCGACGATCAGGAACAGCAGAGTCGGCAGGTATTCGGCCAGCACGCGGTGTTCTCTCGGCTACTTGTTCGGCTACATGGGCGCGTTGCCGCGACCTTGGCTTGGCGCCGTGGCGCCCAGTCGTTTGGACGCCTTGCGCGGCCCGCCGTGCGTGCCGCACCTGCGTACCGTGGTGCGAATTGCTGAAGCAAAGGGATGGATGTGGTGCCCAAAGGGGGACTCGAACCCCCACGACCTAAGTCGCTACCACCTCAAGGTAGTGCGTCTACCAATTCCGCCATCTGGGCACTGTAACCAACCACGCCATCCTGGCTCCGGTGGGGCTCGCGTTCGCGCCGCCACCCGGTCATCGCTGACCTGCCCTGCCGTCCTTGCGGGGCGTTGAAACTGTATTTTAACTCTTTATTTCACTTACCGTCAGCCGGCTGTTTTGCCGGGGTTGCCTGCTCGGCCGGCGCCGTGGCGGGCGCGGCCGGAACCGCGGCCGGCTGGGCCGCCGCCGGTGCCGGCACGGACTGCACCGGCGCCTGCGGCACGCCGCTGGCGGGCGCGGCCGGAGCGGTGGCCGCGGGAGCGGGAGCCGTCGACGGAGCCGACGGGGCCGCCGCCTGCGGCGCGCCCATCAGGCCCAGGTCGGGCTTGCCGGCTTGGGCCGAGGGACGGCTCGCCTGCCAGGCCATGAAGAGGCTGATCGCGAAGAACGCGATCGCCAGCCATTTGGTCGCCTTGGACAGGAAGTTCGAGGAACCGCGCGCGCCGAACACCGTCGCCGAAGCGCCGCCGCCGAAGCCCGAACCCGCCTGCGCACCGGCGCCGCGCTGCATCAGGATCAGCGCGATCATGGCGATCGCGATCAGCACATAGATGACGTTGAGGAACAACAGCATCGCTTAGGATTCTTCGGTTCGGACTGCGGGTTAGGACCGTCCCGCTGCGGCGCCGGGCGCCGCAACGCTTCGATCAGGGCGCCGCCGCGGCTGCGATGGCGTTGAAATCCGCGGCCACCAGCGAGGCGCCGCCGACCAGGCCGCCGTCGACGTCGGGCTGGGAAAACAGCGCGGCGGCATTGTCGGCCTTCACGCTTCCGCCGTAAAGAATCGGAAGCGAGCCAGCGATTGTAGCATCGTGCGCAGCGATTTCGCTACGAATGAATGCGTGGACCTGCTGAGCCTGTTCCGGGGTGGCGGTCTTGCCGGTGCCGATCGCCCAGACCGGCTCGTAGGCCAGGATCGCGCCGTCCAGCGCCTGCGCGCCGAGCAGCTCGAAAACCGGCCCCAACTGCTCCTGCAGGCGCCATTCGGTCTTGCCGTCCTCGCGCTCGGCCAGGGTCTCGCCGACGCACAGGACCGGGGTCAGGCCGGCGGCCTTGGCGGCGGCGAACTTGCGCGCGACCAGCTCGCTGCTTTCGCCGTGGTACTGGCGGCGCTCGGAGTGGCCGACCAGGCCGTAGCCGGCGCCGACGTCCCTGAGCATCGCGGCCGAGACTTCGCCGGTGTAGGCGCCCTTCTCGTTGGCGCTGACGTCCTGCGCGCCGAAGGCCAGCCCGCGTTCGCCGTAATGTTCGATCAGCTCGCCCAGGTACGGCAGCGGCGGCAGGATCAGGCGCTCCACCCCCGGCGGAGGGGTCTGCGCGGCGACCTCGTCGAGCAAGGCGAAAGCGAACTCGCGGCTGCCGTGCAGCTTCCAGTTTCCGGCGACGATCCTGCGGCGCATGGTCTCTCCTGTTGCGTCTGAACGCGCAGTTTAACCCAGGCCGCCACGCCCCCACCCTATCGGTCCGACCTTCCCGTTCGCCTCGCCCATGCCCGCAACGCCGCCCGCCCCCGTCCGCAGCTTCGCCCCGATCGAACCGCCGCAAGCGCGGGTGTTGATCCTGGGCAGCATGCCCGGGGTCGCGTCGCTGACCGCCGGCCGCTACTACGCCCATCCGCAAAACCGTTTCTGGCCGATCATGGGCCGCCTGATCGGCGCCGGCCCGGAACTGGCTTACGAGCGCAGGATCGAAGCGCTGTGCGCGGCCGGGATCGCGGTGTGGGACGTGCTCGCGCAATGCGAGCGCGAGGGCAGCTTGGATTCGGCGATCCGCGACGACACCGCGGTCGCCAACGATTTCGCCGGCTTTTTCGTTCGCCACCCGCAGGTACGCACGGTGCTGTTCAACGGCGCCAAGGCCGAACAGAGCTTCCGCCGCTTCGTCCTGCCCGGGCTGGCGGCGGCGCCGGAATTGCGCCGCCTGCCGTCGACCAGCCCGGCCAACGCCTCGCAGGCCGATGCGGCCAAATGCTCGGCCTGGCGCGAGGCCTTGCGTGACGCCGGGGTGGCGGTACGCGACTGAGCCCGCACCGCCGCGTGTTGCAGGCCTGAAACTCCGGGCCCGCTCTACGCAGTCGCGAAAAACAGCGTAAGTCAGTGCCGGGAAAGGATTTTCCACCCGGCTGGCCGACCTGCCGCCGGTGCCGCGGCCGTCGTTCGGCCGGCGCCGATTCGCCCGCCCCCTGTCCTGCCCCTGTCGACCCCGGCGTTTGTTGGGGGTGACTGCCCGTATCGGGCCTCAACGCCAAGGATCGCTTGCGAAGCCCCCCGGGGTTCGCGGGACAGGGAGCGTTCGCCCGCGCAAAACCGGCCTCGCCGGCGGCGCACCGCCCCCGTTCCCGATCCGCGACGCGCGCCCTCCGGGTCGGGGCGCACGTCCGGCGACCGTCGACCCGTTCATCGCCCCCAGGGAAGCGATACCACAAGGAGTTTCGCCATGAAGTCGCAGAACCGCCGCTCGCCCCGCCCCATCGCCCGCCTCGCCGCTCTCGGCGCGCTGGCCCTGACCTGCTTCGCCGCCGACGCCGCCGACACCGGCAAGACCGTGCGCACGCCCTACGGCGACGTGATCGAAATCCAGGCGCCGCCGTCGCAGCAGCGCCTGTCCACGTCGGCGCAAGCGCACCCGTTCGCCACCGCACGCCAACGCGCCGCGGTCAAGCCGCTGCAATGGGCGCCGCGCGACGACCGGGCAGCCGCGGACACCGCCGAGCTGAGCGACAAGATGGTCCGCGCCGCCGGCAGCGCCCCCGGCGGCGAAGCGCCGGCGTTCGCCAACTACCTCGCCCGCAACCACTTCCGCGCCACCTGGCAGCGCCTGGACGCGCTCGACGCGGCCAAGGGCGCAGCGCCGTTGAGCGCGCTGTCCGACGGCGGCGAGAAGGACGGCGCGCATTACCCCTATACCCGCTATCCGGGCAACTACTACACCAGCCAGTGGAAGACCACGCCCTGGAACAAGATCGGCAAGCTCTATTTCACCAAGCCCGACGGCAGCGGCTCGTACTGCACCGCCAACGTCGCCAGCGGCAATTCGGTGCTGATCACCGCCGCGCATTGCGTCTATACGCTCGGCGCGGGCTGGAACACGAACTTCGTGTTCGTGCCGGCCGAGCGCTACGGCGAAGCGCCGTACGGTCGCTTCGGCTGGAGCAGCGCGCGCGTTCCGAGCGGCTATTTCCCGTCGGGCGGCCGGCGCTGGGACGTGGCGGTGATCAAGCTCACCGGCGAACAGGTCACCGGCCTGCCGGTCACCAGCTATGTCGGCTGGCTCGGCCGCACCTGGAACCGCCCCTACTCCGAGTACGCCACCTCCCACGGCTACGCCAGCAATCTGAGCACCCAGTTCACCCATATCTGCAACGGCCAGACCTACAGCTCGCCGAGCGAGGGCACCAACGTGCTGGTGCAGGGCTGCGACATGACCTATGGCGCCAGCGGCGGCGGTTGGCTGCTGAACCTCAGCGGCGGCCACTACGTCAACAGCGTGGTCAGCGGCCCGCACATCGGCGCCTTCGGCACCGCCTGGGTCGGCCCGCGCTTCGCCGACGACAACATCGTGGCTTTGTGTGCGGCGATCGGGTGTTGAAAGTCGGGAATGGGGAATGGGGAGTCTGGAATGGGGCGGCAGCGGTTTGTGTCGCTGCGTTCCTCCGGCCAGGGATGGCCGATGCAGCAAAGGAAGGAGCCGGCGCAAGCCGGCTTCTTTTTGTCTTGGTTGGGATTGGGGATTTGGGGGTTGGGGATTCGGGATTGGGGGGGCGGAGCGATGGCGTGTTGCGGGCCGGTGGCAGCGCAGGCTGTTTCGACGCCGCTGCCGTAAGGGCGATGACAAACGCCGGTCGATGCCGTCTGATATCGCGATGACGCGCTCACTGCTGTTCTGCGGCCTGCTCGCGCTGTGCGCGCCCGCGGCCCATGCCCAATCGACCGCCGTGGCCGCGCCACGGCCCTGGGTGGTCGCCACCTATGCCTATCCGCAGCGCGATCGCGAAGCGGCGATCCGGCCGCTGGCCGATTACCTCGCCGCGCGCGGCGGCCGCGCGACCGCGCTGCGTCTGTTCCCCTCGCCGACCGACCTGGTGGAGGCACTGCGCCGCGGCGAAGTCGACGTGGCCGTGCCCAATCTGCATGCCTACCTGCAGACCCGGCGTTGGCGGGCGTCCGCACCGGTCACCTTGCCGGTGCCGCAAGTGCCGGCGGCGCAGGCCGAACGCTATCGCGCCGTGCTCGTCGGGCGCAGCGACGCCGTCGCCGCGGACAGCCTCCGGCGCGAGGCACCGCGCCTGCGCCTGGTCCTGGTCGGCCAGGACTCCGCCTCGGGCGGCTTCGTGCCGGCCCACCATTTGCGCCGCCTGGGCCTGGACCCGGCGAGCGATTTCGCCGGCCTGAGCTATGCCGGCTCGCACGCCGCCGCGCTGCAGGCGCTGAGCGAGGGCCGCGCCGAGGTCGCCGCGCTCGCCGCCGATGTCTACGACGCGGCCCGGCCCGCCGGCCTGGTCGAATTGTGGCGTTCGCCGCCGATTCCGCCCGGTCCGCTGCTGTGCCGTCCAGCCCCCGACGTCCTCTGCGCCGAGGTCGCCGCCTGGCTGTTGCAAGCCCACACCGAGGACCCGTCGGTGATGGCGGCCTTGCGCGCGGGCTGGCCCGAGTTCGGCGAGGCTGCGGGATTCACCTCCGCCGATGCCGACGCGCTCGGTGCGTTGGCGACACGCATCGAGTGAGCGCGCAAGCCCGTCCGCAGGCAAAGAAAAAGCCGGCGCAAGCCGGCTTTTTCCGTTCTGGCGATGCGGCGCGCGAGCGGCGCGCGCCGGCGGCTTACTTGAGCTTGATCTCGCGCAAGCGCTCTTCCAGGTAGCCCTGGGCGGTGATCGGCTCGGGGTAACGGCTGGGGTTGTCGGCGCTGATCGTCGACGGCAGCACGTCGATCAGGAAGTCCGGGTTCGGGTGCAGGAAGAACGGGGTCGAATAGCGCGGCTGGCGCGCTTTCTCGCCCGGCGGGTTGACCACGCGGTGGGTGGTCGAGGGGTATACGTGATTGGTCAGGCGCTGCAGCATGTCGCCGATATTGACCACGATGGTGTCGGCGTCGGCGGTGAACGGCACCCACTCGCCCTGGCGCGATTTCACTTCCAGGCCCTCGGCGCTGGCGCCGACCAGCAGGGTGATCAGGTTGATGTCCTCGTGCGCGCCGGCGCGCACGTTGGGGATGTCGTCGGTGGTGATCGGCGGGTAGTGGATCGGGCGCAGGATGGAGTTGCCCGAGTCGGTCTTGTCGGCGAAATAGTTCTCCGCCAGGCCGAGGTGCAGGGCCAGCGCGCTGAGCACGCGCGAACCGAGCCGGTCCAGGGCCTGGTACAGGCCGTAGGCCTGCTCGCGGAACTCGGGGATTTCCTCCGGCCACAGGTTGGCCGGCATGTCCGCGGCGTACTTGGAGTCGCGCGGGATCTCGCGGCCGACGTGCCAGAACTCCTTCAGGTCGAAGTGCTTGGAGTCCTTGGCGGTTTCCACGCCGAACGGGGTGTAGCCGCGCGCGCCGCCGCTGCCGGGCACGTGGTACTTGCGCTTGATCTCTTCCGGCAGGGCGAAGAAGCGCTTGAACACGTCGTAGGAACGGTCGATCTGCTGATCGGAAATGCCGTGGCCGCGGATGCCGGCAAAGCCCCATTCGCGATAGGCGGCGCCGAGCTCGGCGACGAAGGCCTCGCGGTCGGTGTCGAAACGGCGGATGTCCAGGGTGGGAATCTGACTCACGTGGTCTTCCTGTTGGTGTCGTCGGTCGTAAGGTAATGGGTCATTTTCGCTCAAACCCGGCGTCCGCGCTCGCCGCGTCGCGACAGGGCCGGCAAAGCCACCTTTGGGCGGTATTCGGGACGCGGATTACACGATAAAGTCGCGCCCCGGCCGGCCTCGCGCGCCGGCAGCTCCGTCGGCCGCCGAGAACGCCCCGCATGCAAGACACTGCCGCCCGCCCCGCCTTCCCGGCGCGCCGCGCCTTGGCCTGGCTGACCGGGTTCATCTTCGCCAATGCACTGGCGGCGATCGCGATCGCGGCCTCCAACATCCCCTTCGCTCACCTCACCGAGCACTGGAAGGCCGGGGTCTTCCTGGCCCTGGCCCTGCCCGCCCACTTCGTGTTCTTCGGCGCCGTGCTGGGCCTGCAGGCGCTGCTGTTGGGCTGGGCGACCCGCAGCGTGCGGGTGCTGGGCGCGGCCGCCGTGCTGCCGCACGCGGCCTGGATCTGCCTGCTGCTCATCGACGCCAAAGTGTTCGCCCTGTATCGGTTCCACCTCAATGCGATGGTCGCCAATATGGTGTTCGGCGGCGCGATGCAGGACCAGGTGGTGTTCTCGGGCGCGGTATGGGGCCTGATCGCGCTCGCGGTCGGCGCGGTGCTGGCGCTGGAAATCCTGCTCGCCTGGCTGTGGTGGCGCCTGCTCGAGCGCCGGCCGGGCTGGCAGCGCCTGCTCAAGGGCTGGCTGTGGGCGGCGGGCGTGATGCTGATCAGCCAGGGCATGGTGGCCTACTACGACGCACGCGGCGACCGCGTGGTGATGTCGCAACTGCCCTACATCCCCTGGGCCCAGCCGATCACGCTCAAGGACACGCTGGCCCGGTTCGGCATCGAACGCGCGCCCGGCGCCTCGCTGCCGGCCCAGGGCGAAGGTCTGCTGACCTACCCGTTGCGGCCGTTGCAATGCGATCCGGCGCCGAAGCTCAACGTGGTGGTGATCCTGCTCGAATCGTTGCGCCACGATGCGCTCGAGCCGCAGACCATGCCCAATGTCTGGGCCTATGCGCAGCGCTCGCAGTGGTTCGACGACCATTACAGCTCCGGCAACGCCACCCGCTTCGGCGTGTTCGGCCTGCTCTACGGCCTGCCCGGCGGCTACTGGCACCCGATGTTGGCCGAACAGCGCGGCTCGGCCCTGATCGGGCAGATGAAGCGCGACGGCTACGGCATGCATATCTACGGCAGCGCGCCGCTGCACAGCCCCGAGTTCGACCGTACGGTGTTCTCGGAGGTGCGCGAGCGGGTGGTCAACGGCCCGCGCAAGCGCAAGAGCGCCGAACGCGATCGCGAAATCCTGCGCCGGCTGCAGGCCGACATCGCCGCGACCCCGCGCGACGGGCGTTTCTTCGGCTTCGTGTTCCTGGATTCGCCGCATCAGCCTTATTACATGCCCAAGGGCTATCCGCCGCTGGCGCGGCCGATGGCCGCCGACGTCAATCCGCTCGACCTCGGCCCGGATCACGACCCGACTCCGGAGTACAACCGCTACCGCACCGCAGTGCATTACGCCGACAGCCTGATCGGCGAATTCCTGCGCGCGCTGGACGCGAGCCCCTTCGCCGACGACACGGTAGTGCTGATCACCGGCGACCACGGCGAGGAGTTCAACGACCTCAAGCTCAATTACTGGGGCCACAACGGCAACTTCTCCGACTACCAATTGCGCACGCCGTTCGTACTGCACTGGCCCGGCCGCGCGGCGCAGAAGTTCGCCCACGTCACCGCGCACGAAGATTTCGTGCCGACCGTGATGCGTCACGCTTTGGGCTGCCGCAACCCGGCCGGCGACTACAGCACCGGCCGCGACCTGTTCGGCCCGGCCCAACCGCAGCGGCCGCTGCTGGTGGAGAGCTGGTCGCAACGCGGCATCCGCCAGGGCGAGCGGATCTACCTGTTCGACAACTACGGCGCGGCCACCGTGGTCGACCGCCGCTATCGGCCGCTGCCCGACGCCAAGGTCGATCCCGCCGCTCTGCGCCAGTCCTGGGACATGCTGACCCGGTTCCAGCAACAGCATTGACCGGACGCGTTGCGGTTGCCGTTGCCGTTGCCGTTGCCGTAAAGAGCTTGGCGCCGCATCGAACTAGCGAAGATAAATCGAAGCCCCGAAGGGCGGCCCGCAGGGAGGCGGGCCGTGCGCAGCCAGGCCAGGGAGGGCCTGTGCGGAGCAGCCCTGCGCACGCTCCGTCCCATAGTGGCTCTTGATCCGAAAACAGCCATGGCGTTTTCTTTGGTTACTTTTGACCGAAGGAAATCCCGTAGGACGTTGTCGCCTTGGACAAAGAAAGTGACCCGGCCGCTTGCGGACGGAAGCTTTGCTTGAAGCTTTGAGCTCTGAAGCATCAGAGGCCTTCGAACGACAGACGCCGCGAGACCGCAAGGACGCGGTCGCGGCTTACGCCGCTCCTACAGGGGCATAGGGCAAAGCGCGGCAAGAGTGAAGGACGCGGCCGCGGCTTGCGCCGCACCTACCCCGCGACGGTTTCGAGCTCCGGTCGATGAGGTCGGCGCTGGAGACGTCGGCACTGGATTCGCTGCGCGCACTGGGGGCGCGACTTGCCCCCCTACCCCGCGGATCTTGCGCCAAAAACAAAAACGCACCGGCGCGCGAGGGCGCCGGTGCGTTGACGGTGGACGATGCCCGCGGGTCAGGCCGCGGCGGCGCGCACCGCGGCGGACAGCGTATCGAGGGTCGACTGCATCAAGACCTCGTCGTCGGCCTCGACCGTGACCCGCACCACCGGCTCGGTGCCGGACGGACGCAGGAAGGCGCGGCCGCGGCCGCTGACCGCGGCCTGGGCCTGGCGCAGCGCCTCCTGCACCGAGGCGGCTTCGGCCGGCTTGGCCTCGCCTTCGTAGCGCACGTTGACGGTCTTCTGCGGTACCCGGTACAGGCCGTCGAGCGCGTCGCGCAGGCTGATGCCGTTGCGCCCCAGCACTTCCAGCACCTGCAGCGCGCTGACGATGCCGTCGCCGGTGCTGGTGCGGTCCAGGCACAACAGGTGACCGGAGGCCTCGCCGCCGAGCACGCCGCCGTGGGCGATCAGCTGCTGATGCACGTAACGATCGCCGACCTTGGCGCGCAGGAAACCGATGCCGCGCTGTTCGAATGCGCGTTCCAGGCCGTAGTTGGTCATCAGGGTGCCGACCACCGGCCCCTGCAGGCGGCCGCTGCGCTGCCAGTCGGTGGCCAGCACGTACAGCAGGTCGTCGCCGTCGCAGACGCGGCCTTCGCTGTCGACGAACAGCACCCGGTCGCCGTCGCCGTCGAAGGCGATGCCGAGGTCGGCGCCGGTGGCCTGGACCCGCGCGACCAGGGTCTGCGGATGGGTCGAGCCGACGCCGTCGTTGATATTGAGGCCGTTGGGATCGATGCCGATCGCGTCGACCCGCGCGCCGAGCTCGCCCAGCACCAGCGGACCGGTCTGGTAGGTCGCGCCGTTGGCGCAATCCATGGCGATGCGCATGCCGCTGAGATCGAAGCCCTTGGGCACCGAGTTCTTGCACGCTTCGACGTAGCGGCCGATCGCGTCGCGGGTGCGCACGGCCTTGCCCAGGCGCTCGGACTCGACGGTGCGGAACGGTTGTTCCAGCGCTGCCTCGATCGCCAGCTCCGTCTCGTCGTCGAGCTTTTCGCCCTCGGCCGAGAAGAACTTGATGCCGTTGTCGTAGTGCGGATTGTGCGAGGCGGAAATGACGATGCCGCCGTCGGCGCGCAGGGAGCGGGTCAGGTGCGCGACCGCCGGGGTCGGCATCGGCCCCATCAGCTGCACGTCGACGCCGGCGGCGACCAGCCCGGCTTCGAGCGCGGCTTCGAACATGTAATTGGAGATGCGGGTGTCCTTGCCGATGATGACCATCGGATTGCGCCAGCCGCGCCGGGTCAGGGCGTGACCGTAGGCGTTGCCCAGGCGCAGGACGAAATCGGCGGAAATCGGGCCTTCGCCGACGCGGCCGCGGATGCCGTCGGTGCCGAAATACTTACGAGCCATGCAGTTCAACCTCCAGGTAGCGCGGCGCGTCGCACCAGGACGCGGGCGCTGGATGTGATCGGGACAGGATCGAAGACGCCGCCGACACCGATCGCGCCCCATGGCCATCCAGCCCGCGCTCGAGTCCACAGACGGCGAGGACCGCCGCAGCGGTCCCCCATGACGCGCGCGGTCGGGCCGCTGCGATCAAGCCGCCGCCTCTGCGTCGTCTTCGGGTTGCGATTGTTTCATCAACAGCGCCAAAAGATGCGCGAGGCGATCACGCATTTCGCGTCGGTCGCAGATCTGGTCGACCGTGCCGTGCTCGAGCAGGAACTCGCTGCGCTGGAAACCGTCGGGCAGTTTTTCGCGCACGGTCTGTTCGATCACGCGCGGGCCGGCGAAACCGATCAGCGCGCCCGGCTCGGCCAGGTTGAGATCGCCGAGCATCGCGAACGAGGCGGTGGTGCCGCCGAAGGTGGGATGGGTCATGACCGAAATGAACGGCAGCCCGGCGTCGCGCAAGCGGCCCAGTGCGGCCGAGGCCTTGGCCATCTGCATCAGCGAGAACAGGCTTTCCTGCATGCGCATGCCGCCGCTGGCGGCGAAGCAGACCAGCGGCACGCGGTCGGCCAGCGCGCGCTCGGCGGCGCGGGCGAAGCGCTCGCCGCTGACCGAGCCCATCGAGCCGCCCATGAAGGCGAAGTCCATCGCGCAGGCCACCAGCGGACGCTGCTTGAGGGTGCCGGTCATCGCCACCAGCGAGTCGCGCTCGCCGGTCGACTTCTGCGCCGCCTTGAAGCGTTCGGAATACTTCTTCTGATCCTTGAACTTGAGCACGTCGACCGGGCTGAGCTCGGCGGCGATCTCCTGCGCGCTGCCGGCATCCAGGAACGCAGTGAGGCGCACGCGGGCGCGGATCGGCATGTGGAAGCCGCACTTGGGGCAGACCTCCAGGTTCTCCTCCAGCTCCGGCCGGTACAACACCGCGCCGCAGCTCTCGCACTTCTCCCACAGGCCCTCGGGGACGCTGCGCCGCTTGGCCGCGACCGTCTCGGTGCGGATGCCGGAGGGCATGAGTTTCTTGAGCCAAGACATGCGATGAAATCTTCCTGTTCAGGCAACCACGGATGAGGTACCGACGGGCGCGGCGCGGCAGGCGCCGCTCGCGCACCGGCGGATGAGTTTAGCGCAGCGGACGCGGGCGTCCGCCGCCGGCCGTTCAGGCGCGCGCGTCCAGCGCCTGGCGCAGCGGGGCGAGGAAGTCGGCGGCGGTGCGGGCGGCGGCCGCGTCGCCGGCCTCGGCCAGGGCCGCGACCAGGGCGCTGCCGACCACCACGCCGGCGGCCTCGCGCGCCATCGCCGCGGCGCTGGCGGCGTCCTTGATCCCGAACCCGGCCACCACCGGCACCCGGCTGCGCGCGCGGATGCCGTGCAGGCGGTCGTTGGCGGCTCCGGCGTCGAGCCGGTCGGCGCCGGTCACCCCGGCGAAGCTGACGTAGTACAGATAGCCCTGCGCGCCCTCGCACAGCAGCGCCAGACGCTGCTCGGTGGTGGTCGGCGAAGCCAGCAGGATCAGCGCCAGGCCGGTGTCGGCGAAGGCGCCGCGCAGTTCGTCCGCTTCTTCCGGCGGCAGGTCGACCAGCAGCACGCCGTCGACGCCGGCGTCGACCGCATCGGCGGCGAAGCGCGCCGCGCCGCGGATCTCGATCGGGTTGAGATAGCCCATCAGCACCACCGGCGTGTCGGCGTCGTCGCGGCGGAACTCGCGCACCGCCCGCAGCACCCAGCTGAGCCCGGCGCCGCGCGCGATCGCGCGCTCGGAGCTGCGCTGGATCACCGGCCCGTCGGCCATCGGATCGGAAAACGGCACCCCCAGTTCCAGCACGTCGGCGCCGGCGGCGACCAGGGCGTGCATGACCGGCACGGTCGACTCCAGCGAGGGATCGCCGGCGGTCAGGAACGGGATCAGCGCCTTGCGGCCGGCGGCTTGCAGTTGTTGGAACTTGGCGTCGATTCGGTTCATGGATGAAAGGCTTCGGCTTTAACCCCTCGTCCGCGTGTGGAAAAGGGGTGGGGTGAGGGTCGTCGGCGTCGGCGAACGTCGGATCGGGCGCGCGCCCTCATCCGCCCTGCGGGCACCTTCTCCCGCGAGGGGGAGAAGGAAAAAGTCAGAAGTGCAGCCCCTCGCGCCCGGCGATGGTATGCACGTCCTTGTCGCCGCGCCCGGACAGGTTGCACAGCACGACCCGATCCTTCGGCATCGCGCGCGCCAGCTTGATCGCCTGGGCGATGGCGTGGCTGGACTCGAGTGCGGCGAGGATGCCTTCGGTGCGGGCCAGGGTGCGGAACGCGGCCAGCGCGTCTTCGTCGGTGACTCCGACGTACTCGGCGCGGCCGGCGTCCTTGAGGAAGGCGTGTTCGGGGCCGACGCCCGGGTAGTCCAGGCCGGCCGAGACCGAATGCGTCTCGATGATCTGGCCGTCGTCGTCGCACAGCACGTAGGTGCGGTTGCCGTGCAGCACGCCCGGACGGCCGGCGGCCAGCGACGCGGCGTGGCGGCCGCTGTCGATGCCGTCGCCGGCCGCTTCGGCGCCGACGATGCGCACCGAAGGGTCGTTGAGGAAGGCGTGGAACAGGCCGATCGCATTGCTGCCGCCGCCGACGCAGGCGGTGATCGCATCCGGCAGGCGGCCGTACTCGGCCAGCATCTGCGCCCTCGCCTCGCGCCCGACCACGGCGTTGAAATCGCGCACCATGCGCGGATACGGGTCGGGGCCGGCGACGGTGCCGATGATGTAGAACGTGTCGCGGACGTTGGTGACCCAGTCGCGCATCGCTTCGTTGAGCGCGTCCTTGAGGGTCTGCGAGCCGCTGGTCACCGGCACCACGGTCGCGCCGAGCAGCTTCATCCGGTAGACGTTGATCTTCTGCCGCTCGATGTCGGTCGCGCCCATGTACACCACGCACTCCAGGCCCAGGCGCGCGGCCACGGTGGCGCTGGCGACGCCGTGCTGGCCGGCGCCGGTCTCGGCGATGATGCGGGTCTTGCCCATGCGGCTGGCGAGCAGGGCCTGACCGATGGTGTTGTTGATCTTGTGCGCGCCGGTGTGGTTCAGGTCTTCGCGCTTGAGCAGGATCTGCGCGCCGCCGACCTCGTCGCTGAGCCGCTGGGCATGGTAGATCGGGCTGGGCCGGCCGACGTAATGGGCCAGGTCGCGCTCGAACTCGGCGATGAAGGCCGGGTCGACCCGCGCCGCATCGTAGGCGGCGGCCAGTTCCTCCAGCGGGGCGATCAGGGTCTCGGCGACGAAGCGCCCGCCGAAACGGCCGAAGTGACCGGACGCGTCCGGGTAGGCGTGGAAATCGATCGGTTCTGCGGACATCGGCTCGGCGCGCTGTGAGGGCAACGTGGGACGCCGCCGGAACGGCGACGGGAACCGTGGAGTTTAGGCCATCGCGGGCCCGACCGTACGCGCGACCGGCCGATGGAATGGGACCGGGGTCGCGGCGCGGCGGCCGGCGGCGTCGAGGCCCGTCGCCGCGAACGCGGCAAGCGCCACACCGGGCGCACGCCCCGCCCCGATCCGGCAAACGCGCCGGACCGCGCTCCACGCAACGAAAAGGGCGCCGCAGCGCCCTTTTCGTCTGTGCTTCGGATCAGGCCCGGCGCGTCCGCCGCGGCGCCGGCTTGCGCGCGCCGCGCCGTGCCTGGGCCGGCTTGGCCGCTTTGCGCGGCTTGCGTGCGCCGCGGCGCTGCTTCTTGCCGCCCTTGAGACCCAGCTTGTCCAGCACCGGCGCCAGCCGCGCCTCGACTTCGGCGCTGAACTTCACCACCGTCGGCTCGACTTGGCCGCGCACGCTCTCGATTCCGCCGCGCACGTTGTCGCGCGCGTCGGCGACCAGACCCTGGGCGCGGCGCTGCAGCGCGCCGATCCGGTCGACCGTGCGCGCGCCGCTCGCCAGCGCTTCGCGGCGTGCGATCACGGCCAGGCCGAGGCCGGCCAGCCAGAGATGACGCAACGTGGGGGTGGGGTTGTTCGCCGCCGGCTTGTTGCGCTTCACAGCTGCCATGGTTCGCTCCGCACGACCGCCCGGGGATGGGGGTTTCAGGACGCCACTGTGGGCCGCCGGCATCGAGCATTCACACTAGCCGCGACCGCCGCCGCACGCCCGCGGCCGCCCTCTTGCCAGCGCGCGGCCGCGGCGGGATGCTGCCCAACCCGACCTGTCGACAAGGACCGCAGATGGCCGCCAAATCCGCTTGGGCCGCTTTTCCCCACGAAGCCAAGGCCTATACCTACGCCGGCGATGCCCTCAAGAAAGCCTGGCCCAAGCTGCATGCCGGCGACACCGAGCCCTACCCGGACGCCAAGCGCGCCGCCGCCCTGATCGACGCCGCCGGCAAGGCCGCGCCCAAGGGCCTGGATGCCGATGCGCTGGCCGATGCGCTGCAAGAGGCCTGGCGGGCGTTCCACCGCGGCGATTTCAAGGCCGCTTTCGACGCCGGCCAGGCGCTGGGCCCGGTCGGCGCGTCGGTCGCGGTCAAGGCGCTGGGCATCCACGCCACCTATCTGGTCGAGGACGAGGACGAACAGCTCAAGCGCTACGAGCAGGCGGCCAAGATCGCCGAAGCCGCGGTCAAGGCGCTGCCGGACGAGGCCAACAGCCATTACCGCCACGCCTTCGCCCTGGGCCGCTACAGCCAGGGGCTGAGCATCGCCAAGGCGCTCAAGGCCGGCATCGCCGGCAAGGTGCGCAACGCGCTCGACGCCACCCTGGAACTCGCGCCCAAGCACGCCGAGGCGCATACCGCGATGGCGCTGTACCACGCCGAGATCATCGACAAGATCGGCGGCATGATCGGCGGCCTGACCTACGGCGCCAAGGCCGCCGACGCCGAGAAGCACATCAAGACCGCGCTCAAGCTGACCCCGGACTCGCCCATCGCCCACATCGAGCACGGCAACGTGCTGCTGCTCCTGCACGGCGACAAGCAGGAAGACGCGGCCGCGGCGGCGTACGAAAAGGCCGCCAAGCTCAAGCCGCTGGACGCGATGGAGGCGCTGGACGCGGCCTACGCCAAGGAGCAGTTGGAGTAAGTGCGAATCCAAGCCCGCGCCGCAGGCCTCGCCGGACGGGGTCCCGTGTTCGCGCTCGCCCTGCCGTCCCTGCGCGAACGCGAACCAAATCGCAGCCGGCACGCCCCGCCGGCCGGGCTTCAGTGAAATTTTCACGCCAAGGCTTGTCAGTCCGAAAAAGCCCGATTACACTTTGCGGCCCGATAAGACTCGGGCGGTTAGCTCAGCGGTAGAGCATCGCCTTCACACGGCGAGGGTCGCAGGTTCGAACCCTGCACCGCCCACCAGTTGTACGAAAAGGCCGGCGCAAGCCGGCTTTTTTTCGTTTCGGGCGCAGCGCGCCGGCGTGGATGCCGTCCCGCCGCCTCTGCGCCATGACGAGAATCCGCACCATGACCACCGACCCGCATCTCGCCCCTACCCGCCTGTACCACAACCCGCGCTGCTCCAAGTCGCGCGGCGCGCTGGAACTGCTGCGCGAACGCGGCCTGGAGCCGGCGCTGGTGACGTACCTGGATTCGCCGCCCGATGCCGCGCAGTTGCGCGCCCTGCTCGGACTGCTGGGCCTGTCCGCGCGCGAACTGCTGCGCAGCGGCGAAGACGAGTACCGCGAACTCGGCCTGGGTAATCCCAGCCTCGACGACGCCGCGCTCATTGCGGCCATGGCCGCGCACCCGCGCCTGATCGAACGCCCGATCTTCGTCCACGCCGGCCGCGCCGTGGTCGGCCGGCCGCCGGAGCGGGTGCTGGAGTTGCTGTAAGCCCGCCCTGACCCGCCCCGACCAAAGCCTTGCTCAGTTGGAGCGGCATAGGCCGTTGCCGTTGCCGTTGCCGTTGCCGTTGCCGTTGCCGTTGCCGTGAAGAGCTTGGCGCCGCTTCGAACTCGCGAGGACAAATCGAAGCCCCGAAGGGCGGCCCGCAGGGAGGCGGGCCGTGCGCAGCCAGGCCAGGGAGGGCCTGTGCGGAGCAGCCCGGCGAAAACCTCGTCCCATAGCGGTTTTTGATCCGAAACCGCCATGGCGTTTTCTTTGGTTACTTTTGACCGAAGGAAATCCCGTAGGACGTCGTCGCCTTGGACAAAGAAAGTGACCCGGCCGCTTGCGGACGGAAGCTTGGCTTTAAAGCTTTTGTCCATAGAAGCCGGCGCTACGGTTTCGTAGCTTCGATCATTAGCGAAGGCGTTGATTTCTCTGCGCGTCCCGTGGTCGCGGCTTACGCCGCTCCTACAGGGGCATAGGACAAAGCGCGGCGAGAGTGAAGGACGGCGGCCGCGGCTTGCGCCGCTCCTACCCTCCGCGTCAGTTTCGAGCTTCGATCAACCTCAACCCCGTCGGATTTCCATGCGTCCCGGGGGCGCAGTCTATGGCCGCAGGCAATCCCCATGGGGAAGCCGTTGCCGCAGTGAAGCCAGCACGCTTGGGCTACAGCGATTTGCTCTCGCGCATCGCCAGCACCCGCGCCGGCGCAGCGAACGAGTCACTGCGCGCCGCGCTCCAGAACGCCTGGAACACCGCATGCGCCGGCACCTTGCCGATCAGATCGCCCGGCGCGAGGAAGTTGTACAAGGCCCCCAGCGAACGCACCTCGGTCGGCGATACCCGGCGCAGGATGTGCTCGGGTCCGATCTCGCCGGCATGGCCGAGCCCGGCCGCGCACAGCAGGTCGCGCAGCGCCTTGAGCGTGTTCTCGTGGAAATGGAATACCCGGCTGGCCTTGTCCGGCACGTCGAGCTTGCCCCAGCGGCTGGGGTCCTGGGTCGCCACGCCGGTCGGGCAGCGGTCGGTGTGGCAGCTCTGCGCCTGGATGCAGCCCAACGCGAACATGTAGCCGCGCGCGGCGTTGCACCAGTCCGCGCCCATCGCCAGCGTCCGGGCGATATCGAAGGCGCTGACGATACGGCCGGCGGCGCCGATCCGGATCTTGTCGCGCAACTCCAGCCCGACCAGGGTGTTGTGCACCAGCATCAAGGCTTCGTGCATCGGTACGCCGACATGGTCGATGAACTCCGCCGGCGCCGCGCCGGTGCCGCCCTCGGCGCCGTCGACGACGATGAAGTCCGGCAGCAGCCCGGATTCGTGCATCGCCTTGGCGATGCCGAACCATTCCCAGGGATGGCCGATCGCGAGCTTGAACCCGGTCGGCTTGCCGCCGGACAGCTCGCGCAGGCGGGCGACGAAACGCAACAGCCCCAACGGCGAATCGAACGCCGAATGCGCCGCCGGCGACACGCAGTCCTGGCCCATCGGCACGCCGCGGGTGGCGGAGATCTCGGCGCTGACCTTGGCCGCCGGCAGCACGCCGCCGTGGCCGGGCTTGGCCCCTTGCGACAGCTTGATCTCGATCATCTTGACCTGCGGGTCGCCGGCGTTCGCGGCGAAGCGCTGTTCGTCGAACAGGCCGCGTTCGTCGCGGCAGCCGAAGTAGCCCGAGCCGATCTCCCACACCAGGTCGCCGCCGTTCTCGCGGTGATACGGCGAAATCGAGCCCTCGCCGGTGTCGTGGTAGAAGCCGCCGAGCCTGGCGCCCCGGTTGAGCGCGCGGATCGCATTGGCCGACAGCGAACCGAAGCTCATCGCCGAGATGTTGAACACGCTGGCCGAGTACGGCTGGGCGGCGTTTTCGCCGATGACCACGCGAAAATCGTGCGGCACGTGCGCGGTCGGCGCCAGCGAATGGTTGATCCACTCGTAATCGAGACCGTAGACGTCCTGCTGGCTGCCGAACGGGCGCACGTCGTTGACCGACTTGGCGCGCTGGTAGACCAGGGCGCGCTGCTGGCGCGAGAACGGCACCTCGGCGGTGTCGGCCTCGATGAAGTACTGGCGCATCTCCGGGCCGATCGATTCCAGGCCGTAGCGAAAGTGCGCCAGCACCGGATAGTTGCGCCGCAGGGTGCTGCGGGTCTGCAGCAGGTCGGCGGTGCCGAGCGCGGCGATCGCGCCGAACGCGGCCACGCCCCACCACCAGTCCGGATGGTGCAGCCAGGCCAGCAGCAACGAAAACAGGGTTAGCAGCAGGCTGGCGGCGTAAGCGGCATAACGCATGGCGATGGGTCGGTTCACGAGCGGGAGCCGAGCATAACCGGCCGCGGGTGCAGGCACCGTGGCGGCGCGCCGCCGACGGGCTGCGGCCGCCCCGCCGCGCCGGCTACAGGCGCGCGTCGACCTGATCGCGCGGGTACAGGCTCTTGATGTCGTACAACAGCGCGTCCGGCTTGCCGAACGCGCGCGCGCCGGCGGCGCCGAGCCGGCGGAACTGTTCGTGCGCGACCGCGACGATCACCGCGTCGTAGACCCCGGCCGGCGGCGTTTCGACCATCTCCACGCCGTACTCGCGGCGGGCCTCTTCGGCGTTGGCCCAAGGGTCGTGGATCTCGACCCGGGCCCGGTACTCGCCGAATTCGCGCGCCAGGTCGATCACCCGGGTGTTGCGCAGGTCGGCGCAGTTTTCCTTGAAAGTGATGCCCAGGATCAGGATGCGCGAGTCGGCGACCGCGACGCCGCGTTGGATCATGCGCTTGATCACCTCGGCCGCGACGTGCCCGCCCATGGCGTCGTTGATGCGCCGGCAGGCGAGCAGGATGTCGGGATAGTAGCCCGCGCTTTGCGCCTTCTGGATCAGGTAGTAGGGGTCCACGCCGATGCAGTGGCCGCCGACCAGGCCGGGGCGGAACGGCAGGAAATTCCACTTGCTGCCCGCCGCTTCCAGCACCTCGGTGGTGTCGATGCCCAGGCGCTGGAAGATCAAGGCGAACTCGTTGATCAGGGCGATGTTGGCGTCGCGCTGGGTGTTCTCGATGACCTTGGCCGCCTCGGCCACGCGCAGGCTGGAGGCCTTGTGGGTGCCGGCCGGGATGATGCTGCGGTACAGCGCGTCGACCCGCTCGGCGGTGGCCTCGTTGGAGCCGGACGTGACCTTGGGAATGTCGGTCAGGCGACGCTGGCGATCGCCGGGGTTGATCCGTTCCGGGCTGTAGCCGACGAAGAAGTCCTGATTGAAGCGCAAACCCGAAGCGCGTTCGAGCTCGGGAATGCAGATCTCCTCGGTCGCGCCGGGATAGACGGTGGACTCGTAGATCACCGTGTCGCCGGGCTTGAGCAGTTCGCCGAGCGCGCGGCTGGCCTGGACCAACGGGGTGAAATCCGGCCGCTTGTGCTCGTCGATGGGAGTCGGCACCGTGATCACGTAGGTGTCGCGATCGGCCAGATCCCGCAAGCTGGCGCTGAAACGCAGCCGGGTCGCGGCGGCGATCTCGGCGGCGTCGTTCTCGCGATGCGAGTCCTCGCCCTGGCTGAGCTGGGCCACCCGCACCGGATTGATGTCGTAACCGACGGTGTCGTAGCGCTTGCCGAATTCCAGCGCCAGCGGCAGGCCGACGTAGCCCAGGCCGATGACGCCGATGCGCGTTTGCGCGAGATTGCCGCCCTGCTCCGCCATGCCCTGCCCCGATCGTTGAGTCTGCGCCGGGTCGCCCGGGTCGGTGGATTCTAGTGAGCCGCTTTCGCCGCTGGCAAACCCCGCACCGGCTCAGCCGTCGGCGCAGACCACCTGATTGCGGCCGCGTTGCTTGGCCTGGTACAGGGCCGCGTCGGCATGGCGCATCCACATCGCCGCGCTGACCGTGCGCGGCCCGGTCGATGCCAGGCCGATGCTGACCGTGCAACGCAGCGCCGGGGCGTCGTCGAAGCGGGCGTCCTCGATCGCCTTGCGGATGCGCTCGGCGATCGATCGGGCCGGTTCGTCCTCGATGTTCATCAGCACCAGGGCGAACTCGTCGCCGCCGATCCGGCTGGCGGTGTCGGTCAGGCGCACCACGCCGTGCAGGATGCCGGCGACCCGGCGCAACACCGCGTCGCCGATCTGGTGGCCGTGGAAGTCGTTGATGTCCTTGAAATGGTCGACGTCGATCAGGATCAGGCTGGCGTTCCTGGCCGAACGCGCGCAATGGGTCATGGCCGCGGTCGCCGAATCGTCCCAGTGCAAGCGATTCTGCAGGCCGGTCAGCGGATCGGTGCGGCTGAGCTGGTCGAGCTGCTTGTTCTGCCGCACCACCTTGCGCGCCAGGCCGTAGGCGGCGCTGCTGATCGCCATCGGATAGACGAACATGAACGGCAAACAGGCCAGGACCACCGTCATCGAGCTGTAGGGCGCGAACGGGAAGCCGATCAGCGTCCACACCGCAGCGGCGGTGAGCAGCATCGCCAGCGCGGTGCGCACCAGGAAACGCCAGCCGCCGACGCCGATCTTGTCGGCCGAAAGCATCACCGCCAGCAAGGCGCTGGGCACGATGTTGAACTGCATCACCGCGATCCACATCCCGCCCATGGCCGAGTCGATCACCAGATTGCGGTATTCGGCGTACTCCGGATCGCGACTGCGCGAGGCCAGTACGTAGGCCAGCGTCGGCCACAGGTAGCCGTTGGCGAACAACAGCGTCCACAGCCCCCAGCCGGCGTGCTGCTCGTACAGCACCCCGGCCACGGCGAAGAACCCGAAGCCCAGCCCGAGCGAACGCATCGCGTAGATGCGGCGGACGAAACGCAGATGCTCGGCGGTGCGCCCCGCTTCCCGGGAACTGTCGGTCATTCCGCTCACGCCCCCTCGCTCGTGGATGATCGCGTCGAATCGGTCCCTGCCTCGGTAATCCGAGCATACCTTGCCTGACGGCGCCGGGTGCGCGCAGGAGGGGCCGGCAGCGGGCCGCCGCCGGCCCGACGCCCGGGCCCGGCGGGCATCGGCAAGAGGGCCCGGATCGCCCGGCGACAGCGAGCGGGAGCCGCGTGACCGCGGTCGCGCAGGGAGCGGATTCCGGTCGCAGAGATGAACGTTTGTCTCGATTGAATGCCGCTCTACACGTGCATCTAACGATGCGATCGGGCACCATCTGCGCAACAGGGGGTTCCTCCACGGAGCCTGAGCGATGACGACGACCCTACGCGGCCGCCACAGCCCCAACACGCCCGGGCTCAGTTACTGGGCCAGCCATTACCGGCATGCGGATTTCTACCGCGACGGCATGCGCTTCAGCGATTACGCACCGGCGTTCTACGTCGGCATTTCGGTGCATCTGGAACATCCGGACCGGGACTTCGACGACCCGACCCTGCAACTGCGCCAGCGCTATCAGCGCATCCGCCTGGGCTCGGCGCTGAACTGGGAACAGGCCGAACGCGCCGCGCGCTCGGCCTGGCAACGCGCGCGCAATACCGCCGAAGCGGCGCAGGCGCGCATCGCCCGGCATATGGCCGAGTTGGCCGCACAGCCCTGACCCGACGCGGCGATTCCGCAGCGAACGATCGCGGACGAATATCTCTCCTCTCCGGGAGGGATCGGCCGTCTCGAGACGACCGCGGCGAGGGGCCCGGGGTGCGGCACGGCGCGGGCCTTGCGGCAACGACGGCGCGCGCGCCGGATGCCACAGCCCGAACGCCGGAGCCCGAAGGTCAGAGCTTGAAACGGCCGCCGTCGACGCGCAGGATCTCGCCGGTGCAGTAGGCCGCATCGCTGAGGTACATCACCGCCGCCACCACGTCCTCGGGCGCGCCGATGCGCCCGAGCACCGTGCGCGCGGCGATCGCGTCCTCTTGCTCGGCCCGCTCGGCCGGGTCGCGCACCGACGGCAGCACGGTCCCGGGCGCGACCGCGTTGACCCGGGTCGGCGCCAATTCGCTCGCCAACGCGCGCACCAGCCCGGCGCCGGCGGCACGACTGACCTGATAGGCCGCATGGCCGGGAAAGGAACGATCCAGATAGGTGTCCAGCAGCATCACCACCGAACGCAGCGGGCGGCGGCGCTGCAGCGCCAGCGCCAATTCCCACGGCGCCAGCAGGTTGACCTGCAGATGGCGCCGCATGCGATCGCGTTCCTGCTCCAGCCCGGCGGCGTCGATCCCGCTCCAATGCCGACCACGCTCGAACATCGAGGCGCTGAGCACCAGATCGGTGATCTGCGCCTCGGGCAAGGCCGGCAGCGGCTGATTCAGGTCCCAGCTCCAGCCGATCACGGGGCGCGGATACGGCGCCGGCTCGGCATCGGCGTCGCGGCGGTGCGCGACCACCGTGTCGCCGCGCGCCAGGCAGGCCTCGGCGATGGCGCGGCCGATGCGGCGCGAGGCGCCGGTGACCAAAGTGACGCGCTCGGACATCAACGGGCCTCCGCGGTGAAGTCGGCGACGGGATCGCACGAGCGCAACCAACGTTCGACGAAGCCCGCACCGGCCAGGGAATAGAAACCTTCGGCATTGCGTTGCGGTACGAACCCGCGCTGGGCGGCCACCGTGTCCAGCGCCTGTTTCAACGCCGGCAACGGCAGTTGATACAGGCCATGGAACAGGTAAGGCCGGCCCGGATCGTAACGCGGCTGCCATCGCACCTGTGTGTCGACGAGCCCGACCAGATCGATGTCCAGCGGCACCGGCAAGGCCCGCTGCGGATCGCGGCGCCGTCCGAAGTCGCTCTCGATCTGCTTGAAACGTCGCTCCAGCGCGGCGGCGTTGTCGGCCGCGGCGATCTGCAGCGCCAACATCAGGTTCACCGTCACCCCGCCGCGATAGTCGCGGTGGCGGTCGGCGAACAGGTCGGAACAACCGCGCAGGCCGTGCGGTCCCGCCTCGGCGCACAGTCGCGCGGCGGCGACGATCAGGTTCTCGACCCGCGCGCCGTCGCAGGCGCCCAGGCAGATCAGTGCGATCGCGCTCATGCTGCGCCCGCCTGCGTCGCGCAGGCGCGGCGCGGATCGAGGACTGACCGGATCGTGTC
This sequence comes from Lysobacter firmicutimachus, assembly GCF_037027445.1. Taxonomy (NCBI): domain Bacteria; kingdom Pseudomonadati; phylum Pseudomonadota; class Gammaproteobacteria; order Lysobacterales; family Lysobacteraceae; genus Lysobacter; species Lysobacter firmicutimachus. Next base: position 3,019,421 of record NZ_JBANDL010000002.1, read on the forward strand.
GTTGCGGTGGTTCAATGCGGCGCCTCGTCGGTGGGCGGCGACGGCGCGCCCGGCGCCGTCGTCATCGGCTCCATTCTAGCCAGCGTCGGGCGGACGCCCCAGCCCGTGTCCGCGATCGCTCCCGGCACCGGTTCACATCACCGGATAAGGCATGTCCTCGAAGCGCTGCGCGTGATAGCCCTTGACCCCGACTTCGCGGGCCAGCCCGCTGCGGAAATCGCGCCCCTCGCGCAGGCAGTCCAGCACGTGGCCGAAACCGTAGCGCGGTGCCCAGCCGAGGTCTCGGCGGGCGCGCGCGTTGTCGTAGATCCGGTCGAGCTCGGGGAACAGGCGCCAGCCCTGCGCCGCGTACAGGTCGCGGCAATGCGGGAACAGGCGTTCGACCGCGGCAGCCGCGTCGCGGCGCAGCTCGGCGCGGTCCGCACGCGAGAAGGGCGTGGTGGCCGAGACGATGTAGCGCCCGAAACCCAGCGCCGGCGCGCGCTCGATCGCGCACAGGTGAGCCTGGACCACGTCGTCGATGTCGGCGCGCCGATACAGCAGTTCATTCGCCTGCGCATTGGCCGGGCTGTAGACACTGCGCACCGCCGCATCGTCGTCGTCCTCAGGGAAGAAGCGCGAGGTGCGCAGCACCAGCACCGGCAGGCGATGCTTGCGGTGGAACAGCTCGCACAAGCCTTCGGCGGCGATCTTGGTGGTGCCGTAGATGTTCTTCGGCACCGGCGCCACGTCCTCGTCGATCCACGCCGCCGGCTCGCCGGGCGCCGGGCTCAGCGCCGCGCCGAAGGCGCTGGTGGTGCTGGTGAACACGAACGCCTCGACCCGCTCGGCCAGCGCCGCCTCGAGCAGGGCCAGGGTGCCGGCGACATTGGTGTCGACGAACTGGCGGTAGCTGTGGGTGGCCACGTGCGGCTTGTGCAGGGTCGCGGCGTGGATCACCTGGCGCACCCCGCGCATCGCCGCGGCGACGAAATCGGGATCGGCGATCGAACCGACCGCATCGGTAAAGGCCGAAGGCTTGATGTCCACGCCGCGAACGTCGCGCCCTTGCGCGCGCAAACGACGCATCAGGCCTTCGCCGAGGTGGCCGGCGCTGCCGGTAACGAGAATCGACATCGGTGCTCGCTCCTGGCCGGGGCCGGGCGCGGACGCGCACGCGGCGAACCGGCAAAGAAGCGGACACTAGCAAGCCGGATCGGCCGCCGCCAGGCGCGGCTCGGCGTTTCGGCCCGGCCCGGCGCGCGCCGGCGCATCGGACGGCGGGGCCGCGCCGGCGGCGCGGATCATCAGCTGGTGCAGGTGCTGATGGTGGCTGCGCCAGCCGTCGCCGTCGAACAGCACGAACCAACCCAACTGCAGGCGGCTGCGGCCGGTGTCGTTGCGCGAGACCAACGCCAGCCGACGGCGCGCATCGACGATCAGGAACTGCCCGCCCCACCCGTCGGCCCAGACCGTGTCCGCATCGCGGTCGACCCACCACAAATAGCCGTAGGCATCGAAGGGATCGCGGTCGGCCACCGGCGAACAGGCGCGCGTGCTGCGCTCGACCCAGGCCTGCGGCACCACCTGCACCCCGCCCCAACGGCCGCGGTCGGCGTAAAGCATGCCGAACCGGGCCAGATCGGCGGCCGACAGGAAGATCACGAACTGGCGGTGCTCGGTATAGCCGGGCTGCTCGTAGATCACATGCGCGGCGCGGAATCCGGTCATGCCGGTGGGCCGGGCGATCCAGCGTTCGAAGGCGTCGCCGATGCTCAGTCCGGTGCGGCGCTCGAAGATGGTGCCGAGCACGTTGAAGTCCCAATTGTTGTAATAGAAGAACTCGCCCGGCCGGTGCGCGCCGCGGCGCGGCCGCGAGTCCTTCATGCCACGGGCTTCGCCGGCGGCCTGGATGTAAATGCCCGAGCGCGACATCAGCAGGTCGCGCACCGTGGCGCGCTTCTCCTGCGCGGTCAGCGGCACGACTCGGTCGTCGATGCCCAACTCCGCCAGGCTCTGGTCCAGACGCAGATAGCCCCTGTCGATGGCGATGCCGTACAGCGCACTGAGCAGGCTCTTGCGCACCGAATGGGTGTTGATCGGCAGGTCGGCATCGCCCCAGCGCGCCAGCTCGCGCCCCTGGTGCACGGCGACGAATGCGTCGAAGCGGGTCTGCGCAGGCAGGTAGGCATAGGCTTCGCGCAGCGCGGCGGGATCGGCCGGCGCGCGCCGCGGCAACGGCTCCGCCCCGGCGCTGGAGGTCGCCGGCGGGATCGCCGGGATCGCGGCATAGACCAGGGCGGCGCCGGCGACGCCGGCGAACAGGGCCAGGAGCGGACGCAGCTTGCGGGCCGGGATGCGCATGGGCGGGTTCCGATGGCGGAGGTGGGCGCAGTCTGGGCGTCGCCGCCGCGACGCCGGCAGAGCCCGGAAGTCAGCGCCGGCGGTGACGAAAGTCATCCATTCGCGGCCCTGGCTTGCCTTGCCCGGGCCGCGCCGGCCAAGCTGGCCGCATGCGCTCTCCGCCGCCCCTGCGCTACCCCGCCGCGGTGCTGGCCGGCTTGCTGGCCTGGGCCGCGGTCGGCCTGGAGCTGTGGTCGGGCCCGGTGCAGGCCAGCGGCTTCGCCGCCGCCTGGCCGGTCCCGGCGTTGGCGCGCGGGCTGCATCTGCTGTTCGCGCCCGCGTTCGTCCTGTCCTGGCGGCTGCGCGAGCGGCGCGCACGCCTGGCGGCCGCGTCCGGCCTGACCGTGCTGGCCTTGGGCCTGGTCGCGCTGTACCGCTACAACTCGGCCGCGGCGCTGCTGATCCTGCCGATGATCGAGTTCGCCGCCCTGCTCGGGCCGCGCGCGCTGGCCGCGGCGTTCGCGCTGAGCAATGCCGCGCTGTTCGGCGTGGTCTGGCTGGCGCGCGAGATGGACGCGCCGTGGACCTACGTCGGCGTGCACGCCGCGCTGCAGGCCTTCGCCATCCTGTTGCTGCGCTCGGCACGCCGCACCGAGCGGGCGCACCAGGCCCTGGCGCAGTCGCACGCCGACTTGCTGGCCGCACGCGGCATGCTCGCCGAGGCCGCGCGCAGCGAGGAGCGCCTGCGGTTGTCGCGCGAGCTGCACGACGTCGCCGGGCACAAGCTGACCGCGCTGCGGTTGAACCTGAGCGCGCTGCAGTATCACCCCGGGCTCGACCGCGAACAGGCGCTGACGCGCTGTTCGCAGCTCAGCGCCGAACTGCTCGACGACCTGCGCGCGGTGGTGCAGCAACTGCGCCTGCACGACGGGCTGGACTTGGAGCCGTCGATGCGCGCGCTGGCCGGCGCGTTCCCGCAGCTGCGCCTGCACCTGCGGCTGGACGCGGACGCACGCGCACCCGGCCTGGACCACGCCGAAGCGTTGTTGCGCGCGTTCCAGGAGGGGCTGACCAACGCCGTGCGCCACGGCCAGGCGCAGACCCTGTGGGCCAGTTTGCAGCGCGACGGCCAGCGCTTGGCGCTGGAACTGCGCGACGACGGCCGCGGCGCGCCGGCCGGGCTGCTTGCCGGCAACGGCCTGACCGGAATGCGCGAGCGCCTGCTCGCGCTGGGCGGCGGACTGGACTTCGGCGTCGGCGATAACGGCGGCTTCCGCCTGCGCGGATGGGTACCGCTGTGCTGATCGAGCCGACGCCGCTGCGCCTGGCCCTGGCCGACGACCAGGCCCTGGTGCTGGGCGGGCTCAAGGCCCTGCTCGGCGGCTTCGGGCGTTTCCGCATCGTGCTCGAGGCCGGCGACGGCGAGGCCTTGATCGCCGGGCTGCAGGAACGGCCGGTGGACGTGGTCCTGTGCGACGTGCGCATGCCCCTGCTCGATGGCTACGGCGTGTGCGAGCGCCTACGCGCGGTGCCCGGCGCGCCGCCGGTGATCCTGCTGACCACCTTCGACGAGGCCGGCGCGGCCCTGCGCGCGATCGCGGCCGGCGCGCGCGGATTCCTGCTCAAGGACGCATCGCCGCCGGAACTGATCGCGCTGATCGAAGAGGTCGCGCAGGGTCGGCGCGCGATCGCCCCGGTATCGACCGACGCGGTACGCGCGCGCTACGCCTATCGCGAAACCGCCCCGCCCAGCCACGGTTTCAACCGGCGCGAGGTCGACATCCTGCGCCTGCTCGCCGGCGGCTACAGCAACCGCGAGATCGGCCAGGCGATCCACGTCGCCGAGGGCACGGTCAAGAACTACCTGATCGAAATCTTCGACAAGCTCGGCACCCGCGACCGCACCCGCGCCGTGCTCAAGGCGATCACCCTCAAGATCATCTGAACGTCCGGTCCGCGGCCGCCGGCGCCGGCTCCCAGCGCCAGGCCGACCGCAGGCGCTCGCGCAGGTAGTCGATGAAAAGGCGCGCCCGCGGCGGCAGATGCTCGGCATGGGCGTAGATCGCGTGCAACGGCGCGGCCGGAATCGAATGCCCCGGCAGCACCCGTTGCAACCGTCCGGCGGCAAGATCGTCGCCGACGTCCCAGATCGACTTCAGCGCGATGCCGGCGCCGGCCAGGGCCCAGGCATGGACCGCGCCGCCGTCGTTGCTGACCAGGCTGCCGCGCACGCGCACGCTGACCGGCGGCTCACCGCCGAAGCGCCAGTCCGCGCGCGCCTGTTCGCCGATCAGCAGGCAGCGGTGCGCGGCCAGTTGCGCCGGGTCGCTCGGCTCGCCGTGCGCCTGTAGATACGCCGGCGCCGTGCACAGCACCCGGTAATTCGGCGCCAGCGGCCGTGCGATCAACGAAGAATCCTCGAGCCGGCCGAAGCGGATGGCCAGGTCCAGGCCGTCGGCGACCAGATCGGCCAGCCCATCGCCGAGGTCCAGCTGCACGCTCAGTTGCGGGTGCAGGCGCTGGAAATCCGCCAGGATCGGCGCGATCCAGCGCCGGCCCAGGTCGTTCGGCGCGGTGACGCGCAGCAGGCCGTCGACGCTTTCGCGCCGGCGCCAGATCAGCGCCTCGGCTGCAGCGACCTCAGCCAGGATACGCACCACCTGCGCATGGAACAGCGCGCCCTCCTCGGTCAGCGTCTGACGGCGCGTGGTCCGTTGCAGCAGGCGCAGGCCGAGGTCTTCTTCGAGCTGGGCCAGGCGCTTGCTGACCACCGCCAGCGACAGGTCCAGCTCGCGCGCCGCGGCCGACAGGCTCCCCGCCGAGACGATGCGGTCGAACGCGATCAGATTGGGCAGATTGTCGATCACGCGCCGCGCGCTCCGGCCATGCTTCGCTGGCATTGTTCGCAGATCGGAAAGGATACCTCTGCGCCACGCACCTGTTTGCGCGGCAACGGCCGGGCCAGCATGCCGCTCCCGCGCCCGCTGGCGCTTGCCCGGCCCTCGCCCATGACCGTCTCTAGTCCGTTCCCGTTCGTACGCCCCGCGCGTGCGGCCGCCCTGGCCGCCTTGCTGGCCGCGGCGCCCGCCGCGTTCGCCGCTGCGCCGCCGCTGTTGCAACCGGCGCGGCTGATCGCCGCGGCGCCGGACGATGCGAACGACGCCGCGCGAGTGCTCGCCGCGCGCCGTTACGCCAGTTTCTGGAACAGCGGCGATCCGGACTTGGCGCGCGCGGCGTTGGCGCCGGATTTCGTCGACCGCACCCTGCCGCCCGGCCGCATCCAGGGCTTGGCGGGCGCGTTGCAGGCGTCGCGCACGATGCGCGCGGCGGTGCCCGATCTGCGCTGCGAAATCCAACAGATGATCGTCGCCGGCGACCGGGTGGTGGTGCACCTGCGCTTCCGCGGCCGTTTCGACGGTCGCTTCGGCACCGTGGAGGGCAGCGGCCAGGCCGTCGACTTCATCGCCACCGACATCTACCGGATCGCCGAAGACCGCATCAACGAAAACTGGCACCTCGAGGACAATCTCGGCCTGATGCGCCAGCTCGGACTGGTCGCCCCAACCGGCTGAGCGCTCGCGGCGGCATCCCTGGGCGGCGGCGGCAAGCCGTCCGCCGTCGTCAGCGCCGCGGTTCCGCTCGAGCAAGCCGAAAACGACGACAGCCGGCGCGAAGCCGGCTGTCGTACCCACTGCCCCAACGGCCCCGGTTCAGTGCCCTTTGCCGTTGCCCTTGCCGTTGCCATGCCCGCCGCCATGGCCCTTGCCATGCCCGCCCTTGTCCGGCTTGCCGTGGCCCTTGTCTTTGCCCTTGCCGTGCCCGTCGTAACCGCCGCGGTCGTAGTGGCCCCGATCGTGACCGCCCTTGTCCTTGTCCTTGCCTTTGCCCGGACCGTGCTGCGACCAATCGACGTGCACCGACTGATGGACGGTGATCGGGTAGCCCCAGCGATCGTAGGTGCCGACCGCGCCGCGCTTGAGCGCGTGGAAGGCCGGCGAGCCGGGCTTGATGCCCATGCGCTTGGCAACGTCGCCCCAGCCGCGGCCGGGATAGCGGTCGTACTCGCGCACCACGTTCAGGCACGGCACGCCAAGTGCGCGGGCAATGGCGCAGGCGTAATAGACGTCGCCCGGCGCCCAGCCGCGGCGGCCGAGCAATTCGTCGATCAGCGAGCGGGGGGCGCCGTAGTAGCCGGTCATCTCGTGGATGAACGGTTCGCGGTAGCGATAACCGTAATCGTTGATCTCGCCCAGCCGGGTGTCGACCCAGACGTCGCCGGTACGGATGTTGTAGCCGATGGTCTGGGCCTGGACCCCGGTCGCCAGGCCGAGGCCGAGCAACAGGACCGCTGCCGTGTGCTTGATGTACCGCATTGCTTGCACCCCGTCGTTGGTACGTGAAATTGCCGTGATCGTCATGGTTTTCCGCGCCCCCCGGGCCGCGGACGGCGTTGCCGTCGAGCGCAGTATGCGCATCCTGGCTTAATCGCGCCGGAGCGCATTTGCCGCGTTGCAGAATGCAATCGCGCGCACGCTCTGCTTAGGTGCGAACAGGTCCGCGCGACGGGCCTTTGCCGTTCATTATGTTCACTTACGTTCGGGGGTTTCGGAATGAAAATCAGTCTCATGTCCGCGGTCGCGGGCAGCGTGGTGCTGGCCGGCGCGATCGCCTCGGTGACCGCAGCGCCGAAATACGAAAAAGCCAACCCCTTGCGCATCGGCCTGATGGCCGTGGCCGACCCGGCCGGCGGTTTCGGCGGCCTGGTCGAAGTAAGCGTGACCAACACCAGCCGTCACACCGTGCGGGTTCCGAAGTGGCAGCTGCCTTCCGCACTCACCGAAGCCAAGCTGTTCAACGTCAGCCGCGACGGCGTCGCGGTCGACTATGTCGGCCCGATGATCAAGCGCGGCCTGCCGCAGGCCGAGGATTTCGCGATCCTGCGCGCCGGCCAGACCCTGCGCAGCACGATCGACCTGTCGCAGGCCTACGATTTCTCCCAGCGCGGCCAGTACGTGGTCAACCTGGACTCGCCGCTGCAGTACGCGTCGCTGTCCGACGGCAGCCTGCTGCGCCAGGACAACGGCCTGCCGCTGGTCGCGCGCAGCGTGCCGCTGAGCCTGTGGAGCGCCGGCAAGGGCGGCGAAGCGACCGTCCAGCGCAAACCCGGCGGCGGCAGCGTGGTCGACGGCGTGACCTACAAGAGCTGCGATGCGACCCAGATCGGCACTATCGGCAACGCGGTCGTCGCCGCCCGCGGCTATTCCGAGAACGCCAAGGGCTATCTCGCCGCCGGCACCGTCGGCCCGCGCTACACCACCTGGTTCGGCGCCTACACCTCGGCGCGTTACGGCACCGCCAGCCAGCACTTCGTCGCGATCGACCAGGCCATGGACCAGAGCAACGGCCAGATCACCGTCAACTGCGGCTGCAACCAGCGCTACTACGCCTACGTCTATCCGAACCAGCCGTACGAGATCTTCGTCTGCCGGACCTTCTGGACCGCGCCGCTGACCGGCACCGACTCCAAGGCCGGCACCCTGATCCACGAAATGAGCCACTTCAACGCCGTCGCCGGCACCGACGACCACGTCTACGGCCAGGCCGGCGCCAAGAACCTGGCGATCAGCAGCCCGACCGACGCGCTGGACAACGCCGACAACCACGAGTACTTCGCCGAGAACACGCCGGCGCAGAACTGAGTCGGCCGCACGGCAAGCGATAACGCAAGACCCCGGTTTCCCGGGGCCTTGCGCTTTGCCGCAGGGACCGCCGCGCGCCGGCGCCGAGCGCCGGGCGCGGACGGCGCGTCGCTTACAGGCCGAACTTGGGCCCGGTCTGGGTCTGAAGCTGGGTCGCCGGCTGCTGCGCGTGATCCGCCATGCTCGGCCCCGGGGCGAATTGGCGCACCTTATCCAGCAACGACTGCGTGTCCATGCCCTGCAGGCCGCCGGCGATCTGCACCCGCTTGTGCGCGGCGTTGCCGATGTCGCCCTCCACCGCGAACAGGCTCTTGCCGTCGCGGCCTTCGACGAGGTTGTCGACCCGCGCCAGGCCGCCCTTATGCGCCTGCTCCGCGATCGAGGCGGCGCGCTCGGTCTGGCGCGCATCCACCTCCAGCACCTGCTTCATCGATGTGGCGAAATGCGCCTCGACCGAGCGCTTGTTGGCGAAGACCTGGCTGGTGAGGTCGTCGTCCATCGACATACCGGGTTCGTAAGCCCTGGAAAAGCCCTTCTCGACCGCGCCGCGCTCGATCAGCGCATCCGGGAACGTGCGGTTCACGCCCAGGTCCTGATGGGTTCGGAGCGGGCTGAAGCTCTGCAGATTGGCCAGCACTTCGCCCTGGATGTTGAGGGTCTTGATCGGCAGCGCCTTCTTGTCGATCGCATTGATGTCGACGCCGTGCTTGGCGAAGGTGTTCTCGTGCACCGAAGCCGAGTTGGCGACGATCGCCGGAACTCCGGTCACGGTCGAGCTGAGCATGGCCTGCCCGCCGCCCTTGGAGTGGCCGAGCAACACGACCAGGTTCTCGCCATACACCTCCTTCATGTGCTTGACCGCGGCGACCGACTGATCGTGCTGCGCGCTGTCCAGGCCGAGGTGCTGCTTGATGTTGGTGCCCCAGTCCTTGGGCGAGGCTCCCGCGGTGCCGCGGAAGTTGACCGCGATGCTGTCGCCCTTGGCGTAAACGCTGATGTCCAATCCGGTCGACGCATCCTGCAACCGATCGACTTCGACGCCGTGGCGCTGCAGTTCGTCGCGCCCGAGCCGCTTCCAGCCGTCGATGTTCTTGCGGCTGTCGGCTTCGTAGCCGTCCATCATCAGCTCCACCGCAACCCGCTCGCTGGGGCGCTCCAACGCGGCCGGCGCCTGATGCGGCGCCGACGACTGGGGCTGCCGCCCCATGCCGAAGCGATCCATGACTCCCTGCAGCCAGCCGCGATTCTGGAAAGGATTCGGGTTCGACATAACGAGCACTCCATGGCCATACGCAATAGACACTCGAAAATCTAAGCCGTCGCGCAAGCCATGACAATAAGCGGACCGAAACTGGTCAACGTTTTACAAATCTCCGGCATCGACGGCGCAATGTCGCTGCGCGCTGCATCGGTTCCACCTGCATCTTGCGCATGCATCTTGCCGGTGCCCGACGCCTCGCTGCCGTCCCGGCGTCCTGCGTTTCAGAATCTCGCGCGAACTGCACGGCAAAAAAAATGGCCCCGAAAAATCGGGGCCAGGTGCTCGATGTTCTTTCCTCGATCGCGGTCGCCGCGCTCAGAACCCGCTGGCGTTGAGCCGGCCGCCGCTGACGGTCTTGCCGCTCAGCGAGGGCGTGGCGATCGCCGCGCTCATCACCGCACTCTTGATGTCGGCCGCGGTCGCGCCCGGATGCGAGGAGGCGTACAGCGCCACCGCGCCGGTCACGTGCGGGGTCGCCATCGAGGTGCCGTTGTAGCTGGCGTAACCCGGGATCACCTTGCCCTTGGACGAAACCGGCACGGTCGACCAGATGCCGTAGCCCGGCGCGCCGATGTCGATGGTGGTGGCGCCGTAGCTGTAGATCTGCGTGCCGTTGGAACGCAGCGCAGTCACCGCCAGCACGTTCGGATTCGGGTACTCGGCCGGGTAGCAGTCCGAGGTGTCGCAGTTGACGCCGGAGTTGCCGGCGGCGACCACGAACAGAATGCCGGCGGTGTTGGCGCGGCCGATCGCGTCCTGCAGCGCTTGCGAGAAACCGCCGCCGCCCCAGGAGTTGTTGGTGGCGACGATGTTGAGGCCGTGGCGGCTCTTGAGGTCGTTGAAGTAGTCGATCGCGGTGATCGCATCGGCGGTGCTGCCGCCGCGGCGGCCGAGGAACTTGCCGCTGATCAGCTTGACCCCGCTCCAGCACACGCCGGCCACGCCCTGGCCATTGCCGCCGACGCCGGCGATGGTGCCGGCCACGTGGGTGCCGTGATCGTCGCCTGCGCCGTCGAAGACTTCGTTGTTGTCGCCTTCGAAATCCCAGCCGTGGACATCGTCGACGTAACCGTTGCCGTCGTTGTCGACGCCGTCGACCGGATCGTAGGGATTGGTCCAGGCGTTGGCCGCCAGGTCCGGGTGCGAGTACATGTAGCCTTCGTCGATGACCCCGACCACCACGTTGCCGCAATCGGTATGACCGCCGGCCCAGGCCTGCGCGGCCTGCGAACCGTAGGCGTTGGCCGGGCTGGTGCCCGAGCCGTACATGCCCCAAAGCGAGCCGTTGCTGTAGTAGGTGTCGTTGGACGTCGCCTGATGCTGGTATTCCCAGTTGGGTTCGGCGTACTCCACGCTCGGGTTCTTGCTCAGTTCGTACAAGGTCGCGGCCAGATCGCGCCCGGGCGCAACCCGCCACAGCGCCAGTTCGCCGTTGCGCGCATTGCCGCCGCGCAGAGTCTTGAGCTTCTCCAGGCCGAAGGCCTGACGCGCGGCGCCCTGCTGGGCCGCGCTGCTGCCGTCGCGGAACTTGACCAGCACTTCGCCGGCGCGATGCGCTTGCCCGGCCTTGAGCCCGGCCAGCACCAGATCCGGCCGGCCACCGGCGAGCGCGGCGGACGAAGCACCCAACGCGGTCAGCACCGCGCCGCACAGCAAGGCGATACGAAACGAGGACGTCATGGCGAGTACCCTGGTGAACGCAACCGCGGCCACGGCGGCCGCCCCTGCAATGTAATTTGCGTAACTTGTCACATTCATGCTGCGCCGCAGCGAACGCTAAATCCGCTGAACAGGACTCCGAAATCGTGACTGCCGGCGCCGAACCGCACTCTGCCCTGCCTTCGCCGCGACCGGACGCCGCCGCGCATGCTTGAGGTGTTCCGGGTCTTCCTGCGCCTGGGCCTGACGTCGTTCGGCGGGCCGATCGCCCACCTGGGGTATTTCCGCGACGAGTTCGTGCGCCGTCGCGGCTGGCTGGACGAAGCGCATTACGCCCAGTTGCTGGCGATCTGCCAGTTCCTGCCCGGCCCGGCCAGCAGCCAGCTCGGCTTCGCCATCGGCTTGGCGCGCGCCGGCTGGCGCGGCGGGCTGGCGGCGTTTGCCGGTTTCACCTTGCCCTCGGCGCTGGCCATGTTCGCGTTGGCGCTGTCGGCGCCGCACTGGATCGCCCACCCGGCCGGCGTCGCCCTGGTGCACGGGCTCAAGCTGGTCGCGGTGGCGGTGGTCGCATACGGCGTGTGGGGCATGGCCCGCAGCCTGACCCCGGACTGGCGCCGGCGCCTGATCGCGATCGCCGCCGGCGTCGCGATCGCAGGCGTCGGCGGCCCCTGGATGCAGCTGCTCGCGGTCGCGGCGGGCGGTGCGGCCGGTCTGGCGCTGTGCCGCGCGCCGCTGCTGGCCGGCGCCGACGGATCGATCCCGAACTTCGCCCCCGGCTATGGCCGCGGCGTCGCGCTCGCCTGCCTGGTGACGTTCGCGCTCGGCCTCGGCGCCGCGTTGCTGTGGTCCGGCGGGCCGGCTTCGCTGGCCGGACTCGCCGCCGCCTGTTATCGCGCCGGTGCGCTGGTGTTCGGCGGCGGCCACGTGGTGCTGCCGCTGCTGGAACAACGCCTGGTCGCGACCGGTTGGCTGGAGCTCGACCGGTTCCTGCTCGGCTACGGCGCCGCGCAGGCGCTGCCAGGGCCGATGTTCGCGCTGGCCGCCTATGTGGGCGCGGCGCTGCCGTTGCCGACGCCGGCGCCGTGGCGCGCCCTGGTCGCGCTGCTGGCGCTGTTTCTGCCCGGCCTGTTGCTGGTCGCCGCCGCCCTGCCGCTGTGGTCGGCATGGATGCGCCGCGCCTGGGCGGCGCGGGCGGTGGCCGGGATCAACGCGGCCGTGGTCGGCTTGCTCGCAGCGGCCCTGTTCGACCCGATCGCCCGCCAGGCCATCGGCGAGGCGCGCGACCTCGGCATCGTCGCGGTCGCCGTCGCCATGCTGGCGTGGAGGCGGTTGCCGGTGCTGGCCGCGGTCGCCTGGTGCGTGCTGGCCGCGCTGGGCTCGGCCTGGCCATGGCCGCCGTGAGCGCGCGCCGCGGCCGACACCGCGACGGCCTTGCGTTGGTATCGGCGTAACGCCGTCGCGCCACTCTCGGAGTTGCCGGACGCGGACCGGCGACCGTAGGCTGGACGGCACGTCGGCGCCGCATCGCCGCCGAACCTCGGCGGCCGGCGAACACAGGGGACCCGATGCGATACCCCGGGGAGCGGACTGCGCGCGGTGCGAACTCGGTCACGTCCGGACCGCCCCCGCTTGCCCCTATGCTCCGCTCGCCGACCACGGCCGCAAGCCCCAGTCACGCCGCCGTCCGCTGCGCCTTCGCCAATGCCGGAATCCGCGCACGATCGCGCCGCGCCGCCGCCTTGCGTCGCTCCCGCCGGGCTGGAGAAGTCGCGACAAATCCG